>JAAELT010000114.1 GCA_024226315.1 bacterium | reverse complement strand
CGGTAGAAGATCTGCTCGGCCTTGGCCATGCCGATCGCCGGCACGTTGACCGTCGTCTTGCCGCGCGGGTGGGTGCCGCCTTCGACCAGCAGGTAGTAGGCGAGGTTGGCGATGCCGGAGTTGCCGTGCACGCCGCACTGGTCGTTGCTGGAAGACGGCGTGCAGGAGCCGGCGTAGAGGCGTTCGGGATAGTAGCCCTTGGAGTAGCCGTCGAGGTCCGGATCGTTCATGTAGCGCAGCGCGTCGCCCGAGGTGCCCGGGGTGTAGACCTCCTCGCCGAGCTTCCAGGTGGCAGCGTCGATAACGCCGCCGCGGCTGTAACTGTCGGCGGAGACGCCGAAGATGTCGGACAGCGCCTCGTTGAGCGCGCCCGACTCCTTCTGGTAGAGCAGGTCGGATTCGAAGTCGGTGACGCCGTGGGTGAGCTCGTGGGCGATCACGTCGAAGCTCTTGGTGAGGTCGTCGAGAGTCGAGCCGTCGCCGTCGCCGTAGATCATCTGGTTGTTGTACCAGGCGGCGTTGGGCCAGTTGCTGCCCACGTGCACGCTCGAGGTCATGGTCATACCGGAGTTGTTCAGGCTGTCGCGGCCGAAGCGTGTCTGGTAGTAGTCGTAGACGTCGCCGGCGCCGTCGTGGGCGCGCTGGGCCGAGGCGTCGCCGCAGTTGGTGACGCTCTCGTTGCACACCAGGGTGCCGGGCAGACCGGTGATCGAGGTCGAGCCCACCACCGAGCCGGTGGCGTCGTAGGTGGCCCGAGATTTGGCGGTGTGGACGTTGGCGTCCACCGCCACGATGTCGAAGGACTTCGCATCGACGTAGACGTCGTTGTCGAAGAACAGGCCCTTCTCCAGGCCCTGCACGCGGACCTTCCACGCCAGGTGGGTGACGCCGGTCTCGGCATCGTGGAAGTAGAGCATCTCGGGGCGGTCGACCGGGCTGCCCGCGACGCCGATCCGCGCCAGCTTCGCCTCGAAGTCGGTGGCCGACATGCCCTTGGTGGGAATCGGCACGCCGGCGTCGGGTGCGAATCGCCCGTTGACCGCATAGACCTCGCCGGTGACGGCGTCGGCGTGCACCAGCATCTGGGCGCCGACGACCCGCAGGCCATGCAGGAACTGATCGAACCGCACGTGCACGGTGCCCAGGGCGTCGGTGCGCATCCGTTTCACCTGGAAGTCCTCGGAGCCGGTGGCGCCGAAGCTCTCGATCACCAGATCCTGGAGCAGGGCCTTGGCGGAAAGGCGAAACAGCTCCTCGTCCTGAGCGGAAACGGATTTCAGGGGCATCGGATCGACGAAGCCGAGCTCGCCCTTCATGAAGGTCGGAATCCCGTGCGCCTGACTGACGACGCGCTCGTCAGCGGCGGCAAACGTAGGCAACATCAGAACCATCAAGATACAAATCGACATTCTTCTCACAGCGATCTCCTTGTTTGGAAGACTCGTTCCCGAGTCGTGTAGACACACCCCAACCCTTCGCCGGAAGACCTCTGTCGACCGTCGCGCAGTGGGAGCTTCTTCGTGTGCTACAGCCCTATTGCAAGGCATGTACCAACGAGAATCCGATGATGCCCCGATGTTCGCGAAGCTCCCGGAGCAGACTCTCGAATCGCTGATAAAGCTTTTTATTTGAGCGGTTTGACCGACCTGCAAGTCTTCGGATGAGGCCGATATGGCTCAGCCATCAGGGAATTCTCGGCCTGCGCTCGTTCTCAATTCTGATTCTCGGCGTTCTCAGAACTGATACGTGCGGCCGGTCAATGCGCGGGAGAACCACTCCCGGCAAGTTCCGTATATACACTGGTAGTATCCCCGCTCCCATCCACCCCTTCACAAGGACGACCCACATGCTCGTCACGAGATCCGTTTTGCTCTCGACCGCCCTCGCCCTGTCCGCCGGCCTGATGGCCGCCTGCTCGACTTCCACGCCTCCCGCCATGCCCGACATGGCGATGGCGCCTGTCACCACGCCTCGGCCCGCGGCACCCGAGCCGGAAGCGTCCGTTAGGAAGGGTATGCCGGAGCCTCCCACGGCCAAGATCGCCCCCCACGAGCTCGAGCAGCACGGCCATCGCCGGGTCGATGACTACTACTGGCTCAAGAAGCGCGAAGATCCCGAGGTGGTCTCCTACCTCGAGGCCGAGAACGCCTACTTCGACGCGGTCATGCAGCACACCGAGCCGCTGCAGGAGACGCTCTACGAGGAGATCGTCGGCCGCATCAAGAAAGACGACAACTCGGTACCCTACAAGCGCGACGGCTACTACTACTACACCCGCTTCGTCGAAGGCGGCGAGTACCCATTGCACTGCCGCAAGAAGGGAACGCTGGACGCCGAAGAGGAGATCATGCTCGACGGCAACGAGCTGGCGGCCGGACACGAGTTCTTCGCGCTGCGAGGCCTGCGGGTCAGCTCCGGGCAGGACATCCTGGCCTATGGCGTCGACACCGTGGGCCGGCGGTTCTACACCCTGAAGCTCAAGAACCTCACCACCGGCGAGTCGCTTCCCGACGTCATCCCGGACGTCACCCCCAACTCCGCCTGGGCGAACGACAACCGCACGCTCTTTTATACCCGGCAGCATCCGGACAACCTGCGTTGGTACCGTATCTATCGCCACGTGCTGGGCACCGATCCGGCCGAGGACGAGCTGGTCTACGAAGAAGCCGACGAGACCTTCACCAGCTTCGTCTACAAGACGCGCTCGAAGAAGTTCGTGATGATCGGGTCTTTCCAGACGCTCTCCAGCGAGCTCCGCTACCTGGATGCGGACGACCCCGCGGGCGAGCCGCGAATCCTCGAGCCCCGGCAGCGCGACCACGAGTACGGGGTTGATCACTACGGCGACTACTTCTACATCCGCACCAACCACCAGGCCAAAAATTTCCGGTTGATGAAGACGCCGATCACCGACACCGGCATGGCCAGCTGGCAGGAGGTCATCCCGCACCGCGACGACGTGTTCCTGGACGACATCGAGCTGTTCCGTGACCACATGGTGGTCTCGGAGCGCCGCGAGGGACTGCTGAGGATGCGGGTGGTGAAACTCTCGAGCGGCGAGGAGCACGACCTGGACTTCGGCGAGCCTGCCTACCTCGCCTTCGCCAGTGACAACTACGACTTCGATACGAACATCCTGCGTTATCGCTACAGCTCGATGACCACCCCGTGGTCGACGTTCGACTACGACCTGGACTCGAAGGAGCGGACGCTGCTCAAGCAACAGGAGGTTTTGGGCGGCTTCGACTCGGCGACCTACGTGACCGAGCGCCTGAGCGCGACGGCGCGCGACGGCGAACGGATCCCGGTGTCACTGGTATATCGCAAAGGCACCGCCAGGGACGGCAGCAGCCCGCTGTTGCTCTACGCCTACGGCTCCTATGGCGCGACTATCGATCCCACCTTCAACTCGGCTCGCCTGAGTCTGCTCGATCGCGGCTTCGTCTTCGCCACCGCCCACATCCGCGGCGGCCAGGTGATGGGCCGGCACTGGTACGAAGACGGCAAGCTGCTGAAGAAGAAGAATACCTTCCGCGACTTCATCGACGCCGGCGAGTACCTGATCGCCGAGGGCTACACCGAGAAGGACCGGCTCTTCGCGCTCGGCGGCAGTGCCGGCGGACTGCTGATGGGCGCGGTCGTCAACATGCGCCCGGATCTGTTCAGCGGCGTCATCGCCCACGTGCCTTTCGTCGACGCCATCACCACCATGCTCGATCCTGACATCCCCCTGACCGCCGGCGAGTGGGACGAGTGGGGCGATCCCCGCAAGAAAGAGTATTACGACTACATCCTCTCCTACTCGCCCTACGACAACGTCGAGGCCAAGGCCTACCCACACCTGATGGTGACCACCGGGCTCCACGACTCGCAGGTGCAGTACTGGGAACCCGCGAAGTGGGTCGCCAAGCTGCGCGCGATGAAGACCGACGACAACCGCCTGCTGCTCCACACCAACATGGAAGCCGGCCACGGCGGCGCCACCGGACGTTTCAAGCGTCACCGCGAGACCGCCCGGGACTACGCCTTCCTCCTCGACCTGGCCGGAGTCTCGAAGTAGCGACTAGCCCTCTTCGTCGCCTGTCAGCTCCGACAAGACGTTGCGAATCCGGTCCGACGCCCGGCCGCCGCCGGCGGTGGGTGAGCCGTCGAGCGAGCGGATGTCGGCCTGGGTCAGGTCGAGACGGGGAGCGAAGGCCTGGGCGTGGAACTCGGCGGCCAGCCGGCGGGCCAGGTCATCGGCGTCTTCGCCGGCGCGCGCTGTGACCCGCACGTGGGCCAGACGGGTGCGCTGAGGCCCGAGCAGCGACGCGCTGGCGGAGCGGTCGTCGCTCTCGACCACCACCTGGTAGCCGGCCTTGGCGCGGCGAAACCGGGGCGAGTCGCGCAGGTGGTCCCGGGCCTCCTCGGCGACGGCGCCCGTCGCCGGGGGAAAGGTCGCGGGCAGGGCCAGGCCCAAACGCCGGATGATCCCGGGATCGAGCTGGAAGGCGGCATCGAAGAGCTCGACCGAGCGACGATTCAGGCCGACGTCGGCGGCCGCTTGCGCCGCCAGCGCCGTCACCCGGACACGCAGCTGGATCTCGTGCGGCGGCAACGTCTCGAGAGCCTCCTCCGCAAGCTCCAGCACGTCGCGCTCGCGTCCCTGGAGGAACGCGACCTCGGATTCGTAGGCGAGGAAATACCCCTCGGCGCCCTCGAGCGTCTCCACCTGGCGCGCCTTGGCGGTCGCAGCGGCAACCACCCCGGGGCCGAGCAGGGCGCACAGCTCGAGCTCGACCCACTCGGGGATCTCGACCGAGCCGGCGAGGTAGGGTCGCAGCGTCGCGAGCAGAATCCGTTCGTCGGCCAGTAAAGCCGCCGCCCGCCGGCCCGACGACCAGGCGCGCAGACGCGCCCGGCGTGCTTCGAGCCGCGCCGACGCCGCGTCGAGGAAGCTCGACCACGACGCCTTCTCGCTCAGCAGCTCGGCCTTGGTGCGCTGCGCCAACTGGTCGATCAGGGCGGCGGCGGCCTCCATCTGCTCGCTCTCGGAGCTGGTGAAGCCGGTGCGATCCGGGCGGTCGACGGCGCGCGCCGTGATCCGGCTGGCCTCTTCCGGGTGGCCGGCGACGATCAAGAACAGGGCCGAGGCCATCTCCGTCTCCGCCTTGTTCTGCTCGTCCATGTAGGCCGGCTGGCGCTTGCGCCAGGTCAGCATCCGGCGCAGGGCGTCGAGTGCTTCGGGAGTGCGGCTCTCAGCCAGGTAGAGGTGCATGAGGTCGAGCCACGGATTCGACACCGTGCCGCGGGCGAAGTTCTCGGTCGCCTCCAGGATCAGCCTCTCGCTCTCGTCGAAACGCAGCAGGCCGAGGGCGGCCTCGGCGGCGTTGGTGAACGGCGTCGGGCCACTGAAGCCGGACTGACGTTCGAAGTCGGCGGCCGCCTTGCAGGCCAGGTAGCCCTCCTCGCGCCGTTGCTGCTCGGCCTCGATGGCGCACAGGGCGGTGCGCGCCGAGGCGATCTGGCCCGGCTCGCCCAGCTCCATGGCCTCTTCCACCGCCTGCCGCGCCAGGTCGTACCGGCGCATGCGCATCAGCGGCCAACCGCGATCCGCCGGCCAGGGAGGGCTGTAGATCTCGTCGCGCTCCAGCAGATAGCGCACTTTGTCGGCGTGGCGCCCCATCTCGCCGCTGACGAAAGCCAACTCGCCGATGGTGATGGCATGCCACCGCCACGGAGCGTCGTCCGACGGCTGCTCTCCGTAACGCTCTTCGAACAGCTTGCGGCTCTGCTTGAGATGGTAGAGCGAGATCGGCAGGTTGCCCTCGGCGCGGTGGTGCACGATCCCCAGGATCGCGTGGCCGGCGATCGATTCGGGATCTTTCTCGAGGATGGCCTCGGCCAGCTCGCGGGCCCGTATGTAGCGACGGGAGTCGAGCGCCCGCCAGGCCGCGGCCACCATCTCCCCGCCGCCGAAGCCCGGCGGCATGGCGTCCTCGTCCATCGCTTCGAGCATGTCGGCGAACGGATCGACGACGTCCTCGGCCGGGGGCTGTGCCGGCAGCGCACTAGAGAAAATGAGCGCGATCAACAGCACGAGGCCGGGGGGGCGTAGGGTCATCGACGCCTCAGAGTCGAGCGCGACAGCCCTTCGATCGAGCGCTCCATCGCCTCCTCGAGCACCGGCTGGAGCTCGGTGATGCCGGGGGCCAGGTCGACACGGTGACCGAGCACACGCGGGATCAGGGTCTGGATGTCCTCGGCCGACACGTAGTCCCGCCCGCGCAGCACGGCCAGCGCCTGCAGCGCCGGCAGCATGAGCACCAGGCTGCGGGTCGAGTTGCCCTGCAGGACCCGCTCATCGTCGCGGATGTTGTGGGCGATGTCGACCAGGCACTCCTTCACCTGCTGGCCGATCGAGACGTTCTCGTCGATCGCCCGGCGGGCCGCGAGCACCTGGGAGCGCGTCACCCGCGGCAGGTCGGCACGCACGACGTCGCGGCGCTGACGATGGGTCTCGAGTACCTCGAGCTCGGCCTGGCGATCGATGTGCACCATGCGCACCTTGAACAGGAATCGGTCGAGCTGTGCCACCGGCAGCGGGTACGTCCCCGCCAGGTCGAGCGGGTTCTGGGTGGCGATGACGAAGAACAGGTCGTCGAGCGGATAGGTCTGGTTGTCGACCGTCACCTGTTTCTCGGCCATCGCCTCGAGCATCGCCGACTGGACCTTTGGTGAGGTGCGGTTGATCTCGTCGGCGAGCACGATGTGGGCGAAGATCGGCCCGTGGCGGAAATGGAAACGGTTCGAGGAAGGATCGAAGACCGACACGCCGGTGACGTCCGACGGCAGCAGATCGGGGGTGAACTGGATGCGCCGGAAGTCGGCGATGTAGTCGTCCGGGCGGTCGTCCGCGATCGAGGCGCCGAGAGACTTGGCCAGGGTGGTCTTGCCCGAGCCCGGGAAGTCCTCCAGCAGGACGTGGCCGTCCGACAGGAGCGCCACAAGCACCAGGTCGATCACCTCTTCGCGGCCCAGGACCTGCGCTCGCATGCGGGCGCTCAGACGGCCCATGACCGTCGTGGCTACATCCAGCGGGTCGGGTGGCGCCGGAGGACCCGGCACGATGGCGGGCTCGGGGACCGGGGACTCGGGGGCAGGGGCTTCGGCCGCCGGCTCGGCGACGGCGAGATCGGGTTCAGCTGGATTCATACATTTCTCCGCGTTGAGGTCTGTTCCACGTTGTGAGACTGTTCCACGTGTAAGACTGCATAGGACTGTTCGAATTCTCCCCTACCGCACCAGCATCCACGACACCGGGTTGACCGTACCCAGCCACCGCTTCCACCAGGGCAGGCCCTGGCGAACCTCGCGGCGCACGCCCTCGGTCATGTACAGCAGCTGACGGCCATCGGCCACTCTCTTCGATCCCAGGGCGGTCTTGAGGTGCTCCTCGGTGAGCCTGCCGAAAGTCGGCGACACGCCACCCGAGCGCTCCGCGAACTGCTCGCGACTCTCGCCGAAGCGGCGTCTCAAGCCCACGGCGGCCAACCGGTCGAGAGCGGCGCGGTAGGCGACGCGGTAGAGCTCGGCGGGTCTGACCAGGCTGGGCGCCAGCCGGCGGTACAGCTTGACGGCGTAGCCGATCACCAGCAGCACGGCGAGCAGCCGCAGGAGGAAGCGCCCGATGGCGGCGAGGCTGAGTCGCTCGCGAAGCTCGTCCTCGAGCAGCGTCTCCTCCTCGGTCTGGCGCATCATTTCGCCGAGCATGCGCTGCAGCGCCTGGTCGGGCGACTGCAACGGCTCGTCGAGGGTCTGCTGCGGCGCCAGGTCGACCACCACCCAACCGACGCCGTCGAGATAGATCTCCGGCCAGGCGTGGGCGTCGCCGCTGCGGATCATGATCGACGAGCCGCCGGCCCGCGCTCCCTCCTCCACCGCGTAGCCGGCGGCGACCCGCGCCGGAATGTCGAGACTGCGGTAGAGATAGGCGGCGGCATGGGCGAAATGAACGCAGTAGCCTGTCAGATCGCCGAACAGGAAAGACGCCGCGGGGTCGCCGGCGCCGGCGTGCTTGCTGCGCCGGCTGTAGATACCGTTCTCGTCGAGATGGGCCTTGACCGCCAGGGCCTGCGCCAATGGATCGTCACGATACTCGGCTCGGAGACGGGACATCAACTTCTCCGCCAGCTCGTCGTAGCGTGAATCGCTGGGCGCCTCGGTGTAGTGCCGCCACTGCTCGCCGCCCCAATCCACGTCCCCGGGGCGCTGGCCGATGAGCTCTTCGTACGGCATTGTCTGCACGTGGGAGCGCACTTCGAATGCGCGCTGGAAGTGGAGCGGATTCGGATTGCGGATCGGCCGGATGGCGGCCGGTGAATCGAGCGCGAAGGGCCGGATGTGGTCGACCACCAGGCCCATGCTGGTGCGCAGCGACATGCGCCGGTCGGAGACCGGCGGCGCCGCTTCGATCTCCATCAGCTCGAAAGGGAACCGCTTGACGATGTCGCGGTCGACGTCTTCGCGCAGCGCCTGCACCAGGCGACGGCCGTTGTACTGCGAGAACACCGATTGGCGAAAGTAGTAGACCCCGGACGGCGGCGAGTAGTCGTCATGTAGCACGACCACCGCCACCGGTGCCTGATCGCCGTTCGAGCGGTACTCGTCCTTGAACTCCAGATCGCCCAACTGGTCGTCCGGCTTTCCGCCCTGGCCGCGGCCCTGCCCCTTCTCGTCCTGCTCTTCCTCCGCCTCGGGCTCGCCGGTGAGCCCCAGGTCGCCGGCGCCCTGGGGCTTGGGCAGCCCGCTCACCCGCACGATCGCCAGCAGTGCCAGGGCCACCAGGAACAGGGCACTCATATGCAGGGGAATCCGGCGCTTGCGCTCCTCGGAGAGCAGGAACGAGGCGAGCAGAAACGCGGTGGCGCCGCCGAGCACGAGGAAGATCAACACCGGGTCGATTCCTCGGGACCAGGCCCAGTCGCCGATCGTCAGCGGCCGGTGCACCATGCCGTCGCGGTGGGCGGCGAAGCCGGTGGCGATGGCGAGGCAGATCGCCAGCACCTCCGCGACCGCCCACAACGGCCGGCGTGCCGCCAGGAACCGCAGGGCGAAGACGGTGGGGGCGACGAGGAACAGCCACAGCAGGGCCTCGCTCAGGTGCAGCGTCGGCACCGAGCCCAGGAGGCCGGCTACCTGAGAGCTACCGACGATCATGCGCGCGGCCCAGGCCCCGAGCACGAGCGTCGCCGCGGCGACGGCGAGCACAGTGCCCAGGCGCAGCTGGGATCTGCTCAGGTTACTCGCGCGATCGGCGATCAAGCCCCCGGCCAGGGCACCGAGCACCGCCGTCACGACGCCGGTCGTGACCGTCAACGGCCGGCACAGGATCACCGCCGCCAGCGCCAGCATCGATGCCCGCAGCACGCTCACCACCCACGGGCCAATACGACGCCTCACGCCATCGCTCCTAGGCCCTGCTCGCGATGGTGACCGAACGCCCGGCCACTGGCGCGATCGACCACCACCGCCGGGCAGCCGGCACCGGAGAAGACACGCAGCAGTTCCGAGAGCTCATCGGTGGTGACTCCCCGCGTCGGTGGATCGACGAACAGCACACGGCGCCACAGCGGCGAGGCGCCGCGCTGGACGACGCCGTCGGTCCCCAGTACAAACGACACGGCACCCGAGAAGTTGCGCGCCGCGGCCAGCGCCTCGGTCGTCCAGTCTCCGGAGTGCGCCGGCGCGAAGACGATGCAGTGGGTCTGCCCGTAGACGCTCTCGCGGCCGAGGAAGGACGCCAGACCACCCGCGGGGCGGCCGTTGCCGTTGCCGTTGCCGCGATAGGAACCGGAGCGCGCGATCGCCTGCAGCGCCGCGTCGAGGCTGTCCGCCGGCTCGGCCGTGCCGTCGGCGCCGAACAGCCAGCTCATACCCAGCATCTCGTTTTCGAGCGCCACCCGGGCGGCCGCGGCGGCGGCCTCGTCCTCAGGGCCGGTCAGCAGGTATGCGACGGTCTTCCGCGCCCGATCGATGCTCTTCTCCGGGATGCGTACGTTGAGCTGGCGCGTACGGGCAAACGTCTTCCACAGGATGTTGCGCACCGAGTCGCCGGGTACGTAGCGCCGGATCTCCATGCGGTCACCCTCCGGCGCGCCCATCGGATGCGGCAGCCCCTCGGCCGCCGCCATCGGCTGCACCACCGGCATGTTCTTGAGCCGCCCGACGTCCGGCAGGATAGTCAGCGGGCCGGGGTCGTCGCGCTCCCAGGCGATGGCGGCCAGCCCGAACGCGTCACCGACCCGGAAACGCCGCCGGACCCCCGACACCTGGCCGCGCTTCCGGGCGACGACCTCCTCGAGCAGCGCACGGTTCCGCGGCACTGTCCGGCACTCGGTCCCCCCGGGCTCGAGCCACCGCCAGCCGATCTTCACCAGTGGAATCCCTGACAAACCGGGGACCTTGAAACCGGTACGGATCGGCGAGCCGGCCTCCAGCCGCCGCGTGCCGAGCACCGGCCGCTCGATGCGCCGCCGCAGGTAGATCGCCGCCCAGATGACCGCAACCACGGCCAACGTGACCAGCACCAGGCCACAAATGCCGATGACGAAGAGCAGCAGATCGAGCGTGCCGTAGCCGAAGCGCCAGAGCGCCAGGCTCGCGAATGCCGCCACGAAAAACCCGCGCCACGTCAGCGGCACCGTGTCGGCCATGCGCCGAAACAGGCGTCGAGCTCGTTGTGGGATCAAGGGTCGCATACATCTCCGAGAGCCAGTACGGCAGCTCCCGGTCTTATCTTCGCAACAACTGTGCCAGCGGTTTTCCCGCGTGAAGACGCCATCCGGCCCTTGCCATGGCACCGCCTGCCAATAGTACCCGACCGAATAGAAGTCGCTCGAGCACCGTAGTCTCGAACAACGATCGCGCACGGCCGTTCAGCACTGCGGCTCAGGTCGATGTCCATCCCCAACGTCCAAGCCAGGAGGATGCTGATGCCGAAGGAGAAGAAGATCAAGGCAAGGAGAAGGGAAGCCGAGGAAGCCATTCGCTCGCACGTCGTCTGGGCGGTCGGTGCCGGGCTCATGCCGGTTCCGCTCTTCGACCTGGTCGCCGTCACCGCTATTCAGATGGATCTATTGAAGAACCTGACCAGGATCTACGACGTCGACTATTCCGCCGGCCAGGGCAAGGCGTTCGTCTCGGCGTTGACCGGCAGTACATTCGCCAAGATCGGATCGAGCGCGGTCAAGGCCCTGCCCGGCGTCGGCGCTGTGCTGGGTGGCGTCTCGATGTCGGCGCTTTCGGGTGCCTCGACCTATGCTACCGGCGTCGTTGCGCTCCAACATCTCGGCCGGGACGGCGTGGATTTCCTGGAGATCGATCTCGATCGCGCGAAAGCTGCCTATGACGACGCTCTCGAACGTGGGAAGGAATTCGTTGAGGGCCTCAAGGGGCGGGAGGATGAGCCGCCGGACGTGTTCGAGAAGCTCGGCAAGCTCGGAGAGCTGAAAAAGAAGGGGGTCATCAGCAAGGAAGAATTCGCCGCCAAGAAGCGTGAGCTGTTGAAACGCATCTAGCTTCCTGCGCTCTACGACTCTTCCTCGACCTTCACCAGCGACCCGGCTTCGAGAACAGCGCGCGACTTACTCGCGACGTGCGGAGTGCGTCGGCCTGCCTCGAACCAGGACGCCACGATTAAATACCAATATGTGGACCCTAATCATATCTCTGCTACTCTAGAGCTACTATAATCACGCTTGTGGCCACGAGACGCCCACGGCGAACTACGAGGGAGCTCTCGTCATGAATCGGTATTCATTGAAATCTCCCGAGCAGGTCGGCGTCGCCCTGGCCGAGCGGATCAGAGGATTGCGTCTGGCCAGGGGCTGGCGGCAGGTGACGCTAGCCGAGCGCTCGGGGGTCAGTCTCGGATCGCTGCGGCGCTTCGAGGCCTCCGGCCGGGTGTCGCTCGAGAACCTGCTCAAGCTCGCCTTCGCCCTGAATCGGCTGGATGACTTCGACGCCCTGCTCGAGGAAGCGCCGGCTTCCTCGCTGGCCGAGCTCGAAGCGACTGAAGCGGGACCCACGCGCCAGCGAGGCAAGATTTGAAACAACTGGAAGTGCGCCTGACCCGCGGGCCGGGCGATGCGCGCGTCGTCGGCCGGCTGGCGGAAACCGGCAGCCGGCTGGCCGATCGGCAGGTGGTCTTCGAATACGATCCCGCCTTCCTACGGGACCCCTTGTGGCTCTCCCCTTTCAAGCTGCCTCCCGAACCGGGGTTGCGCCGGCACCGCGACCTCGACTTCGGTCCCGTCTTCGGGCTCTTCGATGATTCGCTGCCGGACGGCTGGGGCCTGTTGCTCATGGATCGCTTCTTCCAGCAGCAGGGATCGGCCCTGGCCGAGGTGTCGGTGCTCGATCGACTGGCCTATCTCGGCACCAGGACCATGGGTGCCCTCACCTATCACCCGCCCGTGGACACTACGGACCTGGACCCGCGGATCGTGGATCTGCACGAGATGGCCGAAGCCTCCGATCGGATCCTGAGAGGCTCGACCGAGGAAGTGTTGCCCCAGCTCCTGCGCGCGGGGGGCAGTCCCGGCGGCGCGCGGCCGAAGGTGCTGATCGGAGTCCGCGGCGACGAGATCGTGTCCGGGGAGGGTGGCCTGCCGGAGGGTTTCACTCACTGGATGGTCAAGTTCCGTGCCCGGGAAGACCCGCCGGACGCTGGGCCGGTGGAGTTAGCCTACTCGTATATGGCGAAAAACGCGGGCATCGACATGCCCCGAACCCGTCTCTTCGAGACCGCCGAGGGCGATCGGTTCTTCGGCGTCGAGCGATTCGATCGGCAAAACGGCCGCCGCTTCCACGTCCACACCTTCGGCAACCTCATCCACTCCGACTTCCGCATCCCGAGCTGCGACTACCGGCAGTTACTGGAGGTGAACCGGGTGCTCACCCGGGACCATCGAGCGGTGCTGGAGTGTTTCCGCCGGGCGGTCTTCAACGTGCTGTGCCACAACCGCGACGACCACGTGAAGAACTTCGCCTTCCGGATGGCCGACGACGGCGAATGGCAGTTGGCACCGGCCTACGACCTGGTCTTCGCTCCCGGCCCCGGCGGCGAGCACAGCATGACCGTAGCCAGCGAAGGCCGCGCCCCGGGGCGCAAGCACCTGCTCGCCCTGGCGCCGCCCGCGGGGATCGCGGTCAAGGAAGCCGAATCCATCCTCGACGAGGTGATGGCTGCCGCGTCACGGTGGCGTGATCACGCCGAGCGAGCGGGGGTCGGGTCATCCAGCGTCCATACCGCGGCTGAGTCGATCGGGGTGTGCCTCGAGCGGCTTTGAGAGCCCACCGATAGCGAGCTCACGCGATATGGGACCAATAGAAGGGTCGAATCGTGTTCAGCATAACCTTCGAGATTGAGCCGAAAGTGATCGGAATAGCGATCACGATGACGAGCCAAAAGAAGGACCCGTTACTCTTCCTCGACCTTCACCAGCGGTCCGCTCTCGACCTTGACCAGGGCGTGCCGCCGGCGGACGCCGGTGCCACCGGCGCGGCGCTCGGCGGCCTGACGCCGCACGTATTCGAGCACACGGTCCATCTCGTTCTGCATTCGGTCCATCTGCTCACGCATGTTGAGCACCACTTCGACACCGGCCAGGTTGACCCCCATCTCTCGGGTCAGGGTCAGGACGATCTCCAGGCGCCGCAGCGTCTCGTCGTCGTACAGACGGGTATTGCCGTCCGAACGTTTCGGGTTGATCAGCCCTTCGCGCTCGTAGAGACGAAGCGTCTGCGGATGGATGTCGAAACGCTCGGCGACCGCGCTGATCATCAGGTACTCGACTCTTCCTCGCGATCTGCGGCTTGCCATCCGCCACCTCCTTCCAGGACTCGGACTCCGCTACGAGCGGCCGGCGAGGACGCCGGCCGCCCCGCGGAGAAGGCCTCAGCTCGACTTGCTCTCGTCGACGTCGACGTACTCGGCGTCGATCACGTCGTCGTCGGCAGCATCCGCCGCGCCCGCGTCGGCGTCCGGCGAGCCGTTGCCGCCGCCCTCGGCCTGGTCCTGACCGGCGGCCTGGTACATCACCTCAGCCAACCGGTGGGAGGCTTCGGTGAGCTTCTGGGTCGCCGCTTCGATCTCAGAGACCTCGTCGCTCTCGAGCGCCTTCTTGGCGCCTTCGAGCGCTTCTTCGAGCTGGCCGACGTCGGCGGCGCCGAGCTTGTCCTTGTGCTCGCCGAGACTCTTCTCGGTGGAGTACACCAGGGTGTCGAGCTGGTTGCGCGCCTCGACCTTCTTGCGCCGCTCCTGATCCTCCGAGGCATGCTCCTCGCCGTCCTTGACCATGTTCTCGATCTCGGACTCGTCGAGGCCGCTGGAGGCGGAGATGGTGATCTTCTGCTCCTTGCCGGTGCCGCGGTCCTTGGCCGACACGTTGACGATGCCGTTGGCGTCGATGTCGAAGGTCACCTCGATCTGCGGAACGCCGCGCGGCGCCGGCGGGATGCCCACCAGGTGGAAACGGCCCAGGGTGCGGTTGTCCTTGGCCATCTCGCGCTCGCCCTGCAGCACATGCACCTCGACCGAGGTCTGTGAATCCGCCGCGGTCGAGAACACCTCGCTCTTGCGGGTCGGGATCGTGGTGTTGCGCTCGATCAGCTTGGTGGCGACGCCACCCAGGGTCTCGATGCCGAGCGACAGCGGCGTGACGTCGAGCAGCAGCACGTCCGTCACGTCGCCGGCCAGCACGCCGCCCTGGATCGCCGCGCCGATCGCCACCACCTCGTCGGGGTTGACTCCCTTGTGCGGCTCCTTGCCGAAGAACTCCTGCACTTTGCGTTGGATGATCGGCATGCGGGTCTGGCCACCGACCAGCACCACCTCGTTGATCTCCGACGCCTTCATGCCGGCGTCCTTGAGCGCCTGGCGAACCGGTCCGAAAGAGCGGTCGACATGGCTCTCCACCAACTGCTCGAGCTTCGAGCGGGTCAGCTTGATGTTCAGATGCTTGGCGCCGGAAGCGTCGGCGGTGATGAACGGCAGGTTGATCTCCGCCTCCTGGGCGGTCGACAGGCTGATCTTGGCCTCCTCGGCCTCGGCCTTCAGGCGCTGCATGGCCATCGGGTCCTGCGACAGGTCGATCCCCTGGTCCTTCTTGAACTCGGCGAGCAGCCAGTCGATGATCACCTGGTCGATGTTGTCGCCGCCGAGGTGGGTGTCGCCGTTGGTCGACTTGACCTCCACGACGCCCTCGCCGACCTCGAGGATCGAGATGTCGAAGGTGCCGCCGCCGAAATCGTAGACCGCGATCGTCTCGTCGGTCTTCTTGTCGAGGCCGTAGGCCAGCGCCGCCGCCGTCGGCTCGTTGACCAGACGCTTGACCTCCAGGCCGGCGATACGGCCGGCGTCCTTGGTGGCCTGGCGCTGCGAATCGTTGAAGTAGGCCGGCACGGTGATGACCGCCTCGGTGACCTTCTGGCCCAGATGGTCCTCCGCCGCCTGCTTGAGCTTGCGCAGCACCATGGCCGAAATCTCGGGCGGCGAGTACTTCTTGCCTTCGATGTCGACCCTGACGTCGCCGTTCTTGGCCTCCTCGGCCTTGAACGGCACCATCTTCATCTCTTCGGAGACCTCGTCGTACCGGCGCCCCATGAAGCGCTTGATCGAGTAGACGGTGTTCTCCGGGTTGGTCACCGCCTGCCGCTTGGCCACCTGGCCGACCAGCCGCTCGCCTCCCTGGGTGAAGCCGACCACCGACGGGGTGGTGCGGGCGCCCTCGGAGTTGGCGATTACCTTGCCTTCGTTGCCTTCCATGACCGAGACGACGCTGTTGGTCGTTCCCAGGTCGATTCCGATGATCTTGCTCATGTTCGATTTCCTCTTGAGTAGCTCGTACGCGCGAGTCATCCCGGGGCCCGTGCCAGGGCATCCGGTGCTTTCAGTAGTCTTGGGGTGCCATCTCGACGATGGCAGCCTCGTCGAAGGCATGGGGGCCGAGCTGGAGACCCGGCGAGAGACATTGTACGGACCTTAGTCCGTTACTGTCAATCCAGCCTCCACTGTATATGACAAGAACGGACTAAGATTTATTCCCGCCCCAAGAACTTCAGGCTTACAGCCTGAAGTCCTTGGCCCAACCCCTCCTCTCTGAGGACCCGTCCGCGGCGAACGGATCCTCAGCAATCTAGCCTACAGCCTGAGCTCCTTGGCCCAACCCAAGATACAGCTAGTCCAACAGGTAGAGAGGCGGGGTGTCGGTGGAGGGCGGTCGCAGGAACTGGGGATCGAGGAGGAAATCGCCGGTGATGGCCTCGGTGGTGGCGAGCACCTGGGCCCGCCGGCCGTCGATCATCGGCACGATCCGGTAGCTGACATCGTCCGTGGAGTAGGTCAGATGGGCCCCGACCTGGTCTTCGAGATCGGCCGACGACACGAACCCCAGCTCGGTGAGATCTTCGAGCGTGGAGGGAAAGTGCCTCTCGACCAGGAAGTAGGTCTTGGCCGCGCGGTCGAGCTTGAGATAGAGCGATTGGCGCAACTGCCGCTCGATCGTCGAGCGCTGGTTGTCCTGCCATGGAAACGGCAGCAGGAATGTGCCGGGGCGCAGGATCCAGGCAAGCGCCAGCACCGCGAACAGCGCCACCGCCAGGAGCGGGCCGACCAGCTTCTGAATGATGCCTGCCGCCGAGCTGGCCCGCACCGCGCCCGTGGCGGTCTCGTCGAGGTCGCCCGGCTCGGGTGGGGTGAAGATCTCGGCACGCAGCGGCTCGTCGATCTGGTCTTCAATCGGCGGCAGCTCCAGCGCGGTCGCGGACGCCTTGGGCACACCCAGGTGCTCGATCAGATCGTTGTGGAGCAGGTTGTAGAGCGCGAACAGGGCCTGATAGCGACCCAGGTTCAGCTCACCGGCCAGCGAAGCCGCCGAGACCTGGTTGCTGACCTTGAGCATCAGCGATTCCTGTTCGGGACTGATCCAGATGCCGCCGCCGCTGCCATCGCCGTCGCGTCCCAGGATCTGCGCCCCGACACGTTGCGGTACACGCCGATAGGCCGCTTCGAGATCGGGCACCGGACCGGCGATGCCACCCTTGTCGCCGAGGTCGTCGATCGACCGGATGAGCAGCTCTTCGACCGAGAGCGGGACGAACCCCTCCTCGTAGGAGACCTCGTCGCCGCTGTAGAACTTGAACTCGCCCTGCCGCCAGGTCAGGATCTGCAGCATCAGCCGATAGGTCTGCAGCCGCAATCCTTCGAGCAGCTCCTCCCGGCTCACCATCCCGCGGCTGACCAGCATGTCTCCCAGGCTGCCGCTGCCGCCGCCCTGGTGATCGCGCACGGCGGCGGTGAAGTTGTCCGTGGAGATCAGGTCCTGGCTCTGGAGCACTTCGCCGAGGCCTTCCTCCACCGTCTGGTTGAGGGCGTCAGCGGCGACGATCGCGCCTTCGAGCAGCGACACCGCGACGATGTCGTCCTCGCCCTGAACCGTCAGGATGCCGCTCTTGTTCTGAGCCGAAAGGCTCTGTAGCACCTTCGGCAGGGCCAGGCCCTTCAGATCCCCCTCGAGGTTCATCCGCCCCCCTCGCCCGGACTCATGATCTCAGCTCCCGTCCGAGGCGAAACAGGAACAGCACGGCGAGCCCAGCGAGGCTGAGCGCGGTCGACAGCCAGAGGCCCGAATCGTAGGCCAGCGGCGTGCGATAGCCGAGTCCCCGGGTCAACAGTGCCATTCCCAGTGTTGCGGGGACCAGGATCGCCAGCAGAGTCATGCCGCCGCGCTCCTGGCGCGCCGACTCGAGGCCTGGCACCAATGCCCGC
The DNA here is from genome assembly GCA_024226315.1 of bacterium. GTDB lineage: Bacteria > Acidobacteriota > Thermoanaerobaculia > Multivoradales > J023 > JAAELT01. The sequence goes on along the minus strand of JAAELT010000114.1, from coordinate 70,303 downwards.
AACCACCGATCGGCGGCCGGCGGCAACAGGGCGCGGCTCTCGAGCAGGCTCGACCGATATCCCATCTGGCTGCGAACCAGGTGCAGGGTCAAGGCCAGCAGGACGACGCCGGCAACCACCGACAGCGAAAGGTAGCGCCGCCACAGGTCGACAGCGGTGACCGGAGCCTCGGTTCCTTGCCAGGTCGCCCGCAGCTCAGCGCGCAGCTGGCCGACGCGGCGCTGACTGCCGTCGACTCCCACCGCGATCTCCTCTATCGGCACCTCGGCGCGTTCCCAGGCGTTGACCCGTGCCCGGTCGATCTCCTTCGCCCGCGCCATGGCCAGATTCGAATCGGAAAACTTGTAGAGCTGCGAGTAGGCTTGCGCCAGGTTGAAGAAAGCCTCGGCCAAGGACGGGTCTTCCTCGGTGGCCGCCCGGAAGTAGTTGACGGCAGTACCGAACTCCTTCCTGCGATGATGATAGACACCGAGATTGTTGTCCGCCGCGGCGGCGTCTCTGCCCTGGAGCCGGTCCCTCTCGAGCAGAGCTGTGTACATCGACCGGGCGTGCTCCCACTGTCCGAAGCGCCGATGGAGATCGGCGGTCAGCTCACGGACGGCGGCGCTCTGCGGCATCATCGACCGCAGCACGCCGAGGTCGGAGAACAGCGAGCCATAGAGCCGGCCCGCGCCCAGGTGATCGACCGCGCGGATCGGCGGCGCGAGGTCGAGCTGGATCGCGCGCTGCTGATAGGAAAGCAGCAGCGGCGCGACCCCGAGGCTCAACCAGAGCACCACGAAGATCAGCCTCTCGCTCAGCGAGCCGTAGCCCCAGAGGAGGATCGACCAGTAGAGCGCCAGCCACAACATTCCGGAGGGCAGCAGCACGGGCCACAGCAAGGCGGCGATGGTCAACAGATCGGCGGTGGCGAGCGCCAGGGGAGGCGAGACGAACCGCGCCAGGTCGTAGAACAGCGCGCCGCCCTTGGTGGCCATCTGCAGAGCGACGAAAAACGCGCCGCTGGCGAGCAGCACGTAGAACAAACAGAACGTGACGTTGTGCAGCCACACGCTGCGCTCGAGCGGCAGCCGCAGCAGCGCCGCGTAGCCCTTGAGGTTGCTGAGAACAGCGCCGAAGTAGTTCCCCTCGAGGCGCTGGACGGTAGAGGCGGCGAACTCGATCTCCGGGCGATCGGGATCGAGCTGACGAGCCGAATCCAGCACCCAACGGGCACGCTCGAAATCGTCCTCGCGAGCCGCCAGCACGGCAAAGGCACTGGCCGCGTTGGAAAGGTCCGGCAGGCTCGACATCCCGAGCCTCGCCGCGATCGAGCGCAGCTGCTCGGCGGCATTGGCGGCCGCGTCCTTCTCGCTCTGATAGTAGGCCCGGGTCCAGCCTCGCCAGGCTTCGGTCAAGAGGCGCAGCTGCTGGCGGACCGGCGAAGTCAGCTGGAGACCCGGCTCTTCCCCCGGGTCCTGGCCCGCGACGTCAGCGCCCGGCAGCAAGAGCAGAAACGGAACCAGCAGGAGCAGGAACGCTGCTCGACCGCCGTTTTCTCTCCTCGGCTTCATCGAAGCGACCTACCCCCTGAGCCCGACGTAGCCCGAGCGCAACCTGGAGACGACGTCTTCGAGCATTGCCTTCTCTTCGAAGCTCAGGTTGCCCTCCGTCTTGTCTTGCAGCACCATCAGCAGGTCGATGTGCAAACGAGCCATCTCGAGGCTTTGTGCCCCGGCAGCCGGGCCCGCGGCCTGCGCCTCCCGAAGATAGATCGACACCGGCTCGGCCAGCAGGCCGATCAGATCCATGAAGCCCGGGCCGTCGGCGCGCGCCGGCTTCTCACCCGCGAGGGGTCCGGTCTGCCGCGACCCGGTCTGCCGCGGCGGTGGCTCGACCGGTCGGGGCGGAAGCTCCGGCCGCCGGGCCGGCTCCGCCGGCGATTCTTCGCCGGCACCGCCCGAGCTCTTCTCCTCCAGCTGGCGGAACTCCTCCCGCAGCTCACCGTCGGGTGTGAACATCCGCCTGTCAGTTACTTTGAGGCTCTTGTCGCTCACGATGAACCCACCTCCCTTTGCTCGAGAACGCGTACCCGGAAAGAGGACACCCGACGCAGCTTGCCGGATCCGTCCACCTGGGACAACATACCGGCAAATGGACGAGCCAAACTGCCGTTCGGGCTCCTTCCTGGAGCTCGGGTCCAGGCATTCTAACCGCAAACCGACCCCTTGATCCGCGTGGCACCATAGAGCAATGGCGACTGCCGACATCGACAAGCTCCGAAAGCTCGTTACCCGGCTCAGGGCTCCTGACGGCTGTCCGTGGGATCGCGAGCAGACGCTCGCCGACGTTCGCGCCTATCTGCTGGAGGAGGCGCACGAGGCCGCGGCGGCGATCGACACCGACGATCGTGGCGAGCTTTCAGAAGAGCTCGGCGACCTGATCTTTCAGGCGGTGTTCGTCGCCGTCCTGGCGGAGGAGGAGGGCGCTTTCGACCTCGCGAGCGCCATCGACGCCGTCCACGCCAAGATGATCGAGCGCCACCCCCACGTCTTCGGCGACGAGAAACTGGCCGACGCCGATGCCGTGCGCCGCGCCTGGGAGCGCCGCAAGCTGGAGAAGAACTACTCCGTGCTGCAGGGCATCCCGGCTTCCCTCCCGGCCCTGACCGGGGCCTTCAGGACGACCCAGAAGGTGGCCGCCGTTGGATTCGACTGGAGCGCCGTGGAGGGCGTGCTGGACAAGGTGCGCGAAGAGCTGGCGGAGGTCGCCGAGACGGTCGGCGGACAGCGGCCGCGCCGAGACGAGGAGATCGGCGACCTGCTGTTCGCGGTCGTCAATCTCGCCCGCCACCTGGAGGTCGACCCAGAAGGTGCCCTCAGCCGGGCCACGAGGAAATTCCAGCGGCGGTTCCAAGCGGTGGAGGCGACCTTCGAAGGTGACGGCGACAGCCTCGCCGAGGCGACCGCCGAGGAGATGGATCGCGTCTGGGAAGAGGTCAAGAGCCTGGAGCGAGCGCGGTGAGAGACGGATCCGTTATGATCCAATATCTTCGGCGTCGGCTCCACGGCCACCAGGTCAGGCGGGATCCGGTGGCGTTCCTGAGACCGTAGCGATGACTCACGACCGCAGAACCGATGACCGGGACAGCGACCGCAAGATGATCGCTCTGGCCGATCACCAGATCCAGCTGCCGCCGGGGCTGACGATCACCGACTGGAATATCGAGAAGGTCCGCTGGCAGAACCCCCGGATCCGGACCTTCCTGGGCTGCATCCGGCTGCTCGGTGGGGTGCTCGAGAGCAACTACGCGATCCTTCACTGCTCGCCCGAGCGGTTGCAGGACATCTGGCGAAAGGTCCGCCAGGTGGGTGAGGTGATCCGCACCGAGATGGCGCCTCTGCTGCGCTCGCCGTCGCGTTTCCCCGCTCTGGAAGAGGCACGCCAACGCGCCGAGCTGTCGCTCGACATGCTCACCGATTCCGTGCTCACCGACCTCGAGCGCTTCACCGCCGAGGTCGCCGGCGACCAGTTGATCAAGGTGCGCAAGCTGCTGTGCGTCTCGATCGGCAAGATGCACGCCTTTCTGCAGGACGCCTTCGGCGAGATCATGGCCAACGACCCGCGCAGCTTTCACGACGCCGACTACTTCCTCTCCAAACGCTTTCCCCAGGACCTCGAGGAGGCCGAGTGGCTGCACGCCACGGTCAGCCGGATGCTGAGATACCTGGAGAGCCGGAAAAACGCGCGCTCGCGCCGGCTGGGCACCATCGCCGCCGACATCGCTCGCGAGCAGACGCTGCCGGTCGGACAGACCTGGGAGGAGGCGACGCTTTTTCTGCACGAGCTGGTGGAAGTCCTGACGCCAAAGCTAAAAGAGGTACTGGCCCTGCGCGGCATCCGCTTCTACGAGATGGAGATTCTCGACCGTTACGCCATGCAGATCCCGACCCAGTGCCAGGTGCTGATCGAGCTGCACGCGACGGGGCGCCTGGCGGTCGAGAAGATGAAGACCACGCATCCCGAAACGCTCGGAGAGCGGGAACAGAACGTCCGCGATCTCGAGAGCTGCCACGCTTCGATCAGCGCTCGGATAACCACTCTGATGCGGGAGATCGACACCGAGCTCCAGGATCTGAACGCGTTCGTGCCCATCTGGCTGGACGGCATCACCAAGCGCCGGGCCCTGTTGCTCAAGAGCACTCTGGGCAAGAAAGACGAGCCGGCGCCAGCTCACGGGGGCCGCTGAGACTAGAAACAAAGCTGCGCCAAAGCAGCGAGGAGGAGCCATGGGCGACTCGAGGGGCGGAAGTGTACTCGCCCGCCTGAAGAGTAACCGGAGGACCACGTCGAATGACCTGAGCTTGTCGGGCTTCCTCCTCGGCGCGCTGCGTTACTTCCGGCCCCACGCCTGGCAGGTCGCACTCGTTCTGTCGGCGCTGCTGCTCCAGACAAGCTTCCGGATTCTGGTGCCGATCGGCTACCAGCAGATCTTCGACCGCGCCATCGGGCACCGCGACCTGACCGCACTGGGCTTCATCCTGAGCCTGCTGCTCGGCGGCTGGGCGGTCCAGGCGATCGCCAGCCTCGTCCAGGACCACGCCTCGGCCCGCGCCGGCAGCCTGGCGACCAACGATATTCGGCTCGAGATGTTCGACCACCTGCTGAGCCTGCCGGTGGGTTATTACTCGCGAGTCGACTCCGGCGATCTGATGTCGCGCTTCTCGAGCGATCTCGCGGTGATCGAGAACGCTTTCACGCGCGCCCTCCACACCTTTTTCTTCAGCGCCCTGGTGCTGCTCACGAGCGTGGCTCTGCTGTTCGTGGTGGAGTGGCACCTGGCACTGGTGACCTTCGCGCTCCTGCCCGTGGCGCTGCTCGGTCCCAGGCACCTGAACACGCGGGCACAGTGGCTCGCTTATGACGGCAAGCGCAGCGAGGCGCGGGTCGCGACCGCCATCAAGGAGGTCATCGGCTCCCATGCCGTGGTCCGTGCTTTCGGTCTCCAGAAATCGAGGCTGCGGCAGTTCCGCCGCCAGCTCGCCGAGCTCGCGACCAAGATGGTCAAGGCTCGCTTCGCCGGTGCCCTGGCCGGCCGCTCGGCGAGCCAGAGTGTCTACTTCGTCCAGATCGCGACCATGGGCCTCGGAGCGTATCTGGCCATCGAGGGTATCCTGTCGGTGGGTGCCCTGGTGGCCTTCGTCGCCCTGCTGCTCAACGTGGCCAACGCCGCCAACCACTTGTCGGGAGTGATGCCGGATCTTCTGCTGGCCGGCGGCGGCATGAGCAGGGTGCGGGAATTCCTGGCCGAGGAAGCCACGGTCCGCGAGGTCCCCCAGGCGCCGCCTCTGCCACGGCTGTCCCGCGAGCTGCGGTTCGAAGGTGTGTCGTTCAGCTACCGGCAGAAGGCACCCGCGCTGAAAGACGTCAGCTTCGCGGTGGCCGCCGGCGAGTCCGTGGCTGTCGTCGGCCCGAGCGGTTCAGGCAAGAGCACGATCCTCAACCTCATCCTGCGGCTCTACGATCCCGACCAGGGCCGCGTCACTCTCGATGGCGTCGATCTGAAAGCCTGCAACGAGGAGTCCTTGCGCGCCCAGACCGGGGTCGTCCTGCAGGACTCGGTGTTGTTCGACACCACGCTGCTCGAGAACATTCGCGTCGGCCGCCCGGCCGCCACCGAGGAGAAGGTCTGGGAGGCGGCGCGACAGGCCGAGATCCACGAGCTGATCACGAGCCTGGCCGAGGGTTACAGAACCAGAGTGGGCGAACGTGGCGGGCGCCTTTCGGGCGGCGAGCGGCAACGGATCGCCATCGCTCGCGCCATCCTCCGCGATCCGGCGTTGCTGATCCTCGACGAGCCGACCTCCGCTCTGGATCCCGCCACCGCCACCGCCGTCAACGCGACGCTGAAGCGCCTGACGCGGGAGAGGACGGTCTTCTTCACCACCCATCGTCTGGGCTCAGTCACCCACATGGACCGGATCCTGGTCATCCATCAGGGGCGCCTCGTCGAGCAGGGTCGGCACGAGGAGCTGCTGCAGGCCGGAGGCACCTACGCCCGCCTGTGGCAGAAACAGAGCGGCTTCACGGTCAGCGACGACGGTCATTCCGCCCAGTGCTCGCCCGAACGGCTCCAGGCCATCCCGCTGCTCTCGGGCCTCGACCGCCCGCGCCTGCAGACAATCGCCGACTTGCTGGTCTCGGAGTCCTACCCCAGGGGCCGAATCGTGTTCCAGAAGGGCGAGCCCGGCGACCGCTTCTACCTCATCGTCCGCGGCGAGGTCGAGCAGATCCTCTCACCGGACGGCAGCCGCGGCGGCGGCGTGAGGAAACTGTTCGACGGCGACTACTTCGGCGCCCAGGCGCTGCTCGAAGCCGTGCCCCGCCACACCACGCTGCAGACCGTCACTCCCACCTTGCTCTTGAGCCTGGGCCGCCGGCAATTCCGCGAGCTGCTGGCCGGCGAGCCGGAGCTGCGGGCGGCGATCGAGCAGCAGGCCCTGAGCCGCAAGCTCGAGGAGCCGGAAGCCTTCGACACCATCGGCTTTCAGGTCCCTCCGCGCTGAGCGACGCTCAAGACGGGTCCTTTTCCGGCTTCTCCGACTCCAATCGGTCGAGGATCAGGCCGTGGAAGCTCGTGCCGACGCTCTCGAACAACCACCCCAGGTGTTTGCCGCAGCCACGGCAGAGCGAGTAGCGCCAGGTGAAGCCGGCGAACCAGCTGTGCTCGGCGGTCGCCTCGCCAGCGGCGACGGCGCCCGGGGCGCGGCCGAAGCAGCCGAACTCGAACTCGAAGCCCACCGGGTTGGCGCGGCGATGGACGCTACGCCCCTCGACGGCCACGCGCTGCTCCTCTGTGGTGATCGGTTCGCCGCAGGCACGGCACAGCAGGCGCCCACCCGAAGACAGGAAGAGGACATCCTCGACGTCGGGACTCGCCCCCAGACCGCCAGGAGGCCTCTGACTCTCTCGTAGCCGGAACGGGAGCGCGCCTTCGGGACTCGTCAACTCGACCTCGGATCGCCGGATACAATTGCCGGATGTCTCATGGCCACGGGTCTGAAAGTCACACTCTATCGCGACCCACCGAACACGTCGGGCGCGCCACACGCGCGAGGCGCGGCGCTTGATCGACCTCGGCGGCTGCCTGGAACAGGCTCACGAGGACGCGCTCGCAGACCGCGAGGGTGAGGTCGCGAGCTACATGGGCCTCGCCGCCTACGCGCCGGCGGTCAACGACCACGGCTCGAGCGTCCGAGGACTGGCGGCACTCGAAGCCCTGTCCGAGCGCCTCGGCTTGAGCGTCTTCGAGGTCGGAACGAAACTGGAGACAAGATGAGTGACCCCCAGAGCAAAGCTGCCTTCCTGCGCAAGATGGCCCACGAGATGCGCACGCCGCTGGCCAGCATGCTGATGCTCGCCGAGCTGCTCGCCGACAATCCGTCCGGCACCATGAGCGCTCGTGAGCTCGGCTACGCCGGCAAGATCCAGACAGCGGGCACGGAGATCCGGGATCTGCTGCAGGCGGTGCTCGATTTGTCACGGATCGAGACTGATGCCATCGAGGCCACCGTCAGGGACGTACCCGTGGCGGAGCTGATCACGGAAATCGAGAAGGACTTCGCGCAACTCGGCCGCCTGGCCGGCGGAAAACCTCCCGAGCTCGAGATCAGCATCGACGACGCGCTGCCGACGACGATCCGGACCGACCCGGCGCAGCTCAGACGCCTGGTGGGCCACCTGCTCGCGCACGCCGCCGCGACCGGGGGCGGCCCGATCGACCTGACCGGCGCGCCCGCCGGGGATTCTGAAGGGGGCATCGTCGTCACGGTCGGCGGGGGGCTCCGGATCCCGGCGGACCAGAGGCCGACGATCTTCGAGCCGTTCCGGCCGGGCTCGGGCCGCGGCAAGCGAGCCCTCGACCTGGCGATCGCCAACGCCCTGGCGGGACTGCTGGGGGGCTCGCTGACCCCGAGCCCCGGGGACGGGGAGATCGAGGCCTTCGTCCTCTACCTGTCCGCGACCTGATCCTCCACCGCATCGCCCTCCTGAGCCGCGTCTCCATCCAGGCGCTGGCGGACCTTGCGCACCAGCTCCTTGGTGCTGAACGGCTTCTGGATGAAACCCGAATCGGAGCTGACTCCGCGCTCCGCCAGCGCCTCGTCGGAGTAGCCGGACATCAGCAGGACCTTCATCTCGGGCCGCTGGGCGCTCAGCCGAACGGCGAGCTCCTTGCCCGACATGCCAGGCATCACCATGTCCGAGACCAGCAGCTCCACCTCGCCGGGGTGACGCTCCGAGAGCACCAGGGCCTCGGCCGGACCCGCGGCCGCCATCACATGGTAGCCGCCCGCCTCGAGCACCTCGCCCAGCAGCTCGAGGAACATCTCGTCGTCCTCGACCAGTAGAACGGTCTCCGAGCCCCGCCGCGGCGGGGCGACGGCGTCTTCGTCCGCGGTCCGGACGAGCCTTGCGCCGGACCGCGGCAGGTAGACCTCGAACACCGTCCCCCCGCCCGACTCGCTCTCCACCAGGATGCCGCCGCCGCTCTGGCGCACGATGCCGTAGACCGTCGACAGGCCCAGACCGGTCCCCTTGCCGACCTCCTTGGTGGTAAAGAACGGCTCGAAGGCGCGCCGCCGGGTCCTCTCGTCCATGCCGCAGCCGGTGTCCCGGACGCTGAGCCGAACGTAGCACCCGGGTGAGGCCAGGCCGGCGCGATCGGCCTGCGTCTCGTCGACCTCGGCGTTCTCGGTGGCGATCACGATCCGGCCGTCCCGGATCTCCGCCAGCGCGTCACAGGCGTTGACCACCAGATTCATGATCACCTGCTGGATCTGACCGGCGTCGACCTTGACCGACGCGAGCTCTGGCTCCTTGCGGTGCTCGAGGGCGAGGTCGGCGCCGATCAGCCTGCCGAGCATGTCGTCCATCTCGTCGAGCACCGCGTTCAGGTCGAGCACCTCGGGCCGCAGCACCTGCCGGCGGCTGAAGGCCAGGAGCTGACGGGTGAGCGCGGCGCCGCGCTCGGCGCCGCGCCGGATCTGTTCCACGGGCCTGCGCAGCGCGTCCTCACCGCCGAGCCGATCGAGAAGCATCTCACTGTAGCCCAGGATCGTGCCCAGCAGGGTGTTGAAGTCGTGCGCCACCCCGCCCGCCAGGCGGCCGATCGCCTCCATTTTCTGGGCCTGCCGGAACTGCTCCTCGAGCTCCAGGCGCTCGGTGATGTCGTGACCGGTCGCCAGCACGCCCAGGACTTCGCCGTCGCCTTCGCGCAGGGTCTTGCTGTACCACTCGATCTCGCGCACGGTGCCATCCCTGGTGACAATCTGGTTGACGTTGCCACGTGTGGGCACGTCACGCAGTCCGCGCTCGAACACCTTGCGGATCCGGTCTCGATCTCGCGGCGGCAGGAAGCCGAACCAGTCCTGCCCCCGGACCTCGTCCAGACGATAGCCCGAGACCTCCTCGAAGTAGCGGTTGAAGCGCACGATGCGGCCCCGCGTGTCGAGCACCAGCACGATGACCTGCGCCGTCTCGACCAGGCTCTCGGCGAAGTCCCTCTGGCGCAGCAGCGCCTCTTCGATCTCCTTGCGCTCGGTGACGTCGCGCAGCGTCCCCATGAAGGTCCGTTTGCCGCCGATGTAGACCTCGCTGACCGCCAGGTCCAGGGGAAAGACGGTGCCGTCACGCCGCTGGCCGAGCACCTCGCGACCGATGCCGATGATCTTCTTGTTGCCGGTCTCGAGGTAGCTGGCGATATAGCTGTCGTGCCGCTCGCGGTCCGGCGACGGCATGAGGATGTTCACGCTCCGGCCCTGCAACTCCGCGACGCTATAGCCGAACATGCGCTCGGCGGCCGGGTTGACGGACTGGAGGATCCCCGTCTCGTCGATGGTCAGGATGCCGTCGACCGCCGAATCGAGGATCGCCTGCGTGCGGTTCATGCTCTGGCGCAGCGCCTCCTCCGCCCGCCGGCGCTCGGTGACGTCCTCCTTGGCCACCACCACGCGCGCCGCGCCGCGACCCTCGAATGGCGTCAGCCGCAGGCTGAACCAGCGGTCCTTCGCGCTGGTCCGGCTGGGCAGCTCGATCGAGAATCGACTACGCCGGCCGGCCAGGATCTCCCGGATCGCCGCCGCCACCTGCTCGTCCTCCTCCGACCCCCTGGCCGCGCCGGCGTCGAGCACCGCCAGGTAGTTGGTCCCGAGGCCGATCGACGGGGCCCCCGCCCGCTCGGAATGGGCGAACCGTTCCCAGGCGGTGTTGACGGCGATGATGTCGCCCTTCTCGTCGAGCACCGCGACGTGGCTGGTCAAAGCGCCCAGGATGGCGGCGATGAAGCGATGCGACTCGCGCAGATCGGCTTCAGAGCGGCGATGGGCCGAGACGTCCCGCAGCAGGATCTGCTTCTGGTCCTGGTAGCTGGCGACCAGCTCTTCCTGGGAGCGCGGCAGCTCGGACGCCCGGGCGGCAAGCTGGTCGAGGTCCGAGCCGAGCAGCTCGAGCGCCGGCAGCACGCCCTCGCCCGAATCCGTACGCGCGGCGCGGCGGATGTCGTCGAGCCGCTCGCGAGCGAGCTCGATGCTCGACAGCAGCGCGCGATTGCCCGGGTCTTCGATCTGGGTCACGGAGTCTTTCGCCGGGGTTAGGGGTAGTCGTCGAGCTCCTGGAACGGCAGGCCGCAGGGATAGAAGAGATTGAAGACCGGCTGCTCGATGGCTTCGGCGAAGCCCAGGAACAGCGGCCCGTACTCTTCTATCTGTGATTTGCCGGCCTCGATCTCCTCGTACTCGTCCCGCGAGACCTCGATGTCGAACTGCGCCAGCTCCTTGCCCAAACCCTCGACTACCTGGGCCACCGACTTCTCACGCCGCTCGCGGTGCCCCTTGATCAGCGGCCCTGCCTGACCTTCGGCCGTGTCGGCGAATCGGCCGCTCTCGGCGAGCAGCCGCGACGTCGGCGTCTCCAGCTCGATGGCGATGTGAGCGAGCACTGGCGCCATCCTTTCGGCCGGCGTCTCCCCCGCTTCGATCTGCTGGTACTCGTTCTCGGAGATCGCCAGCTTCGAGGCGACCTCCTCCACCGACAGGCCCTTCTTCTCCCGCTCTTTCTTGAGCACGTCTCCGAGCTTCATACAAGCACCTCCATCGCTTCGTGTGCGACTATCTGGCGCCGAATCCTACACCACGCGATCCGGCTCGCCGCGCTCGGCCGTGACCGTCACGGCGATGCCGCCGCGGGGATGAAAGCGGCCTGTCACCCGCAGCCACCGGGGCTCGATTTGCTGATACAGGTCACCCGCGATCTGGTCGACCAACTCCTCGTTGAACGCGCGCTGATCACGGAAGCGCCAGAGATAGAGCTTCAGCGACTTGGTCTCCACCAGGTGCTGTTCAGGTGCATACTCGATTTCGATCGCGGCGTAGTCGGGGTGTCCGGTGACCGGACACAGCGAGGTGAGCTCGGCGCAATCGAGGCGCACCACGATGGGACCGCCTGTCCACGGGATGAGGTCCACTTCGTCCACCGGCTCGTTCGATGGCTTGCCGAGGTGTTTGAGCTCGATCGTCATGGCGGACCTATTGTCGCAGCACCCGCCTCTTCTTGCCAGGAGATATAGTCGCCCGCGACGGGACAAAGCCTCCGACAAGGATAAGGACTCCATGACTCGAATCATCGGTTCGCCCTACCGGAAACACGACCCCGCCGAGCCTTTCGACGCCATCGTGATCGGCTCGGGAATGGGCGGTCTCGCCACCGCGGCGCTCCTGGCCCGCCATGGCGGCAAGCGGGTGCTGGTGCTCGAGAAGCACTACATGCCCGGCGGCTTCACCCACGTCTTCCGCCGCAAGGGCTACGAATGGGACGTTGGCCTGCACTACATCGGCCGGGTGCAGGACAGAAGGGCGTACACCCGCCGGTTGTTCGACCATCTCACCGACGGCAACCTCGACTGGGCACCGATGGACGACGTCTACGACCGGATCGTGTTGGGCGAGAAGACCTATGACATGGTGGCCGGCGCGGACCGATTCGCCGAGCGCATGAAGGGGTACTTTCCCGCGCAAGCGGCGGCCGTCGACCGCTACATGACGTTGATCGACAAGGCGACCAAGTGGAGCTCCCTCTATTTCGGCGAAAAGGCGCTGTCCGGCGCCGCCGGCACCGTTCTCGGGCCGTTGATGCGGGCCCCCCACCGGCGCTGGACGCGACGCACGACCCGCGAAGTGCTGGAGGGGATCACGGACGACCGCGAGCTGATCGGCGTGCTCACCGGTCAGTACGGGGACTACGGCCTGCCGCCCGCGCAGAGCAGCTTCGCCATGCACGCGGCCCTGGTGCGCCATTACATGTGGGGCGGCAGTTACCCGGTGGGTGGCTCGTCGGAGATCGCGGCGACCATCGCGCCGCTGATCGAGGAGGCCGGCGGCAAGATCCTCTATTATGCCGACGTCAAGGAACTGCTGGTGCGCGGCGACCACGCCCTCGGCGTGCGCATGGCCGACGGCACCGAGCTAACCGCGCCGGTGGTGATCTCGAGCGCCGGCGTCGGCAACACCTACCTGCGGCTGTTGCCCCGCTCGATAGCCGAGCGTCACGGCCTGGTCAAGCGCATGCGGCGCCTCAAGCCGTCTCACGCCCACCTCTGCGTCTACGCCGGGCTGCGCGGCACCGCCGACGAGCTCGGTCTGCCCAAGCACAATCTCTGGCTCTACCCCGGCCCCGACCACGACGCCAACGTCGAGGCCTACATGCGCGACCCCGAGGCGCCGCTGCCCGTGGTCTATGTCTCGTTCCCGTCCGCCAAGGACCCGACCTTCGGCGACCGCTACCCGGGGCGCTCGACCATCGAGCTGATCACTTTCGCCCCCTTCGAACGCTTCATGCCCTGGTTCGAGACCGATTGGCACGAGCGTGGCGACGGCTACGAGGCACTCAAGGAACGGCTCGCCGAGCGCCTGCTCGAGGCGCTCTACGGCCAGCTCCCCCACCTGCGGGGCAAGATCGACTACTTCGAGATCTCCACTCCGCTCTCGACGCGCCACTTCGCCAACTACGAGCGCGGCGAGATCTACGGCGTCGACCACACGCCGGAGCGCTTCGAGCAGAAATTCCTACGCCCAAAGACACCGATCCACAACCTCTACCTCACCGGCCAGGACGTCGTCTCCTGCGGTGTGGCCGGCGCCATGGCGGCCGGCTTTCTCACCGCCTCGGTGATCCTGAAACGCAACCTGCTGAAAGCGGTATAGACATGATCCATAGAGAAGACCGTGGCTCCGTCACCGTGCTGCGCATGGAGCACGGCAAGGCCAATGCCGTGGACGACGAGTTGTTCACCGACCTGAACCGCGCGCTCGACGACGTCGAGGGCTCATCCGCCCGGGCGCTGGTGCTCACCGGCACCGGCTCCATGTTTTCGGCCGGCGTCAACCTGTTCAAGGTGCTCGAGGGGGGCGGCGCCTACGTCGAAGAGTTCCTGCCGGTGCTTTCCTCCTCGATCCGCCGGCTGTTCGACCATCCCCTGCCGATCGTGGCGGCCGTCAACGGCCACGCCATCGCCGGCGGCTGCATCCTGGCGGCGGCCTGCGACCGGCGGGTGATGAACAGCGAGCAGGGCAGCATCGGCGTCACCGAGCTGCTGGTCGGAGTGCCGTTTCCCGTCGACGCGCTCGAGGTCCTGCGTTTCCTGATGCCGGACCGTCACGTCCAGAGCCTGGTCTACTCGGGCCGTACCCTGAGCGCGGAAGAGGCTCTCCAGATCGGCCTGGTCGAAGAGGTCGCCGCGGGCGACGAGCTGCTCGACCACGCCTGCGAGATGGCGAACAAGCTCGGCCGGCTCGCCGGCGACGCCTTCGCCACCACCAAGCGCCTCATTCGCCGGCCGACGCTGGATCGCATGCGGGCCCTTTCCCCCGAGATCGACCCCGACGTGCTGGAGATCTGGTCGCGCCCCGAGACCCTGGACGGCATCCGTACCTTCCTGGATCAAACGGTAGGGAAGAAGTAGGGGCATCAACCGGTCTCCTCGAGACGTAACCATGCATATTGCAAGTCCAGCCTGCAATTTGCATGGTTACAAGGATGCCATCTCAGCGACCCTATGCCGCCTCACAACGGCCACAGTCGGCGGCGATCATCATCGACATGAGAACAGCGCTGATCCTCGTCGCGGTGGCACTGCTCGCCGTGCTTGTCGTTCTCGGATCGCGGCAGAGCGAGCCGATCGACGCGAGCGTCTCGGAGTCGCCTCCCTCGACCGCGCCGGTGGTGGAGACAGAGGCGAGGGCGACGGAGGCGGCGACAGAGGCCCAGCGGGGCTTCCTCTACGGCCGTATCACCACCCGTGACGGCGCCGCCTACGAGGGGCGGCTGCGCTGGGGGCGCGGCGAGGAGGCGTTCTGGGGCGACTACTTCAACGGCTTCAAGGACGAGAACCCCTGGGTCGCCCACGTGCCACCCGAGCGGCTGAAAGAGCGCCGCTCGATCGCGATCTTCGGGCTCGAGATCGCCCAACGAGAGCGCCAGGTCGATCTCGGCCGGCCTTTCATGGCGCGGTTCGGCGACATCGGGCGCATCGAGGCACGCGGCCGCGACCTGCGGGTGACTCTCAAGAGCGGGACCGTGTTCCACCTCGATCGCTTCGCCGCCGACGACTTCGCCGACGGCGTGCGAGTATGGGACGGCAGGCGCGGCGTCGTGGACCTCGACGAGCGGCGGATCCGCACCATCGAGCTCCTTCCCACCGCCCGGCCAGTGTTACCCCCCCTCACTCCCCCCAAGGGGGCGGTATCCGCCCCCGACCGGCTGCACGGCACGGTGCGCACGCGGCAGGGCGACTTCACCGGCTTCCTCCAGTGGAACCGGGAGGAGTGCGTCGGCGCCGACGAGCTCGACGGCCACACTGCCGACGGCAAGCTCGGCCTGCGTTTCGACACCATCCGCTCCATCGCGCGCCGCTCGCGCGACAGCTCCCTGGTGACGCTCCTGGGCGGTCGCGAGATCGTGCTCTCCAGCACCAGCGAAGTCGGCGACGGCAACCGCGGGATCTACGTCGACGACCAGCGCTACGGCCGGGTGCTGATCTCCTGGGACGCCTTCGAGCGCGTCGACTTCAGCGCGGCCGGCACAAGCGCGGCCGGCTCAGGCCCCGCCTACGATGACTTCCCGCCGGGCAGCCCGCTCACCGGCAGCGTCACCACCCGCGCCGGCCAACGCCTCGCCGGCCGGCTGATCTACGACCTCGACGAGAGCGAGACGACCGAGACGCTCGACGCCCCGTCCCAGGGCGTGGACTACACCATCCCATTCGGCCTGATCGCCTCGGTCGTGCTCCCCGGAAGCGAGGAGCGCGGCGCCCAGCGCGCCAGGGTGACCCTCCAGGACGGCGAGGAGCTACAGCTCGAGCTCACCGGCGACCTCGGCGAGGGCAACGCAGGCATGCTGATCTTCGTCGACGGCCGTGAGCGCCCCGAGTACGTGCCCTGGACCGACGTCGAGCAGATCGACTTCGACCGCCCGCCGGCGACGTACCCGCCGCTCGGCAGGCGGTAGATCACGGAAGCCGGGCTCGAACTGGAGCTTCATTCGCCCTTCCTCCGCTCGCGGCCAGGCTGCTTCTCCCCCCCTTCCAACCGTTTCGACGCTGCTTCCAGCGCCGCCACACCGTCGCGTTCGCCCTGGGCTTCCAGCAGCACCCGCCGGCGGGCCGCGAAACGCTCGTACTCGGCCTCTGCCCGGTCCATCGCCTCCTGATGGCTCACCTTGCCGGCACCGCCGAGGACGTCGCGCTCGTTGAAGCGCAGGAACTCGTCGAGCCTGGTCTGCCAGTCCTTCAGGAACACTTGCTTGCGGCGCCGGGCCTGGTCTTCGGCGAAGTCGAGCCACATCACGACGATGCGGTTGAGCTCGCTGATCTCGTCAGCGGCCAGGTAGTTCTTGGCGATCCGAACGTCGTTCTTGGCCACTCGGCCGCCCTTCCAGCTGGTGAGCCCCATGTTGGGCCGCGCATGGTCGGCGCGCTCGGCGACCAACTCGGCGGCGGTCCTGCCGGTGGCGGCGTAGTGGAGCTTGTTCTGCATGATCTGGAAGAAGGTGGTGGTGTCCTTGTCCGACGGGTCGTAGTCGGCGGCCAGGGCGAAGATCTCGCGCACCCGCAGGTACATCCGCGCCTCGCTGGCGCGGATGTCGCGGATGCGCTCGAGCAGCTCGTCGAAGTAGTCGGGCACGCCAAGGCCAGGAGCGGGCGGCCGCTTGAGCCGCTCGTCGTCCATGGTAAAGCCCTTCACCAGGTACTCCCGCAGCCGCTCGGTGGCCCACCGGCGGAACTGGGTGCCGCGGGGGGAGCGCACCCGGTAGCCGACGGCGAGGATGGCGTCGAGGTTGTAGTGCTCGATCTGGCGCACGACCTGGCGTGTTCCCTCCGTGCGAACTATCCGGAATTTCCGGATAGTTCCCTCCGTATCGAGCTCGCATTCGCGATAGAGGTTTTTCAGGTGCTCGTTGATCGTCCGGACGTCCTTCTGGAACAGCTCGGCGATCAGCGCCTGGCTGAGCCACAGCGACTCGTCGGCAAAGCGGCATTCGACCCGGGTACGGCCGTCTTCCGTGCGATAGAGCAGGATCTCGCCCTGCGGCTCTGCCGGAGCGGCGGGTGCGGGTGCCCCGCCGGCAGCAGCCTGGGGAATCCCAGTGTTTGGTTTGCTGGCCACTGCCGCTGATACTACCGTCGAGCCCGACATCGAGAGAAGTTGCGACCGCCCGAGGCGAGGGTGCGACGCCTTTGCTCCACGCAGCGGGGGAATTGGAGGCGGCGGGGTCGAATTGCTCAAGATTCCCAGAATCGGACGGATTTCGGGGGGGGGTCTATGAAAATGCCCCAGACCCCGAACACCGGCCCGGAGAGCTCTATGAAAATGCCCCAGACCCCGACGGGCGGCCCGGAGAGGTCTATGAAAATGCCCCAGACCCCGACCGGCGGCCCGGAGAGCTCTATGAAAACGCCCCAGACCCCGACGGGCGGCCCGGAGAGGTCCAAGGCCTCAGAACCGCACTGTCCGGGTGACCGACGTGGGCGGAACCTAGATGAGATGCGTCGCCTTGCGCGGAGATCGAACGGCCGCCCGCGCGAGCTGTTCCGAGGAACGAGGAAGGAGGGAAGCTACTCACAGCGATTCACCACTCCCCGCTCGCGCGGGCGGCCGGAAGTCACATCTGGTCGGGCAGGCTCATCGTCACTGCTGGGTCTGTCTGAACCTCTTGGTGGCGGCGTCGAGGTCCTGGGTGGTGATGAGGCCCTTCCGCGTGAGCACGGTCACTACGGCATCGAGCAGGACTCGCGTGCGGCGCAGGCCATCGAGCATCGCGCCACCGGCCGCCGCGTCGCCCGCAGCTCGGTCGAGGTCTCTTTCAACGGTTCGCATCGGTGTTCCGGCTCCAGGAGCGCCTCGTTTCTCTGATCGGTCTCCCTCCTCTGAATTCCCGCGCCCCGGAACATGCCATATGTCCCGGCTTTTTCAATTTGGGATTTGTCAGGGAAACGCCTGGATCTCGGCCGGTAGAGTGGGTGAACGACTGGCAACGTGCCGGCCGTCTCGCCACGCAGCTCTGCGAGGCCAGATCGTCCACCGCACCGAGTGCGAAACCGAAAAGGAGAGAGCCGTGAAGAGCAAGACAGCCGTCCGCGCTGGGGTTCCTGCCACCATCGACCCTAGTGGCTAGTTGAGACCCGACTCGGGACGGGGGCAGGGCTCTCAGCCGGCCCCCGCCTCGGGTTACATGGCCAGAGGATCCTGTCGCAGGGCGACCCGGAGCTCGTTCAAGAGCCGACGCGAGAGGCCTCCGACCTCGACAGCCTCTGCCAGGAGACCCACTGCCGCGACCGTCTCGCTATGGAGGCTCTGTGAGCTGAGAATCGGCAGCGTCTTGGCGGCCAGCACGCCAACTCTCTCCCAGTCGTCTTGCAGCGAGTGGACGATCATGAGGTCGACGGACACCAGACCGAAATATCTCGGCTCGCCTGCGTCGCGAAATCCCGCGCGTGCGCCTTGGTAGAAGCTCTTCGCCCTCTCGAGGTCGCCGTGGTTCTCGCCAATGAGACCGTCGATCCAGTCAAGTTTGGGGGTTCCCAGGGGGTCGTCCATGGCGCGATTCAGTTGCCGCGCTCGGTCCAACTCCTTCGCTGCGCTCTCGCTCTGACCGGCTAGAGCCATGGCGTTGGCCAGGTTGCCTCGGATCGCGAAGGCCAGCCGTCTCTCTTCATCCTCGTCGATCAGGCCCGCTGCTTCTCGAAGATCTTCCACCGCTTCGCTGGGCTCGTCCGTATAGATGTGAATCCTCGCCCGGTGGATCAGCGCCAACGCCTCGTCGCGCGCCTGATCCGACTGCTGGAACAGGGAGCAGGAGCGGTCCAGGAGCTCAGTAGCCGCGCCGTACTCCCGCCGCATCATCCGCAGCAGCCCCTCGAGGCAGCAGATGTGGGCCAACACCGACAAATCGCGCTGCGGCCTGGGCGTGGACCACTCGCGATCCGCCCGCTCGAACGCCGCCGCTGCCGACGAAAAATCGAGCGCCAGCCGGTGCGCGTTGCCGAGCCACGCCCAGCCGAGCGCGCGCAGGTCGTGGATCCGCTCCCCGAACACCCGGTCGCTGCCTTCCAGGCTGATCAGCGCCAGCTCCGCCACCTCGACGCCGCGCCGGCGGCTCTTGCGCCCTTCCCAGCGCGATACCTTGCGCAGCAGGTCGAAGAGCACCGTAGTGCGGAAGAGAAACCGCCGCACCCGCCGACACTGCTCCGCGAACGGCAGGTCGCGGATCTTCCGCCACAGGTCTTCGGCCTCCAACCGGTCACCGCGAGCGCCGTCGACGATGATCTGCGGCTCGGGGTCGGGGCAGGCTCCGATATGGATGGGTTTGGCAGCCGTTGGATAGATCCGCAGCAGATCCTCCACGTAGCGCACGACCGCGGCGGCGTCGAGCAGGCCGCGACCGGCCTCGAGCGACGTCTCGTCATCGATCAGGGGTGGCGGCAACCGCTCACGCGGTACCTCGGACGGCAGCCTGCGCTTCAGGCGCCTGTAGTTCTCGGTGAAGGTCGCGTAGTAGGTGTAGCCGACTCTCTCGCTGATCGAGGCGAGATCGAGGTCGGTGATCGCCATCAGGACGTGGGCGACCTCGATCCGGGCGGCCGCGATGTAGCGGCTGAGCGAGACTTCCGTGAGAGCTTTGAATACCGCTCCCAACGCGCGATCCCTGACTCCGGCCGCCTTCCACGCGCTGGTCGCGTTCAGCGAGGGGTGGAAGAGCCTGGCGGCGACGACCGTGAACACCTTCTTCAGGACTTTCGGCGCCCGCGCGCGATCACGCCGGATGCGTGCCCGCGTCGCTTCCGCCGCCGCCTTGAACGCATCCCGACATGGATCATCCCCGAACACGGTGGCGCGATTGTACTTGGCAAAGAGTCTTGCTTGTCAACCGTCTTCGCTTATCTTCTCTAAGAACCGCCAAAGGCACTGGAAACCGCGAAAGCGCTCCTGGTCTCGGACCTGATCGCCCTCCGGCGCGCCCTGGCGGACGTCGACGGCGTGCCGCTCGGCATTGGCCGGCATCGGCGCGTCGAGCTCGCTGCCCATCGGGATCGGAGTACCGGCCTCCTCGATCGGGCCGGCACCAGGCGAGCCCGGGCTTGACGCTGCCGCAAACAGGGCGTAAGTTGACGGCGGCAGCCATCCGTCCGACGGATCTGTCTCGGCCTGCTAGTATTCGGACGAGTTGTGTGCGCACGCTGAGAACGCTGAAACCGGGCCAGAAGGGGACCAGGAACCTGGTGGCCCGGCATGGGGCGAGCCTGGTATTTGTCCGTTATCGCTACGACGAAGCCACTCGCGAGCACTTGAAGACGGTGGAGTTGGTGGTCCACCGGCGCTCACGAGACCGCGAGGCGGAGTGCGCTGCCTCGGAAACGGCCGGCCGCCGCTCCGCCGTCGCCGCGGCCCGGAGCGTGGCTCTGCGGATCGGCCTCCGGGAGCGGGATCTACAGCGGCGGGTCAAATCGGCCGGAGGCAGGTGGGACCCGGTCAGGCGGGTCTGGTTCTTGAAGCGCGACGTCGCCGAGCGTCTGGATCTGCTGCACCGGATCGTGGGCGGATGTGTCTAGATGTGGAAACCAGGTGTCCAGATATGGAAACCTCGGAGGTGTCCATACTTAGAAACCGCGTGCCGCTCACATAACTGTTCGCCGTCGGAGGGACAAATAGATTGCAGCAGAACGCTGGTTTCCATGGGACATCGGACATGACCGCAAGTGACGAGAGTACCATCGGCGCAGACTGTCCGCATTGCGGCACGGCAGTTGCTGCAGTGGTCAGGTCCACCACAAGTGCTCCGGTTCCTAAAGATTTATTGGCAAACGTGCCAGAAGGCGAGGAGGGAATACGAGGCAATGTATCGTATGAACTGGCCTCTTGCCCAAAGTGCGAAGCACCTTTCCTCCGGCAGACAGCGAGAACTGAACCGTCCGGGCTTCATGTAAGGCGGACCCTATTTCCGGCTCAGGAGACTAAGCGGAAACCGCCAGAGACGGTAGGTGCGTTCTGTGGGACTTGCAGCGTGCAAGTCGAGGCCCGAATCGTCGCCACGCATAGCAAGTCGCGAATGACAAGCTACAACCTCGACCCGGCGGATGCTGACTATTCCTGTGAGAGCTTCTATATAGCTGAGTGCCCGCGATGCGAAGGTGTGCACCTGATAGAGCACGGCTACAACCTGGTTGGCGGCGAGTTTGTATCGAATGAACACTACGACGTGTTATATCCGCAGAGTAAAACAGTAAATCTAAATGGAGTTCCGGAGACGGTCGCTAGAGCATTTCTGAACGCCTCGCGTTCCTTCGAAGCGTCGCTCTACGAGCCGTGTGCCATCATGTGCCGGAAGAGCGTTGAGGCTGTCTGCCACGAACTAGGAGCTCAACGCGGAAACCTAAACTCAAGGCTCAGGGAACTTCGGGAGAGACAACTAATTGACCAGCGGCTAATCGAATGGGCTGATGAGCTCAGGCTTCTTGGCAATGATGCTGCTCATGACTTGACGGTTACGATCGAGAAAGTAGATGCCGCGGACGCGCTGGGGTTCGTCGAGGCATTGGTTACTTATGCCTTTGAGCTCAACGCCCGCTTCGACGAGTTTCGAAGCCGTCAGAAGGAGCGAAGGCAGAGACCCAAATCTGTGGCTGAGAGGAAAGAGGTTGAAGAGCCGGAATAGTGCCGCTTCGACGATTACGAATCACCAGTGGTGGGGTACGGCGAACCAACGCATGGAGCGCGCGCGCGCGCGTGCGCGGCGCTCATGCGAAGCCGTTATGCTTACGGAAGCTACAAATGAGTACCCGGATTAGTCCCAACTACGCGGACGGTAAGTTCGAGAATGCCTCGACCGAGGATCTGATAGACGTCTTCGAAGATCGGATGCGATACTGGCTCATTGAACCCGCGAAGGCGCTACAGAGTCTACCGCATGGATTTGTAGCGTCGATCTCACTCCTCTTGACGTACTTCGAGGGCTACGCTATCTTCAAAGCGGGAAAAGACAGCAAGGGCCAATCGAAAAAATTCTTCCGCACGGGCTTCAGCGAAGTCTTTTCGGGCGCTGGCATCAAACTGCCAGTGCTTGAGAAGACTGCGGACTTTCTCTATAGCCAGGCCAGGTGTGGCTTCTTCCACGACGCTCTCTTCCGAGAGAAGATTCTGTTCTCGGAAGCATATCCGGCAGTATTGCTCTTGACGTTCCCCAAGGTCAATGGCAAGTTGGACACAACCGCTTCGATTGAATCGCTAGTTATACGGCCGAGCGAGTTTCTGAGGTATGTTGAAGGGCACTTTGAGAACTATGTCGGGAGGCTGAGAAACAAGACAGAGGCCGAAGTTAGAGATCGCTTCAACAGCGCCGTCTCCAGAAAGTGGCGCCCGAATCGCGCCGGACCGATTCTCGGAATGAGCGAGGCTGAGTTCTTTGAGAATCCAGGGGCCCGGTGATTTGAAGCGGCGTGCAGGAAGAGGTCAGCCATGCATCTCGTAGACTTATTGATGAAGGAATACGAAACAGCTTTGGGGATACATCGAGCTCGCGTAGCTGCGCAGGAGACGGTTATAAAGATTGTTGGCTCCCTCGTCTTAGCACTCGTCACTTTTCTACTTCGCGGCGATCTACCTAAACAGGCGTACCTTCTGGCGGCACTAGTATACCTGGTAGGCGGTTTGTGGGTTGGTGCCCTAAGTCGCAAGCGGTCCTCCTCGCTTGCTAGCCTGCGAATCTCTGAGCTCAAGCTTAGGCGGTGGGCTGAGGCCCAGAATGAGGGCTGGAGTCTCTTCGATCTTATAGATAGAGAGAGCTATATCCGATCCGGTTGGCCCCGCCGCAAGAGATGGGCGAGGTTACACCGAGGCGCGCGATTGGCGGTTCTTGTGGTCGTCTATCTACTCCTCGTCCGAAACGGAATTGACGCCTTGAATACCACGCCTGCAATCAAGTATTCAGCCGGGTTGCTGGCTGTGGCTCTGCTCGGCTTCACTGGCGTCTTCGGCTGGTTTGAGCATCGAGACCTTACGCGACGATTTGAGCAGGTGGTAAGCTCTGATGGTCAGAGAGTCACGAGAGTCGAGGAGTTCTCGAAGGCTGATGTCGCACCTCAGAAAGGGGTTGATGTTGATGCGCATAACACTTCACTCGAGCGGCCGCACTAACGTACGCCGCTCAGTTTTATGCCGTTGGGCGCCTCTCGACTCGCTGAGTAGAGTGAAATGACTGTCAACCCTATCTATCGGCTCCGGATGGCACTCAGGCAGGAGGCTTCTTTCCCGCGAGATCGAGAACGATTCACGGCCAGGGAATTCGTGCGTAGGTTCTTCGGGGAAAGCGAGTCGCAGAGCCGAGTTGCCTACAAACTGCGCCTCCACTACGAGGGGCAGTTCAACCTCGATCTCTCGCGCCTCCGGCCGGATGACACGCTTGGAGATTTCCTGCCCGGATTCAGTCCCTCGGCACTTGCCTCGACAGCTCAACCCGACTCTCGGTCGTCTTTCGTCGAGGAAGCTATCGAGGAAGTTGTCATCGTACGTGCCCGCGAAATTGCCTTCGGCCCATTCGCCGAAAGCGAGTCCGGCTGGGACCCCGAGACACTGCCAGTGCGAACCTTTCGCGCGCTTGTTCTCCACGTCACCCAACGCAAGGCATTCGGCGAACCGCGCCCAACAAATCGCTTCAGACCGACCGAAACGCCGCTTCCTTAGCTCAACCGATATCATGAGGGCAACTTCGTGCGTCAGGTGGTCATCTTCGTCGGCGTTCCGGCGGCTGAGCTTGGTCGTTCTCCATGAACCCGTCCAACCTTTCCTCTCACTCGACCCGCTACACCCCATCAATCCATCAGACCGCCCATGGCAAGGTGGAGGGATCGAACCTCATAGAACCCGGAACCCGTCCTCGCCCCTCAGCGCCCGATCGAACGTCGCGGTCTCTTCAGCACCCAACGAGCGACTCTTCAGCCCGATCAGATAGTCCGCCAGGTCTGCCTTCCCGTTGCGGAAGCGGACGACCGCCGCGCCCACGGTGACGGACTCCTCGATCAGATATCGATCGTCGAGCAGGAGATCCTCGATCGCGCTCGCGCGATCTTCGCGGGACACCTTGTACAAGCGTTTGAGGACCCACTGCAACTCGCAAATGGCGACGACGGTTACCAGACATGGCTCGCCGGCCTCGATCGAGCGACGCAGCAGATCGCGGGCTGTCGCGGCCTGATCTTCGTCGTCCTCGACCAGCAACCGCACCAGGATGTTGGTGTCGAGCGAGATCATCCGTCGCCGGTCGACCGCAGGTGCCTGGCCGCGGCTTCTTCAGCGATCGCCCGCCGCATGTCCTCGACCGAAACCGGCTTCGCCGGAGCGTAGCGCCTGAGCAGACCGGGAACCCGGCCCAGGCCCTTCCGGCGCCCCCGGCCGGCGACAGACGCACCTTCCGCTTCTTGATCGACCAGAGGCACCAACTTGGCCATCGGCTTGCCCCGACGGGTGATGAGGATGGTCTCGCCCCCGTAGGCGACTCTGCCCAGGAGGTCGGAGAACCTCTTCTTCGCTTCCGCCACGTTGAGAGAAGTCATCTGGAGTTCCTCTTGGTCATCAAGGTCATCTTAGCCAGCTAGCCAGGCCGACACAACCAGCAGTCCTCCTGCGTCCACGAACAGGACAGCCAAGGCGAGGGCTCTCCGAGGGACCAGAATATTGGATCGGTCCGCCGCAGGCACCTTCCTGATCTCTCGACGCGCGATGCGACGCGTTGCAGACACCCGCCTGATGGCACGGCGCGCGACGCGACGCGTTTCAAGGACCCGCCTGATGGCTCGATACGCGGATCGGCCCGTTTCTGGGGCCCGCCCGATGCCTCGACACGCGAATCGACGCGATTCAGGGACCCTACTACAGGCTCGACCCACGAATCGGCCCGTTTCTGGGCGCAAAGCGGCGGCAGCTCGGGCAGCGGAGCGCGCCCTTCCCGGCCGAGCCCGCGATTCTCGCGCGGGCCTCGACGATCTTCCCGGCGAGCCGGCGAGTTCTCCGAGGAATCGACGCCTCACCGGATGAGCACCGAGAGCTTCGGCAAGACATCGGCGCCTCAGCGGTCGAGGAGGAAGATCCGGGCGGAGAATCGGCTCCTCGACCGCGACCATAATCGAGCCCGGAGGACGCCGCCGCGGTCCGGTTTCCGGCCCCGCGACACGGGGCCGACGCGCCGCCCATGGAGAATTTCTTCCGCAAAGTGCAACATTCTGGAGCCCTGTGGTGTCTATATTAGTAGAGGGTCACGAAAAAGTACCTGGCCAGGCGGTGCTCGCGCCGCCACCAGGAATCTACGACGGCGGCGCCCCAGAAACCTGCTGGCGCGAGCATCTCTGTCGGCCCGGGATCCGGCCCATCAGGGTCCGGACTTCCCGGGGTCCGGCCCGTCGCGCCGTCACCCTCCACCCTTGCGCGTTCGGCTGGCTGGCACCGATTGCGAGCCACCCGTACGCCGACCTCGTGGAGGGCCGCGGCCTGCCGCGGTCCTCCATCAGCAAAAAGAAAAGGAGACCCTAGACATGTCAACCATCGGAACGAACATCGTCATCGAGGCGGCGTCACGCCTCGGCACACTGATCGACGCCCACGCCCGGGAGGCCGGCCGCCAACTCGGCGAACGGCTGCGCCCCTGGCTGCGGGACGGGGAGACGCTCCCCGATTTCACGCTGGTCCTGCGGCTGCCGGCGCGCATGATCCGGCAGGGCGGGCGGCGTCTGCGCGAGCGCCGGAACGAGCTCGACGAGGCCAGGCGCGACGAGCGCGAGGCCCGGTTCCGGCGAGGTCAGACGGCGTCGGCGCTGCGCCGGAAGCTGGTCGAGATCCGCCGGCTCCTGACCTCGGCGCTCGGTCCGAAGCGTACCTCGAAGCTTCTCGGCATCGAGGGCCCGACGGCCCACGACTCGCAAACAGCGCTTCTGCTGTCGCAGGCAGACGCCTTCCTGACGCTGCTCCGCGATCCGCGGCGCCTGGCGATTCCGCGCGCCGACTGCTATT
The DNA here is from genome assembly GCA_024226315.1 of bacterium. GTDB lineage: Bacteria > Acidobacteriota > Thermoanaerobaculia > Multivoradales > J023 > JAAELT01. The sequence continues at coordinate 44,720 of JAAELT010000114.1, read as the reverse complement.
TCGATCCCGCCGCGATCGTCGCCGCCCTCGAGCCGCTGGCCGCCGCTCTCAGCCGGGCCCGCGACCGTCTCGACGAGATCCGGAGGGCGAGCGCGGCGCGGCTCGAAGCCAGGGACCGCACGCGAACCGAGCTCTGCCGCGGTGTCCGCAACGTCGTCTCCATCCTCGGCGGATGGCTGCTGCTCATCCGCCGCACGGACCTGGCCGAGAAGCTCCAGCTCATCGACCATCCCGGCCGCGCCGGGAGGACCCGTCTTGGCAAGGAACCGCGTTCCGGCAAGGCCGGGAAAACCACGAACCGATCCAAGAGAAAGGAGGAGCCGATGTAGAAGCCCCGAGTCCGAGAAACGCAGCATCCACAATCCCAATTGCAAAGGAGAAGAGAACCATGCCATCCATACCGAGTATCGACCGCCAGAAGGCGTCCACCGTCTTCCGGTCGGTCGAACAATCCCACGTTCGAGACACGCTGCCGGTGGTCGAAGACCGGCTGCGCGAGGTCTTGGGCGGCGAGGAGGCCCTGCCCGACGTTCCGCTGCTGGCCGCGCTCCTGGGGCGCGTCCAGGTCGGCGGGACCCAGCGCCTCATCGCGGCCGACAAGGCCCACGAGGAAGAGCTCGCCAACGACGCCGAGCCCCGCCAGCAGCGGGACGAGGCCGGCGAGCGGGTCCACGACAAGCTGGTGGAGGTTCGGCGGTTCGCCGCCGGCCTGTTCGGCCCCGAGCGCAGCGCCGAGATCCTGGGCAGCCCGGGTCTCACGGCCCCGGTCAGCGAAGGCGAGCGCCTGTGGCGCCAGGCCGCGGACACCGTCCAGCGGCTCGTGGATCCGGACTTCGCCGTCCCAGCGATGACCACCGCGAGCCTGCAATTCGATCCCGCCAGGCTGTCCTCGGAGCTCGGCGCCGACAACGCGGCGTTCCGCCTCGCCCTCGACGCCGTCGCGCTCGAGCAGCGCAAGGCGGAGACGACGCTCGAGACCAGGAACGCCCGCCTCGCCGACGCGAAGCGGATCGACCTGGCCTGTCGCCGGATCTACGAGGGCTTCTTCCTCCTGGCCGATCGCCCCGATCTGCTCGACCGCCTGGGTCGGGCGCTACGCCGGGTGCGGCGCGCCGTTTCGAGCACCAGCGACGAGCCGCCTTCGGACGACGAGCCGTCCGAGGCCCCTTCGTCCGTAGACTGAGTTGCATTCGCAGGCCCCACCCCGCCGGGGGTGGGGCCTAATCTTGCGGCTACGCCTACTCCAACAGCTCCCCGACCTTGGCAGCGGCGTCGGCGACGTCCACCGAGTGTCGCTCGCGCGGGTTGGCGCGCAACGAGAACTCGATCTTGCCCTCGGTGAGGCCCCGCTTGCCGACGACCAGGCGCACCGGGACTCCGATCAGGTCGGCGTCCTTGAACTTCACCCCGGGACGTTCCTTCCGGTCGTCGTAGAGCACCTCGACGCCCCGCTCCTGGAGCTCGCCGTAGAGGGCCTCGGCGGCCTGCCGGACCTCGTCGTCCTGCGGGTTGAGCGCGATCAGCAGCACCTCGAACGGCGCCAGGGGGCGCGGCCAGATGATGCCGTCGGCGTCGTTTCCCTGCTCGATGGCGGCGGCCACGGTGCGCCCGATACCGAGCCCGTAACAGCCCATGATCATCGGGTTGCCCTGGCCCTTGTCGTTAAGGAACTGGCAGCCCATCGACTTCGAGTACTTGTCGCCGAGCTTGAAGATGTGGCCGACCTCGATGCCGCGGGAGAGCGTCATCGGCTTGCCCGAGCTCGGGCAGGGATCGCCCTCGCCGACCAGCAGCAGATCCGCCCACTCGGTGGGCTCGGCATCGCGGCCCCACTCGACACCCGTCAGGTGCGCGTCGGCGGCGTTCGCGCCGCAGACGAAGCGGGACATCGAGCGTACCGAATGATCGGCGATCAGCCTCGAAACCTTGGTCAGGCCGACCGGGCCGGCGAAACCCACCGGCGCTCCGGTGGCGCCCGTGACCTCGCCCTCGGAGGCCAGCGCCAGGTGCTTGACGTCCAGGTGGTTCGCCAGCTTGACCTCGTTGATCTCACGATCGCCTCGGATCGCCACCGCCACCAGCTCTTCTTGCTCGCTGGTGTAGATCATCGTCTTGAGCATCTGGCTCGGCTCGACGCCCAGGAACTCGGCGACTTCCTCGACCGTGGTGAGACCTGGGGTCGCGACCTGTTGCGGTTGATCCGGCGTCTCTTCGGAGGCCGGGCCGGGAGGCGGCGCCGGCAGCTCACCGGCCTCGGCCTTCTCGGTGTTGGCGGCGTAGCCCGATTCGTCACAGCGCACGATCGCGCTCTCGCCGGTTTGCGCGAGCACCATGAACTCGTGCGACGACGAGCCGCCGATCGTGCCCGAGTCGGCCTCGACCACCGTGTAGTCGAGGCCGCAGGCCTCGAAGATGCGGCAGTAGGCGTCGCGCATGTCCTGGTAGGTGGCGTCCAGCGAGGCGCCGTCGGCGTGGAACGAGTAGGCGTCCTTCATCAGGAACTCGCGGCCGCGCATGAGCCCGAAGCGCGGACGGATCTCGTCGCGGAACTTGACCTGGATCTGGTAGAGGTTGATCGGCAGCTGCTTGTAGCTGCGCACGTCGTGACGCACCATGTCGGTGATCACTTCCTCGTGCGTCGGCCCGAAGCAGAAGTCGCGGTCGTGGCGATCCCGCATGCGCAGCAGCTCCTTGCCGTACTCCTGCCAGCGCCCCGACTCCTGCCACAGCTCCGCCGGTTGCACCGCGGGCATGCTCAGCTCCATGGCGCCCGCCCGATCGAGCTCGCGCCGCACGATCGCCATCATCTTCGAGATGCTGCGAAAGCCGAACGGCGTATAGGTGTAGATACCGGCCGCCAGCTTCTTGATCATGCCGGCACGGGTCATCAGCTGGTGTGAAATCACCTCGGCGTCCTTGGGGACTTCCCGAGTGGTATACAGGTAGTACTGACTCCAGCGCATCATTGTCTCCAGCGCGTTATCGTCTCCAGCGCGTTATTGTCTCTCGGTGGGTAGGTCTTCGCGGGTAGACCGCGGAAGCCGGAGACTAATACATCCGGCAACCGTTCGAAACTCCGCCTATCTCCTGGTCGGCGGGCCAGGATCCTGCAGCAACCGGGCGCCGTCTCGCAACGCTTCCAGGACCTTGGTCTTGAGCACCCGGCCGGCGCCCGCGGTGCGGGCCTCCTTCAGCACGTTGCGAGCCTGCTCGCGCTCGCCGGCAGCAAGGAGGGCCATGCCGAGATGGGTGAGCGTACGGGGGGAGGAGCCGAGCTCGTTGGAACGGCTGAGGCAGTCGACGCTCTGCGGAAACTCGCGGCGCTTGTAGTGCACCCAGCCCAGTGCCGCGAGGGGGAACTGCTTGACCTCCTCCGGCGAGTGCTCGACGCTGCGGCGAGCGAAGCTCAGCGCTTCGTCGAGATCCTCTTCCATATCGGCCAGGTTGCAGGCCATCTCGTAGCAGGCCACGGTCTGGGCGAAGTCCGAGGCGCCCTCGGCCAGCATCAAGCGGCCGATGCGGTTGCCCTCACGGTACTTGCCCTCGAGCCGCAGCGCCTCCATGAGGGTCGCGTAAGCGCTTACTTCGAGGGGCTCGCCGGGATCGAGCGCCAGGACCTTCTCGACGACCGGCTCGATCTCCTGCTCGCGCCCGAGCTCCAGGCAGGCCATGGCATAGGCGACCATCAGCGACGGATTTTCGGGGTCGTGCGCCAGGGCCTTGCGATAGGCGGCGAGGGCGTCGCGCACGGCGCCGCGGGGCATTGCCTCCTCGGCCTCACGCAGGCACTCGGCGGCGTCCTCGGTGACCTCCGGCGGCTCCTGACGCCCGGCCAGGAAACGCACCAGCTCGTTGTAGTCGAGCTTGTTGGGCGCCAGCCTCTGACCGTCCCGGAACGACGCCAGGGCCTTGCGGTACCAGCGCCGATCGAGGTAGGCCAGACCGAGCAGGTGATGGGCCTCTTCGAACGACGGATCCAGCCGCACGGCCTCGCGAAGATGGCGGATGGCGACCGTCACCTTGCCCATCTCGTAATAGCAGCCGCCCAGCAGATGCAGGGCCTGGGGAATCGAGTCGATCGCCACCGCTCGCTCGAGAAACAGCGTCGCCTGGGGCAGACGCCCGGCCGAAGCGAACACCGCGCCCAGGCTGAATGTGGGCAGGAAAGCATCGGGATAGAGGGCCACCGCCCGTTTCAGCAGCTCTTCTGCCCGGGTGCCGTCGCCCTGCTCGTGGCACAAGACGCCGCTGTAGACCAGGCTCTCGAAGTGGTCGCCCTTCACCCCCAGCACGCGGGTGAAGTAGCCCAGGGCGGCGCTGTTGCCGCCGTCGTTGAAGAAGGTCTCGCCGAGGAAGAACGCCAGCTCGTGGTTCTCGGGATCGAGCCGATGGGCGTCCTCGAGCGCGTCGACGGCGCGCTGGACGTCGTAGGCGAACAGTGAGTACTCGGCCTCCTCCAGGCGCTGCAGGAACTCGTCGCGCTGGGCGCCGCGGTAGAGCGCGGCGATACTGTCCTTGACGGCGGCGAAGCGCTCCCGCTTCTCGAGCGCCAGGAGCTGGCGCTCCATGCGCGACTCCCACAGATCGCTCCACTCCTCGCGGCCGAAGACCCCTTTCGCCTCCAGCAGGTCGCGCAGGGTGGTGATGCCGGTCTGGTTGACCAGGATCTTCTGCTCCAGCTTGTAGAGCGTACCGAGCGACTGGCGCACCGTGTCGGCGGTGCGCCGCACCACTTCTTCGACGATCGAGATCCGCTCGAGCAGGTGCTCGTCGAACGAGTACTGCTCCTCCGGGTTGTTCTCGAAGGCCTCCTGGTCCTCGACGCTGTAGGACCCCGAGACCACCAGCAACTTCTGATGGCAGCGGCGACAATACTCCCGCTCGTCTTCGTTCTGGGTGCTGCAGACTTGACACAACATGGTGTTCCCTCACCGAGAGGCCCACTATAACCGCAAGGCGACTCCTGGTGTCTGGTCACCTTGCCGGCGGCGCCCGGTCCCCTGCGGGCGCCGCTGCGCTGAACTCGCGCGGTCACTCCGATCATGACTGCCAACCGAGCGCGCGCTCAGACACGCCTCCGCGCCGTCCTCGGGAATCCGGACGCCGCTTCTCAAGCTGGCTCGAGCCAGGGCTCGCGCCGGCCGAGCTTGGTCGAGAGCGCCGCGCCGACCCCGATAAAGGTGGCGACGCTCCACGTCCAGACCCCGATAAAGGGCAAGAACTTGAGCAAGCCGAGCGCCAGAAGACCGTAGGCCGCGGCGGTCAGCGGCGGCGGCGGACGGACTCCGAGCCGCCGCGAGATCCAGTCTCCGAGGGCGTGGAAAACGGCCACCATTCCCCAGAAACGCAGCACCAGGGCGGCCACCACCACCAACACCAGCAGCGGCACGCCGATCAAGGCGCCGGCGAAAGCGCTGAAGAACAGCGCCGTCAACACCATGGCGGCGACGCCGGTGAGGCCGACGAAGAAGTTGCGGAACGGCTCGACGCGGACGCTGTCGGACGTCGACAGCACCTCGCGACGGCCGATCGCGAACAGCAACAGGATGACGAACGACCAGAACGCGAGCAGCGCCAGCTTGGCGCCGAGAACCAGCGGCGAGGTGGCCGGCATTCCCATGGCGGGGCCCTGGATCAGCGCCACCCACAGCGCCGAGGCGTCCGGATAGGCCACCGAGCGGCCGTCGATGGTGCAGCCGGGCGCCGCGTCGATGCGGCCGGAGAGCACGTAGACGTCACCGCCGACCTTGGCCGTGGAGGCGAGGAACGCATCGCCGTCCAGCACGATGAGGTCGCCGATCACCGTACCCGAAACGCGCGCCGTGCCGGACAGCGCCACCGCGTCGCTCAGGGCCTCGCCGTCGATCAGCATGTCCTGCCCGAGGGCAACGATCCGGTTGCGCGCGATGCTTCCGGACTGCAGGTGGTAAGCCGGTGCCGACTCGTCGCCGGACGGCTGGGCAAACGACGTCCAGGCGATCAGCGCCAGGAGCAGAGCAGCGCCGAGGCGGGTGGTGGAGCTGGCCGCGATCCTCACGGCACTGAGCTTAGCAGGAAGCAACAGCGCCGCCTTCAGGCAGAAGCCCTCTTACCGACCCTCCGAGGCCTGCCCCGATTCGGCAGTCTGGGCCGCCGCCCGCGGCCGGCGCCGAAGCATCGAGAAGAACAGCAGGTTGAGGCAGAGGACCATCAACGCGAAGACCGCCAGGCCCGTGCCGGAGGTACCGATCATTTCCTGCAGGCCGAAGCCCACTCCGCGCCAGGTGGCGAACAGCATGCCGGTGCCGGCCAGGAAGGTCATCTGCATGAAGTCGAAGAGCGCCACGCCGATGCCGGTGAAGCGGCCGGCCTCTTCGGAGCCTCCGATCAGCATCGCTGCACCGAGGGCGGCGATCAACATCATCGCCAGCGGCAGGGCGAACTTCGGCAAGCCGGCGGGCGTCTCGGCACGCTCCCACCAGGCCCGGGGCAACGCCTCCATCACCCGCGCCGTGAAGCCGGCACGCACGGGGATCTGATCTTCGTCGATCATCCGGTGCAGAGAGCCGAGAGCCCGGCGCTCGTCGCGCGCCTCGTCGTCGGAATCGAGCAAGTCGTCGAGGCGAGCCTTGTCGGCCGCCTCGAGCTCTCCCTCGAGATCCAGGTCCACCCACTGTTTCCAGGTTGCGTTGTCGGTGCTCATCTGCTGATCCCCAAACGATGTCCGTCTGTCGCTTGTCGCTGTCGTACTGTCTGCTTGCCAACTCTGTCTGCTTGCCGGCTCAGTCTGGTTACGAGCTCTGCTTGTATTGAGTTTCAGTCGGTCAGGTAGTCTTCGAGTTTCTCTTTCAACATCTGCCTGCCCCGGAACAGCTTGTTCTTGACCGTGCCGAGGGGCATCTCTTTGAGCTGCGCGATTTCGTCGTAGGAAAGCTCTCCGTAGTGCCGCAGGGTGATCAGCTCCCGATATTCCCACGGCAAGTCGTCGATCGCCTGTCGGATCGCCGTTCCCCGCTCGACGTTGCGAGCCTGGCTGTAGGGCGTCGGCTCGTTGCCGGGAAGCTCCCACTGCCCGCTGTCGCCGTCACCGGTGTCCGGCCGATGGAGGGACACCAGCTTGAGGCGGCGCTTGCGGATCTTGTCGATGGCGGCATTCTGTGCAACTCGAAACAACCAGGTCGAAAAACGGTAGCGAGGGTCGAAACGGTCCAGGGCGCCGTAGATCTTGACGAAGACTTCTTGTGCCAGATCATGGGCATCCTCCTCGTTACGGAGCATCCGGTACAGGTAGTTGACCAGACGACCCTGGTAGCGGCCGACGAGCTGTTCGAAGAGCCGCCGCTCGCCCCCGAGAATCGATGCAACCAGATCCTCATCCGGCGGTTGCATCGGTCCTCTCGTCATGGGCTTGTTACGTGCGACTCGCGGGAAGGTTGCACGGCGACCTCTCAGGGTCCGGGGGCCTCGACGATCCGCAGGATGCGGTCGCCCTGGACGATCTCGTCGAGCACCTCTTCGCCCGCGATCACCCGGCCGAAGATGGTGTAACCGCCGTCGAGATGGGGCTGTGGCGCCAGGGTGACGAAGAACTGGCTGCCGCCGGTGTCGGGGCCCGAAAGCGCCATGCCGACCGCGCCGCGCGAGTAGCGCAGGAGGTTCATCTCGTCACGGATCGCGTAGCCCGGGCCGCCCCAACCGTCGCCGCGAGGATCGCCGGCCTGGACGACGAAATCGGGCACCACGCGGTGGAAGGTGAGTCCGTCGTAGTACCCCTGGCTCGCCAGCTGCAGAAAGTTGAGGCAGGTGAAGGGCGCCTCGGGGCAGGCCAGCTCCAGGCGCACCGAGCCGCGCTCGGTCACCAGGTCGACGCGCCGCGGGCGATGCGTCTGCTGGACGATCTGGCGGTAGATCTGCACTGACCGATCGCCGTGTGCAGCGCCCACGGCCGGCGGCTCGAGGCCGAGATCCGCGAGCGCGCCCGCCGCCTGGCGGCGGACCAGGAACTCCGCGTCGCCGGCCAGCACCTCCAGTGATTCGACGATTCGCTCGCGCTCCTCCTCGGCGGCGCCGGCCCGCGCCAGAAGCGCCCGCACGCCGGCGACCCGCGCATCGGGCTGACGATCGCGCCAGGTAACCGCCATCGCCGCGAGCAGCTCCGGCATCTCGAACACCGGATTCTCCCGCGCCCAGGCAAGGGCCGACGCCCGTACCGCCGGATCGCCATCCGCCAGGGCGGTGAGCACCAGCTCGGCGGCTTCCGGCGGATCGCCGGCCAGGCGGGTATCGAGCGCCGCGGTCCGCACGCCGGGGCTGTCGTCGGTCGCCAGCTGCTCGAGCACCTCCGCCGCGCGAAAGAAGCCGGCGGCCTCGGCCACCCGGGCACGCATCACGGGATCCGGATCGCCGGCCAGGCGCACCAGCAGAGCGGCGGCACGGGGGTCCTCACCCTCGGCCAGCGCCAGCAATGCCAGCTCACGCTCCCGGCGTACGCCGGAAGACACGAAACCAACCAGCGCATCACTCAGGTCTTCGTCCAGCAACCATACCGCGGCGACCTCGATCGCGGTCAGGCGCACCCCCGGGCGGGGATCTTTGATGAGCTCCAGCAGCAGCGGGCGCCAATCCGCCGGCGCGGGCGTCTTGCCGTCGGTCACCAGCCGGCGGACGGCCCGCAGCGCCTGGATGATCGGACCGGGCGCGGCATCACCCGCCAGCGGCCTGAGGCGCTCGACGTCCGCGCGCTCGCCCACTCGGCCTATTCCCCGCGCCGCCCAGCCGCGAATCTGGGAATCGTCGTCCATCAGCAGGGTCCGAAGCAGGGGTGCTCCCTCGGGCCGTGGGTTGCGCGCCAGGGCATAGGCGGCCATGGCCCGCTGCGCCGGCTCGGGCTGCTCCAGGCCCTGCTCGGCCCAGCGCACCACGGCGTCACCGTCGAAACGAAACAGCGACGGCAGCAGACGTGGAAAGAGCTCTTCGCTCGGCACCTCGATCAATCGCTCGATCACCGTTTCGAGCGGCGCGCCGAGCTTGGCCAGGGCCTCGACCGCCAGGCGCCCGGTCTCGCGATCCGCATCCAACACCGCTCCCAGCAAGGCCTCCGACAGATCCTCGCCGCTCTGCTCACCGACCTCGCCCAGGGCGAAGGCCGCCGCCTGGCGCACCTGGGCCGAAGAATCGCCGAGCAGTGCCTCGAGCGCCGGGGCGCCGCGCCGATCGCCGACCCGGCCGAGCGTCAGGGCCGCCTGGCGACGCAGCTCGGCGCCGCCGTCGAGTGCCCGGGAAACAGCGATCGGCTCGTAAGTCTCGCGGTCCGCCAAGAGCAGCAACAGGGCCCGCTCGTCCAGGTTCTCCACCGCCACCGCCGGCAGATGGCCCACGGGCCTGGGCCCGTCAGTCGACGCGCAGGCCGAGGCGAGCATCAGGAGCGCCGCAGCCGCGGAGCCGCGGCAGTACCTGGACCCCGCACCGAACGATCTGGTGGACTGCATTGTGGGAATCCTACGTGCTCGAAACAAACGACACAACTTGACGCCTATAATCCGGCCATGCCGGACTCCGCCGCGCCTCCTCACGCCGAGCTGGCCTTCGCCGATCTGCGCCGCAGCTTCGGCCGCCTGCGCGTGCTGCGAGGGGTGAGCGGCCGGGTGGCGGCCGGCGAGCTGCTGCTCGTCTCGGGCTCCAACGGCTGCGGCAAGAGCACCCTCCTGCGCTGCCTGGCCGGGCTCATGGCGCCGCAGCGGGGCACCATCGAGTGCCGAGTCGACGGCACTGCCCTCGACGTCGCCGAGCGCCGGTACGCCGTCGGCTTCGTGTCGCCGGACCTCGAGCTCTATCCGGAGCTCACCACGCTCGAGAACCTGGATTTCTTCGGCCGTCTGCGCGGTACCGATCCAAGGCGTGGCGCGGAGCTCCTCGATCGCCTCGGCCTGCCGCACGATCGCGCCGCCGCCGCGCTCTCCTCGGGTATGCGGCAGCGATTGCGCTTCGCCTGGGCGGTGCTCCACCGGCCGCCCGTGCTGCTGCTCGACGAACCGCTCCAGAATCTCGACGAGCCGGGCCGCGTCGACGTGCTGGAGCTGCTGCGCGAACATCTCGAAACCGGACTCGCGGTGGTCGCGAGCCCCGATCTCCTGGACCTTCCTCATGTCACGTCGCATCTCGATCTGGATAGCTGAGACCGCCACCATCTTCCGCAAGGAGTGGCGGCTCGAGCTGCGCACGCGCTACGCCCTGAACACCATCGCGCTGTTCGCCTTCACCACCCTGGTGGTGGTCAGCATGACGCTCGGGCCGGTGGGCGCTTCCGAGGAGGCACGGCCGTTCCTGCCGGTGCTGCTCTGGCTGATCCTGCTGTTCGCGGCCTCGGCCGGACTGCCCCGGACCTTCGTGCACGAGGAAGAGGCCAAAACCGCCATCGCCCTGCGCCTTTCGGCCCATCCGTCGAGCCTGTTCTGTGGCAAGGCGCTCTACAACCTGACCTTGATCCTGGCGCTCGAGCTGCTGATCGCGCCGCTCTACGTCGCCATGCTGCAGATGCCGATCGCCTCGGCCGCGCGGCTCGGCCTGACCCTGCTCGCCGGCGGCTACGGCCTGGCGATCGGCAGCACCCTGATCGCCGCCATGGTCGCCCAGGCGCGGGCGCGCGGTCCGCTGTTCGCCGTGCTCGCCTTCCCGATCCTGCTGCCTTTGCTCAAGTTCGCCGTCGAGGCGACGATCGGCGCGGTCACCGACGAGCCGGCTCAGGCCTTCCTCTCCCTGATCGCCACCTACGACGCGATGCTCACCATCGCCGGCCTGATGCTCTTCCCGGCGATCTGGAATCCTTGATTCCCGCGACCAGGTAGAACGGCGGGTCGGAGAGCCGGTTGGACAGGCGGCGGTCCTCAGGACGGTCGTCAATGGGGGGCAGGCGGTGGCAGTGTCACGGCGAGGACCTTGTCTCGCAGCTGTCGATTCACCCTATCCCGCGTTTCCTTGTCTCTCGTCCATGAACGCCCGCCCCACCTCTCCGCCAGCAGCTCCTGCGCACCTTCGAGCTCTAGGACGAGTGAACCGTCGTCACCAAGTCGGTAGGCAATGAGCTGCCCAGTGAAGGGGCTCGGTTTGGCGAGAACCGCTGACGCCGGGCGTTCCGGCGGATAGCCGCCATGGACGATACCGTCCCGGCGCAGAGCCAACGCGGCACGTAATAGCTGCCGCTCCGCCGCGATCACCTGGCATTTCAGATAGAGGCCGATAAACCGCCCCCAGGAGTTGGCGGAGGGATCCCGGGCCGTGCTTCGAGGCAAGGTCGCGAGCATTTGCCGAAACGTCACCAGAGCGTCGCGCGAGGTGAAAGACAACTGGCCCAGTTGCACCCCCACCTCCCGGAGCTGCCAAACCCTGAACAAAGCAACCAGACTCCTCGATGGACGGGGGGAAGCTGCGTCGAAGCGACCCTGAGCCCTGCCGTAGGGCAGGGGAATCATCTCTATCGACTTCCTAGTACCAACGAGGGCTTCCGCGCCCGCCAGGTGACCGAAGAGAAAACGCACCAGCCAGGGCAACGAAACATCCTCGCGGACATCGGCGCTCCACATCGAGCCATTGATGACCAGGATCTCCCGAGCCCTTTTCTGCCAGTCCCAAGCGGGGAGCACGGCCTCGAGCTCAGTGAGAAGCCTTGCGTTCGCGTCCCGGGGCTCCGACTTCTCGAGACTCTCGAACACCAAACGGTTCAGAGACCGCTCTACGCTCAATGCGATGAGCAGGTAGGAAGGGATCGATTCCTGCTGGAGGGACGTGGCGATTCGAGCCAGAGCGCCCGCCGCGGCGAGTCCACCGTCTACATCGCCGTCGGCAAGAGCTAGTCGCCCTTCGACGTTGAGCAATCGAGCGATGTCGACTAAAGCCAAATCGGGAGGCTTAAACGTGGTGTGTCCGTCGCGGTAGTATCCGTCGCGGTACTTGATCCCGAAGCTAGACCGTTCGAGCGCTGCCACCTCGTGCAAGATCTCGAGGCCACCACGATGGCGGCCGATCAGGGCGCGGACACTTGCCTCCAACTCCGGGGACCACTCGTGGCGGGCAAGATGCCATGCCTCGGTAATCCGACGACGTTCGCTGTCCGAGAGCTCCAGAGCCTTCGTACCTTCGAGCAGCCGTTTCGCTGCGTTCTCTTCCTTCGGCAGCGGTGAGGTCTCGAGATGAGAGAAGTCGAATACGAGCTCTTTTCCCAAAAGCGTTTCGAGTCCCGCGGTGGCCCTGGCGAAACAGACCCGCCCGTAGAGGTGGAGGGCGACGCCGGCGACGAGGGTCATGAGTACGACGGCCAACGCGCCAATGCCAGCCCGGTAACGCACTTTCCGGAGCGGCCCGAACCTCACCGCTTCTTCCTCTTCGGCTTGCCTCGCATGACCATCTTCACCGCCTGAGCGACGCGACTCCGGCGGGCATCCCGGCTCTTCGGCTGCTGGACGAAGTGCACCAGCTGGCGGCGGTCGGCCGGGCTGCGCGAGAGCAGCTCCTCCATGCCTCCTGGAACGACGGCCAGCGCGGCGACCAGCTCGGGCGGCAGATCGGGCTCGCCGCCGCGGGCGTCGGGGCGCAGCCGCAGGGTCACCGGGTCGCCGGCGTCGATGCCCGCGGATTTGCGCAGGCCCGCGGCCAGGAACAGCCTGTGGCCACCCTTCTTGGTGGGCACCAGAGACGTCTGCTCCTCGCCGCCCTCTGCGAACGGCGACTCGACGCTCACGCGCACAGCAATGCGCCCATCGCCGAAAGCCGCCGAGACCTCCGCCGGCACGTCGACGCAGCGCAGCTGGCCGACCTTGTAGACCACCGCCTCGAACCGCCGCGCATCGCTGCCGGAGCCGGCTCCGCCATCATCTGAAGCCATCGATCACATCGTATAAGATAGCGAGGCTCACTGGGCGTCGGCCCCGACTCGACGAGGAACAGGCTCAACGTGAAAACCTTCCTACCCTGGCTCCTGTGGCTTTGGCTGTGCGTCGTCATCCTGGCGGCCTTCTTGTGGGCGCCGCTGTTCCAGGGTTTCGACGGCACAGACCACCAGAGCCCGCAGTCGGGGCGCATCCTGTTCTTCCACGTGCCGACGGCGATCGTGTCGTTCATCGGCTTCCTCACCGCCGCGGTGTGGAGCGTCCTCTATTTGTGGAAGCGCCGGCCCGAGGCGGACCACGCCAGCCTCGCGGCGATCGAGGTGAGCCTGCTGTTCTGCGCGCTCGCCACCATCACCGGGGCGGTATGGTCGAAGGTGCAGTGGGGCGCCTACTGGAACTGGGATCCGCGCCAGACCTCGATGGCCCTGGCGCTGGTCTTCTACGCCGCCTACCTGACCCTGCGCGGCGCGATCGAGGATCCCGAGAACCGGGCGCGAATCTCGGCCGCCTACGCCGTGCTCGGCTTCATCGTCGCGCCGTTCCTCTACTTCATCATGCCGCGCCTGGCGGCATTCTCGCTGCATCCGAAACCGGCGGGCACCGGGATGGACTCCGGGATCGCCGTCGTGCTCATCGCCTCGGTACTCGGTTTCACCGCGCTGTTCTTCTGGATGCAGAGCATGCGTCGCCGCATCCTGGCAATCGAAGGGCGCGCCGAATTGCTCCTGGACGATTAGGGGCCAGGAAAACCACCCACGAAACTACCCGAATAGGTGAGAAAACAGTGAACGAAGGCGGTGTAATGTGGGTCGCGGTGGTCAACCTGATCATCTGGACCGGGTTGTTCCTCTACCTGCTCAGCCTGGAGCGCAAGATCAGCCAGCAGGAGAAAGATCGATGAAGACCAAACACGTCTACTACCTCATTGGTGGCTTGTTGCTGGTGGTCTTCGCCGGCTTCTCGTACACCGAGTTCCAGGGTGCCCTGACGCCCTACGTGCCTTACGACGTGGCTCGCGAGGCCGAGCGGACGGTGCAGGTCGCCGGCGGCCTGGACAAGGGATCGAGCTCCTACGACGAAGCGCAAGGCTATCTGCGCTTCACCCTGATCGAAGCGGAGACTTCGGAGACGATCCAGGTGCGCTACGACGGCGTCAAACCAGCCAACTTCGAAGACGCGGTGTCGATCGTGGCAATCGGCCGCTTCGACGCCGAGCAAAACGAATTCGCGGCCAAGCAGCTGCTAGTCAAGTGCCCGTCGAAATACCAGGGCCTGGAGAGCGTCGAAACCAAGACCTACGGCTGACGCCTCTCCATGTTGGACTCCCTCTCCCAGCTCTACCTGCCCGGAGCCGTCACCATGTGGTGCGCGCTCTTTTTCGGGCTCGCGGCGTTCTACGGCTACACGCGGGCGCGCCACGGCGATCACGACACGCTCGCGTTCGCGCGCCGCGGCTACCTGTTCTTCACGCTGTCGATCGTTCTCGGCTCGCTGGTGCTGGCGCTGTGCCTGATGCGGCGCGACTTCCGGATCGAGTACGTCTACCAATACTCGGGGCTGGACCTGCCGTTCCACTTCCAGCTCGCGGCCTTCTGGGCCGGGCAGAAAGGCAGCTTCCTGATCTGGCTGCTGTTCGGCGTCCTGCTCGGCGTGCCGCTGTCGCGCTCCGCCGGCCGCGCCGAGCCGACGGTGATGGCCGTCTACATCCTGACGCTGTTCGGCCTGCTGTTCATCCTGGTGCGCGAGAACCCGTTCGTCATGCTGGCGGAGACGCCGGTGGACGGCACCGGGCTCAACCCGCTGCTGCAGGACGACTGGATGGTGATCCATCCGCCGGTCATGTTCATCGGCTACGCGGCCGGCGCCATCCCCTTCGCGTTCGCCGCCGCCGCCATGTGGCGGCGCGACACCTCGACCTGGGTGAACCGCGCCTTCCCGTGGACGCTGGGTGGATTCCTGGTGCTCGGCACCGCCATTCTGATGGGCGGCTACTGGGCCTACAAGACCCTCGGCTGGGGCGGCTACTGGGGCTGGGACCCGGTGGAGAACGCCTCACTCATCCCCTGGCTGCTGGGCACCGTGCTGATCCACGGCATGTACCTCGAGCGCACCAAGGGCCGCTACCGCCGGGCCAACCTGGTGATCGCCTGCCTGCTTTACTTGTCGGTGCTCTACGGCACCTTCCTGACCCGCTCCGGAGTGCTCGCCGACTTCTCCGTCCACAGCTTCGTCGACCTCGGGATCAGCCGCTTCCTGCTCCTGTGGATGGGCTTCTTCCTGTTCGCTTCGCTCTACCTTCTGGTGACCCGATTGAGCAAGGTCGAGACCAATACCAACGAGGATCCGCTGCTCTCGCGCGGTCTCGGACTCGTGTTGTCGACGGTCGTGGTCACGGTCTCGGCAGTGCTCGTCACCGTCGGCACCTCGGCGCCGCTCCTGACCCGGTTCCAGGAGAACCCGGCGCAGGTCGGTCCCGAGTGGTACAACAAGGTGCACCTGCCGTTGGCGATCCTGGTCGGTCTGCTGTTGGCACTCATTCCGTTCCTCACCTGGAAGGGCACGCCGGCCAGCGAGCTGCTGCGCAAGCTCGTGCCCAGCCTGGGCGTGGCATTGGCGATCACGGCCGTCGCTGCCATCAGCGGCGTCGAGCAGCCGTTCCATCTGCTGTACGTCTTCCTCGCAGGTGCCGCGCTCGCCGCCAACCTGCAGAAGGTGATCACCATGGCCCGCGCCGGCGGGCTGGCCAATGCCGGCGGCTATCTTGCCCACGTCGGCGTCGGGATCATGCTCCTCGGTGTCCTGGCGTCCTCCGCTTACGACCAGAGCGCCAAGGTGACGCTGGAGCAGGGCGTCCCGCGACAGGTCGGCGACGACCTGACCCTGACTTTCGAGCGCTACGTGCCGCGCCAGGGACGCGAGAAAGAGCACATGGAGGTGAGGGTCGCCCGCGACGACGGCTTCACCTACCTGGCCCGGCCGAAGTTCTTCTTGAACGACCGGTCCCGGCAGCTGATGGTCAATCCCGACGTCAAGAACACCCTGCTGCGGGACTTCTACATCTCGCCGATCCAATACGAGCCGGGGCAGCCGCCGGGCGTCGATCACCGCATGCAGCTGGGCCGGGGCGAGACCACCACCGCCGGGGATCTGACGATCCGCTTCGTCGATTTCAACCTGAGCGACACCGGCGATCCGCAGCTCGCGCTTGCTGACGGTGGCCTGGTGACTCTCGGCGCAGACCTCGAGGTCCGATCGGGCGATGGCGAAGCCGTGTCGGTCACCGCGCTCTACCGCTTCTCCTCCGGCGGCCAGGTGCAGACGCCGCCGGTCGAGCTGCCCGGCGGCGGCATGATCGCCATGACCGGCATCAACCCCGGCGTCGGCAAGGTACAGCTCGACGTCGCCGGTATCGGCTCCGTGCCCCAGAAGGCCCGGCTGTCGCTCGACGTCACCCGCAAGCCGCTGATCAAAATGGTCTGGTACGGCCTCTACGTGGTGCTTGCCGGCGGCCTGCTGTCGACCTGGAAGCGCTACAAGACGGCGAGGCTGATTGACGCGAAGACGGCTTAGATCCCCAGCGTCAGGCGATCCGCCAGGACCTTCGGCAGGCCGGACTTGACGATCCGCTCCTGGGCCTTGTTGATGGCGTAGTCGACGCGCTGCCAGCGCACGGTCTGGGTGTCGCTGTCGTAGGTGAGAAAGGAGGCGCGCGGATCGCGGTCGCGGGGCTGGCCGATCGATCCGGGGTTGAGCAGGTAGCGCTTGCCCTCTTCCAGCTTGAGGGTGAAGGTCTCCCCCTGCACCACCGCCACCTCGATGCCCTTGGACTGCTGCACGAACATCGACGGGATGTGGGTATGCCCGAAGAACACCAGCTCGGCCTCGTGGTTGGTGAAGATCTCGTAGGCATCGTAGATCGAGAAGACGTAGGTGTCCTCGTCGAGCGGCGAACCATGGCAGATGTGCACATCGCGGGCGACCTCGATCGGCCCCTGGGGCATCTCCTTGACGTAGCGCATGTTGGCCGCGGTCAGCCGCTCGGTGGTCCAGCGGGCGGCGGCCAGCGCCGGCTGGTTGAAGTTGGAACCGTCCTCGAGCTCGCAGACCACCTTGTCGTGATTGCCGCGCACCACGTGCACCGTGCCCTCGATCGCCTTGACCGCCTCGACGACCTGGTTGGGCCCGGCGCCGTAACCCACCAGGTCACCGAGCACCAGAATAGCGTCGAAACGCTTGCGGCGAACACGGCGCAGGACCGCCTCGAAGGCGTCCCAGTTACCGTGCATGTCGGAAAGGACTAGATAGCGCAACTTCTCTCTCGGAGTCGGGCCGCGATCTTACCAGCAACGCCGCCCGGCGTGTCTTCGGCCATGGTCTCGATTCTCAGGTCCGCCATCCTATAGGCGTCGAGCCGGCTGTCATAGAGCGATCGGGCCTGCTCTTCGTCACGAAACAGCGGCCGGCTGCCCCGAGCACCTCGCGCCAGCCGCTCGAGCAGGATCTCGAAGCTCGGATCGAGCCAGACGCTGACGCCTGAGTCGCGGATCAGGGCGCGATTGCGCTCGAACGTCATCGTGCCGCCGCCGGTCGCGATCACGGCATTCTCGAAGCTCGCCGTCCGCTCCAGGCAGCCATGCTCGAGGTCGCGAAAGGAGTCCTCACCCCGGCGCTCGAAGATCTCACGCACGCTCGCGCCCACCTGCCCCTCGATCTCCTGGTCGAGATCACAGAAGCGATAGCCCAGCAGACCGGAGAGAGAAATTCCGACCTTCGTCTTGCCGGCGGCCATGAAGCCGATCAGATAGATGCGCATCGTTTCGGCTCCACCGCGCGCGGTCTTCAGTCTCTGCCTCGAGCACGCTTGCGCCCCTCGCTCTTCGCAGCGCGAAACAGCAGCGACACGAAGCCACCCCAGACCAGGCCACAGATCAGAATCATCATCACGGTCGCCGTCGTGGTCATGCCGACACCTCCTCGGCACTACTCCCCGATCGACTGCCCAGGAAGCGGTTGAGCAACAGCAGCACCACCAGGGCGATGGCGATCTGAAACAGTACGGTGCCGACGTTGCCGGCGTGGAGCGGGTGCAGCCAGCCGTCCGGATCCCAGCCGCGGGCCGCCCACAGCCACCAGACGATGAGGGTCACCGCCTCGACCGGAACCACGATGGCGATCATCGTCACCCACCACCGGCCGATCGGAAGATCGCAGCCCTCGCCGTTGACCACCTCGGTGCGCAGGCGATCGAGGCCGAAACGGCCAGCGGCGATCGCGAAGAACAGGCCGGAGAGCATCAGCCCGACGCCCCAGACCCAGTCCTGGTTCTTGAAGAACGACATCGAGAGCGCCGAGGGCATGCCGCAGACCAGCCCGGCCGCGGCGACCCAGAGCAGCGCCGGCCGGCGCTCGAGCCCCATATCGATGAGCACCCTGGTGGCGAGCTCGAGCATGGCGATCAGACTGGTCAGCGCGGCAAACGAGAGCGCCGCGAAGAACAACACCATGAAGATGCCACCCCCCGGCATCGCGGCAAAGAGCTGAGGCATCCAGATGAAGGTCAGCCCCTCGTTACCGGCGCCGACGATGTCGGCCTGGGCGCTCGGATTGATGGCGAAGACGGTACACAACACCATGATGCCCGCGAGCAGCGACATCGAGTTGTTGCCGAAGCCGATCAGGAAGGCGTTCAGCGATACGTCCTCGCGCGCCCGCATGTAGATGGCGTAGGTCAGGATCAAGCCCCAGCCGGCACCGGTGTCCCAGGCATTCTGGGTCAGTGCCTCGAGCCAGATGGTGGGGCTGGCCAGGGCCTGCCAATCGGGCGTGAAGAGAAAAGCGAGCCCCTTCTCGGCACCCGGCAGCGTGACTGCCCGCACGGCCAGGATCAGCACCATCAGCGCCAGGGTGGGAATCAGGACCTTGGCCACGCGCTCGATGCCCCGGACGCCGAACCAGACCACCGCGACGCCGATGCCCAGCGCCAGGAAGTGCGTCACCAGCGACTTGGGCGTGCCAGCGAAGGAGCTCCACAGAGCCTGCGACTCGCCCTCACCACTCAGGCCGCCGGTCAGAGCGGCTGCCAGGAAGCGGAAGCACCAACCGGTGACCACCGAGTAGTAGAACATGATGGCCGAAGCGCATAGCGCGACGAATCCACCCATCCAGGCGTATTTGCGGCCCGCCATGTGGACAAAAGCGCCGATGGCTCCCTTGCGGGACTTCTTGCCGAACGAGAACTCGACGATCATCAGCGGCACCGACCAGAGGAAGAGGAAAACCACCCACGCGACCAGGAAACTGCCGCCGCCGTTCGATGCGGCGATGCGCGGAAAGCGCCAGATATTGCCGGTGCCGACCGCCATTCCCAAGGTCGCGACGATCAGCCCCCAACGACTCGCGAACTCTTCTGCTCGGCTCATCGCGCCTCCTTCGCACAGTTCAACAGGCGGCGACTGTTGCCAGTCACGTCGCCACGGCACAGCCCTCCGAGGATCGCCACGCAGTCAGCGCCGGCGCGGAGCACCGACGCCAGGTTCTCCGCGTCAATGCCGCCGATCGCGACCAGCGGCTTGTCGACCAACTTCCTCACTTGCCGCAGCAGCTCCAGACCGACCACGGGATCGGGTCTCTCCTTGCTGCGGGTCGGAAAAATCGGGCCGAACGCCACCACGTCGACGTCGGCGTCCGCCTGCGCCGCGGCGGCCTGATCGAGGTCGTGGGTCGAGCGACCGATCCACGGGCCCCGCCCCACCGCCGCGCGTACCGCGGACGGCGGCAGATCGTCCTGGCCGACGTGGACTCCCGCCAGCGGCAACAGCGCCGCCAAATCAGCCCGGTCATCGATCCACAGTCTGGTCTCCGAACCCTCCAGCAGCCGCAGACAATGCTCGGCAAGCGAGAAGAAATCGCTCCCCGAAGACGACTTGGCGCGGATCTGGATCCACTCGATGCCGGCCTCGGACATCGCCTTCACCGCGGCCGGCACCTGCTCCAGGCCGAGGGTATCGACATCGGCGATGCCGTAGAGACGAGGCGGGAGCGGCGTCCTCGTCACCACGGTCAGGACTTTGCTTCGGCCGCGTTCATCCGAGCGATGAAGCCTTCCATGAAACGGGTCGAGAAATCGCCGCGGCGGAAAGCCTCGTCGCGCAGAATCTGCTTGTGTAACGGCACGGTGGTCTTGATGCCCTCGACGACGAAGAAATCGAGCGCCCGCAGCGTGCGCTCGATCGCCTCGGTGCGGTTGGCGCCCCGGACGATCAGCTTCGCCACCATCGAGTCGTAGTACGGTGAGACCACATACTCCTGATAGGCGTGGGTGTCGACCCGCACGCCTGGGCCACCAGGCAGGTGCAGCGTCGTCACGGGACCAGGCGAGGGTCCGAACGTTCTGGGATCCTCGGCGTTGATGCGGCACTCGATGACGTGCCCGCGGGGCCTGAGCCCGTTACGGAACGAGACCGGCTCGCCGGCCGCCACCCGCAACTGTTCCTTGACCAGATCGATCCCGAGCACCATCTCGGTCACCGGATGCTCGACTTGGATGCGGGTGTTCATCTCCATGAAATAGAACTGGCGGTCGCGGTCGAGCAGGAACTCGACCGTGCCGGCATTTTCGTAGCTCACGGCTTCCGCCAGCTTGATTGCAGCGTCGCCCATCGCTTCGCGCAGCTTCTCGTCCAGAGCCACCGACGGCGACTCCTCGATCAGCTTCTGGTGGCGACGTTGAATCGAGCACTCCCGCTCACCCAGGTGGACCACCCGGCCCTGACGGTCGCCGAAGATCTGGAACTCGACGTGCCGAGGCTCGACCAGGTACTTCTCGAGGTACATCGAGCCGTCGCCGAACGCGCGCTCGGCCTCTCGGCTGGCGGTCTTGTACTGGCGCTCGATGTCGGCGGGCTCCTGCACGATCCGCATACCGCGGCCACCGCCGCCCGCCGATGCCTTGAGAATCACCGGATAGCCGATCTCGGCCGCCAGCTCGGAGGCCGCGGCGGCGTCGGGCAGCGGGTCGGAGCTTCCGGGCAGCACCGGTACGCCGGCCTCCTTCGCCAGCCGCCGGGCCCTGGCCTTGTCGCCCATGTTGCGGATGGTCTCCGGCCGCGGCCCGATCCACACCAGATTGCACTCTTCCAGGATCTCGGCGAAGTGGGCGTTCTCGGCCAGAAAACCGTACCCCGGATGAATCGCCTCGGCGCCCGTGATTTCGGCGGCGGCGATGACACTGTTGATGTTCAGGTAGCTGTCCGTCGGCGCCGGCGGACCAATGCAGATGTCCTCGTCGGCGTAGGTGACATGCAGACTCTCGGCGTCGGCCGTGCTGTGCACGGCCACGGTCTCCACCCCGAGCTCGCGGCACGCCTGGATGATCCGCAGTGCGATCTCGCCACGATTGGCGATCAGGATCTTCTTGAACAGGACCCTAGCCTTCCTTGATGGCGAAGAGCGACTCGCCATATTCCACGGGCTGGGCGTTCTCGACGTAGATCTTCGTCACGACGCCGTCGACGTCGGACTCGATCTCGTTCATCAGCTTCATCGCCTCGACGATGCACAGCACCTGACCCTTCTTTACCCGGGCTCCGACCTCCACGTAGGCCGGAGATTCCGGATTCGGCGATCGGTAGAAGGTGCCGACGATCGGCGAGTGCAGGACGTGCTGATCCGCGGGCGGCGCCTCTTCGGCGGCCTCCGGCTCGGCCTTCGCGGCGGGCGGCGGAGCAGCCGGGGCCGGAGCGGTGTCCGGCGCGGCCGGCTGGCCGTCGGTGGAGACCGCTGGAACGGAGAGATGAACCGAGCCGCTGTTGCTCTGTTCGGAGAGACTCCGGCCATCGATCTTCAGCCTAAAACCTGCCCTTTCGACCTCGATACCACTCAGACGGTGGCTCGCCACCTGGTCGATGAGCTCTTTGATTTGCTCGAACGTCAGCACGACTGTACCTTCCTTATTCCTTGGATCTGGAGGCCTGAAGCGGAGGCCCCCGAGGAGCCACACCGCGAGCTGTCAGATCAGATCTTCTTCGAACAGCAAGACCGCGCGCCTAAGCTCGAAACGCGCCCGTCCCGAGCTCGAGCCGGCCTCGAGCACCAGCAGCAGGTAGTAATCCTCGGTAAGAGCACCGACCATCAGGATGTAGCGATCGGTGATGACGGCAAAATGTTTGACCGCGCCGACGGAGAGCTCCTGGTGATTCTGGGCAACCGCGCGGACCTGTGACATGAGCTCCGCCGCCAGCAGCTCGAGATCCAGGCTCTCCTCCCTGGTGTAGGTCTCTACCGGAATCCCGTCCTTGGCGATCAAGGAGAGCGCCAGAGCTCCGTCGATCCGATCGGTGACTTGTTGCAATCGTTCAATGAACATGATCTCGAGTCGATGCGCGCAGATGTTGGATGTAGTTGCCGAGCACCAGAACCTTCTTCGCGGTCAGCCCCTCCGGGACCTTGCCACTGGCGCTGCGGACCGCCAGGAGATCGGCCGCGGTGAGCTGCCTCGGTGAGGCGCCCCCGAGCTTCTCGAGCCCGGCGAGGGCCGCCGCGTTGCCCGGATCCTGCTCCAGCACCCGGTGGAAGATCCGCTCCGCCTCTTCGCGATGGCCCTGCTTCAGGTAGAGCTCGCCCAGCGTTGCGGTGGCGGCGCTGGTCTCCGGCTCCGGCTCCTCGGCGGCTTCGATCGGCTCCGGCTCCTCGGCGGCTTCGACCGGTTCAGGCGCGGGCGCGTCCTCGGCGACGGCGTCCGCCGCGTCTGGCTCGGGAACGGCCTCGGCGGCAGCCTCCTCGGCCGGCTCTTCGAACGCCGGCTCCTCGAACGCTGGTTCTTCGAACGCCGGCTTCTCGAACACAGGTTCCTCGAACACCGGCTCCTCGAACGCTGGTTCCGCGGCGGCTTCGATCTCCGGTATTTCCTCGGCGACCGCCGGCTCGGCAGGTTGCTCGACGGCCGGGATCTCTTCGGCAACCGGCGGTTCGGCGGCAGGCGCCTCGGAGGCCAGGCTGGCGAAGATGCCTTCTCCCGCGAGCAGCTCCCAGTGCCGGCCGGAGTCGAGCCCGATCAGGCCCGCGAACGGCTCCTCCGGCTTCGCCGAGGCCTGTGCGGACGGCCGTGACCAGAGGGAGTCGAGATCGGGGGAGGAGGGCTCGGCCGCCAGCTGGAAGGGATCCCCACCGCCGGCTGGTGACGGCGCTTCGGTCGGCGACGGCTCGACGACCTCGGCGAACGGTTCCGGCGCCGCGGCGAGATCTGGCTCGGGCGCTGCTTCCTCGGCCACTGCTTCCTCGGCCTCGGGCTCTTCGACCGGCTCCTGAGCAATATCCTCCTCGACCACGGAGGCCTCCTCGGCCGGGAGGTCTTCCTCGAGCTCGAAGGGCTCGTCCCCGACGACGGTCGAAGCCTCCTGCTCCTCCGTTTCCGAACGGAGCTTCTCCAGGCGGTATTCGAGGTGATCGAGCTCTGGATCGCGGTCGTTGAGCAGCTTGTAGGTCTCGAGACGCTCGTTCGCCTTTTCAGCGTCTCCGTCCTGGAGGTGGGCCTCGACCAACAGTTTGTTGGCGACGATGTGGGTCGGATCCCGCGTCACCACGATCTCGAGCGGCTCGATCGCCTCCACCGCTTGATCCAGCTCCAGCCGGCAGCGGCCGAGCGCCACCAGCGCGGAGAGGTCGTTCGGCCGGTTCTCGAGACCCTGCTCGAGAATCGCGATCGCTTCAGGCAGCTGGCCGTGCTTGCGGTGCTCGTCGGCGAGTTGCAGGAACAGCCGGGAAGACGGATCCTGCCTCCAGCGCTGCTTGAGGTCGTTGAGGCGTGTCTGATCTGGGCCGTTGGCCATTCCGGCTCCGAAGCTGAGATCTGAAGCACCGCTGCATCCAAGGGCCAGCGGATCGTTTCCGGCACGTTGAAGCCGTAGATTACAAGAACTCAGCTTCAGAGTATAGCGACCGCCTCCGAGGCAGGCGAGTCGATCACTAAGGGGCTCCCTGGACGGTGATCTCTACGGAGTCCTCTTCGGTATTTCCTTCGCTGGTCGCCGTCGCTCTTATCGTAAAGGTCCCATTCTCCCCGATACCTTGCACGTCGATAGCCCGTACGGTCAGGGTGACGGCAGCGATGCCGTCAGAATTCGTGTTCTGAGGATTGTTGTCGTAGGAACCCAGCGAGTCGAACCGCACCAACACTGCTTGTATCGGCGAGCCTTGTGCGTCGAGGACCACTGCCTGAACGGAGATCGCCACCCCAGCATCGTCGCGCGCAATCGTCCTCGGATTAGCCGTAAGGTCAAGGGATCCCAGAGCGGCGGTGATGATGATGGTCGCCGTGGCTTCGTCGCTGGTGCCAAGAATCGCTCTGACCATACCCATAGTCGACGAGCGGTCGCCAGCGATGAAGGTGGCGAAGGCCTCGCCGTTCGCGTCCGTCACGACTTCGCTGATTTCCGGGCTGTTCGCATTCCCACCGTCTTCCACGAGAAGGCCGAAGTCTGCGGTCAAACGTATTCGTTGTCCAGCGCTGACCGGTGTGTCGTCACTGTTGCGCCCCAGCAGACGTATCCGGGAGCTACCTCCGGTCGGAATGGTCGATGGATTGGCTGTGATCAAGACGCTCGGCTTGTCGGCATCATTGGCGCCGACCTGAACCGTAGTGGACGCCGAAGCACCGACCGTGGTCGTCGTACCACCACCACCGCCGTCGCCGTCGCCGTCGCCACCTCCTCCTCCACCGCCGCCGGTGCCGCCGCCCTGGGTCGCCAGAGTGGCGGTGACCGTTGCCGAGCCCTGCCTGCCATCCGCTCTCAGGATCGCCACCGCGCGGCCGTTGCCGTCGATCTCGACGATCGAGATCTGGAGGCCGGTCGTCGGGTGGAAGAGATTGCCGATGCTGGTCGAGACGATGATCTGGGTTCCCGGATTCAACGGGTTGGCGTCGGGCTTGAAGCCGGTGACGGTGATCGTCGACTGACCCGTCAGAGTGATCTGGGATGGATTGGCGGTCACCGACAACACGGCCCCGGCCGGCGCGACCGGATTGGCGCTGTCGCAGGCAAGGGCGCAGGCGCAGAGCATGAGGAGGAGGAGTCGCTGTTTCATCACGAAGGCAGTATACGTAGAGAGACGATCATGCGTCTAGAAGAGGTCGGGGGTATGAAACGAACAAGCCGAGCCAAGGGCTCGGCTTCTTCGAACGGGCTGGTGCTGAGGCGCCTGATCAGGGAACCGTGACCGTAACCGATCTGGTAGTAGTGCCCGAGCCGTTTGCGTTGGTTGCGGTCAACTTGATGTTGTAGGTGTTGGATGTTGTGTAGGTGTGCATCCTCATCTCACCGGGAGTGCCGTTCTCGATCGCGCCGTCGGCCCAGTCCCAGGTGAGACTGGTAGGACCGCCGGTCGAAATATCCGTCACCGTGACGGTATCACCGGCGACCGTGAAGCTGAACTGAGCCGTCGGAACGATCCGGCAGCTCGTGTCGTCCGGGATGTAGGTGAACGCGTTGGTCACCGTGGTCGAGCACCCGGTCTCCCGTGCCGTCACGGTGACTGCCACCCGGGTATCCAAGTAGCGCACGCCGCTCTCTGTGCCGACATTGCAGGCTTCCTCCGCGAAGGTGCCTCGGAAGTCGGGAATGTCGACGTCCATCAGGTCGCCGACGCCGTGGCCCTCGAAGAAGGGATCGGGGTCGAGACTGGTGATCGCCACGCCCGACGCGCGCTCGCCATTGATCGTTACCTCCGGCTCGAAGCCCTGGCGATCGAACCCGGCGCCAGAGATCGTGGTATCGGTAGGCGCACCGAAGACGATGGCCCCGGTGTCGACGTCGACCGTCGTGGAATCGGGCGACAGGGAATCGATCCGCGCCTTGATCCCGCGGTAGGTGAACGTCGGGCCGGAGCCGAAGGTCTCGCCCGTCTCGATGTTGACGACGCTCGTTGGGCCGGTTTGTACGCCACATCCTCCGTCAGTCAGCGTGTTGGGTGCCGTCACGGCTACCGTCCGCGCGACGATCTCCGTGCCGCTCACCGAGACCACCGTCTGGTCCTCGCCGCCGAACGCCACCGTGACCGGAGCTTCGAAACCGCCGGTGCCGAAGACGTTCACCAGCGTGCCGCCGAGGTAGACGTCCTCGTCCGGGCTGATCGCGGTGATGAACATGTCGCCGCCGCCGTACTGGAAGGCATTTGCCAGGGTGGTGGTGAAACCCGAGTTCAGGTCGGTCACCGCCACCGGAACCGTGGCGTTCTGGTTGGCGGAGTTCTGGCCGGTGGCCGACGGCGTGAGGGCCAGGATCCGGGTCGGCGAGATGTCCTGCACCGTCGCCTCGATCCGCGTCGAGCCGAAGAAGACCTGCAGCTCGGACGGGAACGCCTCGCCGAAAATCGTCACCGGGGTGCCACCCTCGTTGGGGCCCGAGGCCGGGGTGATCGAGATGATCTTGGGATTGAGCAGGCTCTCGTTGCGGGTGTAGGTGTAGGCGCCCGCAAGAGTATCGCTGGCCTGGCCTTCTTCGCCGATGTTGATGTTGACGCCGACGCTGACCGCCCGGTTCGACCCGACCGCCAGCTCGATCGCCGGCGTCCTGACCCGGATCACGCTGCCCGTCGGGTTGCCGATGATCTGTACCGGGGCACCGTCGAAAGTCACTTCGATCGGCAGGCTGAAGCCGGAGCCCTCGATCCGCACCTCGGTGCCGCCGGTGGGCGGCCCGAAATTGGGCACCAGCGCCTGGACGGAGAACGGCACCGGCGTCGGCGCCTCGGTGACGGTGAGCGTCGCCGAGCCCTGGCTCTCCTGGATCTGCGCGCGCACGATCGCGGTCTGGGTGGGCGCGGTGAGGCCCACCTGGGCCGTGCCGCCCGTACCGAACGTCACCGCGCCGCTCGAGCCGAGCAGGGCGCCGGTGAGGAGGTTGGTGAAGGTACCGCTGGTGGTGGAGAGGGCCGCCGTCGATCCCCGCGGCACGAACTCGTTGTTGTCGTTGCGGCGCGCCACGACGGTCACCGTCACCGGTAAGGCGGAGCCCGCCTCGACGGATCGGGGATCGAGGCTGACCTGGATCGAGAAACCCGTGGTCGGCGTGGCCCCCGTGATGGGTCCGCTCGGGGTCTGCGCGGGCGCGGTGGGAGAATCGGCGTCACAGGCCCCCAGGACCAGGGCAAGCGCTACCACGAGCGCGACTTTCAGGATGTCGGTTGTTTTCTCGAAGCCTCTCATGGCGAGCTCTCCATTCGGTTCCGTCGATCTCTGCGTTCGGCGATCTCAGTCACTCCGAGTCACAGGAGCGTCGATACGAACTCGAGGGTCTGGGTTCGCGGAACGCTCGACACCGAGGTGCCGCTCAGGGTCGTTCCAAAGACACGGATGGTCAGGTTGAGACGGATGATGGTGTCGCCCGTCTCGCGGTCGAAACCGCCGTTGATGATCAACAGGTCCGACAGCGGCGGCGTGCGCGTCTGCTCGCTCGACATGACGGGGAAGTCGGTCAAGGTCAACGTGCCGCCGACCGGCACGGTGCTGATGATGTTGAAGACGTACGGAGGCGGCACCCGGGTGCCCTGGTCGGCACGGGTGAAAGTGACCTCGAGGGTGCGCAGCTGAACGTCCATCAGGGACGACGACGTAGCGTTGGGATCGGCGACGATGCTGTTGACCGTGATGGTCTCGATCTGCAGCACCTCGGTCTCTTCGACTCCGACACGAATCACCGTGTTGACGAACTCGACCTCGAGCAGGACGCCACCGGAATCGGTTCTTTCCGTTCGCTCCTCGCAACCGAGCAGCACGAGGGCGAGTGCGAGCAGGAGTACTGTTTTTAGTGGCTTCAACTTGAACCTCCGGAGGTCGAGCTACATCTGGATGATGCGTGGAGTGATGAAGATCATCAACTCGTCGTTCGTGTCGGAACGATTTCGGTTCTTGAACAGGTGCCCGAGAATGGGGATGTTGGCCAAACCCGGCAGGCGGTCCTGGTTCTGGTTGGCCGAGACTTCGTAGATGCCGCCGATGACCGCCGTGCCGCCGTCGCGCACGATCACCTTGGTCTGGGCATCGCGGGTCGAGATCGGCGAGTTGGTGGCCCCGACGGGCGCCAGACCGGGCTGAGGGGTCGCTTTCTTCACCGCGATGTCCATCATCACCGTACCCTCGGCGGTCACCTGCGGCGTGACCCGCAGCTGTAGCGTGGCGTTCACATACTGCACGGAGACCGTTCGGTTCGAGACCGTCTGCACGGGCAGCTGGATACCGCTCTGGATCGAGGCGGCGGTGTTGTTGAGCGTCGTGATCCGGGGCGCCGAGACCAGGTTCACCAGACCCTCACTCTCCGCCATGATCAACTGGGCGTCGAGGGTGAAGGTGTTGAGTACGTTGCCCAGGGTGAGGTCCAGGAAACCGTTGGCGCCGCCGGTGAGCAGGCCCACTCCGCCGTCGACCTCGTAGTTGTTGGGGAACTGCAGCCCGGTGGTGTTGCCGAACTCGTTGCTCGCGATGCCGTTGAAGCCCCAGGCGATGCCCAACGAGCGGCTGAACGACTTCGTCGCCTCGATGATCCGCGCTTCGATGGTCACCTGAGGCTCCGGCGAATCGAGGTTGTCGATCACAGCCAGGACCGTATCGATGCTTCCCGGAAGCTCACGGATGATCAGGGTGTTGGTCCGTTTGTCGACCTGCACCGTGCCGCGATTCGACAGGATCGAGCCCGTTCGGTTGCGCAGCAGACCAGCCACTTCCTCGGCCCGGGAGTAACTCAAGCTCTTGAGCACCGTGCGCAGGGGCACCGAGGCCTGCTGGACCTGGCGCAGTTTGCGCTGCTCCTCTGCCTCGGCCCGCAGCTGCGAAAGCGGCGCGATGCGGACGATCGTGCCGTCGATGTCCATCCCCAGGTTGTTGATCTTGAGGATCTGGTGCATCGCCTGATCCCAGGGCACGCCCTTCAGCTCGACCGTCACGCTGCCGCCGACCCCGGGTTGGATGACAAAGTTGAGATCGCTGATGGTGGCGAAGGAGCGCAGCGTCTCGACCAGGTCCGCTTTGCGCAGCGACATGTCGATCGGCTCGCCGTAGTACTGCTCCTCTTTCTTGGTGATCACCAGCGTGCCGAATGAAGCGAGGAACTTCTCCTTCTCCTCCAGTCGGGGGTCCGCGTCGATCTGCACCTGTTGCGCTTCGAAGAGCGCCACGTCGCTGGTTCCGACCGGCCTCGAGACGGAGGCAGGTTCGGCAGCGGGGGGCGCGCCTGGTGGAGCCTGATAGACCGGAACCGGAGGCGGAGCGGCGGGTTGCACGGAGACCGGCGTCGGCGTCACCGTCTGAGGCATCTCCGGCTCCGGCTCGGTCGGCGTCTCCGCCATCACCATCTCGGGCTGAGGTGTAACCGGCTGAGGTTCGGGCTCGGCCTCCAGATCTTCCGCCACCACCGGCTCGTCTGCCGCCGGCTCGAAGGGCTCGTACTCCTCGATGGGCTGCGGCGCCACCGGCTCTTCGGCCGGCATCTCTTCGGCGACCTCTTCAGGCGGCATCTCGGCCGCGGACGGCTCTTCGAAGGTCACTGTCTCGGGAACGACCTCGGCGACCTGCATCTCACCAGCGGGCTCGTCGTCGGTCATCATGCCGGCTGCCGGCGCCGCGGCGGCGGTGAGCGCGGAAAAGGTGACCGTCAGCCCGTCGGCGGTCCGCTCGATTCGCGGCGCCAGCGGCTCGCGGAGATCGAAGACCACGCGGGAGACCGGGTCGGGGCGCGGCTTGAACTGACCGATCCGGATCTGGTCGATCTGACCCTTGGTCAGCGGCAGGGTCGAGCTGCCGGCGGTGTTCACCACGCCGGTCAGATCGATAACGAAGCGCTCCGGGTTCTCGAGCCTGAAGGTCGAGTACGCGAACTCACCGTCACCCGCGACCCGTACCACGGTCGGATCGCCAGCGTTCAGCACGTCGACCGAAAAGAGCTGGCTAGCCGCCACTCCGACGGGCGGCGGGCCCATCATGGGCTCTTCCGGCGTGCCGAGAGGCGGCATGCCTGTGGCCAGATCTTCTTCTTCCGGCAGTGGCTCGTAGGCGAGCGTCACCGGCGGCGCGGCCCCGGTCTCTTCGCCGGTCTCGACGGCCGCCAGGGTTCCACCCACGGGCAGCAGCTGAATGCGCAACAAGGATCCTTCACCCGCCAGGGAGTGCTCGCTCGGCTCGTGCGTCCTCACCACCAGTCGGGTCAGCGGCCGGGCCGCGTCGTCGACCTTCTCCACGTCGACCGCAGCGACGAGTCCTCGGTCGCGCTCGACGCTTCGCACCGAAGCCGCTGGCACGCTGTTCGGCAGCTCGATGACCAGATCGCCGTCACTGTTGCGGAAGCTCGTCCACACCAGCGGCCGATCAGCCGTCAGCTTCACGGACTCGGCGCCTCTCTCGGCCTCCAGCTCCAAGGAGCGGATCTCGGCCGGCATCCTCACCTGAGTGGAGGAAACGGCGCCCTCGGGCTGCGAGCTCGCCGGACTCGGGGCCCCCTGGCCGCCGGACGACGCGCAGCCGAGCTGCAGTACGAAGATGGCCGCAACCGCGGCGGTGAGCTGCCAGCGAGCTCTCTTACACATGCGCTCTACCATGATCAGTGGCCTCCGGCAGCGGCCGTCTCGCGGCAGCTCGGTTGATCACTCGACGACCTGGGGAGGGCAGCAGGCCCGTCCAGGGGCGGGGCGACACGCCCATGGCGCGCCCTCCGCTCCGGCTTCTGATGTCCCACATGCACTTCTCCCGAATTACCCTTTTGCAGTGACCGAAAACGACGCCGTCTGATGTCGACGCGAAGAGGGCGGCGATCATCTCAGCTTCTTCACTACCTCGCGAAATGGCTTGAGTGCGGTCGGATCGTCTACCGACTGCTTGAACACCACTTCATCCAGTGAGATCCGCACGACGTCACCGTCCCAGAGCTGATCGCCGACCCGCAGCAGAAAACTGGTCTCCTGGCTGGCCGACTGCACCTGCACCACCGGCCCGTCGTCGAGCACGAAGACGCCCTCGACCCCGAGTTCGTCGATCAACAGCCCCGCCGGCCCGTCCGGGCGCTTCTCCGAACGCCGATCCGGCGCCCGGGTGCGAAACAGCGAACGAAACGGGTCGCGGCGCGCGCCCGGATCGTAGGAGTAGGTGCTCGGATCCGACAGCACCTCCTCGTCCAGAGCCAGCATGTCGTCGATGGCGCTGAAATCCGCCGCCTCCTCGGTCGTCTCTTCCTGCTCGGGGACGAACTCTTCGTCCTGGGCTCGAGCCGGCGCGCCGACCAGGAGGCTCACGGACAGCACCGAGGCAGCCGCGAGCCAGAGTCCTCTTCCGAGGGCCTTCGCAACCATCAGCCACTCTCCTCGGGAGGTCGATTGTAGATGAACGTCTTGATGGTGAAACGCGCCGAGATCGTGTGCCTGGAGCGGCCGGGCATGGCGTTGAGCCTCAGATCCTCGACGTTGATGATGCGCGAGAAGCGCCGGATGCGGTCGAAAAACAGCGCCAGGTTGTGGTACTGGCCGTTGAGCTGGATCTGGATCGGCCATTCGCTGTAGAAGTCGCGTTGGGACAGCGCCTTGGGCGTGAAGCGCAGGAGGTCGAAATTGCCCTGCTCGGTGAGCCGGCGGATACGCCGCAGCAGATCCTCGGTGTTGCGCCGCGAGGGCAGGATCCGCAAGAGCTTGTCGAGCTCGAGCTGCAGGCGACCGACCTCTTCGCGGAACTGGGGCAGGGACTTCATCGCCGCGCGCCCTTCGTTGATCTCGCGCTCGAGGGTTTGCAGCTTCCGCTCCTTGCGGACAATCTGACCATTCATGTCGTTGAACTTGATGTACTTGAGCGCCACGACCACCGCGATCGTCAACAACAGGCCCACGCCGGCGGCCATGTACCAGGGCTTGCCTTCCAGTCCAGTTTCGATGGCCATTCGTGCTTCCCCGTTCCCTTCTCGTTACGGAGCCGCTCCAGCGGTCGCGCCCTGCGCCGCTGCAGGATCCTCCTCCGCCGGCGCCGGTGGCGGCGCCTGGTCGAACCTGAAACTGATTCTGTAGCTGTAGGCTCCTCCGCCGGCACGAGAGATGTCCTTGGTGTCCGGCTCCCGGAACTCGGGGACCTTGTCCAGGGCCTCGATGAACGACGCGATGGCGTTGGTATTGAAGGCCGTACCGGCCAGGTCGACGTTCTTGCCGCGGAAGTTCATCGTCCGGATCCAGACCAGGTCGGGGAGCGCCCGCGACACTCGATCCATGATGTGGACGGGTCCCTGCTGCTTGAGCGTGAGATCGTTGATCACTTGGATCTTGCGCTCGAGCTCGCGCTGCTTGGCCTTGAAGTCGTTGACTTCCTTGAGGATCGGCCGCAGCTCCTCGACTTCGTGGCGGGCATTGCGGATCTCGGCATCTTTATCCTTGATCTCGTTGTTGAGCATCAGCCACCAGCCGCCCGCGATCAACAGGCCCAACACCAGACCGCTGCCGAGTAAGAAGATGCTCGGGTCCTGGTCGCCCAGGCTGATCTTCGGCCTCGTCTTGCGTGCGACGACCGGCCGGCGGCCCTCGGAGAGGAGATTAATGCGGATCATGCCTTAATCTCCCACCTTGCGCATGGCCAGACCGACCGACACCGCCAACATCGGCGCGATCGACTCCAGCCAGTCGCGGTTGAAGTCGCTCTCCTTGTACTGGATCTGGCGGAACGGATTGAGCAGCTCGGTCGGCACGCCGAAACGCTCGCGCAGCACCTCTTGCAGGTTGGGCGTCAGCGCGCAGCCGCCCGAACAGACCAGCTCGTCCACCGGCCCTTCCGAAGACGTGGCGCCGAAGAAGTCGAAAGTCTTCTGGATCTCGTTGGCCATCTCGGCGGACACCGCGTCGAGCACCTTGCGAGCGTCGGTGGCGGTGTAGCTGCCCACCGACTCGCCGCGCTTGAGCAGCTCCGCCTGATCGAAGGAGAGATTGAACTCGCGCTGCAGGGCTTCGGTGAACTGGTTGCCGCCGAAGGAGATGTCGCGCCAGAAGACGCTCTGGCCGCGGGCGACGACGTTGATGTTGGTCACGCCCGCGCCCATGTTGATCAGCGCCACCACCTTGAGCGGATCGAGATCGTAGTTGAGCTCGTAGGCGTTCTGGATCGCGAAAGCGTCGACGTCGACCAGGATCGGGCTCTTGCCGCTCTGGGAGATCACCGAGACGTAGTCGTTGACCTTCTCGCGTTTGACCGCGACCAGCAGGACCTCCATATTCTCGAGGCCCGGATCGTCGTCCGACAGCGTCATGTAGTCCAGGCGCACGTCGTTGATGTCGAACGGGATGTGCTGTTCCGCCTCCCACTGGATCGATTCGGCGAGCTCGTCGGGCTCCATGGCCGGCAGCTCGATCTTCTTGATGATCACCGAATGGCCCGAGACCGAGGTCGCGTAACTGGCGTTCTTGACGCCGGTCTGATCGTTGAGCTTCTGGATCGCGTCGACCACCAGGGAAGAGTCCATGATCGAGCCGTCGACAATCGCCTCGGGCGACAGCGGCTCGACCCCGATCCGCTGGAGCGTGAACTGACCGCCCTTGCGCTCCTTCAGCTCGACGAGCTTGACGGTGGCGCTACCGATGTCGAGCCCGACGACTCCTTTGCTGCGGTTGAACAACACGGCCGGAAATTCCTCTCAGGTGCCTGGTAGCGACTCCAAAAAACTCTGCTTCGATGCTCAAAAACGACGACTCTATTTGCCTGACCCGGCGGCGCCCCGATGCCTTGAAAAGACAATGATGATGCTAGGTTAACTCCGATTCTTAAAGCTTTGAACGAAGCGTACCAGCAGGTCTTGATGGTGTCAAGAACTCGAATACGCTTTTGGCTATATAAGTCTCCGGCCGGGCGGCTCGCTCGCGGCGTGGCAGCGGGCCGGTTCGCGGCCTGTCCGGCACGGCTCACTGCATGCTTGCCCGACCGTCGCTTTTGTGAGACACTGCCGCTCCCCCACGCCCGCTCCGGGCAACCGCTTCTACGGACAGGAACCTTCAGACAGCTCTCAGACACGAGGGGATCCCGATGGCCAAGAGATGTGCGATCTGCGATAAGGGCACGGTGGCGGGGCACAGCATCAGCCACGCTCACAACGTCTCCAACAGAACCTGGAAACCCAACCTGCAACGGCTGCGGGCGGTCGTCGACGGCACCACGCGGCGTATCTGGGTCTGCACCCGTTGCCTCCGCGACGGCAAGGTCCAGAAGCCGGCGGCTCGCAACTGGAGCCCTGAGCCCGAAGCCCCGAGCACCCCGTAGCGGTTTCCTTCCCGGAATTCCGGTGTAGGGGCCGCCCAGTGTGGCGGCCCTCCCGCCCAGCTTTGCCGAGCTCGCTACCGGGCTCCCTCTTTCGCCGGTGGTCGCCGCTTGCGCGCCCCGCCGCCACTGGACCGCGACACCACCAGCACGCCCTTCACCGCGTCGATCGCCCGGCAGAGCTTGTCGAGGTGCTTGCGGTTGCGAACCTCCACCACGACGCTCATGACTCCCCTGCCGGTGTCGGTGGTATCGGCTTCGAAGTGGCGGATGTTCGAGGACTCCTTGGCGATGACCTCGGTGAGCCGGGCCAGTATGCCGGTATGGTCCTCGGTCTCGATCGCCAGTGACACCGGATAGGCCGACTCGGCCTTACGGGCCCATTCGACGTCGATCAGACGCTCCGGATCGAGGTTGAGATTCTTGACGTTCGGGCAGGTCGCGGCGTGCACCGAGATGCCGCGGCCGCGGGTGATGAAGCCCACCAGCTCGTCGCCGGGAACCGGATCGCAGCACTTGGCGAGGGTCGCCATCAGGTCCGACGCACCCTTGACCGTCACCGGCCCGGCGCCGGGCAGCAGCCGGTCGACCGCGCGCCGCAGCGGGCCGGGCTCCGGCGACTTCAAGTCGGCGTCGGCGACCAGTCGTTCGACGGCGCGCTTGAGCGGAATCTTGCCGTAGCCGATCCGCTGGTAGAGCTCCTCGATCTGGCCCAGGCCCTCGCGAGAGAGGTACTCCTTCATGCGCTCGCCCTCGAGCACCTTGCGCGGGCTCTGGCGCAGCTTCTTGAGCTCGCGCTCGAGCAAACGCCTGCCGATCGCCTCGGACTCGCGCTTGCGCTCGGTGTTCAGCCAGTGCCGGATCTTGCTGCGCGCGCGGGAGGTGACGACCAGGTTCAGCCAGTCCCGGCTCGGCTTGCGCCCGCTGCCGGTCATGATCTCGACCATGTCGCCGTTCTTGAGCGGAGTCTTGAGCGGCTCGAGCTTGCCGTTCACGCGCGCGCCCGAACATCGGTGGCCAAGCTCGGTGTGGATGCGGTAGGCGAAATCGAGCGGCGTGGCGCCGCGAGGAAACGAGTAGACCTCGCCCTTCGGAGAAAAGACGTAGACCTCGTCGGGGTACAGGTCGATCTTGAGCGCGGAAAGGAACTCGCGGGGATCCTGGACCTCTTTCTGCCACTCGAGCAGCTGCCGCAACCACAGGATGTTCGGGTCGCCGGACTCGGCACCCTGATCCTTGTACTGCCAATGCGCGGCGATGCCTTCTTCCGCCACCAGATCCATCTCCCGGGTGCGGATTTGGACCTCGAACGGCTGCCCCTTCTCGCCGATGACCACCGTGTGCAGAGACTGGTAGAGGTTCGGCTTCGGCATCGCGATGTAGTCTTTGAACCGTCCCGGGATCGGGCGCCAGTTCTGATGCACGACGCCGAAGGCGGCATAGGTGTCCTTGAGATCCTCGGTGATGACGCGAAAGGCCAGGTAGTCGTAGAGCTGCGAGATGTCGACCTCCTGGCGGCGCAGCTTGCGGAAGATCGAGTAGTAACGCTTGACCCGGTAGTTGATCTCGGCCTCGATGCCAGCCGCGGACAGGCTGTCTCCGAGTTGGCCGGCCAGGCGCTGGAGCAAGCCCCTGGCGACCTTCATCTTCTGGCGGATCCCGGTCTCGAGCTCGGCGAACTGCCTGGGGTAGCGGAAGTAGAAGGCGAGATCCTCCAGGTCGCCCTGCAGCTTGGACATTCCCAGCCGCAGCGCGATCGGCGCGTAGATCTCGAGCGTTTCCCCTGCGATGCGTCGGCGCGAGTCGGGCGACATGTGCTCGAGCGTCATCATGTTGTGGAGCCGATCGGCGAGCTTCACCAGGATGACGCGCAGGTCCTTGGCCGAGGCCAGGATCATCTTGCGGAAGGTCTCGGCCTGGGCCTCGTCGCGCCGCACGTATTCTTGTTGACCGATCTTGGTGACGCCGTCGACCAGCTCGGCGACCTCGGCGCCGAACTTCTCCTCGAGCACCTGCTTGTCGATCTTGGTGTCCTCCAGCACGTCGTGCAGCAGGCCGGTGGCGACGCAGGTCTGGTCGAACTTGAGATCGGCGAGCAGATAGGCGACGTAGGTCGGATGGATGATGTAGGGCTCGCCCGAGCGCCGTACCTGGCCCTGATGCATGTCGCGTGTGAACTCGTAGACCGAGGTGAGGTACTCCCGGTCGTAAGGCCGCTCGTGGGCGTCGAGCCGCGCCAGGACGTCCTCGAAGACGACGTTCTTGCGCGGCCTTTGCGGCGGCTTCGGCAACTTCGGCATCGGACTTCCTGCGCGCAGTCCTCGGATCGGCAGCGACCGCGGCGGCTCAGCCGCCTTCGGCCGGTGGCGGATCCAAGGGCACGAGCTCGCCGACGACGCCGAAGATCAGGGCGTCCATTCGCTCCTTGGTGTCCTCGCCGGCGGGGTACCGGTAGATCGCCTGCAGTGTGCGGTCGCCGAGGGGATGGACCATGTAGACGATGATCTCCTCGACGGTGCCGCCGTCCTCGCCGGTGTACCGGCCGCGGGAAGCGTAGGTCGTGCCCAGCGGGCCCACGAGCTCGGTCTGGCCCTTGTACTCGCCGCCCGGTCGCTCGAGTACCTCCGCCTTGTGCTGCTTGATCGCCGCCACCAGGTTGATGCCACCGGTCTCGGGCTCGCCGGCGAGGATCGAGACCTTGCCCGTCGCCCCTTCGCCCGTCGGGACGAGCTCGACCGATGGCCCGCTGTTGTCCGCTACCGTGAAATCCGTCGACAGGTCCGCGATCGCGACCCCGGCCTGGGCGTTCTCGACCCTCACGGCCGGCTCAGGCGCGGCCTCTTCCTTCTTGTTGCAGCCCAGGGCCGCCAGCAATAGAACCAGAATCAGGCTACTCCACAGGATCCTCTCGATTCGCATTCTCTTCCCCTTGAAAGCGTGTTTTAGTGCTCCGGCCCAAGACTCGTCAAAACAACGGGCGCACAACGCCCGCGGCGCCGCCGCCACCGCGCGGATCGGCCGCGGCCTCGGCCTCTCCCGACGACTTCCACCGCACCGCGTGGACCTGAGCGTAGCTGGCGGCCATCTCCACCGCGTGGCCACGCGCCTCGACCTCGGCCCGGGTCTCGGGCGACAGGGCGTCGGGCTCGGCGAACAGCTTGTCCGGCAGCCACTGGTGGTGCAGGCGCGGCCGGTCGACCGCCGCTTGCAGGCCGTCGCCATCGAGCCAGAACGCCAGCAGCACCTGCAACGTCGCGGTCGGGATCTTGGAGCCACCGCGGCCGCCCAGGGCGACCGCCTCGCCGTCGCGCCACGCCACCGTCGGGCTCATCGACGACAGCATGCGCTTGCCGGCGCGCACCTCGTTGGCCTCGCCCTGGATCAATCCGTAGAGGTTCGGCCTGCCGGGAGCGGTGGCGAAGTCGTCCATCTCGTTGTTGAGGAAGAAGCCCGCCTCGGGCACGTACAGAGCGCAGCCGAAGAGACCGTTCAGGGTCGTGGTCAAGGCCACCAGGTTGCCCTCGGCGTCGACCGTCGACAGGTGGGTGGTGTCGCCCGAGCCGCCGGCCGCCGCGGCGATCGGCGTGAACTGCCAGGGCTCGACGTCGTTCGACCGGCTGGCCTTCGCCGGATCCACCGACGCCGCCCGCTTCTCGAGCCAGGAGGCCGCCAGCAGCTCGCGGGCGCCGGCCGCCGACGTCGTCGGATCTCCGAGCAGGTAGCGGTCGGCGAAGGCACGGCGCCAGGCCTCGGCGATCAGGTGCGCCCGCTGCGCGCCGAAGCGAGGCGTGTCGCGCCATGCCAGGCGCTCGAGCTGCACGGCCGCGGAGCCCACCAGGATGCCGCCCGAGGACGGCAGGTCGGCCGAGGCCACCTGCCAGCCGAAGGCCTCGAAGCGCACCGGCGTGCGCCACACCGGCTCGTAGGCGCCGAGGTCCGCCGCGGTCAGGATGCCGCCGTGACGCTTCGCCGTCTCCTCGATCGCCTTCGCCCGCTTGCCGGCGGTGATCGCCCGCGGTCCGCGCCGGGCATAGTCCTCGAGGGTGGCCGCCAGCTCCGGGATCTTCAGCAGCGTCCCGGGGGCCGGCGGCTTGCCGCCTGGTAACCAACGCTTCGCCGTCTCCTCGAAGCGCCGCAGCACGTCGATCTCCTCCTCGAGGCCGGCATGGAGGCGTCGGCTGACCCTAAAACCGTCCGCCGCCAGACGGCGCGCCGGCTCGACCACCGCGCGCCAAGACAGCTTGCCGTAGCGCTGGTGCAGCGCGTGCAGCCCGGCCGGCGAGCCCGGCACACCGGCCGCCAGGGGCCCGACCAGCGAGGCTCCCGGAACCGGCTCTCCGCCTTTGTCCAGGTAGGTGTCACGCCGCGCCGCGGCCGGCGCCGTCTCGCGGAAGTCGAGGTACGCGACCTCGTCGCCGAACTTCACCACCGCCAGGCCGCCGCCACCCAGGTTGCCAGCCTCGGGCTCCACCACCACCAGCGCCAGCGCCGTCGCCACCGCCGCGTCCGCGGCGTTGCCGCCGGCGCGCAGGATCTCGAGCCCGGCGTCGGTGGCCAGCTTCTCATCGCTCGCCACCGCGCCGCCGGTGCCCGTGACCGGCGGCCGCGATGCGGCGTCCAGCGGCGCGGCAGGCGTCAGGACGGCGGCCAGCAGCAAGAGCGCTGCGAGGCGGCGGGCTGTGCTCATCGGGTGGGCTCCATCACGTGTTCTCCCAGGTTGCGGCTCCAGATCTTCGTCGAAACGGCTATCTTAGCGTGGATTCGGCGGGGACCTTTCGAGGTTCCACGATCCACGAAGAGAGGCCAGGGCAGCCTCTCGAGGCCTTCTCGGCCCTCATTCTCCAAAAAGATCGTGGCCATCTTCTCTGCCACTTTCTGCCCGCAGTGCATAGAACCGCGGCCCCTGGCGTCCGAAGCAGCCATATTCCATTCAGGCCAGCCTTTTCGACCCCACCGGTCGGTTTCTTGCCTGGAAAGTCCACGATTCGTCGGCGAGACATCGAATCCTGCTCGAGACCGCCCGCGATTCGTGGTCGCGAAATGGCAATCAATCGGTCTCAGGACGCGATTTCCAGACCAAAAATCACGCCCAGATTCAACTAGAGCGTGATGACCGTACCCGGATTTATTTCCGCGTTTACAAAAAAGTTGGACACGGGGTGCCCGAACGTTACCGTTCTACCCAGAATCGGAGTTTTGAGGTCCTCTGGGCCCTGTTCGCACGCTGACCTCCCTGAATGGGGATAGAAACCCCTGCTCGAAGTGCAAAGGATCCAAAAAATTGACTCGGCATGGAAAAATAATCTCTGATACCTTATATGTATGGGAGACTGGGCGACGTATGCCCTGTCGAAGTTTCACAGATCGAAGCCGACGAGAGAGGGCAAAAACCATGGCTTTCAAGATGGTCACGGACAGCGAAAAGGCGGCGATTCGCATCGCCGGCACGGCGGGTGCGCACGCCGATCTGATCACCGAGGAACAGACCGAGCGCTGGCGTGATCGGCTGCCGGCGGGGCAAGAGGTCATCGACCTCCACCAGTTCCAGCTCCTCCACGCCGGGGAGCTGCGCGAGCTGCGCCGGGAGCTGATCGAGAAGGAGGCCCGGCACCTGGATCGGCTGGCCGACATCCACGAAGCGCGCAAGCGGCGCGACGAGGCCACGCCCGAGCTGCGCGACGTGCTCTACCGGGTCCGCGACCTGGTGGAGATCCTCTACGGCCCCAAGGGCTCCCGGGCGCTGTTCCTGGCCAAGCCCAGCGTGCCGACCGACCCGCTGCCGCTGCAGCGGGTCGGCCGCATCGTGGTCGGCAACCTCGAAGATCCCGACTTCGAGCAGATCGATCCGAAGTTCACCGGCTTCACCCTGACGCCGGACGAGGTCGCCGGCGAAATCAAGAAACCACTGGTAGCACTCGAGACGGCACTGAACGACCTCGAAGAGCTGGCGCCCCTGGCCAACGCCTCGCTCGAGGAGAAGCACCGGGCCCATGAGGCAGTGGACCGCAAGAACGGCGATCTCGCCCGCTTCCTGGAGGCTTTCTACGTCCTCACCGGCCACGAGGTGCTCGCCGCCAAGGTGCGACCCTCGTCACACCGCAAGCAGAGCGAAAACACCGCCGGCGTAGAGGGCCAGGAGGTTCCCGAGGCGGATTCCGCCACCGGAGACGTTGTCGAAATCAAGGAGCCGATGCCCGAGACGGCAGTAGCGGAACCCGGAACGAGTCCGCGGCCCACCGTAGCGGCACGTGAAAGCGGTTCTCCCGGCCCCGAGCCGGGCAGCGTCCTACCGTGGGCCGCCGCACGGAGCGCACCGCCGGATCCTGGAGCGGATCGGGAAATCGGTTCATCCGCTGTTCGAAATCCGGATCCCGTTCCCGATCGACAGCGCCTTGCAGCGTCTTCGGTCTGACGACGGGGTCGCGGATCGGGATGATAGGCTTCGTGATTGGAGGAGCCCGATGGCAACGAAGACGGCGGCAACGGTCGAGGATCTCTATCTCGTACCCGACTGTGCGAAAGCCGAGCTGGTTCAGGGAGAGCTGATCTTGATGTCACCGACCGGGGGAGTTCCGGGCCGCGCAGGCGGCGAGATCTACGCCCATTTGCGCGACTACGAGCGGCGCACGGGCAGCGGCTACGCCTTCCCGGACAACGTCGGCTTTCTCGTGGATCTGCCCGACCGCGAGTCTTTCAGCCCCGACGCGGCCTACTTCATCGGCGAGCTGCGGGGAGGCGAGTTCCTCGCCGGCGCTCCGATCTTTGCCGCCGAGGTCCGGAGCGAGAACGACTACGGTCCCGCGGCCGAGCGGGCCATGGCCAAGAAGCGCGCCGACTACTTCGCCGTCGGCACTCTCACGGTCTGGGACGTCGACGTCTTGAGAGAGCAGGTCGTTCGCGTCTACCGCGCCGAAGATCCCGAGCGCCCGACCGTCTATCGGACCGGCGAGATGGCTGAAGCGGAACCAGCCGTGCCGGATTGGGCGATGCCGGTCGACGATCTGTTGCCGTAGGCGACCTGACCGAGCTCTGCCACCCTGGAGGCTGGTGCCCCGGCCCAGCAGCAGGGCGAGCAGCTGCTGATCGGTGACCCGCCCGGGGTCGGCCAGCAGCAGTTCGCGGATGTCCGCGGGCGTGCGCAGGCGCGGCATCAGGGGGTCTCGCCTCCGAGCGGCGAGTCGGGGATGCGGAAGGCGCGCGGCGGCGCGGTCTTGGCGGCCACGAGCTCGTAGACGCGGAGAAAGACGACCAGCTGCTCGAGGGCGTCGAGCCAAGCGTCTTTATCGTCTCTGCTGATCGCCTCGAAGGCCCGCGCGACGGCGACCAGCGCCAGCACCAGGCCGAGCTCGGTACAGCCCTCCAGCATGCACAGGTCGCAGACCGCCTCCTCGCCCCGGTAGCCCACCGGGCCGGAGCCGACCTGGTTTCGGCCGCAGGCGCAGGGGGCGTCCGGGCCGCTCGAGAAGCGGATGCTGTAGGCCGGGCCGTCATCCCCGGCCGGGCGTGGCGTCGCCGGCCTCTCGGCGGCCGGTTCCCGTGCGTTCTTCGCTGCCATCTTCGCTCCTCCTCGCGTCCTTGATCTTCATGCCCGCGGCGGAGCCGAGCCTCGCAGGCCGCTGCCCGGCGCGGAAGACGCCACCCCCGGAAGCGTGCCTACCGGCACAGGTGACGAAACCACTGACAACTCATCCGTGCCGCCGAACCTGGCCCACCTCGAGCGGCACGGATGACGTCCCGCCCGGCAGAGGCGTTGTCCGGCCAGGTGACGAAACGACTGACAAAACAGCCGTGGCGGCGTAACGTGATGCCGGGGCCTCCGCCGCGCCAGCGCGAGGCCCGATCGCCCACCGGCACGCGTGTGCCACTCGAGGAAAGGAGAAGACCATGAAGCTCCATACAGCGATCCGCTGTGGCCTGAAGCCATTCGTCGATCCGAACGGCTAGACCGCTCACCTGGGGCCGGAGGTTCTCCGGCCCCGCCTTACTGCAGCCGCGCGAGTGGGTCCCGGAGCGCGCGCTCCCGCACCTTGTGCAGGAGCGCCGCCGAGACCTCCCCTGCCTGCAGGGCCTGGGAAAGCAGGGAGACCGCCGCCAGAGTCTCCGGGTAGAGGTTCAGGCTACCCAGGATGGACGCGGCCTCGGCGGCGGCGGACGTCACCTCAGCCCAGTCGCTTTGCCGAGCGCCGAGGATCGCCAGCTCCAGGCCCAGCAGGCCGGCGAAGTACCGCTCCCCGGCCTCGGCGAAGCCGATCCGGGCCGCCACGAACGAGTCTCGTGCCCCACGCGAATCTCCCCTGGCCGCCTGTATATAACCTGCCACCCATCGGATCTCGAGCCAGGCGAGCGGGTGGTCCAGCCGAGCGCATAAAACTCGCGCTCGGTCGAGCGTCTCGGCGGCGCCCAGGGCTTGCCCAGCCTCCACCTGAGCATGGGCCAGGTTCGTGCGAACGCCAAAGGACAGATAGGGCTCGTCGTGGTCCTTGATCAGGCTCGCGGCTTCTTCGAGCATGCCGATCGCCGCCTCCGAGCTGCCCTGATAAACATGGATCGCGGCTCGCTGGATCAAGACCCTGGCCTCGCCCACCCGGTCTTTCTCCTGGCGAAACAGCGTCCGCGCGCGCTCGACCAGCCGTAGAGCCTCGTCGTACCTTCGCTGGCAGATGCGCAGCGACGCCTCGAGATCGCTCATCCTGGCCAGGACCCGCTGATCCCGCCGCGCCCGCGACCGCCGCCACTCGGTCCCAGCCTGCTCGAACGCTTCCTCAGCGGCCGGGAAATCGAGCGCCAGCCGGCGAACGTTGCCGAGCCAGGCCCAGCCCAGGGCCCGCAGGTCGTGGACCCTCCCTCCGAACACCTCCTCGCCGCCCTCCAGGCTCACCATCGCCAACTCGGCGACCTGCACGCCGATCCGGCGGTCCTTGCGCCCTTCCTCGCGCGAGCGCCGGCGCAGCAGGTCGAAGAGCGCAGGCGAGCGGAACTCGTAACGGCGCACGTGCCGGCGCTGCTCTTCGGCCGGCAGGCCGCGGATCTCCTGCCACACCTGCTCGGCGCTGAAGCGCTCGAAGAAGCCGCCGTCGATCACGACCCGAGGCGGTGCCTCGCCGGCGGCTGGAGCCTCGGTCGCCACCTGCCCGGCCTCGGGGTAGACCTCCAGGAACTTCGCCAGGAAGCCGCGCGCCTCTTGGGCGCCGAGCCGTGCGAGCTCCAGGCGGCGCAACAGCGCCTCGCTCCGTGCCACGCCGGCCTCGGCGCTCTCGTTCTCCGCTGCCTCCGCCTCGGGGTAGAGGCGCCGCAGCTGTGCCTGAAAGTCCCGCGCCTCTTCCGGATCGAGCTTGCCGCGGGCCGCTCGGCGATAGGTGGCGTAATCGATGGCCAGCCCCGACGGCTCGCAACGGGCCTCCGAGGGCTTCTCCCCACACCACCTCCGATAAGCGCGCACGAACGTCTCATAAACCTCGTACCCCACCCCCATGCCGACGTCGCCAGCTTCGAAGTCGGTGCCGCGCAGCAGCCGGTCCGCGATCTCGAGCCGGGCGTTCTCGATGAAGGGTCGCAACGTCGTGCCGGTGTGGGCGCGGAAGACGGTCGGCAGCGAGTGATCGCGGATGCCGACTGCACGCTGTGCGCTGGTGGCGTTCAGGGCCGGGTCGCAGAGGTTGTCCGCGACGTAGGTGAGGAGCTTCGCCAGGCGATGCGGCATCCGAGCAGCGTCCGCGCGGATGCGCTCCAGCGTCGGGGCCTTGGCGAGCTCGAGCGCCTTTTCGAACCGGTCGATGAACATTCTGCCTTCCGGCACCATTGTACTTCACATTGTGTCTTGGCTCCGTCATTCGATAGCGCAGCCCGAGCAGGCTTCGCCACACCTCCGAACCGATTTCGGCCGAGGTGGCTGCTATCGCGGCCGAGGTGACGGGCGTGCCGCCCTCGCTCAGCTGTCGCCGCCGGGCAGATCCTCGGCGCTCAGGATCCCCTTCTCGAGCAGCAGGTCGACGAGCCCGCGCAGCAACTGCCGCAGCTCGTCGAGCTTCTGGCTGTCGTCGCTACGTGACTCGAAACGCCTCACGTGGAAGGGCGCCGGATACAGCTCGGCGAAGAACTCCTCGGGGTCGAAGCCGATCACGCTCAAGATCAGGAGCACCTGATCCAGGCGCAGGTTCTTCTGCCTGGTCAGGAGCTGGCTGATGTAGCTTCTGCCCCAGCCGAGGGCAGCCTGGACCTCGAGCTGGGTGAAACCCTGCTCGCGGATCTTGTTGCGCAGCAGGGTCAGGCAGCGGTTCACTTCATGGGTGGCGAGTGTCATGCTCGAAGATACTACAGGTCCTTGAGCTCGGTCAGGATCCCCTGTACGGCCTTCTTGGCATCTTCGAACAACATCATGGTGTTGTCGTACTCGAACAGCTCGTTCTTGATGCCGGCGAAGCCCGGCGACAGGCTGCGCTTGATCATGATGACGCTGCCGGAGTGCCACACCTCGAGCACCGGCATGCCGTAGATCGGGCTGCTCTCGTCTTTCTCGGACGCCGGATTGACGACGTCGTTGGCGCCGACGATGATCACCACGTCGGTGTTCGAGAACTCGGGGTTGATGACGTCCATCTCGAGCAGCT
>JAAELT010000113.1 GCA_024226315.1 bacterium | reverse complement strand
GTCGTTGAGCAGATCGTCGGTGAAGATCCGATCAGCGCCCCGCGATTCGAAGATCGACCGGATGTCCGCTAGGAGCATCTCGCCGATGGCGCGGTCTTCGCCTTCGACGTCCGACGACAGCAGCTGAGCTGACCGCCTCGCCAGCGTCGGCCAGTCTCCACCGACGGCATCGGCGATCGCCAACAGCGGCCGCCAGTTGT
The DNA here is from genome assembly GCA_024226315.1 of bacterium. Taxonomy (GTDB): domain Bacteria; phylum Acidobacteriota; class Thermoanaerobaculia; order Multivoradales; family J023; genus JAAELT01. The sequence goes on along the minus strand of JAAELT010000113.1, from coordinate 730 downwards.
CCGCCGCTCGGTCATGAAGCTCTGCTGGTACCTCGGGCTCAGCGTCCCGGAGCTCCTGGAGATGGTCGTGGGCCCACCGAGCGCAGCGGCTGCGCAGCTCCCCGAGGTGACTCATCCGATCGAGCCGCAGAATCTCGACCTTCTCCTCCCGCCTCTTGCGGCGCATCTCGATCTCGATCGAGCGGTCGGCGAGGGTATCCCGCAGCTTGCCGATCATGGCGATGGCGACCGGCGCGAACGTCCTGAATGCACGAGGTTCGAGGGCGTCGCCAGCGACCCTCAGCACCGTCCCACCGCGACGGTGACCGCTGTTCAGGATTCCGCGTAGCTCATCCTTGCCGGCGAGGAACGTGTCGGCCTCATCGACCAACAGGGAGGGTTGAAACTTCTCGATGCACCGGAAGACGGCCGCGGCGCTGACATTCGAGGTCATCAGCGCCTTCGTCACCAAGTGTTCGAGCACCGTCAGCACCAACGTCTTCGCGCACCGCTTGACCGGCGAGGTGATCGCAAGGCGTGGGGTGATGAAGGCGGCTTCGAGAGCGTAGGTGTGGACAACCCACAGCGACAACGCCGTGGCCGTGCCGGGCGACAGCACGATATAGCGTTTGAAGGTCTCGGCAAGGCCCTCCAGGAGTCTGGCGCCGTCGACGGGCTCTGGCCAGGGCTCCGGCTCCGCGAACGCCACACCGGTCCCTTGAGCCATCTCGTCGTGTTCCTGCTGGTGCCC
>JAAELT010000112.1 GCA_024226315.1 bacterium | reverse complement strand
GCCTTCACTTCCTTCGGCACCGCCTGGCTCGACGTCGACAACGACGGCTGGCTGGACCTCTTGATCGTCAGCGGCGCGGTGCGGATCCTGGAGCCCCTGGCCCGTGCCGGCGACCTGTTTCCCCTGGATCAGACCAACCAGCTGTTGCGCTCCGCCTCCGGCCGCCGGTTCGAGGACGTCACCGCCCGCGCGGGCGAGGTCTTCGAGCTCGCCGAGGTCGGCCGCGGTGCAGCCGTCGGCGACCTCGACAACGACGGCGACGCCGACGTCGTGCTGTGCAACAATAATGGCCCGGTGCGCCTGCTGCGCAACGAGATCGGCCAGACAAAGCCCTGGCTGGGCCTGCGCCTGGTCGGCGGCAAGGGTGGGCGCGACATGCTCGGCGCGCGCGCCGAGGTCGTCCGCTCGGGCGCCCCCGCGCTGTGGCGGCGCGCGCGTACAGACGGCTCGTACTGCTCGGCCAACGACCCCCGTGTGCTCGCCGGGCTCGGCGGCGGGGCGAAGGTCACGGCGGTGCGCGTCCACTGGCCCGACGGCGTGGTCGAGAGCTTCCCGGCGCCCGCGGCCGGCAAGTACACGACCCTGCGGCAGGGCTCCGCGCCAAAGGAAAGCCAGTGAGCCGGCCGGTCTGGCTCGCGGCGTTCGCGTTGGCTGCGAGCGCGGCTCTGGCGGCGCCGCCCGAGGTCGAGCTGCTGCCCCTGGCCCCGCCGGACGTCGAGCAGCTGGAAGACGCCGTGGCCGCCCAGCTTCAGCAGGCCCACGAGCTGCTGGAGTCGGTCCGCGCCGAGCCCGGCTCGAGCCCGGGGCAGCTGGCGGCCGCATTCGGCGAGACCGGGCGCCTCTACCACGCCTACGAGCTGTCGGAGCCGGCCGCCGTCTGCTACGAGAACGCCTCGCGCCTGGCTCCGGACGACTTTCGCTGGGTCTACTACCTGGCGATCCTCCACCAGCAGGCGGGCCGGCTCGAAGCGGCGGCCGCGCGCTACGGCCGCGCGCTCGACATCGAACCGCGCAGCCTGCCGGCGTTGATCCATCTCGGCGAGGTCCAGCTCGCGGCCCAGCGGCTCGACGACGCCCGCGCCACCCTCGGCCGCGCGCTCGAGCTCGACCCCGCGAGCGCGGCGGCGATGGCGGTCCTGGGACAGGTGGCGCTGTCGGAGAAGCAGTATGGCGAGGCTGTGAAGCACCTGGAAACGGCGCTCGCCGCGGTACCGGCGGCTAACCGGCTGCACCATCCCCTGGGACTCGCATACCGTGGCCTGGGAGACATGGACAAGGCCCGCGAACACCTGATGCAGCGGGGCAAGGTGGGTGTCAAGCCTGTAGATCCCCTGATCGACGAGCTCGACGACCTCGAGACCGGCGAGCGGGTACTGCTGCTGCGCGGCCAGACGGCGTTTCGCGCTGGACGCTACGCCGAGGCCGCCGAAGCCTTCGAGGCGGCGGTCGCGGCGCGGCCGGAGAGCGTCCGGGCGCGGGTCAACCTGGCCTCGGCCTTGGCCCAGTCCGGCCGCCAGGACGAAGCCGTCGTCCGCTTCCGCGAGGTCCTGGAGCTCGAGCCCGGCAACCGCACAGCCCACTACAACCTGGGCGTGCTGCTGGCCTACTCGGGAGACGCACATGGCGCGGCGGAGTCGCTGTCGGCGGCGGTCGACCTGGAGCCCTCGGACGCCGGCGCGCGCCTGGAGCTGGCGCGCGCGCTGCAGCGGCTCGGGCGGTGGGACGAGGCTCGTGACCATGCCGCGAAGGTGGTGGAGCAGGAGCCCGCCAGCGAGTCGGCCCGGTTGCTCGAGGTGGAGATGCTGCTGCGCCAGGACAGATTCGCAGAGGCCCGAGGACGGTTGGAGGAGGCGCACGAGCTGATGCCCGAGGCGGGCCGGGTGGCCGCGGCGCTGGCCAAGGTGCTGGCCGCGTGCCCCGACCCCGCCCAGCGCGCCGGCGCGCGCGCCCTGAACCTGGCGTTGCGGGTGCACGAGGCGTCCCGCGACCCGCGGCACGCCGAGACGGTGGCGCTGGCGCTGGCCGAGCTCGGCCGCTGCGACGATGCCATGGATTGGCAGCGCCGCGCTCTCGAAGCGGCGCGCCAGGCAGGGGCCGAAGCTCTCGCCGGACGCCTCGAGCAGACCCTGAGCCAACTCGAGCAGCGTCCCTGCCGACCCCCGGGTTTGAACAAGACGCCCTAAAGATGTTACGGTCCGCCGACAAGCCGACGGAGATCGTCGGACGTCGGTGCCCCAGTTGAGCGCTCGCGGGCGGTTCTGCCCGGCTAGAGGAGATCGAAATGCGGTTGCAGACCTTCCCCCGTACAGTGATCCTGACAGCCCTCGTGGCTCTCGTGCCGGTGCTCGCCGGCGCCCAGACCGAGCTCACCGGCCAGACGGCCGGGGGCGCTCACTACAAGATCGTCGTGCCCGACGGCTGGACCCCGGCCGACGGCCTGGCGATCTGGAACCACGGCTTCAGCCTGAATCCGATCGGCCCGGTGGAGGACGACGATCTCGGCCCGCTGGCTGTCGTGCAGCTCTCCGAGGGGTACGCCGTCGCCGCCTCCAGCTACAGCCTCACCGGCTGGGCGGTGTTCGAGACCCATTTCGACAACCAGCAGATGTACCAGGTTTTCCAGGCCCAGTACGGCACCCCTGATCAGGTGCTGATCTACGGCGCCTCGCTGGGCGGCATCGTCACCGCCCGCGACGTCGAAGCGGAGCTGATCCCCAACCTCGAGGGCGCCATGCCGATCTGCGGCGCGGTGGGCGGCAGCCGGATCTGGGACGGCGGCATCGACCTGCGCCTGATCTACGATGCCGTGTGCGGCAACGTGCCGGGGGCGGCGATTCCCTACGACATCGCGGCGCCGCCGGACGCCAGCTTCAACGAGCTGACCCTGGCGCTGGCGGTGCAGGCGTGCACGGGCATCGACATCGAGGGGCTGCCGCCGGTGACGCCGACCCAGGATCAGCAGGATCGCCTGAACACCATCCTGACGGTCAGCAACCTGCCGGAGGAGTTCCTGCTCACCGACATGGGCTTCTCGACCTTCGGCCTGGCGGATCTGCTGTTCGATCCGCGCAAGCTGGCCGGCGGCTTCGGCTTCGACAACACCAACGTCGATTACGGTGACGCCCAGATCAACGCCGACGTGCAGCGGGTACAGGCCGACGCCGCGGCGCGCGAGAGGATCGTCTCCAACTACACCCCGAGCGGCCTGGTGAAAGACGTCAAGATCGTCTCCATCCACACCGACAAGGACGGCCTGGTGATCGTCGAGAACGAGAGCGAGTACGCCTCGACCGTGCCGCCCGAGAACCTGACCGTCGGCATCATCGTGGAGGACGAGCCCTCGCACTGCGGCTTCACCGAGGCCGAGACCGTGGCCGCCTGGGAGAGCCTGCGCGGTTGGGTGGCGGGCCTGCCGCAGCCCACGCCGGCGGACCTCCAGACCACCTGCCTGGGGCTCGAAGCCGGCAGTCTGGCGGCCGGACCGTGCCGCTACGACGAGACCTTCATGATTCCTGATCTCGACGATCGGGTGCGTTTGCGCGACGTCTGCGTGCCGGACAGCAAGACCCTGTGTCTCGGGGAGAACGGGCGATTCCGGGTGACGATCGACTGGGAGGACTTCGAGGCCCGGACCGGTGACGGCACTGTCGCCGTGCTCTCCACCGAAGATTCCGGCTCGTTCTGGTTCTTCAACGACGCCAATATCGAGATGGTGGTGAAGGCGTTGGACGGACGGCAGAACAACGGCCGTTTCTGGATCTTCTTCGGCTCGCTGACCAACGTTCGGACCGAGATGACGGTGACCGATACCGAGACCGGCATCGTCAAGACCTACATCAACCCGTTGGGCAACTTCGCCAGCGTCGGCGACACCACCGCCTTCTAGCGGACCGGATAGAGCCACAGACCTGCTACAGTGGTCTCGATGTGCGACGATGAGCCTGCCGTCGAGGCCACCGAAGCCGCCGAGGCCACAGAAGCCAGCGAGGCTATCGAAGCCAGCGAGGCGACCGACCTCTTCCTCTCCTTGACCCCCGAGCGGGTGCTCGAAGCGGTGGAGGCGAGCGGCCTCGCCTGCCGGCCGGTGTGCTATCCGCTCAACTCGTTCGAGAACCGGGTCTACGAGGTCGAGCTCGAAGACCGCAGCCGGATCGTCGCCAAGTTCTACCGCCCGGGGCGCTGGAACGCCGAGCAGATTCTGGAGGAGCATTCGTTCCTCGCCGAGCTCGATGCCGAGGAGATCCCGGTCTGCACCGTGCGGCCGTTTCCCGACGGTGAGACCCTGCGGAGCATCGAGGACGTCCCACCAGAAGGGGGCGAGGACGTCCCCCCAGACAGGTTCTACTACAGCCTGGCTGACCGCCGCGGCGGTCGCGCTCCCGACGAGCTCGGCGGCGCCACTATCGAGCGGCTGGGCATGTTCATCGGCCGCATGCACAACGTCGGTGCCGCGCGTCCGGCGCCGTCGCGGCCGCACCTGGACGCCGACCACTACGTGCGCCGCGTGCTGCGGTGGATGGAGCGCAACCACACCCTTGCCGGGACTCTCAAGCGCCGTTACTTCGCCGCGGCCGAGGCCATCGCCGACATCGCCGACGACCTGCTCGAAGGCGTCACCACCCACCGCATCCATGCCGACCTCCACCTCGGCAACGTGCTGCTGCGCGACGGTGAGCTGCGGGTGTTGGATTTCGACGATATGGCCACCGGGCCGGCGGTGCAGGACCTGTGGCTGGCGCTGCCGGGCCGCGGCCGCGAGATGGAGCACCACCGGGATATCTTCATTGCCGGCTACGAGCGTTTTCGCCCCTTCGACCGCGCGACCCTGCGCCTGATCGAGCCCCTCCGGGGCCTGCGGCTGGTGCGCTACACCGGCTGGCTGGCCCGCCGCTGGGACGACCCGGCGTTCCGCGCCGGCTGGCCGCATTTCGGCACCGACGAGTACTGGGAGCGCGAGACCTCGGACCTCGAGGAGCAACTGGCCGAGATCCGGCGCTCGTTGGCGCGCCACCCGGCCTCGGGCCCCCTTGCCGATCACGCTAGCGTCGCACCGCTGCCGGAGGAAGAGGCGCTCACCAACAAAGACTACTTCTGGGATTGGGAAGGGGATTGACGCCCGCCAGGATGGCGTCGCGGGATTCGGGAGGCTCGCGCCGCCGATCCCGTGGTACGGTACCTGGTGGAGGTATGCGTCATGACGGAGGAAAGGCTACGCGAGATGGTCGACGATCTTCTGGCCAGTTACCCGGAGCTCGAAGCGGTGATGCTGCGCGCGGAGTGTGACGACCGCGTGGTTCAGTACATGGTGGAGAAGCCACCGGCTAGCGGCTCGGCCGAGAGGCGTCGGCACACGATCGTCCTGGGTTGAAGCAATCAGCCGGCCGGGGTTCCGAGAATCCCAGCCGGCCTTCGTATGCAGGAGCGACCCGTGAAGGTGCTTGCTCAGTTCAGATGAAGAGGGATGTCAGGACCAGGATCTGAAGTAGTCGAGGTAGAAGACGCCCTCGGTCGGGTCGGTGCCTCCGGCGAGGCCGAAGCGGACGCGCTCGACGATCGCCTGGCCATTGGCGAGGGTGGCAGCCTCACCCACGGTCGTGCCGTTGATCGACAGCTCCGCTTCCCCGTTGCCGGCTCCCCGCCCGGTGGCGGCGTGCAACCGGAGCCGCACGCTCAGGGGCTCGTCGTCGATGTCGGCCCAGCCGGTCGCGGGTAGCTGAACGAGGGTACCGTTGTCGAGATAGGTGTCGAGTCGCAGTTGATACTGCGAGCCGGACCGCCGCAGGCGGATCTGCAACAGAGTCTTCCAGTCGTCCCCATCCGCAGCGAGCGCGGAGAAGATGATCCGACCGTCGTTCCCGCTCATCTCGATCGAGTTCGGGTTCAGCAGGAAGGAAGAGTTGTAGGTGATCTCGGCTTCAGGCGAGTCGTCGACGAGGTAGGCGTGCTCCGAACTCTCGTCCACCGTGACCTCGAGACCGTAGCGCCCCTGCAGAGCCGCCCTTTCCGTCACATCCAACCTGCCGCAGCCGGGTACCCAGATGCCGTCCCAGGCAGGGGGCGGGCCGGCTTCGAAATCGTCTTCGAAGATCCTGGTGAGGGGATGCGGCTGCGGCTCGATCACGACGCGGGCGATCGCGGTGTCCTCGTGGCATTCGTTGGCGATGGTGTAGTACACGAGATCGAAAACGCCGTCGCCATTTGGCTTGTAGTGGTGATCGCCGGTCGAGCCGCAGATCCCATAGATGTCGAGGATATCGAACTCGACCGTTTCCACGTATGACGGCAGCGAGCCGCCGTAACGATCGTTCTCCCGGAAGGGCAGACACGGGCTCCCATCCGGTGCCACGGAGTAGAAGTCGTTCACCGCAACCGGCGGCGGGACGTGTCGGCAGTCCTCGGCGCCCACGGTCAGCGGGACGACGAGGAAGAGGACCGAGGTGATCGTCAGGAGGTGTTTCATGGCTCTTGCCTTTCTTTTTGTGTTGGCCGCTCTCGGTTCCGAGCTCGGCAACCGCGTCAGCCGCGGTCGAGAGGGTAGAGCGCAATACCGGTGCCAGGCCGCCAGAGTCCGTGTGTGAGCCCGCTCAACGTCTCGAAAAGCGCGTAAAACCGGCCTGCGAAGCGGTTCGGCCTTTCTCTCGTGCCCCGGTTCGGGCCTCTCGAACACCTGCGCACGGCGTGGGCAGGTGCGCACGCCGTGCGCGGGCGACCGGGCTAAACAAATCTGTCGTTCGGACGATCTCAATCTGATGTAGCCTGTTTATGAGACCCGGGAAAGGAGGGACTGGAAATGCGATCCTCCAGCGAAACCCGTCACGCCTACCGGCTCCGCGGCCTGGTCCGCGGCGCCGAGAGGGTCTTCAACCTCGGCGCCGGCGAGCACCGGATCGGCCGGGCGCAGGCGAGCGACATCGTGCTCCCCGTGGAGGGGGTGTCGCGGCATCATGCCGTACTGCGGATCCTGCCCGAGGGGCTCGAAATCGAGGATGCCGGGAGCCACAACGGGACGTACGTCGACGACCGGCGCGTGACGCGCACCCTGGTGCCGGCCGGTGCCGAGCTGACGTTCGGAGCGGTGCGTCTGCTGGTCGAGCGGGCCGACAGGGACGACGTCGAGCTCGCCTTCGAGCTCACCAGCACGACGGGGCTCTCCGGGCTGTTCCCGGAAACCGAAGAGGGGACCCAGACCGTGAACCTGCCCGAGACCGCGCCGCCGGAACGGGCGCCGGAGCTGGCCTTCCCCGAGGGCTACCGCCCCGGTACCTCGACGCCGGCGACCGACATGCACCGCCGCCTCGAAGGCGCGGCGCGCAGCGACCTGGCGACCCTCATCGTCGGCGAGACCGGCGTCGGCAAGGAACAGGTGGCCAGGACGGTCCACGCCTCCTCGAGTCACAGCGAGGGCCCCTTCGTGGCGGTCAACTGCGCCGCCATCCCGTCCGACATGCTCGAAGCCGAGATGTTCGGCATTGGCAAGGGCGTGGCGACCGGCGTCACGCAGCGGCCCGGCAAGTTCCAGCTCGCCGAGGGCGGCACCCTGTTTCTCGACGAGATCAGCGAGATGCAGCCGGCGCTCCAGGCCAAGTTGCTGCGGGCTCTGGAGGAGAAGGAGATCCAGCCCGTGGGTGGCCGGGCGCGCAAGATCGACGTGCGCCTCGTTGCCGCCACCAATGCCGACCTCGAGCGGCTGACCGGCGACGACACCTTCCGGCGCGACCTCTTCTTCCGGCTCGCCGGCCACCTGATCGAGGTGCCGCCGCTGCGCAGCGCTCGGAGCGACGTTCCCGGCCTGGTGGAACACTTCCTGCGGACCTTCTCGTTCGAGACCGGTACCCGCGTGCGCGGCCTGACCGCCAAGGCCCTGCGGCTGCTCGAAACCTATCCCTGGCCCGGCAACGTGCGCGAGCTCCAGCACGAGATGCACCGCCTGGTCGACTCGTCGGTCGACGGCCAGGTGATCGATTCCGGAATGCTCGCGCCGCGCCTTCAGGCACTGCAAGCACCACAGTTACCGGCTCCGCCGATCGAAGACGGGGAGTCCCTGGCCCTCGGATCGAGGCTCGGTGAGCTCGAAGAGCGGCTGATCCGCGAGGCGCTCCGGCAATCAGAGGGCAATCAGGCGGCGGCGGCCAGGCTGCTCGGGATCTCCCGCAATGGCCTGGCCAAGAAGCTCGAGCGCCACGGAATCCGTGCCAGGCGCTTGGTTTCCGACGTTGCACGGGAGTGACCCGGATCGGCGCCTGACGTGGCGCCCCGCTCACCAGCCGGAGGTGTCACCCGACTCGAAGCCGTCGGCGAAGATCTCGGGCGTGGTCGAGAGGTAGAGCACCAGGCCGTCGTGGTCGGACGAGCGCAGGGCGGTGCCGGCCTGGTTGATCAGGTCGCGAGCGGCGTCGGCGTTGCCGCGGCCGTAGGCGACGCGGCTCACGAAGTCGCCGGCGACTCTGCTGGTCAGGGCATGGTCCAGAACCTGGGCGTTGGCGCCGAAGATGAACGAGTAGCGTTCGCGCAGCGGTACCGCATGGATCGCCCAGATCACCAGGTCGGGGTCGACCAGGTCGGGGCCGGAGAGCAAGTTCATCGCCGGGTCGACGTCGCCGGCCAGCTGGCCCACCACGTCGACGTAGCCGTCGGTGAACTCGAAGGCGTTGAGGTCGCCGATCACCGCCAGCGGTACCGTCGGGTTGGCGGTCTGGAAGTCCTGGGACTTCTGGGCGATCGACTGCGCCTGTTCCAGGCGCTTCTGCCGCACCCGGGGGCCGTCGGTGGGGTCGTCGATGCCGCCCAGCGAGCGCATGTGGTTGTTGAGCACGGCGAACGAGAAGCTCCCCGTGCCGCCCGTGAAGTTGGCCTCGAGCAGCAGTGGCGGCCGGTCGTGGAGCAGCGAGTTATCGAAGGTCAACAGCTCGGCGGCGCCGAGCTGGGTCACCTGGGTTACCGACACCGTGTCGCGTACCAGGTAGCCGACGTCGATGCCGCCGACGTCGTTGCCCTCGACCAGTTCGGCGCTGTAGACCACCGCGGGGTCGTCGACCGCGATCTCGGCTGCCAGGTCCTGGAGCGCGCCGAGATGCTCGACCTCCTGCACTCCCAGCACGTCGGGTGAGTCGAGCACCTCGCGCACATAGGCGGACAACTTGCCCAGGCGGCGCTGGTACTCGGCCGTCGAGACCACCTGGCCGTCGTCCTCGGACCCGGGGTCGTCGACGTCGTCGAACAGACGGAAGAGGTTGAGCGAGCCGATGGTGAACTCCGTGGCGCCGCGGGAAGGCACGGCGCGCGGGATCGCGGCGGCGGTGAACGAGAAGCTGGTCGGCCAGATCTCGTAGTCGCCGAACTCGAAGCCCAGCACGCCTTCTGCATCGAAGGTCGAGCCGCCGGGTATCGTCTGGTTGGGCAGGCCCAGCTTGTCGGGGTCGAGCTCGAAGGCCTCCGGATTGCCGTCCCAGGTCGGGATCGGCGGCATCCCCAGCCCCGGGAACTCGACACCGGTCTCGCGGAAGCAACGCTCGCCGGCGCTGATGAAGACCTCGGCGATCGGATCGGTGCCGAACTGCTGGTTGCCCGTGCACACGGTGCCGCCGGTGATCGAGATCCTCATGCTCTCGTAGCACTCGTACTCGATCGCGCAGCTCGGCGACGTCGGGTCGGTCGACGGCCGGGTGGCGTCGAAGACGATTGCCGCCGGCAATGGGTTGCCGGAGGAATCGATGCTGACGATCGGCGAGCCTGAGAGCTCGGTGGTCTCGAAGAACTCGTCGACCTGCGCCGTGACGTCGACCTGGTCGCCGACCGCCACCGCCGGCGCCGCGCCGGTGAACACGAAGATGCCGTTCGAGGTGTCCGGGTCGAGGTCGTCGCGGCCGTCCGGGGTCTGCATGAAGAAGCCGTCGAGCCCGACCGCCGTCACGATGTTGTCCGAGGCGGTGACGACCTGGCCGTCGACCGGCGACGACGCGTCGCTGCCCTGGATCTCGAAGATCTCGAGCGGCGTGCCGGTGCAGAGGTTGGCGGCGCCCGGGGTGTCGTCGGTGCCGACGGGCGTGAAGATACCGATCTCCCAGCCGGCCGGGCAGAAAAAGGCATGACCAGGCACGAACATGCCCGAAGGCCCGAGGGTGGTGGCACAGTAGGTCTCCTCGCCCGAGCCCACCGTCTCGATCAGCGCCAGGCAAACGTCGATCTGGCTCCAGGGTGTAAGGTCGAGGATTCCGTCGTCGTCGGTGTCGAGGTCCTGGCCGTCGAAGCCGGTGAAGCCCGAAACCAGCAGGTGGGTGACGTTGTCGCCGTTCTCGAAGTTGAGGGTGGTGGTGAGGTCGGCGCTGCCGAGTGAGAAGGTGCTCTCGGCGGCAACGAAGAAGCCGTTCGCCGGGATCGACTGAGCTGTGAGATCGGTGACCTGCTCGATCACGCCGCTGCCGGCGGCGCCGTCGCCGATCACCAGATAGGTGAAGCCGGCGAGCGAGCTCGACGGCGTGCCCGAGAGCTCGAAGTACTCGTCGTCGTCGGTGCTCGACTGATCGATGCGGATCTCGTTGATCTGGGGTTGGGCGGCGAGCGGGGCGGTGGCGAGCAGAAGCAAGAGGGCCAACGGCAGGCAACGCAGCAGGGATCTCGGCATGGTGTGCTCCGGGCTTGGTTGGCGGGACCGTGAGGCCCGAAGTGTACCAGCTCGGAACGCCGGTGGCGTCCGTGACCGTCAGGCGTAGCGAGCGTTTGGTTCGATCCAGGAAAGCGTGTCCATTCTTTTGAATTCTGCAGAAAACTGGATCGCGGAACCCCAACAAGTAGGGTCTGGCGCGGTCGAGGCAACCTCGGCACCACGGATCGAGCTTCCGGGCGATCCGTGGCTCAAGAGGAATGGTCCAGGGAATCCACCGTGGCTTTGCCGCCGTGGGTTGGAGCCGACCGCCGCCTGGCGGGCGCACGGCCTTTGATTATGGAGACTTACGCGTGGATTCGAGAATTTGAATCCATCTCGAAAATTGGATTTCAAATTCATGGCCCCAACCACAACAGATAGTGGTAGGCTTCGCTCTCGAACCCCACAGGTTCACCTCGTATGCCAACTCTCCGCAGTTAGAGGGTCAGAGGCTCAGAGATGCATTTCGGCCGATTCCGGCGGCTCGACGGCCTGAACCGCACCGCGATCTCGGATCGCATGGTGCCCCGTCCAATCGCCCATTCAACGAATCCTCATGAAGCCTTGGCATAGAGTCCGCATCGTCGATCGAACGGCGCACCATCCCGTCTGGGATAGAGTCGCCGTGCAGTTCCGCGCCACCCCGGACCCGGCGCGGAGCTTCCGGATTTCAAACCCTCATCATCAACCGAATGGAGGAATGTGATGAACCGATCAGTGCGATTCTTCGCCGTGGCGCTCGCCGCCGTGCTGGTCCTGACGCCGGCCGCTTTCGGCCAGACCACGACCGGCGCGATCAGCGGCACGGTCACCGCTCAGGCCGACGGTAGCGCCCTTCCCGGCGCCCAGGTCACCGCGGTCCACGAGCCCACCGGCACCAACTACTCGACGGTCGCCGACTCGACGGGCCGCTTCCGCTTTCTGGGCGTCCGCGTCGGCGGACCCTACAACGTCACCGCCGCGATGGACGGATTCCACAGCCAGGAAGCGACGGGCGTGAACGTCGGTCTCGGTGAGGACACCAACCTCAAGTTCCAGCTGCAGCTCGAGTCGGTGGCCGAGACCGTGATCGTGGTCGGCGAGTCGACGCCGCTGATCAACTCCGGCCGCACCGGCGCGGCCTCCAACGTCTCCTCCGAGGCGCTCGAGTCGTTGCCGACCATCGACCGCGGCTTCAACGACTTCGCGCGCACCAACCCGTTCTTCACCATCAACTCCGAGAACGAGGATCCGGACGCGATCAGCGTCGCCGGCCGTAACAGCCGCTACAACTCGATCTCGATCGACGGCTCGGTGAACAACGACCTGTTCGGCCTCGCCGACACCGGTACCCCGGGCGGCCAGTCGGGCACCACGCCGATCTCGCTCGACGCCATCCAGGAGCTGGAGCTGGTGATCGCCGACTTCGACGTGCGCAACGGTGGTTTCTCGGGCGGCGGCATCAACGCCGTCACCCGCAACGGCACCAATAGCTGGAAGGGCTCGGCCTTCTACTACACTCGCGACAAGAGTCTGTTCGGCGACTACAGCGTCGACAACGAGACGGTCGAGTTCGGCGACTTCGACGAAGACCAGTACGGTTTCCGCCTCGGCGGCCCGGTGTCGAAGGACAAAGTCTTCTTCTTCATCAACGCCGACATCGAGGACCGGGTCACGCCCTCGGGTTTTTCGCTCGACGGCTCGTCCGGACAGCAGTTCGCCGGCGGCGACGGCGGCCTGGTCGCCGAGGCCAACCGCTTCCGCAACATCCTGATGACCAACTACGGCCACGACCCCGGCGGCCTGGGGGAGAACACGCGCGATGACCCGTCGGACAAGTACTTCGCGCGGCTCGACTTCAACCTGAACGACAGCCACAACCTCACCTTTCGCCATAACTTCGTGGAGGCGGCGCGCGACATCAACCGGCCGAGCTCGTTCACCTACCAGTGGCCGAGCAACACCTACGACTTCCAGACCGAGACCAACTCCACGGTCTTGCAGCTCAACAGCGTGTTCGGCGCCAACGCCTTCAACGAGGCCCGGATCGCCTTCCAGTCGATCGAGGACCGGCGGGCCGGCGCCGACGGCGTGCGCTTTCCGTGGGTCGAGATCGAAGACGTCAACGGCTCGGCTCCCGGCCGCAACGAGTTCGAGGCCGGCACCGAGCGATTCTCGACCCAGAACGCGCTGGATACGGACGTCCTCGAGATTCACGACGACTTCACCTGGCTGAAGGGCAACCACACTGTCACCTTCGGCACCCACAACGAGCTGTTCAGCTTCAAGAATCTGTTCATCCAGAACGCGTTCGGCTCCTACCAGTTCAGCGACCTCGATCAGTTCGAGTCGGGCATTTCTCGCAACTTCGACTTCACGGTGCTCGGGCCGGGACAGTCGCCCACCCAGGACTTCGACGTCAACCAGCTCGGTTTCTACGTCGGTGACCAGTGGGCGGTGAAAGACAACTTCACCTTCACTTACGGTCTGCGGGTCGACGTACCGTTCTTCCCGGACAGCCCGGACCGTAACCCGTTCACCGAGTCGGAGTTCGGCTTCCGCACCGACGACATCCCGGACGGCGAGCAGCTCTGGCAACCGCGCGTCGGCTTCAACTGGGACATCTCGGGTGACGGCCAGTCGCAGCTGCGCGGCGGCGCCGGCATCTTCGCCGGCCGCACCCCCTACGTCTGGATCTCCAACCAGTATGCGCGCACCGGCATCTCGCAGCTCTTCATCGACTGCAACAATGAGCCGTTCAACCCGGATCCCTTCAATCAGTCCGCGGCGTGCGGCATCGACAACCCCGGTGGCGGTGAGTTCAACTTCATCGACCCGAGCTTCGAGTTCCCGCAGGTCGCGCGCTTCAACCTGGCCTACGATCGCCAACTGCCGTGGTGGAACCTGGTGGCCTCGGCCGAGGCGGTGTTCACCGATTCGGTCCAGGAGATCGACTACGCCAACGTCGGCCTCACCCAGATCGGCACCACCTTCGACGGCCGGCCGCTGTACGACGACGGCGCGGACGCCTACCTGATCAGGAACACCTCGGACGGCGAATCCACCAACTTCGCGCTCAAGCTCGAGCGGCCGTTCTCGGATGGCGTGTGGGGCTTCGTCTCCTACGCCTTCAACGATTCGGAAGTGGTCAACGAGGGCACGTCGAGCCGGGCGGTGTCGAACTTCAGCTTCAGCGAGCAGTTCGATCCCAACAACGCCGTCGCGACGACCTCGGACTACGAGGTCGAGCACCGCTTCAACGCCTCGTTGTCCTACCGGTTCAACCGGGACAAGCCGTATCCGACCACCGTGTCGCTGTTCTATAACCACCAGTCCGGCCGGCCGTTCTCCTGGAACATGGGCTCCGACTTCGTCGGCTTCGGCTTCGGAGGCAGCTACAACGGCGACGGCAGCGACGGCAACGACCTGGCCTGGGTACCGGCGAACGAGGGCGACGTGGTGATCACCAACGGCACCTGGGCCGATCTCGACGCCTTCATCTCCTCCCACGCGGTGCTCGATGCCGCTCGTGGCGGGCAGACGGAGCGCAACGACGACCTGGCGCCATGGATTACGTCGCTGGACGTCCACGTCGCTCAGGAGATTCCGATCGGCAAGGGACATCTGGAGCTGACCTTCGACCTGGTCAACCTCGGCAACCTGTTCGACGAGGATTCCGGGCTGGTGAGGTACGTGAATTTCAACGCCGAGGAGGTGTGGGAGCTCGAAGGCTTCACGGATGCCGGCACGCCGATCATCACCCTGTCGAACGTCACTCGAGGGAGAGAAGATCTGTTCGATATCCACAACGTCAACTCCAGGTGGCGTGGGAAGATCGGAATCAGGTATAGCTTCTAGCTGACCGGACGTTCCAGCCAGTCTGAAAAAGGGGTCGCGGCAAAGCGGCCCCTTTTGTTTTTTTGGGCCGGTAGAATTGCCCCATGTCCTACCTTCGCCCGTCCGTTCTCCTGGCCTGCCTGCTGGCCGCCTGCAACGCCCCGCCCGAGCCGCCACGGCCGGCCCCGGCGGAGAAGCGCGAAGAGCCCGCCGTCTGGTTCGAGGACGTCACCGCGTCCTCAGGCGTAGACTTCCGCCACCGGCACGGCGGCAGCGGTCGCCGCTACATGGTGGAGACCATGGGCGTCGGCGGCGGCCTGGTGGACCTCGACGGCGACGACCGGCTCGACGTCGTGCTGCTCCAGGGCCAGCCGCTGCCGGGCCACCCGGACGCCGGGCCGTGGACCGATCGGGTATGGCGGAACCTGGGTGAGGGCGCGGACGGCATAGTCAGCTTCGAGGAGGTCACCGCCGAGGTCATGGGCGCCGAGCCCGGCTACGGCATGGGCCTGTGCGCCGGCGACGTCGACGAGGACGGCGACGCCGACGTGGTGATCACCCGCTTCGGTCTCGACCGCCTGCTGATCAACGACGGCGGTCGCCTGCGGGACGCCACCGGCGGCAGCGGGCTCGACGCCCCGGCCTGGAGCACCAGCTGCGCCATGGCCGATTACGACCGTGACGGCTGTCTCGACCTCGCGGTGGTGAGTTACGTCGGCTTCACCCTCGAGACGCACAAGGACTGCACCGAGGGCGGCCTGTCGGCCTACTGCCACCCGGACGTCTACGCCGGCGTCCCCGACCACCTGTTCAGGGGCCGCTGCGACGGCACCTTCGAGGACGTGTCGGTGTCGGCCGGGATCGCGGTCGAGGACCCCAATGAGTCCAAGGGGCTGGGCGTGATCTGGACCGACTTCGATGACGACGGTTGGATCGACCTCTACGTCTCCAACGACTCCACCCGCAACTTCCTGTGGCGCAACCGGGG
>JAAELT010000111.1 GCA_024226315.1 bacterium | reverse complement strand
TAGACCACGCGCTTCTCGAAGCCCTCGACGTTCAGGACCTGCATCTCGACGACGTAGTGACGACCGCTCTGGTCGTAGCATTTGACGTCGACGAGCGACAGCTTGAGCTCGTCCACCGGGACGTGCTGCTCGGGCGTCAGGTATTTGAGGTCGACGATCAGGTGCTGATCGTCGAGCTCGAGCAGCGCATTCAGGAGCTCGATCAGGAGGCGCTTGTGGACCTCGGCACCGAAGATGCGCTTGAAGACGAAGTCGGTCTTGGGATCGGCGAAGACGGGTCGCATGGCACCCTCCATCCTAGCAGTCTTCGAAGCCGGCAAAGAGGACGATCGACCCTCGTTCAGGAACCGCAGTGACCCGGGAATCTGCTAGGCTGACGCGATGGAACGCTTCTTCAACACCGAAGGCCCCTGCGAGGGCAACAAGCGCTGCATGCTCCCCGCCGAGAGCCGGCTGCGAGGTCGGACAGTCGACCGCCGAGGATCTGGAGGGCCTGGTTGACGCGGTGATCGCCAACCTGCACCACGACGCCGACTTCATCCGCGAAAGGACTCGACCGTGAGCGACACAGCCGTGAGCGACACAGCCGTGAGCGAACCGAAGCAGGGAGAGGAACCGAGGACCGCGGACGAGGGCGTCGCGCCGGAGGCGCGCTCAGACATGAACGGCGCGGTGTGGGAATCCGGACTGGAAATCAAGCCGGTCTACACGGCCGAGGACGTGGAAGAAAGCGGCGGTTCAGGCGGCATCGGTCAACCCGGCGAATATCCCTTCACCCGCGGCATCCATCCCCTGATGTACCGCAAGCGCCCGTTCACCATGCGCCAGTACTCCGGCTTCGGCACCGCCGCCGAG
>JAAELT010000110.1 GCA_024226315.1 bacterium | reverse complement strand
TTCGAGCTGGTACGGAAGAACGCCTTGTGCCACCATGTCTTCACCCCGTTGGTGATCGGTCGTTGTCAGCAACTCGACCTTAACCCCTGTCGTTGCAGGGCGCTAACGGGGTTCTTACTTTTCTTGGTGGTGGATCAGGGCAGAGCCTCGCCGCAGGCATTGCAGGATGATCAGGTGTCGCGACGTGTCCTCGCCGTGGTAGCCGGAGACGGCGTGCAGAATCCGCCCCTCGTCATCGCGGCTGTTCCACAGGACGGTGGCCTGGTGGTGCCGGCGGTAGCAGGCATGGAGGCCGGGCGACCAGGGTACGTAGTAGAGAAAGGCGCCGCCCTTCTCGGGGCTGTCGTCGCCCAGGCCGTAGAGGACGGCGAAGACGTCTTCGCCGACCCATTCGCGCGGCCAGTAGAGGTCGCGATGCCAGCCGATACCGGCGGGGTCGAGGTCCTGGAGCGAGAGGGTGAGGCTGTAGGTGTCGCGCTCCGCCCGGTAGCCGGTCAGGCGGTGGAAGCGGTCGCCGGCCAGGGCCTCGTCGAAGATGCCGAAGAGTTCCGGGGCCTCCTCGCGCTCGAGCTGGCCCCAGGTACCCATTTTCGTCTCGGCGAGCGCGGCGACGGCGCGGTCGAGGTCACGGTGCCGGCCCAGCTCGAGCAGGCAGTCCACGGTGACGCAGTGCGCGGACTCGAGCTCGGCGGCGGCGGTCTCCAGGCCGTCCGGGCCGTGGCAGGCGGCCGCCTGGGCCTCGGGCGGCACCACGGGCGTGTCGACCAGGCGCTGGAGGTTGACGACGTCGGCCGCCACCTCGGTGAGCCGGGGCCAGCGGTCCGGCGGCAGGTCGGCCAGGGCGCGGTTGTCGGCCAGGCGGGGCAGGTCGGCGGCGACGGCCAGCAGCTCGAAGAGCTCGGGCCAGCGCTCGGGGGCGAGCTGGCGCCAGAATGTGGCCGCCTCGACGGGCGACCGGCGCAGATACTCGAAGAGGTCGGTGTGGGTGCTCGTCATCGCGGCACGATCCTACAGGGCCATGCAATCTTCTTTGTAATCTTCGGCGAGTACAATACCGAAGACGGGTGCGTCCGGGGCGGAGTCCGCGGTTGGAGGCTGGTCCGAGGATCCGTCACGCGCGTTCGGACACCGTGGCTCGTCGCGCCAACTCCCTACAGCTCAGACTCAGGAGGATTCTCATGTCAGGTTCTATTCTCGACCTCGTCACCCAGGCTCTCGGCAGCGGCGGTACCCGCCAGATTTCTCAGCAACTCGGTATCGACGAGTCGCAGGCAAGCTCGGCCATCGGCGGCGCTATTCCCGTGCTCATGGGCGCCTTGGCGCGCAACTCTTCCTCGGGAGACGGCGCCGGTGCCCTGGCCGGGGCGTTGGACCGCGATCACGACGGCTCGATTCTCGACGACCTCGGCGGCTTCCTGGGCGGCGGCGGCGCCGAGAGCGCCGGCGGGGGCATTTTGAAGCACGTGCTGGGCGGACGGCAGCCGCAAGTGGAGCAGGGTATCGGCGCCGCCAGCGGTCTCGACGCCGGCAAGGCGGGCGCCTTGCTCAAGATGCTGGCGCCGATCGTCATGGGTGCCCTCGGCAAGAGCAAGCGCGAGCAGAACCTCGACGCCGGCGGCCTGGGCTCGATCCTCGGCCAGGAGCAGCGCCGCATGGAGCGCAAGCAGCCCGGTCTCGGCGGCATGCTCGGCAGTCTGCTCGACCAGGACGGCGACGGCTCGGCGATGGACGACCTCGCCAAGATCGGCGGCGGTCTCCTCGGCGGCCTGTTCGGCGGCCGGCGGTAGCGCCCCAGGCGCGGTGTCGCTGTGCTAGATTTCAGCGATGCCGCCGCCTGACCAGCTCACCGAAGCACACCGGTTTCCCGCCGTCGACCACGCGACCTGGCGCGGTCGCGTGGAGGCCGAGCTGGGTGACGCCTCGTTCGACGACGCGCTCGTCCACCGCACGCGCGATGGCCTGGACCTCCAGCCTCTCTACACCGCCGAGTCGCTTCCCGCCGGCTTCGACGCCCGGGACCTGCCCGGCGAGGCGCCGTTCACGCGCGGGTGTGACGCTGACGGCGGCTGGCGGATCGCGCAGGAGATCGCGCACGCCGCTGTCGCCGATGCCGTGGTGGCGATGCGTTCCGCCCAGAGCCACGGCGTGGACCTCCTGTGGCTGCGCTTTCCCGGCTCCGGCCGGGCAGAGGGTATCCAGATCGTTGGCGCTGAAGAGATCGAGGAGCTTGTCGCCGCCGTCCGGCCAGGCACCGCGGTGATGCTCGATGCCGGCGCCGACGCCGCGACGATGGTGGACCGGTGGACCGTGGCGGCGCGCGATGGCGAGCTCGAGCACACCCCGGCGATGGGCGCCGCGCTGGTCTCCGTCACCCGTTACCACGACGCCGGCGCCACCGCAGTCCAGGAGCTGGCCTTCGCCCTGGCGTCGGGCGTCGAGATCCTGCGCCGGGCGGCCGGCGAGGCCATCGACGCCGACACGGCGGCCTCGCGGATCCAATTCTCCTTCTCGATCGGTCGCAACTTCTTCGGCGAGATCGCCAAGCTGCGCGCGGCGCGGTTGCTGTGGTCGAAAGTCGTGCGCGGCGCCGGCGGTGGGGAAGCCGCTCAGGCGGCACACATCCACGCCCGTACCTCCGGCCGCGAGACGGCGGTTTACGATCCGTGGATGAACATGCTGCGCGGCGGCAGCCAGGGCGTCGCCGCTGTTCTCGGCGGTGCCGACAGCATCCGCGTTGTCCCCGCAGGCGAGACACTCGGGATGCCGGACGAGGTGAGCGCGCGCCTGGCCGCCAACGTCCAGCACATTCTGGCCGAGGAGGCCCACCTTGGCCGCGTGGCTGACGCCGCCGGCGGCAGCTGGTACCTGGAGTCGCTCACCGACGGCCTGGCGCGCGCCGCCTGGGCGTTGTTCCAAGACCTGGAGCGCCGGGGTGGCATGGCACGGTGCCTGGAGGACGGTGAGATCGCGCGGCTGCTGCGCGCCTCGGCCGACGAGCTACGCCGGGCGGCCGCGACGCGGTGCGAGCTGTTGATCGGCGTCAGCGCCTTCGCCAACCTGGCCGAGCCGGCGCCGAAGATCATGCCCGAGAGCGGCGCGGCTGTGGACGCGTTCGAGCCCGTGCGGCTGGCCGCGCCCTTCGAGGAGCTGCGTGCCGCCGGCGATCGCTGGCTGGCTGAGCACGGCGAGCGCCCCAGCGCCACCGTCCTGGCGCTCGACTCTGCCGCCGGCACCGACGTCAGCGCGGCGTTCGTGCGCCGGGTACTGGCCGTGGCCGGCATCGAGGCGGTGTTGACCACGCCGGAAACGGTCTTCGACGAGCGATCCACAGCGGTCGTGATCTGCGGCCAGGACGTCAGCGACCCTGCAGTCGCCGCCGACTGGGTGACCCGACTGCGGCGGCACGGCGCGACGCGCGTGCTGCTCGCCGGCGAGAGCGACGAGGCGCCCGGCGTCGACGACCTGATCGCCGACGGCTGCGACGTGCCGCGCGTCCTGCGCGACCTGCTCGAAGCCCTGGGGGTCTCTCCATGGAACACGGTGCTGGCATGAGCACCCGCACGGCACCGCCGCCGGTCGTCCTGCCCGACTACGCTCAGCTCGACTTCGACGCCCCCGAGCTGGCGCCCGAGGCCGCCGAGCGCCGGCCGCCCGACGAGCCGCGCTGGCGTACGCCCGAGGGCATCGACGGGCCGCCGGCCTATACCGCCGCCGCCCTCGACGGCGTTTCTCACCTGGGCTCGCAGCCCGGCTATCCTCCCTACGTCCGCGGCCCGTACTCCACCATGTACGTGCGCCGGCCATGGACGGTGCGGCAGTACGCCGGCTACTCGACGGCCGAGGAGTCCAACGCCTTCTATCGCAAGAACCTGGCGGCCGGCCAGCGCGGTCTGTCGATCGCCTTCGACCTGCCGACCCACCGCGGCTACGACTCCGACCACCCGCGGGTCACCGGCGACGTCGGCATGGCGGGTGTGGCGATCGACTCGATCCTCGACATGCGGATCCTGTTCGACGGCATTCCGCTGGATCGCATGAGCGTGTCGATGACCATGAACGGCGCGGTGCTGCCGATCATGGCGCTCTACATCGTGGCGGCCGAGGAGCAGGGGGTGGCGCCCGAGAAGCTCGCCGGCACGATCCAGAACGACGTGCTCAAAGAGTTCATGGTGCGCAACACCTACATCTATCCGCCCGGGCCCTCGATGCGCGTCATCGCCGACATCTTCCGCTACACGGCTCGCCACATGCCGCGCTTCAACTCGATCTCGATCTCCGGCTACCACATGCAAGAGGCCGGGGCGACCGCCGACCTGGAGCTGGGCTACACCCTGGCCGACGGCCTCGAGTACGTGCGCACCGGCCTGGCCGCGGGACTCGACGTCGACCGCTTCGCGCCCCGGCTGTCGTTCTTCTTCGCCATCGGCATGGACTACTTCATGGAGGTGGCGAAGCTGCGTGCCGCGCGCCTGATGTGGGCCGAGACCATGGCGCGCTTCGAGCCGCAGAACCCGAAGTCCTCGATGCTGCGCACCCATTGCCAGACCTCGGGCTGGAGCCTCACCGCGCAGGACGTGATGAACAACGTCACCCGCACCGCGGTCGAGGCGCTGGCGGCGGTGCACGGCCACACGCAGTCGCTGCACACCAACTCGTTCGACGAGGCCCTGGCCCTGCCGTCGGCGAAGAGCGCGCGGCTGGCGCGCAACACCCAGCTCTACATCCAGCACGAGACCGGCAGCTGCCGGGTGATCGACCCGTGGGGCGGCAGCTACTACGTGGAACGCCTCACCCACGAGCTCGCCGGCCGCGCCCGTCGGCATATCGACGAGATCGAGGGGCTCGGCGGCATGGCCAAGGCGCTCGAGTCCGGCCTGCCCAAGATGCGCATCGAGGAGGCCGCGGCGCGCACCCAGGCCCTGATCGATTCGGGCGAGCGGACGATCGTGGGAGTCAATCGCTACAAGCCTGACGCGGACGAGCAGATCGACGTGCTGCAAGTCGACAATACTGCCGTGCGCGAGGCCCAGGTTGCCCGCCTGGAAGAGCTGCGCCGCGGGCGCGACGCCCGGGCCGTGGCCGAGCGGCTGCAGGCGTTACGCTCGGTGGCGGGCGATAGTGCTGGGGCAGAGGGGGACGGCAACCTGCTAGAGCTGGCCGTGGACGCCGCGCGTGCGCGCGCCACCGTCGGCGAGATCTCGAACGCCCTGGCCGAGGTCTGGGGACGCCACCAGGCGACCGTCCAGACCATCTCCGGGGTCTACTCAGCGGAGATGGGAAGTGCCATGAGCGAGGTCGAAGCCGTGCGGAGCGAGGTCGAACGTTTCGCCGAGCGCGAGGGGCGCCGGCCGCGTATCCTGGTGGCCAAGATGGGGCAGGACGGCCATGACCGCGGCCAGAAGGTGATCGCCACCGCCTTCGTCGACCTGGGGTTCGACGTCGACGTCGGGCCGCTCTTCCAGACCCCCGAGGAGACCGCCCTCCAGGCGGTCGAGAACGACGTCCACATCGTCGGCGCCAGCTCCATGACCGCCGGCCACCGCATCCTGGTACCCGCCCTGCGCGAGGCGCTCGAAGCCCAGGGCCGCGGCGACATCCTGATCGTCGTCGGCGGCGTCGTGCCGCCCCAGGATCACGACGACCTGCTCGCGGCCGGCGCGGCGGCGATCTTCGGCCCCGGCACGGTGATCACCGAGGCGGCGAAAGAGCTGCTGGGGAAGCTCTCGCAGCGGCTGGGCCACGGGTCGACCGCTTGAGCACCGCGCGACACCTCGAGATCGACGACTACGTCCGCGGCGTCACCGAGGGTGACCGCGCGGTGCTCGGCCGGGCGATCACGCTCGTCGAGAGCAACCGGCCCGACCACCAGGAGCAGGCGCAGGAGCTGCTGTCGCGCCTGCTGCCGCGCACCGGCAAGGCCCTACGGGTTGGCGTCACCGGCGTGCCCGGGGTGGGCAAGAGCACTTTCCTCGATGCGCTCGGCACCCTGCTTACCGGTCAGGGGCGCCGGATCGCCGTGCTGGCGGTCGATCCCTCCAGCTCGGTCTCGGGCGGCAGCATCCTGGGCGACAAGACGCGCATGGAGAGCCTGGCCACCGACGCCCGAGCCTTCATTCGCCCGTCGCCGAGCGGCGGCTCGCTGGGTGGGGTGGCGCGCAAGACACGGGAGAGCATCCTGCTGTGCGAGGCCGCGGGCTACGACGTGGTGTTCGTCGAAACCGTCGGCGTCGGCCAGTCGGAGACCCTGGTCGCCGGCATGGTCGACTCCGTGCTTCTTTTGCTGCTGCCCCACGCCGGCGACGAGCTTCAGGGCATCAAGCGCGGCATTCTGGAATTGGTCGACCTGGTGGCGGTCAACAAGGCCGACGGCGAGCGCCTGGGCGCCGCCCGCAAGGCCCGTCAGCAGTACCTGTCTGCGCTCAAGTTCGTGCGCCCGGCGAGCCCCGCCTGGCGCCCCACGGTGCTGACGGTGAGCGCCCGCGACGGCACCGGCCTGGAAGAGCTGTGGCGGAAGATCGAGGAGCACCGGGCGACTCTCGAAGGCTCGGGCGAGTTGGGGACCAAGCGCCGCGAGCAGCGCCTGCGCTGGATGTGGGCGCTGGTGGAGGAGGAGGTGCTGGGCTCCTTCCGCCGCGATCCGCGGGTGGCGGAGATGTTGGGCGAGATGGAGCGCCGGGTGGTGGCGGGGGAGATCACGCCGACGCAGGCGGCGACACGGTTGCTCAGGCCGTTGGCGTCGCACCGGACCCCGGGTTGAAACCCCTCTCCCCGGGTTTTGAAACCCGGGGCTACTCTCTATCGCCCTTACGGGGCTTCTTTCAGCGCCGCCTCCAGCGCCAGGGCGCCGACCGCGCTGCGGCGCATGTCCGGCTCGCCCACCTTCGCGTCGCGCCCGGCCAGCACCCGCTCGTAGACGGCGAGCATGTCGTTGGCCGCGGCGTCGTGGTCGAAGCTCTCGACACCTGATGACGAGGCAGGCGCGTCAACCAGACGCCGCGAGCGGATGGCGCCAGCGCAGACCTTCGAATCGGGCGAAGTCACTGTCCGTGGAGACGAACTCGCAGCCGTGCTCGATGGCGAGAGCCGCCAGGTAGGCGTCCGTGACCATCGCGCCCCGGATGTCGGCGCCGCGGATCAGGTCGACGAAGATCTGCCAGTGTCTCTCGCTCGGGCGGACAATGACCGCGCTCGGCCACCGGGTCAACCGCTGGCAGAAATCCAGCGCGACGTCCATCGGCGTTGCGGGCTCGAAGATCCGGCGGTTCGTCACCAGGCGAAGGAAGGCGCTGAGGACGAGCTCGGAGAGTGCGAACGGCTCACGACCGCCCACCAGGTCCTCGAGCCAGTCGGCGTAGCGATCGTGCTCCGGGGCGTCCTCTCGGTGAGCATAGATGAGGACGTTGACATCGGGCAGGAGCATCTCTCAGAGCTCGTGCAGCCTGCGCCTGCCGGGAGCGAATCGCTCGAGATCCTCGGCTTCGACCAGGGCTGAGGTCTTGTCGATGTCTTGAGCCGAGAACCGCCCGCCGCGACCGAAGGTGATCAGCTCAAACTTGCCGGCGGCCGACGCCTCGAGCCGGCGGCTCAACGCCACTCTCACGGCATCCTCGATCTGCCGGCTCACCGTCGAGCCGGTCTCGGCTGAGCGCCGCTTGAGCGCGCTCAGCAGGCCATCGTCGATCGTGATCGTGGTCCTCATGATGCACCATCATACCGGTAATGCATCACTGCATCAAGAATCTGGCCTCGGGGGGCCGGAGCTCCCGCGGGGAGCAACTCGAATCAACCGACGGCGCTGCGGCGCGTCTCGGGCTCGTCCACCTTCGCGTCGCGCCCTGCGAGCACCCGCTCGTAGACGGCGAGCATGTCGTCGGCCGCGGCGTCGTGGTCGAAGCTCTCGAGCACGGCGGCGCGGCCCCGGCGTCCCAGGCGCAGGCGCTTGTCGGGATCGTCGAGCAGCTCGCGGATGCCGTCGGCCAGGGCCTGGGGCGATAGCGGTTCCACCAGCACGCCGCCACCGGTGTGCTCGATCCACTCGGGGAAGGCGCCGTGGGCGGGCTGGACCACCGGCAGGCCGGACGCCATCGCCTCCAGCACCGGTAGGCCCTTGGGCTCACGGTAGACGGTGGGCATGGAGAAGATGTCGAGAGAGGAGAAGAAGTCGAGCTTGCCTCGCAAGTCCACTTCGCCCACCCAGTCGACGCGACCCGCGAGCCCCGCGCCGGCGAGCTTCCTCTGCTGTTCTTCCAAGAACTCGCGATCGCGATCGCGCAGGAAGCCGGCGATGCGCAGGCGCAGGCGCTCGGTGCCGGGCTGCTCGCACAGCAGGCGGAAGGCCTCGACCAGTTGGGCGGTGCCTTTCTCGGGACACACCCGCGCCAGGCAGCCGAGCACCACCGGCGCCTCGGAGTCGGCTTTGCCTGAACGCTCCATGTCGCGGAAGCCCTCGGTGTGGATCCCCAGCCGCGCGACGTAGACGCGCTCGCGCGGGAGACCGTGCTCGGCGCTCATCAGCTCGGCGTAGTAGCGGCACGGGGCGACGAAGGCGTCGACGTCGCGGTCGCGCTCGCGCAGGGTCTGGAGCACGCGTGACAGGTAGGGCTCCTCGAGCTCGGAGAGGAACAGGTCCTCGCCCTGCAGCGAGCAGACGACGGGTACGCCGAGGCGCTCCTTGATCTGGCGCGCGAAGCCGGCGAAGAGCGAGAACGAGAGGTGCACGATGTCGGGCTGCAGGATGTCCTCCAGCCATTCC
Organism: bacterium; assembly: GCA_024226315.1. Lineage (GTDB taxonomy): Bacteria > Acidobacteriota > Thermoanaerobaculia > Multivoradales > J023 > JAAELT01. The sequence goes on along the minus strand of JAAELT010000110.1, from coordinate 1,155 downwards.
ACCATCTTCTCCAGCTCCTTGGCCTGGCGCCCCTCCTCGGCCTGCAGCATCGAGAGCGTCATCTCGCCGAGCATGCGCGGGTCGTTGGCGCCGGAGGCGAACTTCGACACCATGCCCAGCAGGCGCTTGTTGTCGAGCAGCGAGTCGAAGAAGCGCGGCGTGTGGCGGAACAGCGCCACTTTCTGTTGCAGGTAGACGTTGATGGCGCCGAAGAAGATGTGCTCGCCGACGACCGACACCTCGTCGGTGCGCGGCGGCGTGTAGGTGGGCGTGAGCGACACCTCGTGGCCACGTTCCATCAGGGTGGCGGCCAGGGTGTTGTCGTGCAGGCAGGTGCCGCAGTACATGCCGGCCGCGCCGGCGGTGATGTAGGCGATCTTCATCGTGCGTTGCTTATCCGTGGGCAGATTGTCGCGCCCTGAGGGCTCCGGGTCCAGGTATGGATACGTATTTCCTTCACTTTCGTTGCGGCGGGGGAGGTGGATTCGCGGCCCTGGTCACGGCCGGCGAGCGGGCGGCCGAGGCTCGGGGGACCAGCCCGCTTTCGTCACGTCTGTGGATCCAACACCGTGATTCTGGGGATTCAATATCACGGCCGTGGATTCAATACCGTGATTCTGGGGATTCAATATCACGGCCGTGGGTTCGACCCCGTAATGCCAGGAAATTCCAAATCACGGCTGTGGTTCCGACGCCGTGATTCTGGAAATTCCAAATCACGACGGTGATTCCGACACCGTGATTCCGAAGGACTCGTATCATGACGGTGGTTCCGACACCGTGATTCCGAGGGATTGCAGTATTGCGCATGAAGGAGGAAGACATGGGCGCGGGACGCTTGGCGGCGAGCCCGGCCGCTGATACCGTCCGCCGCATGGCGAAGCGGCGAGCATCCCCTCCCAGGCCGGCGCCGGGAGAGCTGCGCATGCTGCAAGACCTGGTCGAGACCCGCGTCGGCGCCACCGGTACCGACCAGCTGGCCACCCCCACCCAGGTCGCCGCCTGGCTGGCCGGCCACGCGCTGATCCCCACCGACCTGGAGCTCACGGCCGAGGACCGCGCGCGCTTCGCCGCCTTCCGCGACGCCCTGCGCGCCCTCGTCGCCGCCGGCCGCCGGCCGGACGCGAAGCTCGTCGAGCGCTTCAATCGCGCCGC
>JAAELT010000109.1 GCA_024226315.1 bacterium | reverse complement strand
TCTAGTATAAGAAAACGAGGCGACATGATTCCGACATTTAAACCCTATTTTGACCGGGGGCGTTTCCCCCACCCTAGTGTATATCTAAATACTGCTCGCTGTTGCATCGGAATACCTGGCCAAAACTCGTTGACTTTTCCCAAAATTTATCTGGCTTTCATATGAAAAAAGTTTCATTGTTCAAAACTTGATCACGTGACCACCAGACAACCATATTTGGAAGCAGGTGTCACAAAAACACATTAAAACCTGATTATTTCCGTTGGTTATTAGTTAATGCAATTATGTTATACACCAAACGATTTCTCTCAATGAGAGCTTTCATTTCATATATATTTAGTTTAGAAATGATGACGTCAGCAATTTATAATATATATGACGTCATACATCTTTATGACGTCATATTTCCAATGAAAATTGAAAAAAAAATTTAAAAGTAGCGAAATTTTGTTTAAGCAGCTAAATAATTTATTTGTGTGCAAACTAACTGATCTGGACGCTAACAGAAGGATAAATGTCAAGCAGTGT
>JAAELT010000108.1 GCA_024226315.1 bacterium | reverse complement strand
TTCAGCGTGATCCGTGCCGGGCGGTCGACCTGCAGGTAGATCCGGTTGGTGGCGGTGATATCGTCGGCGGCGTCCGCTTCGGCCCGCATCAGGCCGATGGGATTGATCTCCTCGTCCATCAGGTCGACCGAGGTGGGCCCGAACTTGCCGTCCTCACCCGGGCAGCGGACGTTCCAGGCGAACTGCTGCGCCAATAGCTCCACGTGGACCGAGTCCTCGGGCGGTGCCGTGGCGAAGTACTCGGCCCAGACCGGCAAACCGATCACCAGCACGCCGCCCTCGGCGACGAGGGCGATGACGAGCGCCAGAACGAATCCCACGCGCTTCTCCGCGCGCGGGCTCGCCATCCGTGCCGCCACCTTCTCCCGGCCGCTCGAACGCCACACGTAGAGACCGAGGATCACATGCCCGGCGACGAAGAATATGCCGGTGGCCACGAGCAGGAAGATCAGCATTTCGTCGATTCCCGCCCCGTGCCGCGACGCGAGCTCCGGCAGCCAGCGATCGGCGCCGACGATCGCGCTCACCACCGCCAGCGCGACCAGAACGACGGCGGTCGCGAGTGCCTCCCCGCGACCCCTTTTCTTCGCATGTTCGTTCATTCGCTCTCCTTGTTCATCGATCCCGTCCCCCGAAAGGGATCAAGCGTTCCCTCGGACGGCATTGCCGCCCGGGCCTCCGGGGCGATGTGATGGGTGTCAGTTCCTGCGGGGCTTCGCGAGGCTACCGTACGGCTGTGGCATCCGTCAAACGACCGATATCCCAACCAGCGGCTGAGGAAATCTGGCGTGTGGATCCGGGCCTCCCGGGTCCACCGCAGCTTCCGGCTCGAGCTCGGGTGGCCGCGGTGCGGCAGCTCGATCGATGGAGCGAGCTTCCTTTTTCGCGCGACATGGGGAATCATGGCGAGACGATCCGATCTGCCGCGCCACGGCCATCGGACTGCTAGAGTCGAAACTCCCATGGAAATTGCCCGTTCTCCCGAAACACCCGCCGTCGAGATGCGCTTTCACCACGTCGGCGTCGCGGTGAAGAGTATCGCGGCGGCGCTCGAGTACTACACCGGGCTCTTCGGCCTGCGCCAGGTCTCCGAGCCGCTCGAGGTTCCGGGCGAGCACGTGAGGGTGTGCTTCCTCGAAGCGCCCCATTCGTCACCCTCCGGGGCAGCGCCCTCCTCCGGGAGAACCTCGCCGGGCGTTATGATCGAGCTGGTCGAGGGCATCGGCGAGCAGTCGCCGGTCGCGGAGATCGTCAAACGCACCGGTGCCGGGCCTTATCACCTCTGTTACCGGGTCGACGATCTCGACGCGTCGATCCGCCGGCTTCGCGCCGGCGGCTGTGTCCGGCTGAAACGGTTCGAAGGCCCGGGTCCGGGCCTGCGCCGGTTCGCCTTCCTCCTGACCCCCGACCGCCAGCTCTTCGAGCTCTGCGAATCGACTGACAACGAGATGGCCGGATGAGCGAGAGACGGGAACCTTCCACTTGTCCCCTTTCGGGGGAACCTTCAAGGCGCTACAGTTTCGATACCCTCTTCTTCGAAGCCACCCGGCGCTGCAACCTTTCGTGTCCGATGTGCATGGCGTCGTCGAACGATCGTGACCTGGTGGCCGAGAGCAGCCGCCAGGAGCTCGACGTCGACGAGATCGAGCGCTACATCCTTCAGACGGCCAAGGACATCGGCATCCGCATCATCACCTGGTCGGGCGGCGAGTTCATCGTCCGGCGCGACGCGGTCGAGCTGGTGCGGCGGGCGACGCATTACGGCTACGAGTCGACGATCTGCACCAACGCGACGCTGATGACCCGGGAGAAGATCGAAGAGCTCAGGGAGGCGAGCGGCGGCACCCTGGTCGTCGCGGTGGGCATCAACTCGATCGACGACGAGAATACCTGGACCCGCGACGCCGACTGCGAAGACTCGCTCAAGGTCCTCGAGCTGTGCCGGGAGCTGGACGTCCGGCGCCACGTGGTGGTCAACGTCGGCAAGCACAACGCCGAGGACCTCGACCGCACCTTCCAGTGGCTGGAAGCCCAAGGCATCCCTTTCAACCGCTCCCCCTATACCGCCCGCGGCAGCGGCAGGGCCTACTGGGACGAGCTCTCCTTCTCGCGTGAGGACATGGCGTCCTCGATCCATCCGGCTCTTCGCAAGCACCCCGACGGCTACATCAGCTGCACCCCGTTCTTCCTCGCGCCGGAGCTCCACGAGCGCGTCTCTGGCGGCACGCGCAACGTCACCGTGCCGCAGAACCCCT
>JAAELT010000107.1 GCA_024226315.1 bacterium | reverse complement strand
TTTTGCCGCCTGCTATTCGGCACTACTAATTTAGAACAAATTTATACGTATTTTTTTGTAAGAAATTAAAAAATTGACCCAGTGTATTGAAAGTTTCTTAAAATTTTCAGATTTTGAGTACTGATTGTTCCTTAAGAGTTTCTTGAATATCCATATTGGCAACATAGTTATTCTATCTGAATGATGTTCCAAACCCATTTATCGATCGTATTTGAATGCATATGGGTTTCCTGTTTGTCTGCTTGTCACAGAAATGCTTTATTGCAGACGAAACACAGGAAATAAAAGAAATGTTTTCGCTGTCTGAGGTGAAAAGTTTCCTACGTAAAAAATTCCAGTTCTGGAGTTTCTTAAATTGTTGGCCATTCGAGAGTCTGGGTTTCTTATCAAGAGTTTCTTATAAAGAAAATACGTGTAGTCAGAAAAGAACAGACTTTTATCGAACTTACATCTTTTTCATGAGCTTGAAACTCTAGAAAGTAAATAGCAATAGCATATCATTGTTATTAC
>JAAELT010000106.1 GCA_024226315.1 bacterium | reverse complement strand
CGTGGGCAGGATGACGAAGTCGCCCAGCTTGTAGGGGGTGTCGGCGACGATGAAGAAGCCGGCGAAGAGGTTGGCCAGGGTGTCCTTGGCGGCGAAGCCGACGGCGATGCCGAGCACGCCCGCCGAGGCCAGCCAGGCTGCGGGGTTGATGCCCCAGATCAACAGCACCACGTAGGTGGCGCCGCCGAACAGCAGCAGCTTCATGGTGATGTCGAACAGCGGGATGGTGCGCTCCTCGATGATCTGGAAGCGGTCCCTGACCGCACCCAGGCCCTCCAGCACCAGGCGGCTGATCGGGAAGCCGGCGAACAGCCAGGTGAGCACCACGATGGTCTGGAGGATGTGGACCACCGTCTTGGTGAACGGTAGGCCGAGCGTGCGGGTGGCGGGCACCAGGGCGCACAGGAACACGGTCTGGAACACCGGCCGGTGAAGCAGCTCGATCAACCTGTCGTCGAAATCGGTCTCGGTCTTGGCGGTCAGCCGCGCGATGCCCCGGCAGATGACGTTGCGGGCGATCACCGCCAACACGTAACCGACGACGACGATGACCACGAAGGCCAGTAACGGCTGGTCCTGGATCAGCAGCCACAGGTCACGGATCTGCTCGGGCACCCACTCCGGCAGCTCGATCGTGGTCTCCACCACCTCCTCGCCCGGAGTTTCCGCCGCCTGCTCCGCCTCCTCGGCCAGAGTTTCCGGCGGTTGCTCCGTCTCCTCCACGGGGGGTTGCTCTTGCATCGTCCTTCCCTTCCGGATTCTGGTTCTCGGTGGCACGGAGTCTAACAACCCAAGGAATCGCCCAGTCACAGATCGTGGTACCCGGCGCTCGCTATACTCCAGTCGTCATGGATTTCCGTTCGCGCCTCTTGGCGACCCTGCGGCAGGTCGCGCCCCTCTTCCGGAAGCCTGGGGTCATGGTGCCGGGTCTCCAGCACGGCGGGGCTCGCGGGTTCGCGTCTCCGCCGGCGAGACTCAGTCCCTGAAGCCCAGGGCAAAGCGAATGGCTGCCTCGACCTCCCCGATCCTCTCGGGGCGAAGGAGCGCGACGCGCTTTCTCAGCTGCGACTTGGGCACCGTGACGATCGAGTCGAGGTTGACGACGCAGCGCTTGGGGAGTCCATCCTGCGGACCGAGCTCGACCTCGACGGGGATCCGCCGAATCCGCGTGGTCACGGGCGCGACGGTGACCTGGTTGCGCACGGCGTAGGCCTCATCCCGCGATAGGAGAAGGACGGGGCGACGGCCGATGGGCGGCGGAAGATCCGCCCACCAGACCTCGCAGCGTTTCACTCCCAGGGTTCCTCGGCGAGGGCCGCGTAGCTCACGGTGCTCACCTCGCGGACTTCATCGGCGGTCTCCGGTTGCTCCAGATAGCCCTGGATGTAGCGCTCCACAT
>JAAELT010000105.1 GCA_024226315.1 bacterium | reverse complement strand
ATGATTATTTAATGCATTAAGGCCTTAGGCCTCGATACACAGACTATTTTAACGGAAACATATATTGTTAGTGAACTTGGCAACCCCATTAAGGCCTTCGGCCTTTCCCAGTTTAATTGATATCGTAATATTATTGTTAAATTAATAGAATACTAATAAAATAAATCCATTTATTATTTAATTATCATATCTTATTCTATTATTGTCTTTATAATTTATTCATATTATGTAGCATTGAGTTAATTGGATAGTTCGTGTATTTTAATGCTGTTATTTTCATTATTGATTATTTCTTTATAATTTATTCATATTATGTTCCGTTATTTTCTTATTGATTATTTGGAGTTATTACTTAATTAATTAATCTATTTGAAAACATATATTACTATCGTTATTGTATTCCTTTCTTTATTATAACCATTAATTGTATAGTTAATCATTATTAAGTTTATTATATTTAATTATTCTTATTTTGTTATTATTTTATTCTTTAATTCTTTTTCTTGATTTATTTTTATTCTTTTATTATTAATGTTGTTCTATTATCTAATATTATTCTAGTTTATATATTATTATTTGTATTTATTATTCATTAATTGTTTTATTCAATATTTAATTTTAATATCTTTATTTATTATTCATTTTATTTATTATTAATATCCTAAATACAGTAACAATTGTGGTAATTGGAAAGAAGGCCTTAAAGAAGATCTCAAAAAGTAATAGTTAATACACAACTAATGAAATCCTAACAACCTAACCTAATGAAAACCAGGTAATTTAATCTATTATTGGTTCTTTGTTAGATTATATTATTCTCATTCATTCTATTATTATTTAAGCTTAACACTGTAATGTTCAATTAATTTGTTGTATTCTTTTCCAGTTAATTCTATCATAATTATGTAATTCCTTCCCTCTTAATTTATGATTAATTTAGTCATTTATTATTTAATAGTTAATTGTTTAATTACTGATTAATTAATGTATTTCCTGTTACTACCTTAAACAGGCTATTAAAATCAACACTTTATTAAGATTGGTTTAGTTTATTATATTACGTCCTAATGATTAATCACTTCTTTTTGTAGATTATTTTATTTGATTATGTTTTTATTTATTATTATTTAATTCCAGAGTAATTAGGCCTTTTATTGATTTCTTTTATTTCCCCCAATATCAATTAGTTGCAATAATTCCCTCTACTTTAATGTCTCAATTCCTTAGTTATTAATTATTCAATTAAAAGTACACACAATATCCCTTTCATAATCCTTTCTTCTTCCATTAACTGGTTTTATATTTATTACTTTATTATATTTTGTATTCCTATTTTAGGATCTTGTATTTGCCTTTTTATTTACCTTATATTAATTAAGCATTAATTGTAGCAAAAGACGTTACAACATAAATTACATAAAATACGTCACCAAAAAGCATTAATTGTAGCATTACAAAGCATGTTTTGAGTGAGTTTTCAATGTTTTATTAGTTTTCTAACAATAATATAATTCTAATTAAATAGTAGTTACTTTATTAGTTGTAATTAATATTATTCCCCTTATTATGTTCCAGTATTATTAACTTAATTTAGTGTAATACCAATTAATAATTCTATTTCTATTTTTATGTTATTACATTATTTTCTATTTTTATGTTATTACATTATTGCTATTCTATTCTTTTCTCGCTAATAATAGTATTAGTTATTACCTGTAATATAAGATGTTATAATATCGGTTAATTATTCACTGTTTTAATTTCTGTTGTCGTATTTTCTGTTGTCGTATTTTCTTTTTAATTTAGTTATAATTGAAACAAATGTACAATACTTTATGAAGTAAACTTAATTAGGCATTAATTCTCTTTACGTTATATTATTAGTAATGGTAATTAAAATACAAAAACAGTTTTGATTGAGTTGCAATTGATTATTATTTGTAATGTTTTCCTTGTTTATATTTATATATTGTAATTAATACTTCCCCCTTTATAGTATTATTAGGTATTACATTGTTGCCTCAATTGTAGTTGCCTTAATTATTCCTTGCTTAATTTAGGAGCATCTTCCAATTCCACAGTTTTTACTCCCCAATTGAAGTCTAAGGCCTGTTTCTCGTATTTACTGTTATTATTT
>JAAELT010000104.1 GCA_024226315.1 bacterium | reverse complement strand
TCGAGCTTCAGCGACTCGAGGGTTTTCTCCGCCGGCAGCTGGGAGGCTTTTCGCAAGCGCAGGATCTTGCGCTCATGGCGCTCCTTGACCTCGATCTCGGCCAGCTGCAAAAGGTACTCCCGGAATCCCCAACCGCCCTGCTCGGCCTCCTCGGCCAGCGCCGCGTGATGCGCCACAAACGACGGCAGCTTCAGCTCGCGCAGCAGCATCTCCACACTCGCGGCCGCGCTCATGACGCCACCTCCTCGGTCTCCAGCAAGCCGTCGTAGATCGCCAGGTCCACCTCCGGCGCCGACACCTCGGGTACCTCCGGCCTCGACTGCCCGAGCAGCGACCGCACGCGCTCATAGAGCGGCACCTCCCCCTCGCCGAGCAACAGCTCCAGGGCGGTCTCCACCTCCGATTCCATCGTCGACGCCGCCAGGTGCAAAATGCGCAGGTACTCCAAGTCCGCCGCACGCTCGACTCGGCCTTCGTGCAGCCGGTCATAGCTGCGACGGAAGGTCACACTCGGAAACAGCTCCTCGCGATAGCGGTAGCGCGCAAACGCCCCCGGCTTCTTCACCAACGACCAGATGATGTGGCGGTAGTTGATGCGCCGGCCCCCACGGCCCCGTAGACGTTCCGCCTCGAGCTGACGTCGCTGGCCGTAGTACACCTCCAGACGGTCCTCGAAGACACGCACCTTCACCCATTGACGGATCAGACGCGACGGCACCGAGTAGGTGTTGAATTTCACCCGGATCGTGCTCCATGGCGTCACCCGCACCCGCTCTTCGGTGAACTCTGCCAAGCGCTCCACCCGGAGCCGTTCCATCTGCTCCAGCTCCTCACGAAACCGCTTCCAG
>JAAELT010000103.1 GCA_024226315.1 bacterium | reverse complement strand
GGGTAGAGTCGACGGCGGGCGCGGTGGCTGTAGGCCGGGCATAATCTGTTTCTCGCCCTTTCGGTTGCGAGTGCCTCAGTATCCCGACCATGGCTCCGTTTCCCGCCGCCGCTCATCGAACCGAACGTGCGGTGCTACCGCATTCGGCTCTCGGACGGACTTCGCGACCAGGCATTCGCAAGCGGCTACCACAAACGGCTCCTCGCGAGCGGAGCGGAGCCTCTCACTTGGCCTTGCCGTAGAGCTTTCTCTGGAGCCGCTCGGCGTTGTCGGGTTCTAGACTCTCGTCATTGCCCGGCCTTCGGCCCCTTCCAAAGCATGTCCGAACCAGGGCTCCATCCCTCCACCGGCATTACCCGGCTTCAACGGTACTATGAGCCCCTCCGACTCCCACGGCGGCCAGCAGACCGCCTTTCGGCTCCTGCTGTTTGTGGTCGCGAACCGCCACCGCCGTGGGTCTCTCACGTTGCCTCGATCACCGTCTACGCATGCCGCCCCCACTACCCCGGCTGGAGATGATGGGGTCTGCGGTCGGTTGCTCGCCCACCACCCGGCGGCCTTCCCCATATGGCAGGAGGGTCGGCTCCAGCAAGGAACTTTCGGGGCCTACTCAGGGTTCACTGCGCGTTGCAGCCTACGCACTTGTCTGCCTGGCTCAACCAGGCGTTTCCGGAGGCTTCAGCCGGACGGTTACCCGCATCAACTGCTCCGGCGACTACCAGGGTGTACCGACAACTCCCCGGGCGGGACTCTCACCCGCTGGCGATCGAGACCCAGGAGGTCATAGGGCTATTCAGTCAGTCCATTCCGATCCTCCTTTCGTGACGCACTGCCAGCCTCTTCGGTCATCCTCGGTCATGCCCAGCAGGTCCACTGCTCGGCTCGGTACCCGGATGGCCCGCGAAGGGCGGACGGAAACACAGGAACTCCATGCCGTGCGTCACCTCGAAGGGACCGCGCACGAAAGTCCAGGACGCGTAGCCCTCGGTCTCCGGGACGGTCGGCGGAGCGTCCGCGGCGAGCGTGATCGGGAGCAGGAGCGCGGCGGCGCGGCTGAGATCGCGAACACAAGAACGGGAGTCGTGCTGAATCGGCTCATTGCCCTATCGTATGGGATTCGACGTCCCGGGTGCTGCCCGGCTCGGCTGAGTCAGGGGCATGATAGCCTTCTCCTGCGAGGCAAGAGGCCATGACTGTCAAAGAAAGAGCCCATCAACTGGTCGACCAATTCCCCGACCACATCACCTGGGACGACCTCCTGGAGCGGCTGGCGCAGGCCGCCCGCGGGTACTCTGCCCATTCTGGCCCTGCCGTCGCCGATTCGTCCTCTCGCGAGCGCGAGCTGCGGCAGTTCCTCGAACGCGAGATCTGGCCACAGATCCCCGCAACCGTGCTCGGCAAGAGGGTCACCAAAGAAGATCGTGAGGCGATTCTCGGGTACGGCCCGGCAGGCGTATGATCGTCGATGCTTCGGCCTTGATCGCGGTCATTCTCAAAGAACCTGGATACGAGCGGCTTCTCCAGAAGCTCGCGCAATCCTCGGAGACCGGAATCGGAGCGCCCACCCTGCTCGAGACGTTCCTCGTCCTGGCGAGCCGGCTCGATACGGATGTCGAAAGGCTTCTCGAGGCATTCCTCGAACTGTTCTTGATCGACGTCATTCCGTTCGACGAAAAACACCGGCGAGAAGCGGCCAGGGCATTCCTCCAGTTCGGCAAGGGCCGGCACGCCGCCGGGCTCAACTACGGTGACTGTATGGCCTTTGCCACGGCGAAGCTCGCCGAGCGCCCTTTACTCTTCGTGGGTAATGACTTTCCGCAGACGGATCTCGAGTCCGCCTTGTAAGGCGCACCGAGCCCTCGGCACCCGCTGTAGAATCCGAGCGGTCCAAGCTTCGCGGAGAGTCGCAGATGGCCCATGTTGTACAAGTCGCACTCGATGAATCTCTCCTTTGCGGGCGAGATGATCTCGAATTGCAGCGGGACCTGGCTCAGGGTCTGATCCTGCTCGACTATCTGAGTGCCAAGGTCAGCATCGGACGATTCGCCGAGCTGATGGGGATGGGATACGAGGAAGCGATGCGCTGGCTACATCGACGAGGGGTGGCGACGCTGCGCAAGCCCACGGACGAACGTCTCGAAGTAGCTTTCGGGGCGAACTTCGCGGGTCTCACTGAAGATCTCGGAATCGGTTCTGATCCTGGCGAACTGTGACCCGATGTTCACCGAGCTCCTGATCGGCCAGCTCACCAAGCGGGCGACCGGCTCGCTGATCGACGCAAGCGGCCGACGGTTTCGCCGGGTGTTCGAGGATCCGGAGCGGGCGCAGGCGCTCGAACGCTGCTCCGAAGCGGGAATCGTGGCCCTGCTCCAGGCCGTCGAGACCGGCGACGAAGCCGAGCTCGCCCACCTCGGGGACGTGATGCGTGAGTTCTTCACCTCCGACGAGATTTCGCCGGATCTCGGCCGGGCGCTGGCGCCGCTGCTGCGCGGCCACGGGCTGGACTTGGAGGAGCTTCAAGAGCTGTTCGAGGAAGCCGGCTACGAAGCCGAGACGCTGCCCGGGTTCGATTTCGACAACGCGTTCAATGCCTTTGCCGGGGGCTTCGCGGCGGCGGCGTTGGAGCAGGTGTTGCTTCGCGACGAGATCCAGACCCACGTATTGCTCTCGCAGCTTCAGCTTCAGAAAGAAATGGTCGAGTTGCTGCGGCAGCTCGCTGGATTCCTCGCCGGGTCACGCCCTGGAACGGTTTCGGTGGCCGCCGAGCAGATCACCGCCGAGAGCCTCGGCGGCACGCAGATGGTCTTCGCCGCCCCGGCCCCCCGGACATCGGCGCTTGGCGACTGGGAGTCGCACTACCTGCGCACCCTGGTATCGCAGTGCGACCCGCTCGACCTGTCGCCGATCGACGAGACCCACCCGCAGGGTTCACGCCCCGGTGAGGAGGGCGGCGTAAGGCTCTCGGACGTCTTCACCAGCCTGCTGCTCGAGGGGATTCAGCGCCAGCCAGAAGAAAGCGTGGTCGACGCGCTGGCCGGTCGATGGGAAGCCGGGGATCGGGATCGCGTCGACGGCGAAGACAGGGAGCCGCAGCCAATCACGGCTCTCGAGGCGACCGCTGCCCTGCCGCAGCTCGTGGTGCTGGGCCGGCCCGGGGGCGGCAAGAGCACACTGGTGAACCATCTCACGACGCAGCTCGCGAAGCGGCGTCTGGGCCTCGGCGACGGTGACGAAGACAAGCTGCCGGGTTGGCCGCCGGAGGCCAGCCCCCTGCCGGTGCGCATCATCCTGCGCCATTTCGCCAGCTGGCTGCCGGAGGACGCGGCGGCCGACGCCGGCCTGGTATGGGACTACCTGAGGCACCGGCTCGAGCGGGACGGCTGCCACGCGGCCTTCGACGCGCTGCACGCCTTGCTGACCAGCGAAGGCGGTGTTGTGTTCTTCGACGGCCTCGACGAGGTGCACGAGGACGACGCCCGCCGTCACCGCTCGCTGATCCGCGACGCCATCAGAGAGTTCTCCCGGCCGCTCGAGCAGTGCCGGGTGGTGGTGACCTGCCGCGAATACGCCTACCGCGCCGACGACGCCTGGCGACTGCCCCACGAAGACTTTCCCGCCGTGTCTCTGGCGCCCTTCGGTGACGAGCAGATCCGCGCTTTCACGGCCACCTGGTATCAGGTCATCGGCCCGGCGAAGGGCTGGGACACAGAACGCCGCCAGCGGGAAGCCCAGCAGCTGGCACAGGCGGTGACCAACTGGCCTCACCTCCGAGTGCTGGGAGAATCGCCGCTCCTGCTCACTCTCATGGCGCAAATCCACGGCCGCGACGGCTACTTGCCGCGCGACCGCGCCGACCTCTACGAGCGCACGGTGAACCTGCTGCTGGCTCACTGGGAGAACCGCCTGGTGCGCGACCTGCGCGCCGGCTCGACCGTCGAGCCGGACCGTGTGTTGCGGCTCGACCTTCGCATCGACGTCCTGCGCTCGGCGCTGGAGAAAGTGGCGTTCGATGCCCACGAGCGCCAGGAGCGGGAGAGCGAGCGCGGCGAGAGCGCGGCCGACGTGCCCGAAGACGATCTGCTGCACGCTCTGGACGAGCATCTCGGCAGCCTCGACCGGGCACGACAGGTGGTCACCTATCTGCAACAGCGTGCCGGCTTGCTCCAAGCGGTCGACGGCCGCACCTACCGGTTTCCCCACCGCACTTTCCAGGAGTACCTGGCTGCCCGGCACCTGCTCAAGCAGCCCGAGTACGACGAGATGCTGCGCGATCGTGTGCGCCGTGACCTGGCCTGGTGGCGCGAGGTCTTCCTGCTGGCGGCCGGGGCGTCGCGCGAGACGCCCCGACTGATCTCCGATCTGGTCGACCAGCTCATACCTGTACCGCCCGGCGAGTCAACAGTGTCACCCGAACTGGCGGAGCGCGCGCGGCTGGCGGCCCAAGCCCTGGAGGAGACGCGCTTCGTTGACCGGGTGGAGAAAGAGCGAGCAAGCGGGCCGGGGCGATTCACGGCCGCCTTCCAGAGGATCCAACAGTGGCTGCACCAGGCCCTGCGCCCTGACGGCAGCCTGAAGCCGGCACAGCGCGCGGCGTGCGGCCGGTCCCTGGCCGGCCTCGGTGATCCGCGCCGGCACGTCACCACGCTGGAGGACATGCAGCTCTGCCTGGTGCCGGCTGGCTCCTTCTGGATGGGCAGCGAGAAGGGTCGAGAGAGCGAGAAACCGCTCCATCTCGTCGAGCATCTGGATCACGACTATTGGATCGCCCGCTATCCGGTGACCGTAGCGCAGTTCGAGCGCTACGTTGCGGCCAGTGGCAACCAGCCCGAGGGTCCCGATGCTCTGCGAGACGCGGCCAATACCCCCGTCGCTTGGGTGAGCTGGCACGAGGCCAGGGAATTCTGTTCCTGGTTGACCGAGGACTGGCACCGCCGCGGTTTGCTGCCGTCCAGCTGGCAAATCCGCCTACCCTCGGAAGCCGAGTGGGAGAAGGCGGCGCGAGGCGGTCTGCAGATCCCGCGGAGACCGGAAATATTGCCCGCCGGCGAGGCTCTGGCCTCGGGATCCGCTTCCGGGGTGGCGCTGATCGAGAATCTCGCTACCCAGCGCGAGTATCCCTGGGAGGGCGGCTTCGATCAGAATCGATGTAATACCTGGCAGTCCTTGATCAACCGCAGAAGCGCGGTAGGCTGCTTCCCCGCTGGCGCGAGCCCCTACGGTTGCGAGGAGCTGAGCGGCAACGTCTGGGAGTGGACCCGAAGTCAGAGGAAGGCCTATCCCTACGACCGCGCGGACGGCCGAGAAAGCGCCGAAGGCGCCTCCCGTTTTTTGTTGCGCGGCGGCTCGTTCGGCTTCGGCGGCGACTTCGTGCGTTGCTCCGCGCGCTACGTCGGCGTTCCGGCGAACCGGTACGACTTCGTCGGTTTTCGGTTGGTGTTCTCCCCATTCTCCGGCCCCTGATCATCTGACCTCTGAAGCCTCTGGTCTCTGAAAGGGGGAGTCGAGAGGGGGCTTGCCCCCTCCGCCGCGCAGCGCGCTCTTTCTATCACTCTGCCCTCTGAATCAATCAACCGGCGGATGCAATCCCGCCTCGACCCAGACCCGCCTGGCCCTGACCAACAACGATCGATTGAGCCGAAGAGCCCTGACCGCCGCACGGCCGATGGCGGTGCGGCCGCTGACGCGCACTCCAGAGTCCACCCACTCGAAGTGTTCCGCCCAGCTCTGCTCGCGAGGATTGAAGAGCCGCACTGCCCTGCCCCTCTGAGGATCCTGGGCGGAGATCCTGTGGCCCTTCGAAGCGTTGCATGCGGCACAGGCGAGCCACAGGTTGGTCTCTTCCGTTGCGCCTCCCAGAGCTCGGGGGAACAGATGGTCGATCTCCATCGCCAAACCGACGACGTCCTCCGAGCTCTGGCAGTACCCGCAGCGATGGCGGGCCTGCTCGGCCACGCGCTGCCGAAGCTCTCTGGGGACGTAGGCCGAGCTCATCGAGAGGTCAGGAGCTCGGAGACGTCATGACCTCGTTCTTTGAGCAGGCGAAGCGCCTCGGCGCGCAGGAGCACGGCCTGATCGTAGGCATCGACCAATTGTGCTTGCGTCTCTTTCTCAGAGGCCGTCAACCCCTCGCTCTGCTGCTTGAAGTTGAGCGCTTCGAGCTTGACCCTGGACTCTTCGGAGAGGCGGTTCCGGGCCGCCAGCCGAAGCTCGTCGTCGCTGAGGACCTGGAGATCGGTGATCGCTCCGGCCAAGTCCTCCGGCAAATCCTCTTTGTCCGCGGCGACGGACGCCACGGCGTTCAGGATCTCCGCCTCGAGACTCCTGTGTGACCGTTCCGCCCGACTCCGGAAGTGGCTGTACAGCGGAGGCGGAAGTCGGAGCGTGATTGCGTGGGCTGACATCGTCCTCGGTCCCTTGGGCCTCGGCCATCATAGCATCCGTCCAGAGCGATCGACCTACTTCCCCTTCAACCGCCTGTACCGCGCCGACTTCCGGTACCGCCGCGCCCGCACGACGTCGCCGCAGCGCTTGGAGCACCAGCGGCGGGCGCGGGTGCGGGTGTCGTCGTAGAAGGCGACGCGGCAGTCGGGGTTGGCGCAGATCTTGAGGCGCTCCCAGGTATCGTCGATACAGGCGTTCACCACG
>JAAELT010000102.1 GCA_024226315.1 bacterium | reverse complement strand
CTCCCGCGCCCGCCTGTGGGCGCCGGCGGATCAATCCGAGGCGATCGGCTCGGACCTGTGGACGTTGGGCGGCGAGTCGGCGGAGCTGTGGATCGAGAGCCGCGCGGAGCTGCCGCCCCTGGTGTTCAACCTGCGCAACCTGGCGCCTGACAACCGGATCCGGGTGCGCCTCGGCGCCGCGGAGGAAGCGCGTGACTTCGACCAGGTGCCACCGGAGGGGGTGACCTGGCGGGCGCAGCTGGTGCCGGAGCGAGCCACCCGGGTACGCCGGGACAGCGAAGGACCGATCTACTACTACCTTTTGCGCGTCGACACCCGGCTCGGCGAGAAGCCCAAGTGGCGCCTGGAAGCCTCCGGCAACGACTACCTGGGGCTGGGGCTGCTGCTCCTCGGCTCACCGGAATTCCTGGCCCGGGACGTCTACGGCGTCGAGTGGCTGGGTTGCGGCGCGCCGCCGAGCGTCGCGGCCGGCGAGGAGTTCCTGGCCGCCGCGCGGCTGCGCAACGGCAGCGGTCATCCCTGGCCCCACCAGGGCACGGCCCGCGTGCGCCTCTCCTACCATTGGCTCGACGCCGCGGGCGAGCAGGCCCACTACGACGGCCTGCGCACAGAGCTGACCGCCGGCGTCGAGCCGGGTGAGCAGCTCGACGCCTGGCTGCAGGTCCAGGCCCCTGGCGAGCCCGGGCGCTACCTCCTGGAGGTCGACCCGGTGTTCGAGAACGTGGCCTGGTTCTCGACCCGCAATGGCGGCGTCACCTGCCGCACGCAGGTCGAAGTGACACCCTAGTCAAACAGGGCACTACATCAGGATTTCGATGCTGGCGCTGGCTCTCAGGGCGGCCACCCGGCGCTGAATCTCTTCTCGCGCCATCACCGCCCCCAGGGCGTTGCGGATCTCGCCGCTGGCTTCCTCGAAGGTCTTGACCCGCTCGGGCCTGCGGTCCATCAGCTGGAGGACGTGCAGACCCACCGGCGTCTCGACGACATCGCTCAGGCCCCCGACCTCCAGCGCCGCCACCGCCGTGTCGAATTCGCCGCCGCGGCCGGTGAGCACCAGCCAGGGCATCTCGCCGCCGTCGTCTTTTGTTCGCTCGTCGTCCGAGTGCACCTTGGCCAGCTGGGCCAGCTCGGCACCGCCGGCGATCATCTCGCGCAGCGCCGCGAGTTGGGTGCGCGCCTTCTCCCGCTCTTCGGCGGGGGCATTCGCCGGCACCTGTTTCATGATGTGCCGCACCTTGTAGCTCGCCGGCAGCCGCATCTGTTCCTTGCTGCTCTCGTAGTAGGCGCGCATCGTCTCTTCGGCGATCTCGAGCTCGGGCACGATCTCGTTCTGCATGACCTTGTCGAAGGCCATGTTGAGCTCGACCTGACGCCGCACGTACTCCCGATCGAGACCCTGCGCCGCCAGCGCACTGGCGAACCCCTCCTCGCCGCCATAGCCGGCGATCACCGCCTGCACCCGCTCGCTGACCTCCGCCTCGCTGGCGCTCACTCCCCGGGCCTTGGAATCGGCGTAGACGAGCCGTTCGCTGATCAGGGCGTCGAGCAGGAAGGGCAGGAACTCCTCCGCTTGGGCCGGGTCCTCCGCGCCTCCCTGCATGGCCTGGAAGCGCATGGTCTGGGCGCGGGCGAGCAGCTCCTGCTTGGAGATCTCGTCGCCGTCGATCGTGGCCACCACGTCGGGCAGCGCCTGCGCCGCGGGCGGCAGGGGCGGCAGCGCCGGCGGCGCTGCCGCGGCCTGGGCCCACGCCGCGGTCTGGGCGAACATGGGTGTCAACATCAGAGCCGCCAGCGCGGCACGGGCGAAGATTCCGGCGATGTTGATTCTAGAGGACGCGTGGCCGGCAGATCGCCGTGGCGCCGTGGTGTCGGTTCGCATCGTTGTTTTCCTCTTTGTTACAGGTCTGCCCAGCTATATCGAGATCGAGCCCTTGCGGAAATCAGTTTTGCCGAGCAGCGCGTTGATCACCACCGGCACGCCTCCGGCGGCGATCTCCTTGGCCTCGGCCAGCACGCCGGCGACGTCCTCGGGCCGTTCCAGCAACAGCCCCTTGCCGCCGTAGCCTTCCGCCACCAGGTGGTAGTCGCTGTGGCGCAGCACGGTGCCGCAGTCGTCTTCCAGGATCTCCACCTGCTCGCGGGCGATCTGGGTCCAGCCGGCGTCGTTGCCGATCACCGCGATCAGTCCCAGCCCGTGGCGCGCGCAGGTATCGATCTCGGCCAGGCTGTAGGCGGACGAGCCGTCGCCGTAGAGCAGCCAGACCTCAGCCGACGGCCGCGTCAGCCGCGCGCCGAGGGCGAATCCACCGCCCACCCCGAGGGTGCCGAAGACCCCCGGATCGAGCCAACGCAGCGGCCCGCGCGGCCGGATGGTGTAGGACGCGGTGGCCACGAAGTCGCCGCCGTCGGCCACCAGCACGCTGTCGTCGTCGAGCACCCGGTCGATCTCCCGGCACAGGTGCAGCGGATTGACGTAATCGGTCTCCTGGGCGGCGCGCTCGGCGATGTCGCTCTCCCGCTCCTCGTTGCGCTGGCGAAGGCCGGCGATCCACTCCGCCCACCGCGCTCCGTCTCCCGTTTTTGTCTCTCCAGCCGCCTCGCCGGCCAGCGACTCCAGGAACAACCCCGGATCGGCCAGTACGCCGATCGACGGCCGCCGGTTCTTGGTCAGGTCGTGGTCGCTCAGGTTGACCGAAATCAGCTTGGCGCGGCGCGGCACGTGACGGCCGTAGTCGAGCCGGAAATCGTTGGGTACGCCGGCGAGCAGCACCAGGTCGGCGTCCTTGAGCGCCAGGCGACGCTGGTGCCGCATGTGGCGGGAATGGTCTGGCCCCAGCAGACCGCGCGCCATGCCGCTCAGGTACACCGGCACCCCCAGGGCGTCGACGGCGGCGGCGATCTGTTCGGCCCGCTCGGGGTGCAGCATCGCCTGGCTGCCCACCAGCACCAGCGGACGCTCGGCGGCGGCCAGCTTTGCCGCCACCCGGCGCACCTCGCCGCGCCCGGCGGCGACCGGTTCGAAGCTCGCCGGCTCCTCCACTCTGACCTTGCCTACGCCCGCGAACAGCCGGTTGAGGTGACGCTTCAGGTACCACTGGAGAGCCTTCTCGCCCATCGAGCGGGCTTCCTTGTTCACCCCGTATTGCTCGCGGATCAGGCTCTCCTCGTACAGCAGGTCGACCGGACATTCCACGAACACCGGCCCGGGCACGCCAAGCCGCGCCTCACAGAACGCCTGCTCCACCGCCGGCACCAGGTCGCGCACCCGGTCGACCGAGGCCATCCACTTGACGTGGGGCTCGAACAGCGCCAGCTGGTCGATGTCCTGCAGCGAGCCGCGGCCCTTGAGGATAGTGCCGGTGGCGCCCCCCAGGAGCACCAGCGGCGACTGCGCCATCTGGGCGTTCTTGATCGCCGTGATGGTGTTGGTCACCCCCGGCCCGGCGGTCACCGCCGCCACCCCGACGGTGCCGGTGAGCCGCGAAACGGCGTCGGCGGCAAACGCGGCCGACGCCTCGTCGCGCACGTCGATCACCTGGATGCCGCGCTGCTTGGCGCTCACCAGGATCGGCGAGATGTGCCCGCCGCACAGCGTAAAGAGGTACGGCACGCCCTGCTTGACCAGGACGTCGGCGACCAGGTCTCCACCAGTGACACTTCCACCAGTGATACTTCCGCCCGTCATTCGTCCCCCATATGGGGATAGCGATAATCGGTGGGCGGCACGAAAGTCTCTTTGGTCGACCGAAGGGAGGCCCAGCGCAGCAGGTTGAAAATCGAGCCCGCCTTGTCGTTGGTGCCCGAGGCGCGGGCGCCGCCGAAGGGCTGCTGGCCGACGACCGCGCCGGTCGGCTTGTCGTTGACGTAGAAGTTGCCGGCGGCGTGACGCAGGGCGGCGGACATACGGACGATGGCCGAACGGTCGTTCGCGAAGACGGCGCCGGTCAGCGCGTAGTCGCTGGTGGTGTCGCACAGCTCGAGCGCCTCGGCGAGATCGGCGTCGTCGTAGACGTAGATCGTCATCACCGGGCCGAACAGCTCTTCGCGCATGGTCTCGTAGCGCGGATCGTGGGCGACGATCACCGTCGGCTCGATGAAGTAGCCCGTCGAGTCGTCGAAGCCGCCGCCGCACAGGATCTCGGCATCGGGCGAGGCCTTGGCGCGCTCGATGGCGCCGGTGATGGTGGCGAACGCGCTCGGATCGATCACCGCCGCCATGAAGTTACGAAAATCGAGCGGCGAGCCCATGGAAATCGAGCCGATCTCCTCTTTCAGTCCCGCCGAGACCTCCGGCCACAGCGAGCGCGGCACATAGGCCCGTGACGCCGCCGAGCACTTCTGTCCCTGGTACTCGAAGCTGCCGCGCACCAGGGCGATGGTGAGTGCCCGCGCGTCGGCCGTGGGATGCGCGAAGATGAAGTCCTTGCCGCCGGTCTCGCCGACGATCCGCGGGTAGGAGCGATAGTTGGCGATGTTGCCGCCGATGGTCTGCCACATGCGCTGGAAAGTGCCGGTGGAGCCGGTGAAGTGGATGCCGGCGAAGTGCCTGCTGGCGAGCACCGGATCGCCCACCGCCGCGCCCTTGCCAGGCACGAAGTTGATGACGCCGGCGGGCAGGCCCGCGGCCTCGAGCAGCCGCATCAGGTAGTAGCTCGACAGCACCGAGGTCGAGGCCGGCTTCCACAACGCGACGTTGCCCATCAGCGCCGGCGCAGTGGGAAGATTGCCGGAGATCGAGGTGAAGTTGAAAGGCGCCACGGCGAAGATGAAGCCCTCGATCGCGCGGTACTCCAGGGTGTCCCAGATACCGGGCACCGAGCCCGGCTGCTCGGTGTAGATCTGGCGCATGTAATGGCTGTTGAAGCGCCAGAAGTCGATCAGCTCGCAGGCCGAGTCGATCTCCGCCTGGAACACGGTCTTCGACTGGTTGAGCATGGTGGCGGCGTTGACGGTGTCGCGCCACGGGCCGGCGAGCAGATCCGCGGCCTTCAGGAACACCGCCGCGCGGTCTTCCCAGGCCATCTCCGACCAGCTCTTCCAGGCCTCCTGCGAGGCCGCGATCGCGCGCTCGATCTCGGGCGCGCCCGCCTGGTGGAAATCCGCGAGCACGTGGCCGTGGTCGTGCGGGCACACCGCCTGCACGGTGTTGCCGGTGCGCACCTCCTCGCCGCCGATGATCAGCGGGATTTCGACGCGTTCGCGCATCATCTCGGCGAGGCGCTGTTTGATCGAGGCTCTCTCCGGCGAGCCGGGAGCGTAGTCGCGTACCACCTCGTTGACCGGGGTCGGGACTTGCACGATGGCGTTGGGCATGAGAATCAACTCCTTCTATCGAGAGATGGGGTGACCGCGTCAGAGCTCGAGCGCGGTCCAGCCGAAGAGTCGGCGTCGAGGCGGGCCTCGAGGCCATGCGCGCCGAACGCCCCCGCGATAACCGAAACGGCGCAGACGAAGGCGCCGGCCGCGATCCAGTTCGAGGCCATGGGCGAGCCGTCAGACTTCGGCCAACCGCCGCACCGAGGTCACCCGGGCGCGGTCGACCACCAGGTGGTCGTGCTTCTTCCAGATCCCGAGCTGGGCGGCCTTCTGCACGTACTCCGCCTTCGACTTGCCACCCTCGCCGTCGCGGTGCACGTCGACGTCGAGCAGGATCACCCGCTCCTCGTCCATGTCGTCGCAGCGCCCGACGAAGATTTCCGGACCGTCGGTGTCGACCACCACGGTGATGCCGTGGAGCTCGCTCTTGTTCTGGTGGAACGTTCCCATGGCGCCTCGCCGCGCTCAGGCGCAGTGCTGGTCGAAGGCGTCGGTCAAGTCGCGGGCCACGGCCTCCAGATCCTGGCTCTCGATCCGGTGGCGGGGAACGAAGTGCACCAGCTCGCCGTCCTTGAACAGCGCCATCGACGGGCTCGAGGGCGGAACCTCCGGGAACGCGCCGCGGGCCTTGGCGGTCGCGGCGGCATCCTGGCCGGCGAAGACCGTGCCCAGGCGGTCGGGCTTGACCGCGTGCTCGAGCGCCAGGCGCACGCCGGGACGCGCCATGCCGGCGGCGCAGCCGCACACCGAGTTGATCACCAAGAGAGCGGTGCCTTCCTTCTGGTCCATCCAGCGGTCGACGTCCTCGGAGCTGGTGAGCTCCTCGAAGCCGGCCACCACGAGCTCTTCGCGCATGGGTTTGACGAGTAACGGGCTATACATAGAGAGATCCTCCTGCCAGGCTGTATGGGGAGGCGGCCGGGAAGCGGCCGCCTCCCCTATTGTACGCCACCGCGGGCGCCAGCACCAACGGCCAAGCGCAACTGCCCAGCGCCCCGTGGTCCGGCGAGCGGCCGTTGGTGTACTGGAACCGTGGCTACCAGCGGTTGAGCGCGGGCGAGCTCTGGGGAGAGTCAGAAGGATCTCTACTGCGCCTTGAGCGCCACGCTGCCGCTGAAGGTGGCGATCTTGACCCGGGCGTCACCGCTCCCGGCGGTGAACTCGAGCTCCTTGCCCGGCGTGTAGCGGCCGGTGCGCTCCGCCGGCGGGCCGAGCTCGTTGTCGATCCGGCCGCTGTAGGTGGTGACCTCAAACCTCGCCGAGGTCGAAGACGGCAGCTGTAGGACGATCGTGCCGCTGTGACTGTCGGCCTCGATCTCGGCCCGCGAGGCCAGCGAGCCGCTGATCTCGATGCCGCCCGAGACCGTCTCGAGCTCGGCGGCCCCGATCTCGTCGGTCTTGATCTCGATGCGGCCGCTGACGGAATCCGCCTCGACCTCCCGGATCGCGCCCTCGAGGACGATTGAGCCGCTCACCGATTCGGCCGTAACGCTCGCGACGTCGCCGTCGACGTCGATCGAGCCGCTCACCGACTCCGCGCCCACCAGCTTGGCGCTACCTTCGATGTCGATCGAGCCGCTCACCGACTCCACCGTCAGCTCGCCCTCGACGCCGCCGATCTCGACCTCCGCGGAGACCACGTCGATGTCCAGATCACTGCCGATCGGCACGCGGATCTCGAGATCGGCGTTGCCGTTGCGGCCGTGGCTGCGCCGCACCAGCTCGACCTCGATCTCCACCGTACGACCCCGGCTCTCGACCTGGAGCTCCTCGACACCGCTGCCGAGCGAGGCCTTGACCTCGACCTCGTTGCGGTCCCAGCCGGTAACGGTCACCGAGCCCGCGACGTTGGAAATCGAGACTGTGCCGTCGGGCCGGGCGTCGACCAGGCGCTCCTTCTCGGTGTCGGCCGCGAGCGCCGCGGGCAGGAACAGCAGCGCACTGGCTGCAAGAAGAATCTGTGCTCGTGTGTTGGTCATGGTCGGTCTCCTCGTATCTTCTAAAGGCCTCGAGGGCGAGGCCGGTTTCGCTTCTCTAGACTTCCGTGGTTCGCGCCAACCGCTGCAGCAGGCCGATCTCGGTTCGATGCTGCGCCAGCAGTAGGCTCTCCAGATCCGGGTTGCCGGGATCGTTCTCGAGCGCCGAGCGCAGCTCCCGAATGGCTCCGTCGATCACGCGGAGATTGCGCTCCACCACCTCGCGCGTGGCCGGAGACACCTTGTCGCGACTGCTGTAGACCGCGCCCCACAGTGCCTCCTTGGCGTGCAGGTAGTCGGCCTCGGCAAGGGCGAAGTGTGCCTCGGCAATGTCAGACCGGGCCATCGGATCGACGGGCCCCTCTACCACCGTCACCTCGCCTGCTCGATCCGGTGTGCCGCCGCCACCGCCCCCACCGGGCAGCAGCACCTGGGAGAGCACGCCGCCCAACGCCATGAACGCCACCGCGGCCGCCGCCTGGCGGGCCCAGGCCGGCCAATGGGGCATGACGCTCCGCGCCTCGCGGGCGGTCAGTCGTGGCTCGATCGCCGGCCATAGATCCGCCGGCGGCTCGACGCCGCGCGGCAGTGCGTCGACTTCGGCGAGCAGCGCCTCCAGCGACCGGAGCCGTTCGGCACAGGCATCGCAAACATCGAGATGCGTACGCACTCGCTGGTGATCGTCCACCGTCAGATGGCCGTCGACCAGGTCGTCGAGCAGCGGCTCGACCGGTAAGCAGTCTTCTTCGTTCCTCTTCCCGCTCATCGTCCCAATGCCTTTCTCAAGAGTCGCCGGGCGCGGTGGAGCTGAGTCTTCGACGTGCCGACCGCCAGCCCCGTCAGCTCAGCGATGTCGCGGTGGCGATGACCTTCGACGTCGTGCAGCACGAAGACCGTGCGCGCGCCCGCCGGCAGGGTGGCGATGGCGCGTTCGAGATCCATCGCCAGCCGGGGCTTCGGCTCGTGTCGCTCCTCGCCCAGGCCGGGGACGTCGCCGAAGGACACCACCCGCTCGCGATGGCGTCCCTTGGCGCGCCACCGCATCAGCACCACGTTCACCGTCAATCGGTGCAGCCACGACGAAAAGGCGCTGCGGCCTTGAAAGCCGTCGAGCTTCTCCCAGGCACGCACGAAGGCGTCCTGGGTGAGCTCCTCGGCTTCCCTGGCGTCTCCACTCATGCGCAGACAGAGCGCGTAGACGCGGCCGACGTGGCGGTGGTAAAGCTCCTCGAAAGCCTCCACCTCGCCGGCCTGCGCCCGCTCCACCCAGCGCTCGAGCGAGTCATTCTGTGCCTTGTCGTCGTCTCGCACCACGGACCTACCGTTTCGGGTCCGCGGATGGTAGCAGGAGCGCCCCTCGATTCCGGCACTCGCGGCGCGTGCGATGGCTACACCTTCGTTCATCTCACATCTAGGATGCCCCACCCACCGCCAGGGTTTGAACCCGCGTCCGTGACCGCGTGCTATCCTCCGAAGCGCCCGGTCCGCTGGGCCCCCTCCGCCCGAACAACCGAAGCTGTGGAGAACACGAGCCGATGTCCAGTCTCGACGCCCCCCGTCTAGCCTTGACCTTCGATGACGTGCTGCTGGTGCCCGGCCTGTCCGAGGTCCATCCCAACGACGTCGACCTGTCGACGGAAGTCTGCCGCGACATCACGCTCAACGTGCCGCTGCTGGCGGCGGCCATGGACACGGTCACCGAGTCGGCGCTGGCGATCGCGCTCGCCCAGGAGGGCGGCATCGGCATCGTGCACAAGAACCTGAGCGTCGAGCGGCAGGCCGAGGAGGTCGACAAAGTCAAGCGCTCGGAGGCGGGCATGATCGTCGACCCGGTGACCATGCGCCCCGAACAGAAGATCCACGAGGCGCTCAAGGTCATGGCCCGGTTCAAGATCTCCGGCGTGCCGGTGACCGACAAGACCGGCAAGCTGGTGGGCATCCTGACCAACCGCGACTTGCGCTTCGAGTCCAACCTGGAGCGTCCGATCAGCGAGCTGATGACGCGAGAGAACCTGGTCACCGTGCCCCAGGAGACCACCCTCGAAGAGGCCAAGGCGCTGCTCCACCAACACCGTATCGAGAAGCTGCCCGTGGTCGAGAACGGCCAGCTCACCGGCCTGATCACGGTCAAGGACATCCAGAAGATGCTCGAGTACCCGATCGCCTGCAAGGACGATCTCGGGCGTCTGCGGGTGGGCGGCGCGGTGGGCGCCAGCGGCGACTTCCTGGAGCGCGCCGAGGCCTTGCTGGATTCGCAGGTCGACCTGCTGGTACTCGACTCCTCCCACGCCCACAGCCGCGGCGTGCTCGACGCGCTCGAGGCGCTGCGCGAGCGCTTTCCCGAGGCGCGCATCCTGGCCGGCAACGTGGCCACCGAGCAGGGCGCCCGCGACCTCGCCGAACGCGGCGCCGACGGCATCAAGATCGGCATCGGTCCGGGCTCGATCTGCACTACTCGCATCGTCACCGGCGCCGGTCTGCCCCAGGTCACCGCCATCGTCGACTGCGTGCGGGCGGCCTCCGAATACGGCATCCCGGCGATCGCCGACGGCGGCATCAAGATGTCGGGCGACGTCACCAAGGCGATCGCCGCCGGCGCCCACAGCATCATGATCGGCTCGCTGTTCGCCGGCACCGAGGAGAGCCCGGGCGAGACCATCCTCTACCAGGGCCGCTCGTTCAAGGCCTACCGCGGCATGGGCTCGCTGTCGGCCATGGCCTCGGGCTCCGCCGACCGCTACTTCCAGGACGACGCCGCCAGCCTGTCGAAGATGGTGCCCGAGGGCATCGAGGGCATGGTGCCCTACAAGGGCAGTGTCCACCAGATGATCCAGCAGCTCACCGGCGGCCTACGCTCCGGCATGGGCCTGGCCGGATGCGCCTCGATCGAGGACCTGCGCACCAAGGCCGACTTCGTACGCGTGTCGGCGGCCGGCCTCAAAGAGAGCCACGCCCACGACGTGGTGATCACCAAAGAGGCGCCGAACTACTGGGTCGACCGGTAGATCTCTCCCCCTTTGAAAAAGGGGGAGCCGGAGGGGGATTTTCCGCGGGCCAGCAAAGAATCCACGTAGAGTACTGAGAGTGTCTCGCCGTCCGGAGAAATCCCCCCTCGATCCCCCCTTTTCCAAAGGGGGGAAGTCAAACCGCAAACTCATCGGCGGTGACGTCTACCTCACCAAGGGCACGGGCTCCGCTCCGCGCCTCGACCTCGGCTTCAACGTGCCCGACTGGAAGGCGCGTCAAGAGGGCGCCTTCCACCGCGCCACCTTCCCCGGCACCGCGGTCCTGGTCGGTGAACGCTGGTACGAGATCGTCTCCGTCGCCACCTCGGCCGGCGCGCCCAGGCGCACCTACTACGACCTTCGCGAGTGGGACGACACCGCCGTCATCCGCACCGCCTTCGAGCTCACCCCCGAGGCCTGCCAGGCACTCACCCAGGCCCACCGCGAGCGCGAGAAGCGCCGCAAGCAGGCCGCCGCCGTCGCCCTGATGCCCGTCTTCACCGGCCTGCTCCCCGCCCCCGACCAGAAACGCCTCGAGAACGCCTACGGCGTGTCCCCGGTCAGCGCCACCATGATCTCGGCGCTCGTTCTGCTGATCGCGTCGACCATCGTGATCATGCTGACCTTCGCCTATAGCCAGGGCATGGCCTTCGGCGAAGATCGCGAGCTGATCAAAAGAATCGTCGCCTGGGCACCGCTCGCCGCCTACCTTCTCGTGGAATCCATCGTCCGCATCTACGCGGTGAAGGGCAACCAGCCCGCCGGCTCCCTGCTGCTCGTCCTGCCCATCATCATCTGGCGCGGCCTGCGCGAGGCCGCCACGCCCCCCGACCGCCAGGACACCCAGGTACGCGTCGACACCCTCGGCCTGCGCACCGCCCGCGACCGCGTCCGCCGCCTGGAAGGCGGCCCCAACGACCTGGAAGTCATCTCCCGCATGCCCAAAGACCACTGGACGGCCAACGTCACCGGCATCGAATACCAGGGCGAGGCCTACCTGCTGATCGAGCGCGGCGTGATCGACACCGACGCCGGCCGCCGCCACCGCTTCCTGCTCGCCAAGCCGAAGCACAACGTGCTGTTCAAGTCCTACGTCCTCTACGACCCCGAAGAGGTGCGCGAGATCTACCGCCAGCAGCGCCTCACCAAGTCCGCCATGTGGGCCGAGACCTTCGCCTTCCTCTGGGGCCTGACCGACGGCGCCACCCAGGAGCGCCTCGCCAAGCTCTACAAATACGATCCCGACCGCTGGACCACCTGGACCACCATCGCCGGCGGAGTGGGCGGCCTCGCCCTGTGCGGGCGCGGCATCTACATGATGGCCGGCGACTACGTCCACTTCGTCGACGGCATCGCCTTCTTCCTCGGCCTCTTCCTAACCTGGGAAGCCGCCATCCGCTGGTCGCGCCTCAAGGACGGCCAGCTCACCGGCAGCCTGGCGGGGTTGCTGCTGAAGCCGCTGGCGGTTCGGTTCCTGCGTTGGGAGTGACGCGCGTTGCGAAACAACGCGGTTCCCTGTCCTCCTCAGCTCGCGAAGAAGACTCGGAACGCGTCCCGACCGGGGCGTTCAGCTGCCGACCCGAGAATCGACCGGATTCCTGCCTCGACAACCTCCCACAAAAACGGTGGCCGAGCGATTTTGGACACGAAACTCCTCAGGCCACCAGGTGGCCGAGGCAAATCGGACGCGATCGGACCCTGGCCACCAGGTGGCCGAGGCAAATCGGACGCGCGGAGCCCCGAGCCACCTGGTGGCCGACCCATGACGGACGCCTGGAGCCTCCGGCCACCGGGTGGCCGACCATTTCGGTGCCGTTCTCGGTTCCAGAACGGGCCGCGGCGACGATTCGCCGCTCTCAGCCGCGGGACGGCCGGCGCCAGCCCAACCACTCGGCGAGGACGGTCACCACAGAACCCGCGGGGCGCGCCGCGGGGCGCCCCGGCTTCTCCGGCGTCCGCGCCTTCCTGGCGCTCCGCGCCTCGCGCTTCGAGTGCGCGTGGCGCCGCAGACGCCGGCGCTGCACATAGGAGCGCAGGTTCCAGATCGAGCGCGCGCTGACGTCCCCGAGGGCGTACAGGGCCTCGGCGTAGCGGAGCACCTCGAGATACTCGTCGTCGAGCTCGCCGATCGCCACTTCGAGCTGCTCGCGGGCTTCCACCTCCGCGCCCTCGAGCCGATCCAGCTCCCGGAGCATCGCCACCAGCTTCTCGAAGGGCGGCTTCACCAGCTTCAACCAGACGTCGCGGTCCGCCGCGAAGCCGGCCACTCTCGGCTCCGGCAGCTCGCGGCCGCGGGCCTCGAGCGCCAGCACCATGCGCCGGACCTGGTTGCACTGACGCCGGGCCTTTCGCCGGGTCTTGCCGTGCAGACCGTGGATCCAGCGGCCGTCCTTCCGGCCGAACGCCGCGTCGATCGTCCTGCGAACGTCGACCACCTTCGGGTAGAGCTCCTCCCGCGCCACCCGCTCGCACTCGCCCCGGTGCTGGCCGCGCGCCACCCCCCCGCCGCAATACCGGTCTTCGGCCGCCATCAGACCGTCGAGCGCGGCCAGCAGCGAGCGGCCGGCCAGATCCAGCGACAGCGCGTGATCGGGCAGCACCTCGCCCTCGCGCAACACGCCCTCGAACCGCGAGCCCATCCCGGCCGCGGCGCCCGCCTTCCGCCTCTCGATCGAGGCGCACAGGGCGTACACGTCCTTGCTCCGGTCGCTCACCCGCTTCGAGCGGCCCCCGGGCCTGTTCGGCCAATCCCCAGAGCCGCGGCGGCCGCGGCGGGACGGGCGAGATGTGTCGGTGTCGGTCATGATCGCAGTTTCCTGTGCCGGCAACAGAGTACGCGGGCGTTTGCGATCTGTCAATCTACGTGGCTACTTAGTATAGTTTTCCACTTCTATACTCGATTTCCGCAACTGGTCTCCGGTTGTCGGTGACGTTCTCGGGGTTGCGCCGGTGGTTCAAGGCGTAGCCGACGCCCACTCCGAGGTATCACCGCTTTCGAAACCGTCCTCGAACACCACCGTCAGCTCGTAGAAGAGAAGGCTGTCGAAGTTAGCGTCGAAGCTCGTCGCGGCATCCACAGCGAACGAGACACGAGCCGACATCGAGTCCGCCGGGGCCACGACCCAACCGTCGAAGTCCTCCAGCCAGGCTTCGCCGGTATCGCCCTGCACCACGGCGGCAACTGCCGGTTGGACCTGGTCGCCGCAAGCTGCTTGGGCGAAGAACTCAACCTGGATCGAAACCAATGGATCGCCCGCCGAACCGCTCGCGACCCGTGGGCGACCGACGGCCCAGTACCACTCCCCTGCCCCGATCTCGACGCATTGCGAAACGGAGAACAGGCCACCGGCTCCTGAGAAAGTGACGATCTCCACCGAGCCGGAGGTCGGCGCCTGGTCCGCGTCGAGCGTGCTGTGGTTGATCTCGTTACCCTGTGGGCTGAGGAGGTCCCAGGCCGCGAGACCGTCGTCGAAGTTGGGATTGGCGAGCAAGTTAGTCACCTCGACCCGGAAATCTACAGCGAAGTCGTCGCCGCCTGTGCCGTCGGCATTGCCGTCGAGCGCAATGCCGGCCTCATCAGCGATCGAGGTGGTGCCGCATACCAGCAGCCGATAGACGCCAAAAACCAGTGGACTTCCACCGTTGACCCGCACCATGGCCCGATTCAGCGCACCGTCATAGAAAACCTCGTCGACAGCGATCGGGGTATCCGCGGGATCGATGCCACCGGCACAGTCGACCGTATTGAACACCCCATCCCCACCCTGAGAGAACAGCGCGTAGTTTTCCGGGTTGGTCACGTCGTCCGGGTCGCTGTCGCCGGCGGGATCGCGAACAGGCTCGCTGAAGGTCACGTACAACTGCGTGACGGAATTGGGGGTCCTCTCGCCCGGCGAAAGCTCGCCGTCTCTCGTACCGGCCACCGACGTCACGTGGATGACGGTTGGCGGCGCGCCGTCGATCACGAACGGCCCCGCGTTCGCCACCTCGGACCAGTTGCCGGCCAAATCGACCGCACAGATGTGGAAGGTCCAGTTGCCTTCCGCCAGCGGCGGGCTCGTGATGCCCGTGGCAGTCTCTTCGAGATCCTGGCTCTGGTCGCACGTCCAGCCGGAGCTGGCGTCGAAGGCGTAGGCATAGCCGTCGGTCCCGCTCAGGGTATCCACCACGGGATCCCAATTCACCTCGATCGTCGCATCGCTCGCCGGTACGCCGACCTGGTGGCTCGGACTGATCAGGTTGGCAGGGGGCGTCGGCGGCGCCGTGTCGATCTGGAACGGCCCCAGATGCACGGTCTGCGTGCAGTTAGCCGCACCGTCGCAGGTCCGCAGATGGAAGAAGTGGTCTGCGCCGTCGGCCAGCGGGCCGCTGCTGGCGCCGTGGGGATCGCTGCCATGGCCAAGGTCGATTACAGCATCCGGTAGCGTCGTCGGAATGTTATCAAACAGGTACGAGTAGCCCCAAACACCACCTCCCGCGTCGGACGCGCCGCTCCACTCCACCGCGACTGTCGCCTGGTTCGACCAGGTGCCTGGCAGATGGGTCGTGCTCGCCGCCGAAGGATCCACCGGATCCGTCTGATCGACGATGAACGAGCGGACGAAGTCGTCCCCGCCCGACCCGTCGCCGTCGCCGTCGAGCGGGCTCCCGGCGAGATCGATCACGGACGTCGTGCCGCAGACCAGCAGCCGATATCTGCCCGCCGCCAGCGGCGACCCTCCGTCCAACGTCAGGGTCGCGATACGCTGGCCAGCATCATACGCCACGCCGTCGATCGCGACCGCGACGTCACCGGCGTCCACCCCCGTGGAGCAGTCGGTGGTGTCGAAGCCGTCCCCGCCGTCGGAGAAGAGGAGATGGTTCACCGGATTTGTGATGTCGTCCGCCTCGCTGTCGCCTGGCGGATCGAAGACCCCCTCGTCGAAGCTGACCAGAAGCGCGGTCAGCTCGAGATTCGTCGCCTCACCCTCCGCGAGTTGACCGTCACCGGTACCCGGCTCTGAGCCGATGGCGGTCACGCGTGGCGGCTTCGCGTCCACGGTGAAGGTGCGGGCGAAGTCGTCGCCGGCGGTACCGTCGGCATTACCGTCCAACGGACTACCGCCAGCGTCCAGGAGAGAGCCGCAGACAAGGAGTCGGTAAGAGCCGTCGGTGAGAGAAGCTCCGGCAAGCGGCAGTGCGACGGTGAAAGTCCCGATATCGTAAATCGGCGTATCGAGAGCAATCGCAAGATCGGCCAGATCGATTCCGGTGGCGCAGCCCTGTGTGTCGAAGCCGTCGCCCCCGTCGCTGAAAAGCAGATAGCTGGCCGGGTTGGTCACGTCCCCGACCTCCGTATGGCCTGCTGGATCATTCATGGGGCGCTCGAAGACCACTCGGAGCTCCGAGATCGCCACGGATGTTACTTCCCCATCGCTCAGCAGGCCGTCGCCGGAGTCTTCCACCGAGCCGACAAAGCTCACCCGAGGAGGCACGAGCGTGGTGTCTTCGGTTGCGGTGTTGTTGCTCGCTACAGGATCATTCTCGTTGCCGACGACGGTCGCCGTATTGGAAATCGGTCCGACGGCCGACAAATCGACCGTGACGGCAAAGCTGAGGTCGATCGCCTCGCTCGCCAAGATCGGACCGAAGTCACAGGTCACGACGTTCTGCACCGCCGAGCAGCCGTCCGGCGAGTCCGCGTAGGTCAGCCCATCCGGTAGCGTGTCCGTCACCTGACCACCGGTCGAATCCGACGGGCCGAGATTGCTCACGCCTATGGTGTAGGTCAGAGAGTCTCCAGGAGCTACCGGATCCTGGTCGCCGCTCTTGGCAAGAGCTAGATCAGCCGATTCCTCGATGACCGTAGTCTCGTCGGCGCACTCGTCACCCGGGCTGGCGTCCGGTACGCCCGAAGCGACACAAGCACTGTTGACGATAGCCCCACTGGAACTCGGGACCACGGTCAGAGTGTACTGCTTAGAGCCACCCGCTTGGATCGTTCCCAGACTACAGGCCGGGATCCCATCAGGATCTTCAATACAGCCGCTGGTAGTAACGAAGCTCACGCCGGCCGGGAGGGTGTCGGTCACCACTACGTCGGGGGCGTCGAGAGGACCTTGATTGGTCACCGACACTGTGTAGGTCAGGGCGGATCCGGCCAAGGTGGGGTCGACCGAGTCGCTCTGCGTAAGTGTCAGATCGGCCGTCTCAGAAATGGTTACCGGGTGGTCTTCGACCTCACCGTCGGGCGCCGCTCCTGTGATCGAAAGACCTCCCGCGCGGCTCAGGCGAAAGCGACCGAAAGTATTCAGACCAGCGGGCACCGTAGCTGGTAGCTCGAAGCTGAGCAGGTTGGTGCCGGCTACCGGCACTTGCTCGCTGTTGAAGATTTGCTCGCCCGCGTCCACCCAGTCGCCATCGTTGTTGAAGTCGATCCAGGCATCGAGCTTTGCGGGC
This sequence comes from bacterium, assembly GCA_024226315.1. Lineage (GTDB taxonomy): Bacteria > Acidobacteriota > Thermoanaerobaculia > Multivoradales > J023 > JAAELT01. The sequence continues at coordinate 53,750 of JAAELT010000102.1, read as the reverse complement.
GCCGAGGCCGTTACCGCCAGCGTCGCATGGTTGCCTGGAATCAAAGCACCAACGAACACGATGCCGTCCTCATCGTCGGGAGTGCCGTCTTGATCGTCGCCAGCGGCATCAGCGTCCGGAAGACCGTCGGTCTCCGCGTCCGCTCTCGAGCCGAGGATCGGGCCGCCAATCGGCAGAAGATGGCGAGCCCCATCATCAGCCCGTAAGCTCGGATAGGAAGCCGGCGCATCGCCATGGTCGAAACCCAGAATCGGCGTAGCGTAGTCTTCGACTTCGCCGTCCAGTGCCAGTCCGGCGTAGGAAAGGCCGCCAGTACTGCTCAGACGGAAGCGCAGATGGACCTGATCCGCCGGCAGGGCGCCGCAGGGCACCGCAAACGACAACGGGTTGACCCCCGCCATCAGGCCCTGACTGGCGAAGACCTGCTCGTTCAGATCGCCCCAGTCACCGTCACCGGAAAAGTCCACCCACGCATCGAGCATGCCGGCCATACTCGACGTGACCTCGATGTCGACCGTCTCGCATGGTGCCATCGGCGTCAGAAAGACGACGCCGCTTTCGTCGTCGGCACCGGTTGTGTCGTCGCCGGCAGCTGCATCGGAAGGCTGGCCATCACCTTCGCCGTCAATGGTGATGCCGAGCACAAGCGCCGGCTCTATGCCGTGCCGGGCTCCATTATCGACGGTTCGCGTGGGGAAGCTCCGCCCAGTCCCGAGGCTGGCGTCGGGCGCGTCACCGAAGTCAAGATCACGCCGGCTGACCGAGACGCTGGCCTGGTCGTTGCCAGGGTTGGGATCGGCGATCGGCGAGGGTACCGAGACGGTGGCGGTGTTGAGCACGTTTGCCGGAGCGTCAAGGGCCAGGCTCGCCTGGATGGTATAGGTCGCGACGCCATCACGGTCCAGCGCCAGGTTGCTGTCGACCAACGCACCAGAACCCGCAGCGGTGCACGAACCGCCAACTGCCGAGCAGAACCAGGTCACCCCGTCGAGGCCGACCGGGATGGGATCATCCACTGTCCCGCCCTGAACGCCGCCCGGGCCATGGTTGGTGACGACTACGGTGAAGACCACTGACTGTCCGGGTGCCGCTGCCGACAGATCGACGGACTTGCTCACCCCGAGGTCGGCGCTTCGATTCACGGTGACCTGGATCGTCTCCCGATCTTCCAACTCGCCATCGGAGACGACGACGTCAAAGAAGTAGGTTTGCGGTCCGTGGGAATCGGCCGGGGTCCAGCTGAAGACACCGGTGGTCGGATGAATTGCCGCGCCTGCCGGCGCGTTCGCGAGGCTGAATGTCAGACCATCGCCGTTCGGATCGTTCGCCAACGCGGTGAAGCCCAGCGTCTCGCCGGCGTTGACCGCAAAGGGCCCACCGACGGGATCGAGCACCGGCGGCTCATTGGGCCCCTGCACGGTGAGGTTGAAGACAACGCTCTCGTTATCGCCGAAGTTGGTTTCCGGGATCTGGTTGGGCGGCGGGTTGATGTACGCGCGGATCGGATAGACCCCCGGCACTGCGGGCGCGACGATCGAGAAGGTGAGGGTCTCCTCGTTGCCCTCCTCATGACGAACGTTGGTGAGAGTCTCGCCGATGACCACGTCCTCTCCGCCAACGTTCGGATCCTGAAGAAGCAGTTGAACCGTTGGGAGGTGCAGTTCGAAACCATCGCCCACCATCCTGGCTCCGTACTGCCGCAGGAGAGTATCGCCAGGTTCGACAATCGGCGAGCCACCAGTGTTCTGTATGACCCGGTAGTTCGGCAAGGCATTGTTGACAAGGTCGAAATCGAAGTAGTCGAGAAACTCGAAACCGGAGCTCGAGCTACCGTCCAAGCGGATCCAGTACTCGCCCGGAGGGGCCTCGTCGTCGGTGCGGACATCGACTTCGCAGGAATCGGACTCCCACGCCTGGAGAGTCCCAAAGTTGCAGTCTTCATCGCGCATCCAGACGTCGAAGGTGCTGGCGTTGGGAATCGAGAAGTCGATTCGCGTCTGGAACACCGGCGTACTACTTCCGTTCCACACCTCGACCAGGAAGCGAGCGTCTTCGTCGGCCTCGAAGATCCCGTTGTGGTTGTCGTCGTCGATCATGCTGAAGGCCAGGACACGGAAGTCAGAGCCGGGAATGTTGCTGAAGTTGATGATCTCGAGCGCCACGCTGGCGGTACCGCTGGCGGGCTCCGCGACAATCAAGGTGTCGCTGTTGTCGACATGATCGCCGTGGTCACGGCGTGTATCAACCTGTAGGTCAACTGAGATCTCGTCCGCAGGTACCGTGACCTGACTGGGATGAAAGAGCTGTCCGTTCGAGGAACTCAGGGTGACGGTGCGGTCGAATGGTTGTGCCCTGTCAGACCAAACCGTGACCGTCGTCTCGTCGCCTTCCTGGATCTTGCGCGGAAACGCGGCGACGTAGATCTGTGGTACTCCCAACGAGCCGGTGGTGAACGAGAAGCCGAACGGATCGGGGAGAGGGACGCCACCGAGATCCTCTACCGCTCCGGCGGGTATCAGCACCTCGTAGCATGTGTCCTCGTCCAGGTCGCCAATCGGGATCAGGATCAGCCTACGTTCGCTCGACTGCACGGCGGGTGGATGCATTGGAAACGCTGTGCCCCCGCAGTCGGTAAAAGCGATATCCCCCTGGTTGGGACCGAGCGCGATCTCACGGTTGAACGTTACCCGCACGTTGCTGCTAGTGGCGACGCCGGTGTCGCCTTCACCGGGATCGCCGCTGATGGCGCGAAAGGTGTCGGGGGTGCCAAACGTGGCACGTACCGTCAGATCCGAGATCATCGTGAACGTGCAGTCGTCGATGCCATAGCAACGGTCGCCGGCAAATCCGAGGAAGAGGAACCCAGGCTCGGGCTCACCGTTGAGGGTGACGCTGGTGCCTTCCGGGATCGTAACGGTCTGGCTCGAGCAACCTGGACCACATTGGACAGTGCCGGAGGTAGAACTGATGGTGCCTTCACCGTCGCCTTGCCTCATCACAGTGAGACTGAGGCCGACCGGCGGCAAATCGGGTTGCCAGCTGAAGGTCCGATCGGCCACTTCTACGTTGTTGCCCAGTGTATCCTCGACGAAGAGCCGAATCGTGACCGCGCCCAACGAGGCACCATGGTTTGCTGGGTTGACGTTCCCGCGCGCGTAATCACCGTCCACGCCCGTGCACGCACTGGGAGCCCCAGCGCCGCAAAGCGGTAGCTCACCTCCACTCGGGAACAGAACCGCTACGCGCTCGACACCATCTGGATCGCTCACTGTCACCGAGACAGTTACGTCCCCTACCTGGCTTCCTGTAGGAGCCGTAATCGAACCGGATGGAACTCCGGTCTGGAGTATGTCGTCGAGATCGACTGTCATCGGTCCGGTGCCGACTGTCAATTCGTACTCGACCTGCGTTGAGCTCTCTCGCAAACCCGAACCGCCAGGTACTTCAATCTCGAGGAGATACGTACAACTCTCGCAACCATCCATGCTTGCCGGAACGTGGCCGACGAGATTCCCCTCGTTCCACACCGTGACACCGCTTGCGGAAGAGATGAAGTCGACCTCGTGAAGCGGAACCAATATCCCACCGTCTGCGAGATGGGTGATCCCATCGCCGGGTCTGTTGGGGTCCCAAGCCAGCTTGCCATGGGTGAAGTCCTGGTACGTGATACCGGCTTCCATGTACTCGTCGGACCATGGAAATCCGAGATTCGCGTACCCCTGATGGTTCATGTAGTAGAGCCAGAACCCCTTCTCCAGGAGATAGACTTCATCCAAGATCTCGTTCAGGATGAGCGCCGTTCGACCGTCAGGCCAGGGAGCATCTGCCGTAGTTCGCTGAAGATCTTGAATCCAGACTCCCTCGGTCATTCCGGATGCGGAGTTCGACCACCAGTGGACATACTCTCCACCGCCGTTGTGGTCGACGGGATAGCCCAGAGCTTCGGGACCGCCGTACCGCTCGTAGGCCTCGATGAACGTGTCCGTGTCGGCTGTTGAGCCTGCAATTTCATCGATGCCAACGACGTTTCGGACGAACTTGACTGCGTCAAAGAGATACCGGGCATTTGCGCCACCTTCAGCTGCCAGGCCTACATATCCCTCTTCCGTGAACTCGAATATGGTCTGCAAACCACTCTCTCTCGTAAGCCGTTTCCACTTGTAGGGATTACCACCGAAGTCCACGTCATCGGACACCATTGAGAACGACGGATCGGGATAGATTACGAACGACCCCAAACCTTGACCACCCCCACCAACGAACGCCCAGATCTCGTAGGGGCCCGAGATATGCGGGTACCATTGAGCCCAGTCCAGGGTATTGCCATCCGTGACGAAGGCGCCGTACATGTACCCGTCGACCCTTTCCTTAGACAGGTTCGCGCTACTCTGGAAGTAGACCACCCCACCATCTCCAATCGGCGCGTCGTTGTCCCGGATCACATCGTTCTCCGATGGCAAGACCGTAAAGATCCGCCGGAATCCGGACTTCCATTCGTGGTCGCTTGCATCTGCTAATTGCAACGCCGCAAAGACAGAGTAATCGTCGGCTAAAAAGCTCTGCTCAACAGTGATTCCGGGATCTGCTCCGCTCAAAGAAGATTCGCACGGAAAATCTACGTTCAAATCATCCGAAAGCCGACGCACCGATACACAAAGATGATCGATCGAGCTGTCCACGCCATGAAGCTCAAGCCGGGCGTGGAGCGGTTGCGCCCCTACGCCGAAGACTTCATCCCAACCCCAGTCGAAGCCATCGAGATCCAGCTGCGGCATCAAGACCTTATAACTAGGATTACCAACGACTGTTTCCGGGTTAATATAGCCGAAAAGATCCGGCGAGTGAGGGTAGCAAACATATGCATAGCAAACGGACTCGCCAGGACAACCAGGACCAGGTCGCGAATTATACAGCTCAGAGCCCAGTCTTATCTCCCAGTGATCGTGAGTCCCGATAGCCGCTCCCGTATGACCCGCCTCCCCAATAACCATTCCGGCTGGAACCTGAAATCGATCAGAATTACCCGGCCGTGCGTACAGATCCCGATGATCACTCAGATGCCCATTAAGGTCCCACAGATACCTGCCTGTGTCCAACAGATAACGCAGTCCTACAGAATTACCAAGGCCGTGATCTCCTTGGGTAAATACGGCATAGACGCTGTCACCATATGGCCTGAAGTGCTCGCCGAAGTTCGCCCCCCAAATAGGATCGCCTTCGTCAGCCCTGTAGTCGACGGCCGCATGAACGGTCCCACAGTTCCCTGAAAGGCAATCGCTGCCTTCCTCTGGCCCATACCAGCATCCGGGATAGACAGGATCAAACTTGCGTTTCAACGGGTATCTGAACAAGAAGAAGTCTTCCGTGATGTTCTTCGGATTCACCAGCCCATGCTGCAGATCATCGGCGTGGCACGGCCGCGGGACCAGGGTCAACAAGAGTAAGACCCCAAAAGCTACCGGCCGTCTCATAAATCCATCGAACGAACTGGTTCTCGTTGTCCTCATAATTACGCACCACCTGCCTAAGGAATACCGTGAAGTTCCTGATCCTAACCCCTCCACAAGTGTGGCGCGGTTAGCCACTACGCTGGGACATGGGTTGACTAGAGCCACTGATCCTGCCGCCTGACAGCTCGCGAGAGCCCCGTAAACGCGCAAAAGACTAGCCCGGGGGTAACTCTCGTCCGCTCTCTCCTCCGGAGAGGCGTGTGCCACGATCATCCCAACACGCAAAGCGCGCGCATGCCGGACAAGCTGCCCTCGTGCACTACAGCAGATGCCGCTACAGGCACCGCATCTTTACAGGGCTTTCTTACTAATTACCCTCCTCACAGTGAGATCGGACTCACGACGACCTAAGTTAGCAGCCCGGATACGCCCCCAGAACGAGACCAACTAGATTTCACTCTCGTTCTGAGTGAAGTGGACGAGCTCGCGACCTGCTCCCTGCAATAAACGCGTCACTTACCGGCAAACCGGCTCAGAGGAACACCTGCCAGAGCGACGTACAATCGGCGTCGCTATCCCAAGCCGCGAGTCGACCGGGAACGGCCCAAGCCGCCTTTGGCGCTGTCGGCGCAGGAGCGCCACACGGTGGTGGAGGCGCTGCATTCGCCGAGTCTCGTCGATCGCTCCCCGCACCAGATCTGGGCTGCGCTGCTCGAGAACAATCAGCAACACCTGTGCTCGGTGCGCACGATGTACCGGATTGGAGGTTGAGGGCGAGGTTCGCGAGCGGCGCAACCAGCTCAGGCACCCGGTCTACGCGAAGCCGGAGCTGGTCGCGACGGCTGCCGATCAGGTGTGGACATGGGACCTGACGAAGCTCAAGGGTCCGGTGAAGTGGACCTACTACTACCTCTACGTGATCCTCGATCTGTATGGCCGCTACGTGAAGGAGCTGGCTGTCGTCGAACCGGCAAATCTAAATGTCGCTGATCAGCTGGCTCCTGGGGTCTGGACGACGAGGTCAGGCGCCGCAAACGCCAACTGGGGAGCGAAGACGGCCAGAATCAGAATCAGACGACGGATCATCGACATCTCTCCAGCCGTTCTTGGTCGGTCAGGTCGCTCATAGTGAGCGGCCTGCTCACGCGAAGACACACCCGCTACGCTGCAGGATCAACGCTTACGTACGGAAACGCGCCGGTCGGTTCGAAAGAAGCTCAAACCGGTCTCGCGTCCGAGCCCTTCACCCACATCGACGAGGCTCAGCCTCTCAGCTTCGGCTCACTGCCAGTCGCCGAAGATCTGGAACGCCGCCCAGTAATAAGGGGCCGAAGCGTCCCTCTGCACCTTCTGGCCATCGCCGTTCGTCACCTCGATCGGCTCCTGGATGAACTCGAGCTGCGCGGCCCGCAGAGCCTCGTCCTTCGGCAATCCAGAGCTCAGGTGGCGGTAGAAACGGATCATGAGTTCAGCAGTGGTCTGGTCAGCGACGTTCCAGAGAGAGGCGGCCACCGAGCGTGCGCCGGCGTACTGAAAGGCACGGGTTAGGCCGTAAAGCCCTTCTCCACCCAACTCTTCACCGAGGGCAGTTTCGCAGGCCGAGAGCACCACGAGATCAGCGTCGAGTCGCACTCTCTCAAAAATCTCCCAGGCCTGGAGCAATCCGTTGTCCCTACCTTCTTGGTATTCCTCCGGCACAGTCAGAGCGACAAACGAGTTGAGTGGGAAGCGCTCATCCATACACCCGTGAGCAGCGATATGGACGATTCGTGTGTTAGATCCAACAGCCTTCAAGCGTTCCTCAGTGGCTTGTTCGGCAAAATAGACGCGTACCTGATTCGCAGGGAAGTTTCCAGCGATGCTCTCGATTTCATAGCGGGTATGGGGCAGTCCGTCGAAATCGAACGAACAACGCTCTGTGACTGAACGGATGCCTGGATCAAGATGACGGCCCGCGGCAATGCTGCGGCCAGGGTAACTTGGATCACCAAATGCTGCAATTCGAGTTATTGACTGCCCTTCACTGCTTTCTCTTCGTAGTTTCTTGAGCTCACCGAAAACTGTAGCTGAAAGAGCAAGGTGAACCGGCTTCCATTCCGCCAGAAATCGGCCACCCCCAGGCGTCTCGCGAATGAGTGCTGCCCACGGCATGTAGTGCAAGGGACCATCTCCAAGTATTAGAATCCGCTCGCTTTCGCTCAACATATCTTCAATAGGGCCTATCAAAGTGTCATAAAGGCTTCGAGCTGCGCTCTCAAATCTCAGCATACGCTGTGAACCGCGGTGCCGAGCGCTCTGAATCTGCTGAATAATATTCTGCACTCTGCCACGCAGTTGTTCTTCAGTTATCACAATTTCCCTGACTGACAGTCCGTGCTCCTTCGATACAGCGAAGATTATGGTCGACGCATCACTGACGCTGTAGGAAAGCGCCAGTGTCCCTGGATCAAGCGTAGCGCGTACAGCATTTAAGTCTAGGGGCACTGGATACTGCAAGGCGGCCAATCGTGGCGAAGTACGACGAATCTTTTCTTCGATGTCACGAGCTTCATCCTGCAACTCCCGCAAGTCTTCAAGTAGACCTTCGATTTGCGCAGCATGATCGCGCCGGTTTAGCTCAGCAAGCTCGCGTTGAACACGGTCTATACCAACCGCCACCTGACGCCGTCCGCGGTCGAGTTCGTCAGGGATGTCGGTTGTAAAGACTGCCTCACGTTCAGCCAAGTGCTCTAGAAAGCTCTTTGCCCGGGATCGCTCTAACGTGTAAAAAGCAACTTCTTGCTCGTCGCGTTCAAGTTGGATTTCAAGAGCCTCACGGTAAAACTTGCTGTACTGCGCCCGATAGCCGGCCCGTAGTTCATGCGAGCCCCCGAGTCTCCCCAGCTGCCTCTCGATAACACTCAGTGCGCGATCGAGGTAGTTGCCCGCATTCGCCAACTGCGGAGGATCACTGAGGCGGTGCAGAACACCAAGTTCACGCAGCGTTTCGGCGACGCCAACGCTATCGGGTGCGAGTTCTTGGCTGAGTTCGAGAGACCGACGGTAGAACTCTTCCGCTGCAGTCCTCTTTCCTCTCTCCAAAGAGATCTCGCCGAGATTTCGAAGTGTCGTCGCTAGATGGAGACTCTCGGGCGCTATTCTCTCCTTAAGCTCTTTAGCCTGAAGATGATATCCTTCCGCGCCGTTGAGATCACCTCTTTGCCTTAGCAGGTAACCCAGATTGCCCAGACTTTGCGCCACATGCAGACTCTCAGGCGCCAAAGTTCTCTGGATTCCTATAGCTCGCAATTGAAGCTCCGTCGCATGCTCCAGATCGCCAGCTCTAGCCGCAACATATGCCAAATTATTCAGGCTAGCCGCTACGTAAGGACTTCCCGGGGCTTCTTTTTCTCTTATGGCGAGAGCGCGTTGAAAATAGGAAATTGCCCTAGGCCATTCTCCGCGCTTTGAAAAAACGATACCAAGGTTGTTCAGAGTCACTGCCATTGTCAAAGTACCAGGAACCGTTAGCTCCTTGATCTCAAGAGCACGTCTATGAAATTCTATCGACCTCTCAATGTCTCCACGGGCCAGCGCAACTCGACCCAGGTTATTCAACACTTTTGGAACACTAGGATTATTCGGAGCAACATGCTGATAGATATCTAATGCGTCTCTAAATAGTTTATATGCCCCATTCAAGTCACCAGTCGCTCCTGCCACGTTCCCAAGATTAACCAGGACACTTGCCACGTAAATGCTACCCGGAGTAAGATCCTCGTATATTTCCAGGGCTTCTTTACAGCAGTCTCTCGCGTGCTTAAGATGGCCGCGGCTCAGGGACAGAGAGCACAAGTTCGTAAAGCTCGACGCAAGAGAGAGACTTCCCGGGGCCGCCTTCTGTTTAATTTTCAGGGCGCGTTGATACAGTGCCAGCGCTTCAGGAAAATCACCGCGCTCTCTAGCAATGATTCCAAGATTGTTGTAACTAGTTGCGACAGCTAAACTTCCAGGCGCGAGTTCTTTCCGGATCGCCAAGGCACGTTGATGAAGATCGGCCGCCCGGACTAGATCCTCGGACAGGACCCCCAAGTTGTTTAGACTGCTTGCTACTCCGAGGCTATGCGGCGACAGTCTTTGCCTAATCCGAAGGGCTCTGAGATGAGATTCCCTGGCCTTCTGGCTGTCTCCAAGGCTCTTTTGTAGGTTGCCCAGCATGCTGACGGCGCTAGCCAATGCCAAGTTTTCCATTTTTGATGACCCTTCGTGAATCGAAATCGCCGAAGAGTAGGTCAATAGCGCCTGCTTCAGATCGCTTTGTTTCTCAAAGTCCCTACCGATGGCCTGTACTAGCATAGCCTGAATAGAATGCTTATCCGTTTCCTCGATTGCTGCAATATAGGCTGCATGCGCCTTTGCCCACTCTTTCTCCTCGCTCCAAACTTCTCCCAGCTTCTGCAGGAGCCAACAACGTAGACGCTGGTCTTCGGCCTCTCGAGCTACTTTCATCCACAAATCTGCCGCGAGCTGCGTCTTGTTGGCTTCGAAATTGTTTCTACCGCGCTGATAATCGTCCAGGACCCATCCCTTCATCCGGGGTCGTACTTCAACCTCCCATAACCCAGGCGTGACCGTGAAAACTAGCTCTTTCTTGCCGCGCGATCCAGCGAGTTCCACCAAGCCCCTCGGCGCCTGCTCGACTACGAGCCGTATCCAATCAAACACCGAGCCGATCTCCCCTTGAGCCTCCTCCGGATTCGCGGGCGGCGATGGCAACCTTCGCCACGAAAGTAGGACATCGCCCGGTTCTATGCCCGCCTTCTCCAGCGTCGATCCCTCCCCTACTCCCTCGACCACGACGCCACGCGCTTCCAACTCAACGCCGTGTGCCAACGACATGTCGACCGCGATCCACCAACCGAGAATACCGATGAAGATCAAGAATACTAACTTCGGCATGGATCGACCTCCTGAAGTGTTCGTTTCTCTATCCGCTCCATTCAGACACACCTATTCCTTCTACTACCAGGAAACCCGCCGTACCGGGCTACCACGACTCATGATCGCCGCCACGACTTGCCAAGCCTGTTCAACTCGAGCCTGCTGCGTTGGGCGATCGGCTCACCTCGTTGAGAAGCTCCCTGGCCTCAGCGATCCGCCAATGATCGCCCGGTAATCGAGTGCGAAAGATCTCGACTGCTTCCGCGGCCAGGGCGTGGGCCGATTCGACGTCGCCACCCTCCGCCAGCAGACGCGCTAGCGGGACGAGCGCCGCAGCCGTCTGTGGATGTTCCCTACCCAGGCGCCTACGACGGACCTCAAGGACTATCCACAGCTTCTCTTCGGCGAGCTCGAATCGGCCATCGAGCCGGTCGAGGACCGCCAACTCGAGGAGCGTCTCCACCGATTTCTCGTGGCTTTCGCCGTAGCGACCGACGCGCGTCGCGTGGGCTCGCTCCAGAAGCCCCCGCGCGGTCGCACGATCGCCGCGCTGGCGACGGATCGATCCTAGATGATGCTCCATGCCCGCCTGAATCGCCGGATTGGGCTCCTCCAACCGAGACAACTCGTCGAGTGCCTCGCGAAATGCCGACTCCGCCTCTTCAAGCCGACCCGTCGCCCGCAGACCCACCCCGAGGTTCTTGAGTGCCTTTGCAATCGCATCCGGCGGCAGCGACAGCCGGCGCTTCATCTCCAGCGCCTCGCTATAGTGCTCGACGGCTTCGTCGAACATCCCGAGCTCCTTCTCGACGCCCGCGAGGTTGTTGAGCTGGGTAGCGATCCGGGGATGATCAGCTGGATACAGCTGACCCAGGACGTCCCCTGCCTCCAGCAGCAAATTCCGAGCCTCCGCGTATCGGCCCTGAGCGCGTAACATCGTCGCCAGGTTGTTGCACCCGACGGCGATCCACTCGTCGTCCGGCGGCAGATGCTGGCGCCGGAGTGTCAGGCTTTCGCGCAATAGCGGTTCCGCTTTCTCCGCGAGATCTCGACGCCTATACACTTGCCCGATGGCGCCAAGAAGCCTGGCACGCATCAGGGGTTCCTCAGTGAGGGATTCCGAGGCCAGAAGCATGGCTCCATGGTCCAAGATCCGCTCCAGCGTCTCATTGCGCTCCCCGGACCGTACGGGATCGGTCTCCGCGAAGAGATCCTCGATATAGTTGCCAAGTTCTTCGGACAGGCGACCGACTCGCTCAGCCTCCCGTTCGAGCTGGCGACGCTCCGACATCTCGCCGAGACCCAGACCTGCAAGGGTCATCAACGCCGCTGCAGCGACCAACGCCTTCCAGCGGCGCCGGGCGATCTTGCCGAGCCGGTATAACCGTCCTTCCCTGGTCGCGAGCGGCTGCCCGGCGAGGTGACGCTCGAGCTCCGCCGCGAAGCGCTCGACCGACGGGAAACGCCTCGCCGGATCCGGCTCGAGAGCCCGCAGCACCAGGTGGTCGAGGTCGCCGACGAGCCGGCGGCGCAGGCGTCGAGCTGTCCGGGCGCCGAGGTGCTGGATGCGGCGGCTGGGGCGGGTCGGTGGGGCCGTGCGTGATCGGCCGGCGAAGGGATCCCGAGCATCGCCGAACGGGCTTTGCCCCGTCAGCAACTCGTAGAGCACGACGCCGAGGGCGTAGACGTCGACGGCGGTGGTCGCGGGCTTGCCTGTGAGCTGTTCGGGGCTGGCATACTCCGGGGTCACCGGCACCAGGAGGCGGGTCTCCGGAGTCTTGCCTTCCCCACCCACCTCCTTGGCGACCCCGAAATCCAGCAGCTTCGGCTCGCCGCCGGTGGTGACCAGGATGTTGGCAGGCTTGAGGTCGCGGTGGACCACCAGGTGGCGGTGGGCGTGCTGGACGGCGGCGCAGACCTTCAGGAACAGCCGCAGCCGTTCCTCCACCGACAGGCCGTGGGCCTCGCAGTACTCGTCGATCGGTCGGCCTTCGACGTGCTCCATCACCAGATAGGGCCGGCCGTCATCAGTGGTGCCGCCGTCGAGCAGCCTGGCGATGTTCGGGTGATCCAACTCGGCGAGCAACTGCCGCTCGGAGACGAAGCGCTCCAGCAACTCGCTGACAACTCCAGCGGAGCGGATGACCTTGATCGCCACGTCGCGCTCGAAGGTGCCGTCGGCGCGTTCGGCGAGGTAGACGTCGCCCATGCCGCCGGAGCCGATCGGGCGAAGGACGCGGTAAGCGCCGATGCGGTCCCCATCCTGGAACGGGGTTTCCGTCGTCCGCATCGGCGAGTCCTCAAGGAAGTCTCCGGCCTCGCTCCGCAGCTCGAGGAATGACGCCGCTTCGCGCCGCAGATCGTCGTCGGCGCCGCAGGCCTCGCCCAGATAACCGTCGCGCTCCGGCGCCGGCACCTCCAGCGCCCCGGTGACGATTTCCTTGAGCTGTCGAGCACGCGCGGTCAAGGTAAATCCTCCGATGGGGTCTCGATCAACAGCTCGAACTCGACCGGTGTGTCTTCACCGCGCCACACCTTCACTTCGTACTCGCCGGGCGGCAGCAGCGCGGCCGGCAGGCGAACCAGTACCTCGTCCGGGGTGTCGAGAGCGTTGACGATGGACGACCAAACCTGTTTGCCGGCATCGTCGAGAACCTCGACCCGGTCGCCGTCCGCCGCGTCGAGCAGCAGGACGATCGAACGCGCTCCAGCCGGCACCTCGAGCCGCTCCGACTTGCCTCTGGTGTTTCCGAACGGGGCCAGCAGCCAGGGTACCGCCACCTCGGGCTCGCGCTCGACCTCGAGTTCAGTCTCCAGCTCGGAGATGCGAGACGTCTGGTAGATAACCGCGCCGGTCGCGACCACTGTGGCGATTGAGGCAGCAAGGGCCAGAGGCCTGTGATACCAGTACCGCCGTTGTGCTCCGCCTTCTGGAACGACCTTGCCGCTGACCGACTTCTCGATCGCCAGAACCTCGTCAAGACACCCTGCATAGGCTCGGACGATGCCGTTGCGGGCGCCTTCCAGCGACCGGCGCCACTCGAGGTAGTCGGGATCGGCATCGACTTCCTGTTCCACTATCGGGACCGCCGGGTCTGCACCGACCAGCTGTTCGCGACGGCTGCGAACGCGCTCGAGATCTTCAACGGCAACGTCGAATCCGCGCCGTTCGTTCGCGCAATCCTCCGACTCGAGCCAGACGCCCAGATCGCACCGGAAGCTCAGAGGACCGCTCACAGACTCGTCGTTTGCGGCAACGTCCGCCGAGCCGATCCAGGCTTGCGAGTCGGCCGGCACCAGCAGACACTCGCCCCCGCTGACCTCGACCACCAACCACTCGAGACCCGGCACCGGGCAGGCTTCCAGATGGATGAGATTGCCGGCCGCCGGAACCCCATCGGGCGCCTCACTCGGCCTCCCCTGTGCGTACGCCTCGGCGGTTGCCCGCCGCAGCTGGTCGCGAAGATCTCGGGTCTTGTCCAAGCTCGCCTCCGGTCCGCGCGGATCGGCGGACCTTCCGAGGGTATCAGTGTTCGAGCCTCCCCCAGCCGCCGCGGCGGCGGCCTGCCGCGATCCCTCGGGCTCTCCGAGGCATCGCCTCACTTCATCTCTCAAACGCGCGAACAGCACCGGAAAACGGTCGTGGCGAAATCCCAGGAGTCTCGACAGCTCTCGGTGGGATGGTAGTGAGTCGCGCTCCAAAACAGCCCTGAGCGCCTGGCCGGCGGCCGCGGCCAGCTCCGGGTCGGCGGCCGTGAGGGCGAACGTCTCCAGGAAGCGCCAGAGCTTCCGGAGCTGATTCCGCGTGCGGCGCTGCCCTCCCCCACTGCTGATCCCCGCCTCGACACACTCAGACAGCTCGCGGACCCATCCCCGCTGCTCGTCGAGCTGCAAGGGATCGGTCGCAACGGTTCCCCTGGACGGATCATCCTGGAACACGCCGACACGTTCGCGGACATCGCGCTTGAAGGCGTCGACGAGGGCCTTGAAGCCGAAGACCTCGACGCCCGCATCCGAGAGCTCCAGGATGTGCGCTTCCAGTCGCGCCGTCAAAGAGGCCCAGGCGGAACCGCGCGCGGTCGTCCAGTCGATGAACAGCTCGTCGTTCCACCGGCGCACCTGGGCCTCCAGCCTGTCGGGACCGGCCGGATCGCCGGTCGCGGCCGGATCGAAACCGAAGACCGTGCCGTTGTGAATCTTGCGGTCCTCTCCCAGGATGTACAGCCGGCGACCGGCGACCGCTCGCTGCAAGGCTGCGCGCAGCCGTTTGTAGACGTTGAACCCCAGACGATCCGACACGCGCTGTCGCTTGTCCAGCAGCTGCGTGGCGCCGAGTCGAACCACGCCTTCGATGCAGTCCCCGCGCTCGACATAGCGACGCAGGTTCGGCAACCTGCGGACGAACATCTCCAGGTAGAAATCGGCGACGAGGTCGTCGAGCGCGTCTTGGACCCCCGACGGCATGCCGCGACGATCCGCCGTCTGCGGCGAGATCCAGGCGCCTGAGCCCTTGACTCCCACGTAGCTCGGCGGCAGATCCCACAGACCCCGCCGCTGGAGCGACCGTCGCAACAAGCGGCGCAACTCGGTCCAGAGGTCGTCGAGCGCCTCGTCCGTGGGCTCGCCAGTCGGCTCGAGCGACCGAACGAAGTTGTCGAAGATGCCCGTCATCGTGACCTCCCCAAAGTCATCCGAGCAGCGCCGGGGCGAACGCTGCCGACCATCTGACTCGATCCATTGATTCTAGAACGAGTTTCTCGAGCCAAAAGCGGCCACGGTCGATCGGGCGTTCGTTAGCCAGAAACAACTGCTCGGGAAAACGCCCGGCGGAACTGGATCGCACGCGATTCAGGAAAGCAAACCCCGTGAGGCGTCGAACAGACACCTCGCAAGTGAGCTCCGCGCTCACCCTGGGAGAGCTGCGCGCAGGCGCCGGCCTTGGCGAACGCAACGGCTTCCCAGGAAGACACCCAGACGGAGGACTGATCTCATGCGTCGAGTCAAATCCGAAACCGCCACCACCCTCAAAACCGGCAGACTGTTTCTCGGTCTCCTGGCCATGGCCTTGCTCGCTCTGGCGGTCCCGGCCGCCGGCGAGCCGATGGACGAGTGGGACGAGAGCCGCTGCCTCGTCGATCCGCGAGAGCCGATGGACGAGTGGGACGAGAGTACCTGCCCGTACGGGTCCCGCGAGCCGATGGACGAGTGGGACGAGAGCTACTGTCCCCCCGATGTCCACGAACCGATGGACGAGTGGGACGAGAGCGCCTGCCCGCCCAGGCTCTAGAGCCGTCACCTCGTTCGGCCGCGCCCGAAAGGGCGCGGCCATCGTGAGCCCACACCGGCGACTTTGACGCGTTTCCCTCCCGAGAGCGGCGGTCACGGACCGCGAAGATTCTTGCGGGGAGAACGCCATGAGCCCGAAGAGATGGCATCGATTCAAGAACGTCGTCGCAGCCGTGCTGGAGCGGGACCGGCGGGAATGGCCGGAGCGGCTGCTGAGCGAGTGCGGTGACGACGTCGATCTCTTCCTGGACGCCTCGTGTCTGCTCGCCCATAGCCGATCGGCGGGCGATTTCATCCGGGCGCCGGCGTGGCGAGCTCTGATCTCTCCGGCCTTCCGGTCGACGGAAGCCAACCGGTAGACTGGGCCCGGAGCGTACCGATGCCGAACGACCTGCCACCGAGCGTCACCCGCCTGCTGATGAACTGGAGCGACGGCGATGCCGACGCGCTGACCGAGCTGATGCCGTTGGTGTGCGACGAGCTGCGCCAGATGGCGCGGCGGTCTCTCGGGCGTGAGAGCGCCGGCCACACGCTGCAGCCGACCGCCCTGGTCAACGAGTTCTTCCTGCGCATCGAGAAGCGCCGGACGGTGACGTGGAAGAACCGGGAGCAGTTCTTCGGTCACGCCGGGCGGACCATGCGCTTGATCCTGGTGGATCACGCTCGGCGCCAGCAGCGCAAGAAACGCGGCAGCGGAGAGGCACCGGTCGCGCTCGGCCCCGAGCTCGAACAGATCCCGGCGCCGGAGGGAGATTTCGAGATCGTCGAAGTCCACGAAGCCCTCGAACGCCTCGAGCAGATCGACCCACGGGCGGCGCAGGTCGTCGAGCTGCGCTTCTTCGTCGGCATGTCGGTCAAAGAAGCGGCGGCGGCGCTCGAAACCTCCCCGGCCACGGTCAAACGTGACTGGCAGTTCGCTCGATTGTGGCTCTACCGCGAGCTTCAGGGCACGTCCTCCGATCCGGTACCCGAGACGCCGACCGCGGTCGGCGTCGATTGATGGATCCCTTTCCTGCACCGAGCAAATCTTCGACTCCGTGGCGACACGGACCATCCCTCCCCAGGGAAACCTGTCCTCTATTGTTCCAGGCACGAGACGCGGTCGATATTGGCTTCAGCTAGTAAACGCGTCGAGCGATGACGAAAGGGCTCACCAAAGTAGGCCCCGATTCGTTTGCCTGCCTGGACTCCAGCCTCTCTGATCCACGTTCTGGTACACTCCGGCAGTAAGAGACGTGGAGGCTAGGCGATCTTCGTGGACCAATACTTCGAGATCATCGGAGAGATCGCCCAGGCTGAAACGATCGCGGCCGGTCCCACGGTTCGGGATCGGAAGAGCTTGATCGAGATGTACGGTTCGGGGCGTTGGCGAAAGCGGAAAGGTATCGCGACAGTGCGGCTTCGCAGCGGCCGGCTACGCCAGGCAGAAGTCCATTGGTACGAGGCGCACGGCATTGGGAGGAGACGGTTCAAGATCAAGCGGCTCTTGAGGAACTAGCCATGAGCTCGGCTGAACAGACACCCAGATTCGTCGTCTGCACTCGCAACGAAGGGTCGGACGACCTGAACCGGCGGAAGATCTACCGGGTGCTGCCGGATGCGTCCGCGGCCGAGGAGGGTCTTCTCAGGATCGTCGACGACTCCGGCGAGGACTACCTGTATCCCACCGACTTCTTCGCCGCGATCGATCTGCCACGGGACCTGGAGAAAGCGCTGCGGCTCGCCTCTTGATTCTCACGGCCGGCTCGACGAGTCTACGGCCGCTCAATCCCCGTACCGCAGCATGGCCAGGAAGCAACCCCCTCCCCGCGGCCCCCAGCTGGAGCTCGCCGGCGCGCTGGGGGTGGCGTTCGTGAATACGGCGGGGGCGCGGGAGGAGAACCGGCAGGTGGGGGTCAGGAGCTATGCCGAGCTGCTGGTCTGGAGTCAGCAGGTGGGGGTGGTGTCGGCGGCCGAGGCGGAGCGGCTGCGGCAGCTGGCGGCCGAGCGGCCGGACGAGGCGGCGGCGGTCTACGAGCGGGCGGTGAAGGTGCGGTCGGTTCTGTTCCGGCTGTTTCTGGCGACGGGGACGAAGCGGCAGCTGCCGCCGGAGGACCTGGCGACAGCCAACGAGGCGCTGGCGCGGGCGTTGCCGGCGCTGCGGATGGTGCCGGCGGAGCAGGGGCTGCAGTGGGGCTGGGCGGGCGACGAGGGGGCGCTCGACCGGATGTTGTGGCCGCTGCTGTTCTCGGCGGCGGAGCTGTTGATCTCGGCGCGGGGGCGGCCGCACGTGCGCCAGTGCGCGTTCAAGGGATGTCTGCTGTTCTTCGTCGACCGGAGCCCTTCAGGTCAGCGCAAGTGGTGTGACATGAAGACTTGCGGCAATCGCGCCAAGGCGCTGCGGCACCGCAAATGGCGGCGGGGCTCCCAGTCCAGCTCCTTCTGGGACTGAAGGATCACGGGTTGCCCCGGGGGCAGAGTAACCGGCTCACGGCGCGAGCCGGTGGCCGGGCGCGGGGCGACGACCGGCTGAAGACTCGCGTTGGCGATTGGAGTCGATGCGGTAACCGGATCGCGGCGCGAGGCGGTTACCGAAATTGCTTCAGCAGCCCACCGGTGGCTCAGGTCGGCTTTCGGAGAAGGTCCGGTAACCGGATCGTAGCGGGGGCCGGTTACAGAAGGTCGGTCGAGTAACCGGCCCGAGGCTCGGAGCAGTTACCGGTGGCGGTGAAATCCATGGCCGAGGCGTCAACCTTCCCCGTACCGCAACACGATCTCCCCATTCACCCCGTCGACGGTGACCTTCCCTCCGCCCTCGAGCTCGCCGAAGAGCAGCTCGTCGGTGAGCGGCCGCTTGACCTTGTCCTCGATCACCCGCGCCAGCGGCCGGGCGCCGAAGGCCGGGTCGTGGCCGAGCTCGGCGAGGAGCTTGCGCCCCTCCTCGGCGAGCTCGATCTCGACTTTCTTCTGCCGCAGCTGCGCCCGCAGCTCGGCGATGAATTTGTCGACGATCAGCTCCATGACCTCGGGGGTGAGGGCGTTGAACTGCAGCTTGGCGTCGAGGCGGTTGCGGAACTCAGGTGAGAAGAAGCGCTCGAAGGCTTGCTGGCCCTCGGCTTCGAGGCGCTCGTCGCCGCCCGAGCCGAAACCGACTTTGCGACCCGACATCTCGCGGGCGCCGACGTTGGAGGTCATCAGCATGATGACCGAGCGGAAGTCGGCGACTTTGCCGTTGGTGTCGGTGAGGGTGCCGTGGTCCATGACCTGGAGCAGGATGTTGAAGACGTCGCCGTGGGCTTTCTCGATCTCGTCGAGCAGCAGCACGGCGTGGGGGCTCTTGGACACCGCCTCGGTGAGCAGGCCGCCGCGGTCGTAGCCGACGTAGCCCGGGGGCGCGCCGACCAGGCGGGAGACGGTGTGGCGCTCCATGTACTCGCTCATGTCGAAGCGCAGGAAGGCGATGCCCATGACCTCGGCCATCTGCTTGGCCACCTCGGTCTTGCCGACGCCGGTGGGGCCGGTGAGCAGGAAGCAGCCGACGGGTTTCTGCGGCTCGCGCAAGCCGGCGCGCGACACCTTGATGGCGCTCACCAGTCGCTCGATCGCCGTCTCCTGGCCGAACACCACGCGCTTGAGCTCGTCTTCGAGCAGCTGCAGGCGCTCGCGGTCGCCGCCCTTGACCCGGCGCTCGGGAATCTGCGCCATGGTGGCCAGCACCTGCTCGAGCTCGCCGACGCCGACCTGCTTGCGCTTGAGCAGCGCCACCGCGGCGCCGGCCTCGTCGAGCAGGTCGATGGCCTTGTCGGGCAGGCGGCGGTCGCGCAGGTAGCGCGACGCCAGCTCGGCCGCGGCCTTCACCGCCGGGCGGGTGTAGCGGATGCCGTGGTGCTCCTCGTAGCGCGAGCGCAGCCCTTCGAAGATCTTGACCGTCTCGCCCACCGTCGGCTCCGCCACCTCGACGCGCTGGAAGCGCCGCGCCAGCGCCTGGTCGCGCTGGAAGTTCTGGCGGTACTCCTCCCAGGTGGTGGCGCCGATGCAGCGCAGCTTGCCGTGCTGGAGGGCCGGCTTGAGCAGGTTCGAGGCGTCCATGGTGCCGCGGCCGGCCGAGCCGGCGCCGACCACGGTGTGGATCTCGTCGATGAACAGGATCGGATTCTCCTGCTGCTCGAGCTCGGCCAGCACGACCTTCATACGGTTCTCGAAGTCACCGCGGTAGCGGGTGCCGGCGAGCAGTGCGCCCATGTCCAGGCGGTAGACCTGGACGTGCTCGAACTGCTCGGGCACCTCCCCCAGGGCGATCTTGAGCGCCAGACCTTCCGCCAGGGCGGTCTTGCCGACGCCCGGGTCGCCGACGTAGAGAGGATTGTTCTTGCGCCGGCGCTGCAGGATGTGCAGCGTCCGTCGAATCTCTTTCTCGCGGCCAATGAGTGGATCGATCAAGCCGTCGCGGGCGGCCTGGGTGAGCTCCTGGGTGAAGGCCTCGAGTCCCTCGTTGCGCGGATCCGGTTCGTCTTCCTCCTCACCCGCCGGAAGCGGGGTCGCGCCTGGGATGGCGGCACCGGGGAAGGTCGGCTGCAGCTTCGACACACCGTGGGAGAGGTAGCTCACCAGGTCGAGCCGGGTGACGCCTTGCTCCTCGAGAAAATGCACCGCGAACGAGTCCTGCTCGTAGAACATCGCCACCAGCAGGTCTTCGCCCTTCAGCTCCAGCTCCTGCGCCCCTTCCTCCGGCTTGCTCGAACCCTGGACGTGGGCGAAGGCGCGCTCCACGACACGCTGAAAGGCCTGGCTCGGGCGCGGCTCCATCCAGGTCTCCGAGTCGATGCTCTCGAGCTCCTCGGCGAGATAGGCTTCGAGCCGCTTCCTGAGCAGCTCGACGTCGGCGCCGCAGTGGCGCAGAACGGTCGCCGTGCCCTCGTCGAGCGCCAGGGCGTAGAGCAGATGCTCGAGGCCGGCGTATTCGTGACGCAGGCGATCGGCCTCGGTCATCGCCACGGTGAGTGAAATCTGCAAGTCCTGGGAAATCTTCATCGATTCGGCTTTCGTCTATCCGGCCTTCATCTACTCGGCCTCGGTGGTCAGCATCAGCGGCATGCCCTTCGAGCGCGCCGCCTTGGTGACCTCGGCCACCTTGGTTTCGGCGACCTCTCTCGAATACACGCCGGCGACGCCGATTCCCTTGTGGTGAACCTGCAGCATGATGTGGGTCGCCGCGGCATGTGATTTGTGGAAATGTTGCATCAGGATGTCGACCACGAAGTCGGTGGTGGTGTAATCGTCATTGTGCAGCAGCACCTTCCACCGTCGCGGCTTCTTGGCTTTCTGCTTGCGCTCGGCGACGACGCCTTCGTCGCGCTCCTGGTCGGGGTCGTATCGGCTCATGACGCGCCGATTCTCTCACAACGCGCCGAAGTCCTGGGCGCGTATTTCCCCCGTGGCTGCTCGAACGGCTACCATGGGCAACAACCTTCGAGACTCGAGAATTCCATCGTCGCCGGCAACCGCCGAGGCGTGACCAGGAGGCCGGTGCCATGCGCGGAAAACGCCTGGCTGTGATCGCCGCGGTAATGGCGGGTGTCGCAGGCACGTTTCTGCTGATTCCCGCCGGCATCGAGCCGCTGGCCTGGGCGCCGCCGGGGCCCCCGGCCCTCGAGGGTCCGCTGGCGCCGAACACCGCGCTGCGGGCGGTCGAGAGGATCGCGGAAGGAAAGATCCACGGCCCCGAGGACGTGGCAGTGGACTCCGCGGGGCGGATCTACGCCGGCACCGACGACGGTCTGATCGTGCGGGTCACGCTCGACGGCTCCGGCGGCGAGCAGGTCGAGACCTTCGCCGAGACCGGCGGCCGCCCCCTCGGCCTGCACTTCGACGCCGCCGGCCGCCTGATCGTCGCCGATGCCGCCCGCGGCCTGCTGGCAGTGGACGACGCGGGGCGCGTGGAGCCGCTGGCCACCGAGGCTGGCGGCGTGCGCTTCCGCCTGGCCGACGACCTCGACGTCGCCTCGGACGGCCGCATCTACTTCTCCGACGCCAGCTGGAGGTTCGGCCACGAGAACCTGCTCGACGACCTGCTGGAGGCCAGGCCCCACGGCCGCCTGCTGCGCCACGATCCCGCCACGGGTACGACCGAGGTGCTGCTCGACGACCTCTACTTCGCCAACGGCATCGCGCTGTCCAGCGGCGAGGACTACGTGCTGGTCAACGAGACGTACCGGTACCGCGTGCGGCGCTACTGGCTCAGCGGACCGCGGGCCGGCACGGACGAGATCTTCCTCGACAACCTGCCCGGCTTTCCCGACGGCGTGTCGAGCAGCGGCCGCGGCACCTTCTGGCTGGCGCTTTACACCGTGCGCAATCCCACCATGGACCGGCTGCACCCACACGTCTGGATCAAGCGCCAGATGTCGAAGCTGCCGCGCTTCATCCTGCCGAAGCCTCAAAGCTACGGGATCGTGCTCGAAGTCGGCGAGGACGCCTCGGTCCGCCGCAGCCTGCAGGATCCGACCGGCGAGCGCGTGCCGCAGATCACCTCGGCGGAAGAAGCGGGGGGCTTTCTATTCCTCGGCAACCTCGACCGGCGCTGGATCGGCCGCTTCGCCCTCTGAGTCTTCGACGTCCTCGTCTTCGACACCCTCGTAGCGAAACAGGAACTCCTGCAGCCCGTTGCGCAGCTGAAAGAAGCGCAGCGGAGAGAAGTCCTCCATCAGGCCTTCCACCTGCCGGGTGCGCAGGCCCGCCGGCTCCAGCCGCTCGCCCTCGGGCAGGGTGTAGTGCAGCGAGTCCTCGCTCTCGATCTTGAACCGGATCGGCACCAGCGGCACCGTCGCCGACGACGACGCGAGCAGGAACACCAGGGCGTCGCGGCGGCAGTAGGAGGTCAACCGGCGGATGAATCGCCGCCGTTCGACGGGCTGGAAGTAGTGGATCAGATCCCACACCAGGACGACGTCGAACCGCTCTCCGGCCTCGGGCATGTTCAGCTCGGCGGCTTCGCCGAAGTCGAAGGCCTCCGAGCGCAGACCGGTCTCGTCGCAGGCGCTGTGGAAAAGGTCCTGGATGCACAGATTGGTGGAAAAGCGCGACAGGAATCGTACGTTCTCGGTCGACGAGACACCGAGATCGAGGATCGACTCGGGCCGCCGGTTGTTGAGCTCCTTGTCGAGCCGGGCCAGGCCGGGCGAACGGTAGACGCCGGTCTGGAGCTCGGCGGGGCCCAGCGCCTCGACCACCTGCTTGCGCCTGGAGAACCAGCCCATCTCAGCTCCTCAGATACGACGCGCCGTTGACGTCGACGATCGCGCCGGTGGCGTAGCTGGCCCCCTCGTCGGCCAGGCACAGCACCCAGTAGGCGACATCCTCGGTGGTCGCCACCCGCCCGGTCGGGCTCTGGCGGCGGATCGCCTCGGCCATCTCGCCGGTCAGGTAGGGACGCGCCATGGCAGTCTCGACGAATCCCGGCGCCACCGCGAAGACGAAGACGCCGTGCGGCGCCAGCGCCAGCGCCAGCGACTGCGACAACGAGTTGAGTCCGGCCTTGGAGGCGCCGTAGGCCGGGTTGTCGGGCTCGCCGCGAAAGGCGCCCCGGGAGGTGACGTTGATGATCCGGCCGCCGCCGGCGGTGACCATGTGGCGCGCGGCGCAGTACGCGGCGTTGGCGGCCCCCACCAGATTCGTGTCGAGGGTCCGCCGCCAAGCCTCGCACCAGTCCTCGAAGTCCACCTCGAGCGGTGGATGGCGCTCGTAGATGCCGGCGTTGTTGACCAGGACGTCGATCCCTCCGGAATCCGACGCCACGGAGTCGACCATCGCGCGCACGGCAGGCGCGTCACGCAGATCCGCGCGCACTTTGCGGTGCCCGGCGCCCGCCAGTAGCGACAACGTTTCCTCGGCGGCGTCCTCGCCGCCGTTGTAGTGCACCCACACTCGCGCCCCCTGCTCGGCGAAGCGCCGGCAGACGGTGCGGCCGATGCCGCCGGAGCCGCCGGTGACCAGCACCACCCGGTCCGCGAAGCGATCCGTCACGCGACCACCTCGGTCACCGACACCATGCCCATCAGGCCCATGGACTTGCCCACCGACAGCTCGCGGCCAAAGACGTCATAGTTCTGAGCTTGCAGGAAGCTGTGATTTTTCGGTTCTGAGGTGCCTCGACGCAGCCCCGCGTCATCTTCTCACACATCCAGGCTGTTAGATGTAACACGGTCGGGCTGTTGGACGCGACTCACGCGCTATACTCTGCCCCGAGATGATCCGAGGTGCCGCGATTCTCCTCCTGTTGCTCGTCGCTGTGATGCTCGTCGTCCCGGCGACCGCCGGGGCACTGAATCCCGAGCTTTTTCCGGTACCCGAGAAGCTCGATTCGAACGTCGAGTTCTGGACCCAGGTCTACACCGGCTACGACAGCCACCACACGTTGTTGCACGACGAGCGCTACATGTACGTCGTCTACGCCGTTCTCGACTTCACCGCGCTCGATGCCAGCGAAGCATCGGCCGGGCGCAAGAGCCTCCAGCGGCGCCAGGAGATCCGCAAGGCGGAGAGCAAGTACCGCTCGCTGCTTCAGAACCTGGCCTCCGGGCGGGCGTCGAAACACCACGCCGAAGACCAGGCCCGGGTCGAGAAGATGTTCGAGGCGGTACCCGGCGGCCGCAGCAAGTACTCCGCCGCCGCGGGCCGCATGCGCACCCAGCGCTGCTTGAAGGACGTCTTCGCAGAAGCTATCGAGCGCTCGGGCTATTACATGGACGAGATCGAAGACGTCTTCCGCGGGCGGGGCCTGCCGGTGGAGCTCACCCGGCTGCCGTTCGTCGAGTCGATGTTCCAGTGGAACGCCCGCTCCTCGGCGTCGGCCGGCGGCATCTGGCAGTTCGTGCCTTCGAGCGCGCGGCTCTACCGACTCGAGATGGACATGGAGGTCGACGAACGTTACGACCCGCTGCGCGCCACCGACGCCGCCGCCCGCCACCTGGAGGACAACTACGAGTCGCTCCAGACCTGGCCGCTGGCGATCACCGCCTACAACCACGGCCTCGGCGGCATGCGGCGCGCCGTGCGCCGGGTGGGGACCCGCGACATGGGCGAGATCTCGGCCCGCTACCGCTCGCGCTATTTCGGCTTCGCGTCGCGCAACTTCTACGCCGAGTTCGTCGCCGCGGCGCGAGTCTACGAGCGGCGTGAGCACTACTTCCCCGGCGTCGAGCCGTTCCCGGCGCTGGCGGCCGACGAATTTCGCCCCGAGCGCTATGTACCGATCCGCGAGCTGGCGAAGGGCGCCGGCACCGAGCTCGACAACCTGAAGACGATGAATCCGGCCCTGTCTTCATCGGTGTGGGCGGGTCACGTCTATCTGCCGGCGAGCTACGCGCTCCAAGTGCCGGCCGGCCGCGCGGTGGCATTCGAGGCCAGCTACGCCGCGTTGTCGGACCGCCACAAATCGCCCCACCAGGTCGGTTACTACTACCGCGTGCGGCGCGGCGACACCCTGGGCCGGATCGCCGACAAGTTCGGCACTTCGACCTCGAAGCTCCAGCGAGCCAACAAGCTGAGCAGCCCGCACCGCATCCGCGTCGGCCAGCGGCTGTTGATCCCGCCAGGTAGCCGCGGCGGCGGGAGCGCCGTTTCGGTGGTCGCCCAGTCGAACGGCGGCGTCCACGTGGTACGCCGGGGCGAGACCCTGTCTGGCATCGCCGACGCCTACGGCACCTCGACCTCGGCCCTGCGGGCGGCAAACGGCCTACGCAGCGCCAACCGGATCTATGTGGGCCAACGGATCAGCGTCGCCAAGAGCACCGGCGGCTCGAGCAAGAGCGCCGGAGGCGACCGCAAGACCCACGTCGTCCGTTCCGGCGAGACCCTGCATTCGATCGCCCAGCGCTACGGCACCACGGTGCGCGCCATCCAGAGCGCCAACCGGATCCGCGATCACATCATCCAGCCGGCCCAGGTCCTGATCATCCCCTGACGATCAGACCACGGGGCGGCCGGCGTACCAGATCTCGTCGAAGGCGGTCACCCGGTCACCGTCCACGGCGTCGGCCATGATCGCCTCGGTGATCGCCGACGGCTTGCGCCGGGGCAAAAAAACCGGGCCGCCTTCACCGACTCTGGACGACCTGCCGGCCGACTCACGCTCCGGCCCCGAGATCTCTCGCCCGCTGCCACTCGAGCCTTTTCTGCAAACCAACATCGAACGCCTCCTTCCGTGGATTGACCGACTGTCGCGCGCACCGTTTCTCGGGCGGCGGTCCGATCACTAGATCGATTCGATCGTCCACGGATGTCTTCGTTTTCAGAGAGCGAGGACAATATAAAGGCTTATTGTGGCGAGAGTGTGGCAATCAGGTCTTGGCGTCGTACCAGGTCTCGCCCATGCCGACGTCGACGATCAGCGGCACGGCGAGCTCGGCGACGCCCTCCATCTCTTCGCGAGTCACGGTTCCCAGCGCCTCGGCTTCCTCCCGCGGCCCCTCGAGCACCAGCTCGTCGTGCACCGTCAAGAGCAGCCGGGCGGCAGGCAGCTCGCGCCGCAGACGGCGGTCCACACCGATCATCGCCAGCTTCATCAAGTCAGCGGCGGTACCTTGAATGCGGGCGTTGATCGCCATGCGCTTGGCGTTCTCGCGCAGCGGGTAATTGCGGCTGCGGATGTCGGGCAGCTGGCGGACGCGACCGTAGAGGGTGCTCACCTGCAGGGTCTCGCGCGCGGTCTCGAGCGTCTCGTCGGTGTAGCGCTGCACCCCGGGATAGCGCTCCATGTAGGCGGCGATGAACCGCTCGGCGTCTTTCTTGCCGATGCCCAGACGCTGCGCCAACCCCCAGCCACTCATGCCGTAGATGATGCCGAAGTTGATCGTCTTGGCCATGCGCCGTTGCTCGGCGTTGACCAGCAGCGGCGAGACATCGAACACCGCGGCGGCGGTCGAGGCATGGATGTCCTCGCCGGCCCGGAAGGCCTCGATCATCGCCTGTTCCTCGGCGATGTGGGCCAGCACGCGCAGCTCGATCTGACTGTAGTCGGCGACCACCAGCGAACGCCCCTCGCCGGCACGGAAAGCCTTGCGGATGCGGTTGCCCTGCTCGGTGCGGACCGGGATGTTCTGCAGGTTCGGATGGGCCGAGGACAGCCGCCCGGTGGCCGCCACAGCCTGGTTGAAGCGGGTGTGGAGCCGGCCGTCGTCGGCCAGCAGCGCCGGCAGCGCGTCGACGTAGGTGGACTTGAGCTTGGTCAGCTCGCGGTAGCGCAGCAGGCGTTCCGGCAGATCGAAGCCGCGCGCCGCCAGCTCCTCGAGCGTCTCGGCGCCGGTCGAGTAGGCCTTGGTCTTGCGGGTTTTCTTGAGCACCGGCAGCGAGAGCTTCTCGAACAGGATGACCCCGAGCTGCTGGGGCGAGTTGATGTTGAAGCGCTCCCCCGCCAGCTCGTAGATTTCCGTCTCGAGCTTGTCTACCTCGCCGCCCAGCTCGCCGGACATCTGCTCCAGATAGCCGACGTCGAGGTCGACACCGGTCTCCTCGATCGCGGCCAGCACCGGCACCAGCGGTTCTTCGATCCGCTCGTACAATCCAGCCAGCTCGCCCTGGTCCAGGTCGGCGCGCAGGCCCTCCAGCATGCGCCGCGGCAGCTCCACCTGCTCGGCGGCGAACGACAGCAGCTTCGAGTCGCCCGAGAGCGGCTGGGCACCGCGGGTGAATCCGGCCTGCGCGGCGGTGACGGCGGTGTGGTGCAATCGGTCCATGGCCACCGCGGAGAGGTTGTGGCTGCGCAGCGCCGAGCGCGTCAGGTACGAGGCCAGCATGGTGTCGAACAGCCGGCAACGGACCTCGTGGCCCGGCGGCAGGAGCCGCAACACCTCTTTGAGATCGTGGCCGACGAGAGTGATCTCGGCCGAGGCCGCCCACGCCTCCAGGGTCGCGCGCACCGCGGCCTCCATGCCGTCGCGTCTGAAGTCGGCGAAATGAGCCTCCCCGCCCGCACCGCCGATCGCGACGCCCGCCGCCTCACCGCCGCCCACCACGCCGACGAAGATCTCGCCCGTCAGCTCCCCTGCGAGGCGGCCCCAATCCTCCGCCGCCTCCAGGTCCGAGGCCGGTTCCAGGGGCTCGGCCACGCGCCCGAGCACGGATTCGAACTCCTGGGCCAGGCTGTTGAAGTCCAGCTCCCAGCAGATCTCGCGCAGGGCCTCGTAGTCCGGATCCTCGAGCGCCAGCGATCCGGGATCGAAATCGATCGGCAGATCGGTGTGGATGGTCACCAGCTCCTTCGACAAGTGCGCCGCCTCGGAGTGCTCCGTGAGCTTCTTACCGTAGCCGCGCGCGGTGATCTCGCCGGCGCGCTCGAGCAGAGCGTCGACTCCGCCGTACTCCTTGACCAGGTTGGTGGCGCCCTTCTTGCCGATCCCCGGCACCCCGGGGACGTTGTCCGAGCTGTCTCCCATCAGCGCCAGCACGTCGATCACCAGCTCCGGCGGCACGCCGAAGTCCTCCTCCACCCCGGCCGGGTCGTAGAGCTTCTCGCGGGTCGTGTGGTACTGGAAAACGCCGTCGCCGACCAGCTGCATCAAATCCTTGTCCGGACTCACCAGCACGACCTCGTAGCCCGCCGCCGAGGCCTTGCGCGCCAGCGTGCCCAACACGTCGTCGGCTTCGTATTTCGGCAGCTCGAGCAGTGGAATCTTGTAGGCCTCGACCAGCTTGCGGATCCAGGCGATCTGCGGCCGCAGATCGTCCGGCATCGGCTTGCGGTTGGCTTTGTACTCCTCGAACCGCTCCTTGCGCACGGTGTCGGACGACACGTCGAAAGCGACGCCGAGGAACTCGGGCTCCTCGTCCTTCATCAGCTTGCGCAACATCTGCAGAAAGCCGTAGACGGCATTTGTCGGCTCGCCCTTGGAGCTCGACAGGCCACGGATGGCGTAGTAGGCGCGGAAGATGTTGGAATAACCGTCGATCAGGTAGATGCGGGGGCGCTCGCTCATGATGAGTGATCATACTCGTCCCGACCAGCTGGAACCGTCGCGATAAGATCCCGGCCGAGAGGAACCAAACGATGCTGCTCTTCCTGGGACTCATTTCCTGGCTGGTGATCGGCCTCGCGGCGGGGTTGCTGGCCAACCTCATGCTGCCCGGTGAGCCGAGGATGGGCTGCGTCGTCACCGTGCCCGCCGGCCTCTTCGGCGCCGTTGCCGGCGGCCTGCTGGCAACCGTCCTCGGTTTCGGCGGCCTGGCGGGCTACGACGTCCGCTCGCTTGCAACCGCGACGCTGGCAGCCGTGCTGGTGCTACTGTTGCTGCGCTACGCCACCCTGAGACCCTGACCCTGAGACCCTGACTCTGAAGACCTGACCATGGCGCGAACGGCGAGTCGTCTGCTGGTGAAACTGACCGCGCTCGCGGTCTGCGGCTGCGGCATCTCCGCCGGACTCTCGCCAGTGTCGGTGAGCGCCGGCCCGCCGGCCGCCGACCTGGTGCTGCGAGGCGGCGCCGTCTACACCGTGAACCCCACGCAGCCCTGGGCCGAGGCCGTCGCGGTGCTCGGCGGCGAGATCGTCTTCGTAGGCGACTCGGCGGGCGCTCTGGCCCATGTCGGCACCGGTACCCACGTCATCGATCTCGCCGGACGCGTGGCGATGCCGGGGCTGCACGACAGTCACGTGCACATCCTCGAGGCCTTCCACCCGGCCGGCGGTACCTGCTTCCTGCCGGCGGGCGCGCCGCCGGAGTCGCACATCCAGCGGCTGCTGGCCTGCGCACCGAATCAGATCGGCACCGACTGGGTGCTGGGATACGGCTATTCGATCTACGACCTTCTCGATCACGTCGACGGCGGTGGGCGACCGCCGGTCGAGATCCTCGACGAGGCGATCCCCGATCAGCCGGCTGCGATGCTGGAGGAGACCTCTCACTCGGTGTGGGTCAACAGCCTGGCGCTCCAGGCAGCGGGGATCGACCGCGACACCCCGAATCCCCCCGGCGGAGTGATCGTCAAGGACGCGGGCGGCGAGCCCAATGGCATCCTGCTCGACGGTGCGGGCGAGCTGGTCATGGATCTGGCCTTCGCCCCCAACCCGGAGCTGGAAGAGCTCAACTACGCCGCCCTGCTCGACGGCCTGGACGCCGCCCGGCGCCAGGGCATCACTTCTCTGGTCGACGCCCGGGCTCATTGGCGACGCGGCTACGTGGAGGCCTACCAACGAGCCCAGGTCGAAGGCCGCCTCAGCGCCCGCGCCATCCTCTCCCTGTGGGCCTACCCCTATCTCGAAGACACCGAGCAGATCGCGACCCTGGCTTCGATGTACTCGAACGACCCCGCCTCGCTGCTGCGCCTGTCGCAGATCAAGATCTACAGCGACGGCGAGATCGGCCACACCACCGCGGCGCTGCTCGATCCTTATCTGTGCTGCGCCCTCGCCGGGCCGACCGGCCTCGAATACTTCGACCAGGCGCGGCTGGAACGCTACGTCACGGAGCTGGAGTTGGTCGGATTCGATTTCCACATTCATGCGATCGGCGACCGCGGCGTGCACCAGGCCCTCGACGCCGTGGAGGCAGCGGCAGCGACCAACTGCGTTTCAGAGGACGCCTCCGCCGGCGGGGCCTGCGCCGAGAGGCGGCATCGGATCACCCACGTCGAGACCGTGCAGCCCAGCGACGTGCCGCGCTTCGCCGAGCTCGGGGTGACCGCGGATCTCCAGATGTCGCACATGTATGTCGAGCCCACGCACCTGTTCGACTACGCGTTCCTGCTCGGCGCGCAGAGGATTCTCGAGCGCACCTGGCGCCTGCGCGACCTGCACGAGGCCGGCGCCCGGGTGGTGCTGAGCAGCGATTACGACGTCGGCGAGCTGTCGCCCTGGAGCGGCATGCAGCGGGCATTGACCCGCGGCGACCAGAGCCTGCCGGACTTAGGCTACGCGATCCGCGCCTACACCATCGACGCCGCCCACCTGATGCGGCAAGAGCACCTCGTCGGCTCGATCGAGGTCGGCAAGCTCGCCGACATCGTGGTCCTGGACCGCAACCCGTTCGAGCTCGACCCCGCCGACCTCGGCACGGTCGAGGTGTCGATGACTCTGCTGGCGGGAGAGCTCGTCTGGGGAGGGACGATCTTCGCGGACGGTTTCGAGACCGGCGGCACCGGCGCCTGGTCGACGACGGTACCCTAAAGCCAGCGCTCCAGGCAGGCCCGCAGACCGGCGAGCTGGAACGGTTTGCCCAGAAAATCGCTCATGCCGTTCTCCAGGCAGCGCTCGCGATCGCCTTCGAGCACACACCCGGAAAGCGCGATGATCGGCAACGGACGTCTGTCCTCGCCGAGCAGACCACGGATTTTCCGCGTCGCCTCGTAGCCGTCCATGCCGGGCATTTGGCAGTCCATGAGGATCAGGTCGTAGTCCTCGCTGGAGGCACGGTCGACGGCCGCCCTGCCGTCATCGACGACGTCGATCCGGCTGATGCCGAGATGCTTGAGCATGTTGCGGGTCACCGCCTGGTTGATCGGGCTGTCATCGGCCAACAGGACCCGGGCTTCCGGCAGGCTCCCACACATCGTGCTTCCCACGGTGCTCATCTCCGCCTCCTACGGCTCCCGCCCACCGGTCGGATTGCTACCCGCCAGACCTCCGATCCATGGTTCCCCTTCGACTATCAGCATCATAGACCAGCAACATTACAAATCGCATTACGATTCTCATTTTCTCTGGCCGGTACGCTTCAGATACACCCGCAGCGCCGCCCGCTTGACCTGCTCCCGGATGCTCGAGCTCTTCGCCAACATACGCAGATCCCCGACCCGGAGATTATCGAGCAACTTGACGGCGAGCGGTGGAGACGTCTTCGTGCTCTTGACGATCGCCAGCTGCACTTCCGGATTCGACATCCATTTGCGGTTCTGGGCCACCCGCTCCATCATGGCGCCGGTGGCGTGGGTCGACTTCACCAGCTCCAGCGCCTCCTTGGTCTCCAGCCGTGGATGCGCCAGCAGACCCAGCAGCACCTGGGGCGAGGTGTCGCGGAGCAGGATCTGGCGTTCGGTGCGCGTGGCCTTGGTCGCCAGACGGAAGCGTTCGTTCGGGTTCATGTTGCGGATCTTGAACTGCGGCGAGCTCACCGAGGGATCTTCGACCGCGGCCCGGCCCTTGAGCTTGCGGTCCAACTCCTCTGATTTGCCGGGCTTCCAGCAGAGCTGGAAGGCGGTGCCGAATCCGGCCGGACCAGGAATGACCTGGATCACCTCGGCCTCGAATTCGAAGTCGAATTTCGGCGCGGCGACGGTCGTGAAGGTCAGCTTCCGGTACTGTTTCAGCTCGACTTCGAGCTGGATGAAGAATCCGGTCTGCTCCTTGACCTGGGAGAAGAATGCCTCGACATCCGCAACCGCGTCGAATTCCAGGGCGGCGGCGTCCGCAGCGGCCTCCAGAAA
This sequence comes from bacterium, assembly GCA_024226315.1. Taxonomy (GTDB): domain Bacteria; phylum Acidobacteriota; class Thermoanaerobaculia; order Multivoradales; family J023; genus JAAELT01. The sequence goes on along the minus strand of JAAELT010000102.1, from coordinate 21,702 downwards.
CACCTTCATGGCCGTGTCTCGCCTGCATGTGTCTCGCGCATTGATCGAGTCCGTTGCCGGGAACCGGTTGATGGTACCAGCTGCTAGACTCCCCGCCAGAGGAGATTACGATGGATCGAGCCGCCGCCTGGGAAACACTCACCGAACACGTCCAGGACCCGAATCTCAGACGCCACATGCTGGCGGTCGAATCGGCGATGCGCGCCTACGCCGAGCGCCTCGGGGCCGATCCCGAGAACTGGGGACTGGCCGGGCTGCTGCACGACTTCGACTGGGAGATCCACCCCTCGATCGAGGCCCATCCGGCCGAGGGCGCGCCGATCCTGCGGCAGCGGGGCTGCCCGGAGAACGTGGTGCAGGCGATCCTGGCTCACAATCCCGTCGGCAGCGGTGTCGAGGCGGCGGCGCCGATGGATTTCGCGCTGCGCGCCTGCGACGAGATCACCGGCCTGATCATCGCCGCGACCTTCGTGCGGCCCCACAAAGACATCCGCAAGGTCAAGGTCAAGTCGGTCAAACGCAACTGGAAAGACAAGCTCTTCTGCGCCGCCGTCGATCGTCAGGAAATCGTCGAGTCCACCGAGGCGTTCAGCGAGCAATGCTTCGACGGCAAGCTGCAGGTCTGGGAGCACGTGGGCAACGTGCTCGCGGCGATGCAGGGCGCGGCTGAACAACTCGAGCTCGACGGCCGTATGGCACCGTGAAGCGAGGCACCGTGAAGCGAGGCACCGTGAAGCGAGGCACCGTGAAGCGATGAAGACCTGGCAAAAGATCCTGATCGTCGGCACCCTGGGCTTTTCGGCCCTGGTGGCGGCGCTCCTGATCTTCATCATTATCGAAGGCCATCGCTTCTCCGGCCCCGGCGAGCGCCTGGAGGAGCTGCTCCGCGATGTCGGCCCCACGACCTCGCCGGGAGCCGGCGAGCCGGCACCCGAATTCACCACCACCACCCTGAACGGCGACTCGTGGGCGCTCACCGACCAGCGCGGCAAGGTCGTTGTGATCGATTTCTGGGCCAGCTGGTGTGGTCCGTGTATCAAGCAGCTGCCGCACCTCGAGAAGACCTACCGCGCGCTGGGTGACCGCGACGATCTGGCCTTCGTCGGCGTATCGCTCGACGACGATCGTCAGGATCTGGTCGAATGCCTGGACGAGCACGACATCAAATGGACCCAGCTGTTCGAGGAATCGAAAGGCTGGTCCAACCCCGTGGCCACGAGCTACAACGTCCGTTCCATCCCCAACCTGGTGATCATCGACCGCAACGGTACGGTGCGGCATCGCAACCCGCCCGCGACCGCGCTCACCGCCTATCTCGAAGACCTGCTCGACGAGGAGCCGGCGCCCGAAACCGCCGAAGCGGGTTGACCGTCTGCCGGGCTTCTCGGGGGTGTCGAGCAGCCTCAGGCAACTGCTGGTCAACCGATGCGGCGTCCGGTTCGTCCAATGGGACGAACCCGCGCAACCTTGGGTTGAGCGGCGCGTACTCTAGCTGGAGATGGCTTCAGCCTGAACGTCCCCGGCCGCGCCTACCGGAGGTTTCGGTACACGCCCATGCTGCGACTCGAGAAGATCCACAAGTCCTACACCATCGGCAAGAACGCGCTGCATGTCCTCAAGGGGATCGACCTGACGATCGAGGAGGGTGAGCTGGCCGCCATCATGGGGTCCTCGGGCTCCGGCAAGTCGACGCTGCTCAACATCCTCGGCCTGCTCGACGACTACGACTCGGGTGAGTATCACCTCGACGGCCGGTTGATGAAGGGCCTGTCCGAGACCCGGGCCGCGATCTACCGCAGCCAGTCGCTCGGGTTCGTCTTCCAGTCCTTCAACCTGATCCCGTTCAAGACCGCGGCCGAAAACGTGGCGCTGCCGCTCTACTACCAGAAGGTGCGGCGCAAGAAGCGCAACAAGCTGGCCCGCGAGTACCTGGAGAAGGTGGGGCTGCTCGAATGGGCCGACCACCTGCCGACCGAGCTCTCCGGCGGCCAGATGCAGCGCGTGGCGATCGCCCGTGCATTGATCTCGCGTCCCAAGGTGATCTTCGCCGACGAACCGACCGGCGCGCTCGATTCGACCACCTCGCTCGAGGTCATGGATGTCCTTCAGGCGATCAACGCCGAAGGCGTCACGATGGTGATCGTCACCCACGAGCACGACATCGCCGGCATGTGTGGCCGAGTCATTCACTTGAACGACGGCATGATCGAGACCGACGAGAGAAACGCCGCCGCCGCCGCCTGAGCCATGTTCAGTCTCGACAACTGGCAGGAGATTCTCGACACCCTGGCCAAGAACAAGCTGCGCACGCTGCTCACCGGCTTTTCCGTCGCCTGGGGCATCTTCATGCTGATCATCCTGCTCGGCTCGGGCAACGGCCTGGCCAACGGCGTCGAGTACCAGTTCCGCGACGACGCCATCAACAGCCTGTGGATTCGCAGCGGCCAGACCTCGATGCCCCACCAGGGCCACCGGCCGGGACGCATGGTGCAGTTCACCAACGAGGATCACGATCTGATCGCCGCGGCGGTGGACGGAGTGGAGCACACCACCGGCAGGTACTACGTGCGCTCCCCCACCGTGACCTACGGCAAGGAGTCGGGCAACTACGACGTGCGCGCGGTGCACCCGGGCCACCTGTACGTCGAGAACACGATCATGACCGAGGGCCGCTACATCAACGAGCTCGACGTCCAGCAGGTGCGCAAGACCACGGTGATCGGCGACCTGGTCAAGCAGGCTCTGTTCAAGGGTGAGCCGGCGATCGGCGAGCTGATCGAGATCAACGGCGTGGCCTTCAAGGTGGTGGGGGTGTTCGAGGACGCCGGTGGGCAGAACGAGATGGAGAAAATCTATCTGCCCATCTCGACCGCCCAGAGGACCTACGGCGGCGCCAATCGCCTGGCCCAGATGATGGTCACCACCGGCGACGCCGACCTCGCGGAGAGCGAGGCGATCATGGACGACATCCGCCGGCGGATCGCCGCGCGCCACAATTTCGCCGAAGACGACGAGCGCGCCATGTCCATCTTCAGCAATCTGAAGAACTTCCAGCGCTTCCTCAATCTGATGGGCGGCATCCGCCTGTTCGTCTGGATCATTGGTATCGGCACCATCCTCGCCGGCGTGGTGGGCGTGTCCAACATCATGATGATCGCGGTGCAGGAGCGGACCAAGGAGATCGGCATCCGCAAGGCCCTGGGCGCCACACCGCGCTCGATCATCGGCCTGGTGCTGCAGGAGTCGGTGCTGATCACCGGCGTGGCCGGCTACATCGGCCTGGTGCTGGGCGTCGGCCTGCTGGAGCTGGCGGCCGAGAAGATGCCCCACTCCGAATTCTTCTTGAACCCGTCGGTGGATCTGAAGGTCGCCATCTACGCCACCCTTCTGCTGGTGCTCGCGGGCGCCGTCGCGGGCGGTTTCCCGGCCCGCAGGGCCGCGCGTATCCGGCCGATCGAGGCCCTGCGCGACGAGTGAGCTGGAGCTAGAGATGTTCGACCTCGACAACTGGCAGGAGATCTACCACGCGCTGGCCAGCAACAAGCTGCGCACCTTCCTGACCGCTTTCGGCGTGTTCTGGGGCATCTTCCTGCTGATGGTCATGCTCGGCTCGGGCTCGGGGCTCGAAAACGGTGTGGTGGCGGGCTTCGAGGACGAGGCGACCAACAGCTTCTTCGTCTGGACCCGGCGCACCTCGATCCCCTACCGGGGCCTGCCGTCGGGCCGGCGCTTCGAGCTCACGGGCGGCGACACCGAGGCCATCCGGCTGCACGTGCCGGAGGCCGCGGTGGTGGCCCCGCGCAACCAGCTCGGCGGTTTCCGCGGCGGCAACAACGTCACCCGCGGCAACAAGGCCGGCGGCTTCAGCGTCATGGGCGATATCCCGGAGTACATCCAGATCGAGAGCGTGCCGATCGTCGGTGGCCGGTTCCTGAACCAGCTGGATCTGGACGAGAAGCGCAAGATCGCTGTCATCGGCACCCGTGTCCGCGACGTGCTGTTCGAAGAAAGCGAGGATCCGATCGGCGACTCGATCGAGATCAACGGCGTCTATTTCAAGGTGGTCGGGGTGTTCGAGCCCTCGGACTCGGGTGAAGGTGGCGGCAACGAAGCCGAGACCATCTTCGTGCCCTTCACCACCTTCCAGAACGCCTTCAACCACGGCGACCAGGTGGACTGGTTCGCGATCACGGCGGTGCCCGGCGTGGCGGCCTCGGTGGTCCAGGAGAAGGTGCTCACGCTGCTTGCCGCCCGCCACCGGGTAGCGCCCGAGGACGACCGGGCTTTCGGCCACTTCAACATGGAAGAAGAGTACAACCAGATCCAGGGGCTGTTCGGCGGCATCAGTATGTTGATCTGGATCGTCGGCACCGGCACCCTGGCGGCCGGTGCCATCGGCGTGTCCAACATCATGATGATCATCGTCAAGGAGCGCACCAAGGAGATCGGCGTGCGGCGCGCGGTCGGCGCGCGCCCCTCGGTCGTCATGCGCCAGATCGTGTTCGAAGCGATCCTGCTGACCTCGGCCGCCGGCTACGTCGGCCTGCTTGCCGGCGTCGGCGTCATGGAAGGTGTCCGAAAGCTGCTGGCGAGCGCCGGCGGCAACGTACAAATGTTCAAGAATCCGGGCGTCGACCTCGAGCACGCGGTGCTGGCCCTGGTCGTGCTGGTGATCTCGGGGACCCTGGCCGGCCTCGTTCCCGCCCAGCGGGCGGTCAGCGTCAGCCCGGTCGACGCCTTGAGAGCGGAATAAGCGGAGTCATCGAAATGAAAAAGTTCTTGCTGATTTTTGTCGTCCTCGCCTTGCTGTCGACCTTCGCGGGGACCTTCTACTACCTCTACGCCAAGTCCGAGGAGCCGCCGGCGGTGTTCGAGACCGCGGCGCCGCAGGTCGCCACCATCATCCACAAGACGGTGGCCACCGGCTCGGTGGTGCCGCGCCAAGAAGTCGAGATCAAGCCCCAGATCTCGGGCATCATCGAAAAGCTCTACGTCGAGCCCGGCGATCTCGTCGCGCAGGGAGATCTGATCGCCAAGATCAACGTCATCCCCAACATGCTGAACCTCAACAACGCCGAGAACCGGGTCAACCTCTCCCGCATCCGCTTCCAGGACGCAACTCTGGACCTCGACCGCAACCGCAAGCTGGTGGACGAGGGGACGATCTCCCAGTCCGACTTCCAGAAAGTCGAGATCGCGCACCAGAACGCCAAGGAAGAGCTAACGGGCGCCATCGACAGCCTCGAGATCGTGCGCAAGGGCTCGACCACCAAGACCGAATCCTCGTCCAACACCCTGGTGCGCGCCACCATCGCCGGCATGGTGCTCGAGGTACCGGTCGAGGTCGGCAACTCGGTGATCGAGGCCAACACCTTCAACGACGGCACCACGCTGGCCACCGTCGCCGACATGGACGACATGATCTTCGAAGGCAAGGTCGACGAGTCCGAGGTCGGCAAGATCCGACCGGGCATGGACCTGCTGCTCACCGTCGGCGCCATCGAGGGCGCCACCTTCGACGCCGCTTTGGAGCACATCGCACCGAAAGGCGTGGAGGAAGACGGCGCCATCCAGTTCGAGATCCGCGCCGCCCTGGCCCAGCAGGACGACATCTTGATCCGCGCCAACTACTCGGCCAACGCCGACATCGTGCTGGCCCGTGCCGACGACGTCATGGCGATCGACGAGAGCCTGCTGCAGTTCGACGGCGACACACCCTTCGTCGAGGTCGAGACCGCGGCGCAGACCTTCGAGCGGCGGGAGATCGAGACCGGGCTCTCCGACGGCATCCTGATCCAGGTGGTCTCCGGGCTCGGCGAGGAAGACAAGATCAAGAACCCGAGTTCGGGCGGGGCGCGAAGCTAGGAGACCCCTTCGAGGTCCGGGAACCCCGTCCCTCGCAGCACCTCGCAGCACTGCTTGACTTAGTTCACTCGTTGGTCAAGAATCGACTCATGATTCGGCTCAACGTCCACGAGGCGAAGACGCACCTTTCTCGCTACCTCTCCCGACTGGCACAGGGTGAGTTGATCCTGCTATGCAAGCGCAACGTTCCGGTCGCTGAGATCCGGCCCGTCCGGCAGCTGAGAACGGAGCGTCGACCCGTCGGCTTGGCCAAAGACCGATTCGAAGTGCCCGAATCCTTCTTCGATCCGTTGCCCGACGAATTGCTGGAGGCCTTCGCGGGGAAGTCGCCTTGAGGCTTCTCCTCGATACCTGCACCTTCCTCTGGATCCTGGCCGATTCGCCGCAGCTGTCTTTCGAGGCGGTCGATCTATTCACCGCGCCGGAGAATGAGGTCTACCTCAGCTCGGTCTCGACCTGGGAGATCGCCGTCAAGAATGCCCTCGGTCGCTTGCCGCTTCCCGAGCGGCCGACGGAGTTCGTTCCCGCTATGCGCGAGGCGCACGGCATCGAGTCGTTGAGCCTCGACGAAGAATCGACTCTGTATGTGTCGAGACTACCGAGCTACCACAAGGATCCGTTCGATCGCATGCTGGTGTGCCAAGCGCTGGTACAGGATCTGGTCCTCCTGACTCCGGACGACGATATCCGTCAGTATCCGGTCAAGACCAGATGGTAGCGCGCAGCCTGGTCAGCCGCGTCGCCAACTCGCGTACATTCAACGCAACAAAGCCCGCAGCGCGCGGTTGTTGAGCACCAGCCGCTCCGCCATCAAGCGCGAGACGAACTTGAAGAAGGCGGCGGCGACCTCCGCGTTTTCTTCTTCCATGCGCTCGAGCGTGGCGGCCGTCAGGCGGTAGACCACGCTCGGGCGCTCGGTGATCACCGACGCGGACCGGGCCTGTGCCAGGCACAGCTCCATCTCCCCCACCACCGCGCCGGCGCCCATGGTGAGCAGCCGCACCGCGCTGCCGTCTTCGAGCTCCATCTGCGCCGTCACCTGCCCCGACTCGACGAAGAAGAGGTCGTCGGGGGGATCGCCCTGGCGCATCAGGTAGTGCCCGGCCTCCACCTCCTGGCGCTCGAAGTACTGCATCATCCGGGTCGGGTCGAGCGCCGGCAGAGCGTCGACCAGCTGCTCGCGCAGGGGTCGCTCGCTGCCCTCCAGCTCGACCCCCTCGGTCAGCAGGATCTGGTCCTCGCACCATTCCACCGCACGGTCGAGCTCGGGGAAGCTGCGCAGGCGCTCACCGTCCACGAGTCCGCCCTTTTCGAGCTGTTCGCGAATCTCTGGCGAGCAGTCGGCGAGCACCAGGGTGAGCTCCTGGGATTCTGCCAGCTGCTTCATCTTCACGAAGCTGAGCACGGCGGAAGAATCCAGCCCGCTGACCTGGCGGAAGTCGAGCACCGCGAAACGCAACGGCGCGAGCTCGGCGTCGGCGGTGCGACGGCGCACCTGCTGGAAGAGGTTGTCGGCGGTGCCGAAGAAGAGGAAGCCCTGCAGCTCCAGAATCAGCTGCTGGTCGCCCTCGCGCTCCAGCAGCCGCCGGTGCTGGCGCGGACGGTCGACCTTGGACGAGTGGCTGGCGCCCGAGAGCGAGTGCTTGACCACGTCGATGCGGCTGTAGTTGACCACGAACAGCACCACGGCGATGACGATGCCCACCCCGACGCTCTCGAGGTAGCCGACCGTGCCGATCACCACCAGGATCAGCAGCACCACGAAGTAGTCCGACCGGGGGAGCTTGAAGGCGGCGTCGTAGACCCATTCCACCAGGAAGGCCAGGCCGAGGAACAGCAGCAGGCCGCCCAGGGCCGGCTTGGGGAAGAACGACAACACCGAGCCGCCGAGGGCCAACGTGGCGGCGCACAGGCCGGCCGACACCAGCCCCACCACCCGGCTGTCCGCGCACAGGCGATGGCCGAGCGCCGACAGGCTCAGGGTCTGGAAGCCCTGGATGCCGCCGCCGAGCCCGACCAGGGCGTTGGCGAAGCCCGCGGTGCGCAGCTCGCGGTCGAGGTCGACGTCGCGCTCGACCGCCAGCTCCAGGCCGCTGGCGTTGAGCAGCAGGGCGACCACGCCCACCACCAGGATCGCCGTCAGGCTGCCCGCCTGCCCCAGGATCAGGCCCCAGTCGACCGCCGCCAGCGCCGCCGCCGAGGGCGGCTCCCACAGGCCGCCGCCGGGGAACGGACCGAGGAAGAAGCCCTGATCTCGGGCCACAGAGACCGGCGTGCCGCTCGCGAGTAGCAGCAGATAGAACATGGCGATCGACGCCAGCAGCATGCCGGGCAGGATCAGGAAATGGCGGAATCGGCGCAGCAGTGCGAACAGCAGCAGGCCGAAGATCAGCCCCGGCAGCCAGCGCTTGGCCAGCTCCCATTCCATCAGGACGCCCAGCTGCCTGAAACCGAGCGGCACGTCGCACATGACGCCGAAGGAGCCCTTGACCAGCAGCCAGCCGGTCCCCGCCAGAAAACCGCCGATCACCGGGTAGGGGATGAAGCGCACCAGGCCGCCGAGCTTGAACGAGCCGAGGGCGAAGAAGAACACGCCGGTCAATATCGAAGTCAGCGACACCGCCGCGACCACTGTGGCGAACACCTCCTCGCGCGGCGCCGTCACCGGCATGCCGGCGGCGATCGAGGCGACGATCAGCGCCATGATCGCCGCCGGACTGTCCTGCGGCGTTGCCACCATGCCGCGGAACGAGCTGCCGAGCGCCGCCAGGGTACCCAGCACCGCCGCGCTCAGCAGACCGAAGCCGATGCCCCGCGAGGTGAAATCCGCGAGCTCGCCCGAAAAGATCAGCGCGCCGAACGAGATGGCGACGATCACCACCACCACCCCGACCACCAGGCCGCCCATCACGCCCAGCGCCAGACGGTCCGGGCGCAGATCCTCCCGCAACTCCGCCGCAAGACTCCGCCGGTCCGATAGGGTCGGCAAGGCCACCGTCCTCTCCTTTGCCAGACTGGCTTTCTGTCGCAAGAATGAGGCGCTGTCTACTGTAGCAAGAATCCGGCTGGCCTGTTCAGAGCTCCAGCTCCACTTCGGCCCAGGTCTCAGTCCATGGCCGTCAGCCGTGTCGGGTATCTCATCGCCCAACCTCCTGTCCGCTGATTAGCCTGCCTTCTACCAGTCCTGGCCCGCTCTACGCCGACCCTGCCGCCGGTATTCGCTCCGATCTCACTCTTCGTTCGTATCGTCGGCATCAGTCGCCGGTCGCGGCCCGGGACGCCCCGGAGGTCTTCATCATGCGGGTGATCACCTCGACCGGCCGGGGCCGCGCGAGCAGGAAGCCCTGGATCTCGTCGCAGCCCTGCTCCTCGACAAAGGCCCTCTGGTCGACGGTCTCGACCCCTTCGGCCAGCACCGTCAGATCCATTCGATGCGCCATGGCGACGACCGCCGCCACCACGGCGGCCGCCTTCGGATCGGCGGCGCCTTCGGTGATCAGGGAGCGGTCGATCTTGAGCTTGGCGGGCGACAGGCGGGTCAGGTGGCGTAGCGAAGTCTGGCCGGCGCCGAAATCGTCGATCGCGACCCGCACGCCGATTGCCGACAAGTCTTCGCACACCCGCGCCGCATTCTCCAGGTCCTGGAGGATCATGGTCTCGGTGAGCTCGATCTCGAGGCTCGACGGCGGCAGCTCGAGCGTCTCGACGACCTCGGCGATCTTGCGCGGCAGCTGGGTGTCGTGGAAGTGCGCGGCCCCCAGGTTGACAGCCAGGCGCAGACCACCGAGGCCCGCCCGGTGCCACGCCGCGAGCTGCCGGCAGGCGGTCTGGAGCACCCAGCCGTCGACCAGGTCGATCAAGCCGGTGCGCTCGGCCAGCGGGATGAAGGTTCCGGGCATCACCAGGCCGCGCTTCGGATGCTGCCACCGGACCAACGCTTCCAGGCCACTCCACCGGGCTTCGCCGACCGACCAGATCGGCTGATAGTCGAGCACCAGCTCGGACTCGTCGACCGCGCGCCGCAGCTCCGTCTCGAGCCGCAGGCGATCGCGCCACTTGCCGTGCTCCTTGGCGATGAAGAAACGGACGTTGCTGCGGCCGGACACCCTGCTGCTCTTGCCCTCGTACATCGCGGCGTCGGCGCTGGCGAGCAGCGTATCCACGTCCTCGCCGTCGCGCGGGTAGATGCCGACCCCGAGGCTGCTGCCGAGGGTGACGGCGGTACCGTCGACCTCGAAGGGCTCCGCCAGTGCACGGCTCAGGCGCCCGGTCAGCTGCTCCACGTGGTCGACGTCGTCCAGCGCCTCGAGGAGGATGGTGAACTCGTCGCCGCCCAGCCGGGCCACAGTGTCCGAATCCCGCACGCAGCCCACCAGCCGCCGCGCCACGCGGCGTAGCAGCTCGTCGCCGGCGGCATGGCCATAGGAGTCGTTGACGCGCTTGAAGTCGTCGAGATCGGAGAATACGACGGCTAGGAGCCGGCCGTGCCGGCGCGCCTGCTTGAGCGCGTGCTGAAACCGGTCGCGGAAGAGGACCCGATTCGGCAGCCCGGTGAGCTGGTCGAAATTGGCCAGGTTCCACAGCTTCTCCTCGGTCAGCCGGCGCTGGTCGAGCAACGAATCGTGACTGCGTTTCAGGTCCAGGTACTGGACCAGCGACACGGCGCCCAGGCAGGCCAGCCAGCCCAGCACCAGGTTCTCGTGTACCGCGCGGCTGAGCTCGGGGAACATCTGCGTCCGGTAGGCGGCGAAGTGGAGCACGGGCAGAAAGACGGCATAGCCGAGGAAGGGTGCCCCCTGGGCCAGGGTCTCGACCGCCGTCCAGCCAGGCTCGTCGGCGTCGGCGTCGGGCTCGGCCAGGGGCAGGGCGCGCAGCCGCAGGACCGCGACGATTCCGATCGGGGGTAGCACGCGCAGCGCCGCCCCGACCACTCCGGCGTCCAGCGGGATGACCCCGAGGATCTCGAGCAGCTCCACCAGGTCGGCGACCACGAACAGCAGCGCAACGGCCGCCATGAGGCCGAAGCAGCGCCGCCAGCGAGCCGACCGCGCCACCCGGGAGAGCACCAGCAGCCGCAGCGCCAGATACAGGTCGAGAGCCAGGAAGAGCAGCAGCGACGGCGACCAGGTCTTGTACAGCCCGGGGCTCAGAACGGCCGGCACCACGACGAAGTAGAGGAACAGGCCGACGCTGAAGATCACCGTGCCCGGCAAGCGGTAGCGCCCGCCGATGTCGAACACCCGGCGCTCGAAACGCAAGTCGAGCCGCCCGTCGACCGCCACCAGCAGGCACAGGTAGAAGACCAGGAACAGCGAGTCGGCGGTCAGGTCGAATGTGGCGGTCCACCAGGAGAGCGGAATCGTCAGGTAGAGCACCAGGATGGTCGCCCAGACCCCGAACCCGATAGCGATCGTGCGCCAGAACCGTCGCTCGTCGCGCGCCGGCACCGCCGTCAGCCCGACAAGCAAGGCCGCGATGGTCATCAACACGAAGAACAGCTCCATGCCGACCTCGGCCCAGAACGGCTGGTCGGCCACCGCGGGTATCGCTCCCAGCGCAAGCGCCGCCACCGCGCCGGCGACCGTGATCAGCACCACGGCGTCGGTGCGCAGGAGTGTCCAGGGGTGCGGTGGAGGTCTCAAGGCTCGTTCTCCTCAGGCCTGCCTCCCGGCCCACCCTCTCTCTCGATTCCGGGCAGCGATCGCGCCGATCATAGCAAGATCGGTCCGGCTGCCCCCCTATGCCCCCTAGTGCCGACGCGGGCTACAGGTGCCACAACCGCACGCGGGGCCGTGCTGGCCTGGATCACGGCGACCCGATCGCTGTGCCTTGGCGCCCAACGAATCCGCCTCCCGCTCCAACTTCACATCGTCATTGATCGCCACCCCGGAGGCCCGCATGGTCGGTCTCACCCGCCCCTCCATCTGCTGCACCGCATGCCATCCCTCGTGCGGCAGGTGACGCTGCTGCCCCGGTCCCACGTGGATGTCCTGTCCCTGCGTATACGCCAGCGCCTGAACCTGCGCCGGCTTGGAAGAGTTGTAATGGACGCGAACTCCCGAAAGATCCCTGCCTGAAAGCTGCTCCAGACCATTCTTCAAACGATCCGGCATCCCCGTTCGGTTGTCGGGTCCCCGGGCCTCTTTCAACTGCATCGGTGCTTCACCACCGACGAATCTCCCTTGCAGCACGTCCTCGACCTCAGCCCCCGAACTCCCCCCAGCCGTTTCGGCCCTCGCCTTCATCTCGAGATAGGCATCCAGCAACTCCCCTCTCCCCTGCTCCGCACCAGGCACCGCAGCCACCTTCCGCTGCACCGCGAAACCCCGTGGCTCGAAAGCTCCCTTGGCCCGCTGCGGCGCGAACGAAGACCGCCTCGACTCCTTGACCGGAGCCTTGATCCTCTCACCCATTGGCTTCACCGCTCATCTCTCTCACCAACCTGTCACCACTCCCCAACCCCGAGTCTCCGCCGGAGTCAAATCCTTCTTCATCTTCGAATACTCCCCCTTCGCCGCCCGCCACACATGGCCCATCCGCACCGGCTCACCCGCATCCGCCGCCAGGAAGGCCGAATTCATCGCGATGTTCCGAATACTCCCCCCCGCCACGTTGAGCTGCGCTAGCTTCTCCTCGTCCAACCCCTCTGTCGGCGTCGCTTTCGGGAAGATTTGCCGCCAGATCTCGGCCCGCAGCTCGGCATCAGGAAACGGGAAGTCGACGATGAAGCGGATGCGCCGCAGGAAGGCGGCGTCGAGCGCGCTGAGCATGTTGGTGGTGAGGATGGCCAGGCCGCGATAAGCCTCCATCCGCTGCAGCAAGTAGCTGACCTCGATGTTGGCGTGGCGGTCGTGCGAGTCCTGGACCGCGGTGCGCTTGCCGAACAGCGCGTCGGCCTCGTCGAAGAGCAGGATGGTGCCGCCCGCCTCGGCGGCGGCGAACACCCGCCGCAGGTTCTTCTCGGTTTCGCCGATGTACTTCGAGACTACCGCCGAGAGATCGATCCGGTAGAGGTCCAGGCTCAGCTCCCCGGCCAGCACCTCCGCCGCCATCGTCTTGCCGGTGCCGCTGGTGCCGGCGAACAGCGCCGAGATCCCCAGCCCTCGCTGCCCCTTCTCGCCGAACCCCCACTTTTCGTACACGACCATCCGCTGGCGCACATGCACCGCCACCTGCCGAAGCACGTCGTGCTGGAGGTCCGGCAGCGCCAGTTCCTCCCAGGTCGCTGCCGGCTCGATGCGCTGGGCCAGGTCGTCGAGACGAGAGCGCGCCTGCACCCGGCAGGCCTGCCATACGGCGCTCAGCAGTCCATCCTCACCGGCCTCCTCGGCCCCCGGCGCCGGCTCCTGGCCGTTGCCGCCGGCCTGTCGCGCCAGGGCGTCCACCGACGCCGAGCGGATCGCCGCCGCACCGAGATGGAACTGGCTCGCTAACCGCTCGACGTCGCCATCGAGCTCGGCGCCGGCGGCGCCGAGAGAGGCACGCCAGAGGTTCCGCTGCTCGGCGGCCGGCGGCGTCTCGACCTCGAAGGTCACCAGCGGGCGCTGCCAAGCCCGCCGCCGTTCGGCGCCGCTCACAACCACCCCACCCAACACCCGCCCGGCGAGCCAGGCCAAAGCCTCCTGCCGAGGCCGGGCGCCCTCGCCGACGGGCACCTCGTCGCCCTCGATCAGCAGCGCTGCGCCGGTGAGCGCCCCCTCGAGCTCCCACAGCCGGCGCAGCGGCTCCAGGTCCTCCGGCTGGGTCGGCAGCAGGTATGCCGGCAGCACGCGTAGCTGCCGGCCCAGGAGCGCGCAAGCATGAGCGGCGATCGCCTGCCGGTCCGCCACCTCGCCGCCGGCGAGCTGGATCACTGGGAAATCGGCAGCGCTCTCGATCGGCCTCCAGACCGCTGCCATACGCTCCGCCAGTGCCCGGTGACTGGGCGCCAGCTCCGCCGGCGCGGGCACGGTCTCGAGCAGACGCGCCAGCCGCTCGTCCAGGTGCTCGACCCCGAAGAGATAGTGCAGCACCCGCTCGGCCAGGCGCAGCGGGCTCGAGACCAGGGCGTTGCCCTCGCCCACCTCGATCAATCGCCAACGCCGCAGGGCGGCGTTGGGCGACAGGGCGCCGCGATCGGCGCCGGGGAGGACGTCCAGCGCCAGGCCCAGAGTGGGATAGGCGCTCTCGGCTTCGCCGTGGGCGGCGGCGCACAGCCTGGCGAATCCGGCGCCGGTCTCCATGCCGACGCCCAGCAGCAGCACGCCACACTCGAACGGCGACAGGCCCAGCACCGACGTCAACCGGTCGAGCGCCGCCGGTGCCGGCAGCGCGGCGGCGGCCTCCTCCACTGCCTTCGCGGCCTCCACGCCGCGCTCCTCCAGCTCACGGCCCACGAGGCGCGTGGCGTGACTCTCCAGCAACGCGCGCACCACGTCCACAGTCGCCAACAAATAGCGCTCGTTGGCCTCGGGCCAGGAGGTGGATGGGCCGTCGCTCATCGAAGTGACGTCACGCAAAACCTGGCGAACAAACCACGGCAGGATTGATACATGCCCATTGGAACCCCTCGATTGTAGCAGCTCGGCTCAGATCAGATCGGCGGTGGCGGTGTCACGCAGCAGTTGCCGCCGAAAGATCGCCTGCCCCAGCGCGATCAGCGCCACCACGCCGGCAAGCTCCAGTGCGGCGGGCAGACGCAGCGCCGCCACCAGGGTCAGGCAGCAGACGCCGACGATGATGGCGACCGCCACGACGGCCTGCGCGAGGTTCGGCAACGGTTCGTCCAGGGCCTTTGCGCGCTGGTGGAGCCAGTGGCCGAGCGGCAGCGCGGCGAGCGTCCACAGCAGAGCCCGCAGCCACAGCGGGGCGAAGTCCAGCCGCAATCCGTGGCCCGCCAGCAGGCCGGCCGCGAGCCCCAGGCCGCAGCAGATCAGCACCGTCACCAGGCAGTAGGCTCCCGCCGACACGAGGTGATTGCGGTAGGCGAGCCGGCCCAGATCCTTGCGTGAGAGGGGATAGAGGCGACCGCGCAGGAGCTCCGGCTGACCCGACGCGACCAGCCCCAGACCGACGCCGCAGATCAGAAGGGTGATCACCAGCCGCAAGAACCAACTCGATGCAGACATGTCGGGCGGTTGCGAGACGACCTGATGAATCGTCTCGCCGAGAGTCTCCAGGTAGGAACCCTCACCTCTTCCGGCCTGGACGTCCCTGGCGCGCAGGCCCACCGTGACGGTGAGGTAGATCCCGACGTAGAGGAGCCACGCCACGCCCGTGAGCACTTCCTTCCGACCCATCCCGCCATAGGTCTCATAGACCGCGGCGCGGGTCCAGCGCCCGAGCGCAGTACCCAGGTACCCCTCGGACCAGGCGCGGCGTGTCGGTCCGCGCGCCACGAGCTGCTCGCGGCGAAGGCGCGCGGCGCTGGCGGCGGAAAACGAGTACGCCTGCGGCGCAGGCATGAACGGCTTGCGCCGAAACGTCGACCGGGAGAACGTCCGCCACAGGCACACACCGCAGACCACGCCTGCGACGGCCATGACTACTGCCGGGTACGTGTCGGCCAGCTCACCGATGGGCCGCGAGAAGATCGTCACCGGGAGAAGCACCAGGATCATCGCCGGGGCCGGCGCCGCCGCGCCCAGGCAATAGCCCGTGAAGGCGAAGGCGAAGACCACCGCGAGATGACGTCCGGCGCCGGCGTGGATCAACACCGTGAACAGCCCCAGGGCAACCCCGGACGCCACGAACCCACCCAGGACCCGGCGATGGGCCGCCGGCAGGGTCCAGGCGAACGAGGAGTGCTGGAGCTCGTGCAGCGGCGGACCGGCAACCAGGCCGATCAGGACGGGAAAGAAGAAGGTGGTGATGACCACGAAATCCCCGAGTCTCAGGATCCCGTCCGCGTGGCTCTCGGGGAAGTCCGCCAGACCGCGCAGGAACCCGGCCAGGATCCACTGGATCAGGAGCACGAACATAGCCGGGAAGATCACTGCCGGCCGGACGGCAAGCCCCAGGAACGCGCCGAGTGACTTCACTAGCGAGCTCATGACGGTTCCTCCTCCTCGAGCAGCAGCGGAAACATCCGCTCCAGGTTGAGCGGCCGGACCTCCACCTCCACCTGGTAGCGCCGGCGGAACGCCGCCAGCTCGCCATCCGCCCGCCGCACCAGCAGCGACGCCTGCCGGCCGTCGATCTCCCGGTGAAGCACGAAGGTCTCGGGGAAATCCGCCGGCAGCTCGGCACCGTCCAGGGCGGTGAGGCGCCATTCGGCGTAGAGCTCCTTCAGGTCGTCGAGCGCGGCGGACACCCGCAGGCGGCCCTCGTCGAGGCAGATCACCCGGTCGACGACCTGCTCGATGTCGCGCAGCACGTGGCTGGAGATGAGGATCGTCGCGTCGTCCTCGCGCAGCAGCTCGAGCAGGAAGCTCAGCAGCTTGCCGCGGGCGATGGGATCGAGCGCGCTCACCGGCTCGTCGAGCACCAGCAGCTCCGGATGGTGGCCGAGCGCCAACACCAGCGCCAGCTTCTGGGCGTTGCCGGGGGACAGCGCCCCGACGTGGGCTCCGGGCTTCAGCTCCAGATCGGCTATCAAAGCCGCTTCCCGGTCCCGGTCCCACCGCGGGTAGAAGCTCGCCACGTAGCGGATGTGCTGGTCGACCGCCATCCAGTCGAGGAAGCGGTTCTCCTGCTGCACCGCGCCGATGCGCGCCAACTCGTCGTGCCCCAGCTCGCCGCTCGGCCGGCCCAGCGTCGTCGAGGTGCCGGAAGTCGGCAGCACCAGGCCGACGAGGTGATTCAGGAGCGTCGTCTTGCCGCTGCCGTTCTTCCCCACCAAGCCGACGATCGAGCCCTTCGGCACAGCGGTCCCAGAAAGCGGTGCCAGGCACCACTTCTGAGGGGCACCACTTCTGAGGCACCACTTCTGAGGCGGCTACTGATTCGCGCTCACGCTCCGTCTCGTGCCCTACTGCGACCCGGCGACCACGTCGACGGTGGCAGCGAGGATCTCTACCTCGCCCTTCAGGCCCTGGATGTAGCTGCCGTCGATCCTCAGGCGGCCGGGGCGGCGGGCAACGGCGCGGTAGAAGGTGACCCGCTCGCTGGGGGCGCCGGTCGAGGTCATGGTGGTGGACGTCCCCTGCTTGACTTCCAGGACGTCGTTGCCGACCAGGGTCGCCACGGGTCCGGGTGGCCGGGCTGTGATCACCGGCTTGCCGCCGACGCGCACGGACGACACGCGATTGAGGCCCCCGAGCACGACGCCGCGCTCGAGCACCACGACGTCGAACGGCTGCCCAACCGCCACCCGCGCCGGAGTCGCAGCGATCGCCAGCGGCGCGGCGCCGGCGGGCCGCTCGAGCACCCGCAGAGCAAAACGGCCCGAGGTCAGGGTCTGGCCTTCGAACTCCAGATCGAGCGGCCCCAGGACGATCTCGCCTGGAGTCTCGGGAGCGACCGAGAAGCGGTAGACGAAACCGGAGTCACGGTGGTCGAAGAGGGAGCCCGGCCCGAAGGCCGGATCCTCGGGCTCGACCACTCCGGGAATGCCGCTCGGCCGGTACCCCTCGATGCTGAGCGCGCAGCCGACGGAGCTGCCGAGCAGCAGACGATCCTGGTCGCAGCCGAGCTTCAGCGCGTAGGCCGGCGGGTCTTCCGATCCGATCTTGCGCACGCTCGCAGCCACTCTCCGGAAGGTGGTGAAGGCGGCCCCGCGCTCGGCGGGCGGGGCCGTACCGACCAGCAGCACGTAATCGCTCCCGTCGAGCAGGAGGGCCTGATACACCGCCACGGGGCGGTCGCCGTCGAGCCCGCTGCCGACCAGCTCCCAGCCGTGCAGGCCGCCGTAGGTCACCGCCTGGCCTTCCAGACCGGAGAGGTCGCTCAGCTGCTCGACCCGCCCGAGACGCCGACGCGCGAAGTCGGCGACGTCGTCGATCTCGACCTCGCGGAACGAACGCCCGAACACCAGCATCACGTGCTCGCCCGGAACGCCGATCTCGACCCCCGGCGGCAGCAGCACCAGGCCCGTGGTCGTCTCGTGGGCGAGCTCGAGACCCGCGGTGTCCCCCAGGCGGTAACCGAGCGCGGCGTAGGGATCGGCCTCGCGATCACGGTCCCAGCGCGCGCCGAGCACCACGCCACGAAGGGTCTCGCCCAACGTCTCGGCACCGGATTCCGGCACCGTGGCGGTCACCAGCACGGTCCCCTCCTCGTCGCCGAAGACGCCCAGCCACTTGAGGAACGTCGTACCCGCCGCCGCCTGCTCGACGTGGAGCAGCATCGCCGCGCGGCCGTCGATCTCCACCGCCTGCCGCTCGCGCACCGTCATGCCCTGGCCGGCGAGCGCCGAATCCGTGAAGCCGGCCACGATTCCCGCATACGGACCCGGCAGCTCGTTGACCATCACCGACGCCGACGCATCTTCGCGCGCCAGCCCGGGGAACCGTTCGGCCAGCGTGAAACCCTCCGGCACCGTCAGGGCAACCTTGGTGCCGGGAATCCACACCGGCTCACCGGTCGCGCTCGCCGGCAGGGCGGCGACGAGAAGCGCCAGCGCCGCCAACCAACTCCTCGTGGAGCTCCGAACCGTGATCGAATACATCGATGCCTCCCTCGATTTGTTTCGCACTCTATTCCCGCCCGCTGCTGTCGCCGGAACGAGACTCCATCCGCCAGATCTCCCGCAACCACGGCACCGCCCGTGCCAGGTGCTCGACGTAACGAGGCGTCTCGAAGTGACCGACTCCCTCGAGTGCGATCAACTCGATCCGCCCACCCGCGGCGCTCAGGGTGCGCACCGCCTTGTCGACGAGCTCGAAAGAGACCAACTCGTCGCCGCGGCTGTGGATGGCGAGAATCGGCGTCTCCTGGAGTGTCGGCGGCCACTTGACCCGCCGGCCTCTCAGGAACCGCTCGGCTTCCCTGAGGCCCGAGCCGGCGTCCGGGACGGAGCGCAGGACCGGTGGCCCGGCGAGCGGGATGGCGGCGCTGAAGAGATCGGGGTGGCGCGAGGCCATGAACCAGGTGCCCATGGCGCCGGCACTGAAGCCGGCGACGACGATGCGCCGCGGGTCGACGTCATGGGTCTCCCGGACGTCCTCGATCAGAGCGAGGAGAGCCTTTTCACTGCGCGGATGAGTCCAGGAGCCCTCGGGGCAGTCCGGCGCGACGATGACGGCGTCGAGATCGCCGAGCGCGGGGGCGACGAGCAGGCCGAGAAAGTTGCGGCCATAGTGAGCCGGCACTTCGCCCTGCCAGCCGAAATGCAGCGCCAGGACGAGAGGTCGAGCCGGCGCGTCCTCGCCGACCTCCGGGGCCGAGATGCCGTAGCGCAGCTCGCCGCCGCCGTCCAGGGACAGCACCGCGTCCCGGATCTCTGAAACGCCGGGAGTCGCCATGGCGGAGAGCATTAGCCAGAAGGCACTCATGAGCCGTCCATTCACCGCGCACCCTCGACACCGGTCAGCACGTCGGCGGACAGCAACAGCACGGTTCGATGCATGGATGACCTCCGGGAAGAGCTCCCGAATCGTACCGCATGCAACGAGCCATCGCCTGACGCCGGCCGTCGAGCCGCGAGGCGCGGCGTCACCGCGAGTCGTCGGCCCGCGCGTCGATGCTCGCCCGCCACTCCGCAAGAGGCTCCTGCGCGACCGGCGCCAACACGCCCTCGTGATAAAAACCGGCCTCGCCGTGCTGCCAGACGTTCTCGAGCACCAGGGGCGGCAGGGCCCAACCGTGCGCCAGCTGGGCGTACAGGACCGGCGCCAGCACCAGGCTGAGCGCGGTGGCCAGGCACGCGATCCTGCGCACCCGCGACCGCACCGACTTCAGGCGGTAGCTCCGGTACTTGAGCCACACCGCCACGACGACGAAGAGATTCGCCAGCGCGGTGACCCGCGCCAGGTGGTAGAGGACCTCGGCGTTGTCGAGGTGGTACGCGGGTGTGAAGCGGTGTCCGAAGGGTGGAGGCGGGCCCAGGCACCAGAACCAGAGACCGCACAACAGCTGCCCGCCCACCAGGACCCAGGCCCCCGGGAGCCAGCCGAGCGAAGTCCCGCGTTCGTGGTGAAAGCGGCGCATTCTCAAAGTACGGATGCCCCCTCCCTCTCATTCGCCGGCAGCACGACCGCCAAACGCCTTCTGAGGCGCTCGAAGGCAGAAATCGTGTTGCCGACGCCTTACCGAGCCTCATGTCGGCGCGATGGGCCGGCGGCGACCACCGGACAGGCGGTCACAATCTGTAACCTCCAATCTTCCGACCGGCCGAAGCGGCGAAGGAGCTACAAGTCGTTGCCAAGCAATAGCTTAGTCGTGTCTGACACGTGACTTTGAGGACTTTGAGGGTCACTCAACGGGCGACCCTCAATGGTACCCGAGGCTACTGAACGATGAGCTCGAGAGTCGGCTTGTTCGCCGACTCGCGACTGTGGAATTGCAGAAGGGTGAGATCGAGATTCGTGGCGATGCCGATGGTCACCGTTCCGCCGCCAGCAGGAATGGCTTCATGAACGTCGATTTCGTGCCACTGATTGGCTGGGAGGGATCCTGTGTTGCGCAGGAAGCTGTAGGTCGTGCCGCCGCTTGTCCAGTTGTTCCAGGTAATGGTGCTCTCGCCCCAGCCCATGTTGACGTCATAGACCTGCGCCTGGTTGATTGTGGTGCTCTTGGTTCTGATTCTCAGCACCGCGGATTGCACGGTGCCGGTGAACGCCGGCACGTTGAAGCGCAAGAACGAATAGCGGCCGAGACCGGAGCTGGGCCTGCGGATACCCAGCGTGTGCGAGGAACCGTAGTTCGTGGTGGGACTTCCCTGCCGGACCATGGAATCGGCATTGGCATTGACCATGATGGCCTGAGGAGGAGATGTCCCCTCTTCAACCACACCTGTGAGCCCTTGATAATAACCGAATGGAGCATTGGTGTTGTATTCGGCGCCGCCGGTTTGGGTGCCCACCGACGTCGCGTCCAGGCGCAGCTCCATATAGACACTGAAACCGGGCTGGATCGGTTGGAACGGACCCGGGACGTTGAGCGGGGTGAAGTCTCCAACGGTCGTAACACTGTAGACGTAAAGGTCGGACGTGCCGACGTTTTGGAGATAGATCCCTCGGGTAATCGGCGTGCCGACGGTTGTGGTGCCGATGTCGAGGGTCGTGACGTTGGGGATGATGTACAGCGAGGGGCTGGCACTGGCGGCACCGGTTCCGAGCATTGTCAGGGCGAGGACGAGCAGCGTGTAGAAAGTCCGTCGATGAGTCATGAATGAATCTCCTGTCCATGCGGCTCGGTTCCCGGAACCGAGCGTAGGGGTGTTGCCGACGCCAAAGTGGGCGCCGGGAGTCGAGTGGCTTCACGAAGTAACGCGGATTCGCCGAGCTCGATCACCTCATCGTGGAACCCAAAAAGCCTCGAAGTGCTCAACCCTTCGGGGCCACCACTGGCTCAGACCGCGCCTCGAACGGCCCCCGACGGACAGGATAGTCGCGGTACCAGCTGCAGCGCAGGCAGATCACTCGCCGCTGTTTCGGAAATGGCAAAGCGAGTGTGTAGATCAGCATGCTGGGGCCACAGACGAAGGCCACAACGTAATGACCGAAGGCATTGTGGAAGTTCGTCGGAAAGCTCTCCGAGAAGAAGTGGAAGACAAAGACCACCGCCATGACCGGGATGAGCGATCGGGCCAGGGCGTCAAGCTTGCGCGCGAAGGGGCCTGAACGGAGCTGGTAGTACGGATACCGACTGAGATCCTGGCCGCACGCCGGACAGTGCCGAGGGGGCCCCGCGGCACTGTCACAGGCTCCGGTGACTTCGGTTTGCATCGCAACGCCTTCCATGCTGGGCCCGGCAAAT
>JAAELT010000101.1 GCA_024226315.1 bacterium | reverse complement strand
CATACTGCTCTCCGGTTGTGGAGAGAACACAGAGGAGACGGCGACGCCGGAAGTGGAGGTAGAATACGTGCCGGTGGTCTCTGTCACGGGAGAGATCGCGCCGGAGGTGTGGGCCGTCGTCAGTACGCAGGCCGGGGGTGTGGTGCAAGAGATGTTGGTGGAACCGGGGAGCGAGGTGGCGGCTGGCGATTTGCTGTTGCGGCTGGATCCGACCGACGCGCAACTGGCGGTGCAGCAGGCCGAGGCGGCGTTAGAGACCGCGCGGGCGCAACTGGCGTTGATGCAGGCCGGGCCACGCCCGGAGCAGGTGTCCGTGGCCCAGGCGCAGATCGAGGCGGCCCGGACCGTGATCTCCCAGACCACCGCCCAGCGGAACCAGCTCTGGTCCGGGGCGACGGAGGCCGAGATCGCGGCGGCCCAGGCGCGGGTGGCGGCGGCCCAAGCGGAGTGGTTCGTGGCCCGCGAGGTCCACGATCAGACGATGAAGTGTTACGACGTCCCCCGGCAGGATGGCAGCGAGAAAGAGGTCTGCCCGGCGTTGGGCACACTGGAGGAACAGGCCCGTTACGCCCTCCTGGCCGCCGAGGAGGCGCTGGCGGCGTCTCAGGCGCAGGTGGATGCCCTGACGCGGGGATCGTATCTCCAGGTGCGCACGGCGGAGGCGGTGGTGTCGGCGTCCGAGGCGCAGGCGGGCATCGCCCAGGCGCAACTCGACTTGTTGCAGGCAGGGTCCACGGAGGAGCAGGTCGCCGTCAGCCAGGCGGCAGTGGCGCAGGCCGAGGCGGCGTTGGACGCGGCCCGTGTGGCGCTGGAACGGTGCGAGGTGCGCGCGCCTTTTGGGGGAACTGTCGGCGCGGTGAACGCGCGGGCGGGGGAACTGATCGTGCCCGGCCAGGCGCTGCTCGTCGTGGGCGATTTGGCGACGCTGCGGGTAGAGACCACCGATCTGGACGAGATTGACGTGGCGCGGGTGACCGTGGGCCAGCAAGCGACCATCACCTTTGACGGGCTGCCCGACCACGTCTTTGGCGGCCACGTGGCCCGTATCTCGCCGATGGCCGATCCGGGCGCGGGCGGGGTCAGTTACGCCTCGATCATCGAATTGGACGAGGGCGACCCGGCGATCCGGTGGGGGATGACGGCGTTTGTGGATATTGAGGTGGGGGAATGATGATATGACGAATGAGATTATTGTCGAGACCCGAGATCTGGTCAAGGTTTATGGCAATGGGATGGAGGTGCGGGCGCT
>JAAELT010000100.1 GCA_024226315.1 bacterium | reverse complement strand
TCTGGGAAACAGCGAAGCCTCTGGGAAACTCCCTGTGCGTTGCAAATCGCAGTTATGTTTCGAATAATTTCCGAAATCTACGGTTTGCACAATTATTTACATATCAGCCCATGTTTTCTACTGAATAGTCTTTGAGTAGTACAAAACTTCAAAATTGCGAGAAACAGATCGAGGGGCAATTCACTCCTTGGAATCACGTACCTCTTTGCTGGGATTTCCATTGTTTTCATAGAGGAAATCCTTTTGTTTCGACAGGAATCTTGTACGCCTTTTTGAGGAGTGAAATGCCCCCCGAAACAGATATTGCCGAGTTTCTCATTGAGTTGCTCAAAGATGTACGAGTTTCACATGAAAAAATGGTTTCGATCAAGGCCTTGTCAGATTTCCATGTGCAGATGTGAAATTTAAATAAATTTTAATCACATGTATCAAGGAAACCGAGGTGCAATTCACTCCTCGGGAACCTCTTACATAAGGGAAATTCCTCAGAAATCCTGTTGTTTCAACGGGAATCTCGTGTAAGCTATTTTGCTCTTTAAAAAGGTCTACGAAATTTTTATGACGAAAACGAAACGAAAGGATTTCCGAGGGAATTCCCTGAAAAAAAGGGAGTGATCCTTGCCTTTTTGAGGAGTGAAGAACCCCTCCCTCGAAGGAAACTCATTACCGTTATCTATCATAACTACATCATAATC
>JAAELT010000099.1 GCA_024226315.1 bacterium | reverse complement strand
GACACGCCCACGTTGCGGCTGGAGCAGACCAGCGCGTCCGGTTGGACGCCTCAGGCTTGGGACCTCGCCGGCAACGAGACGAACTTCTTCATCCGCGACGTCACCGGCGGCTCGAAGCTCCCCTTCCGCATCAAGCCCGGCTCGCCGGACGACTCGATCTTCATCAATGACGACGGCAACATCGGTCTGGGCACGGACAGCCCGTCAGAGGACCTGCACGTGAAGGACACCTCGGGTAACGCCCGAATGATCCTCGAGACCACGGACAGCGCCGGCCACGCGCAGGTCTACATGAACACCGGCGGCTCGGCCGACTGGCGGGTGTCGAACCTGGCGACCAACGGTTCCCTGCTGTTCGCTCGCGACAGCGGCAGCGGCTACACGAGTGACTCGGTTGTGATGCGCGCGGCGACCAGCGCGGTGGCCTTCAACACCACCAAGACGATGTCGGTTGCCGGCGCGGTGGAGGCCTCGGCCTACGACATCCTGTCCTCGCGGACCTACAAGAACGAGCTGGCTCGGATGAACGGTCG
>JAAELT010000098.1 GCA_024226315.1 bacterium | reverse complement strand
GTGCTGGCCGCCGGCACCAACGTCACGGCCCAGGTGGGCGGAGTCTGGATCGACTGATCCGGGCCTGGCGGCGGCGCGGCGCTCGCGCCGCGCCGCCGCCGGCCGCCCTCGGGTACGGCCGTTCCCCATCGAGCCGGAAACAAGACCAACAAGGAGAACCCAGAATGAAACAGACTCTGAACATCATTTTGCTGACCGCGGTACTGGCTGCGGCGGCGGCCGGTGCCGGCGCCCAGGTACTGTCCGGCAGCCGGGTGGACGGCGACGTCACCAGCCGTGCGACCGTCAACGGGACGGTGCTGGCCCTGGGCGTCGCCGCCGACGCCCAGGTCGGCGGCGTACGCCTCGACGATTCGGTGGCCGGCGGCGACGTAGCCAGCCGTACGACCCTCAACGGAGTCGCCCTGGCGGCCGGCGTCGACGCCGACGTCCAGGTCGGTGGAGTGCACCTCGACCATGCCCGTGCCGGCGCCTCGCTGAGCGAGCGCACGCGGATGAACGGCGCGGTCGCCGCCCTCGGATGGGACGTCGACGCCCAGGTCGGCGGCCTCCGCGTCGAATCGGCCAGGGTCGGAAGCCTCTCCTCCAGCACCCATTTCAGCGGCGCCGTCGTCGCCTGGGGCTGGAATCACTCGGTGCGCGTCGGCGGGGTCCGGGTCGACTGATCCGGAGCCGTCGCCGACGGGGAGTAACGCCGGCGCCCGGCCGGCGGTACTCCCTATCGAGAGCGGGTCCGAACCGGCCCACCAACCCAAGCAAGGAGCGACTCATGAAGACCTTCGACAGCTGGATCGCCACCACGACCCTCGTCCTCGGCCTGCTGATCCCGGCGCAGGCGCTCGACGCGCAGGTGCTCAATGCGCCCTCCCGGCTGACCTCGGAGCGCGCCCCCGGCGTCTACGAGCAACTGCTGATCAAGAACCGCGGCCGCTACTTCGGCGGCCAGGTGAGCCCGAGCGGCGAGCTCTATCTCTACCTCGATGACTCCCAGCTGCAGAGCGCGGGGCTGACCGGCGACGCCGGGGAGCTGAGCCCGACGCTCACCGACACCGACGGCGTGCGCAAGGTCTCACTGGCGGTGGTGTCGCGCGTGCCGCAGACCCTGCGCACCGACCGGCGACGCGGCAGGGAGCTCGAGATCGGCGTCCTCCACTTGCCCGAGGAACGGAGCCGGCGCCGTCCGATCGAGGTCGAGTCGGTGATCGAGCTTGCCCGGCTGAGGGTTCACGGCAGCGGTGGTGCCCGTGCCCAAGACGTGCTCGACGACGACGAATCCTTTCTTGGCGGCGGCGGGCGGTGACATAATCAGGCGCTCTCCTACCATGAATGGCAAAAAGGAAGGGGTTCATGTTGAGTTTTGCCTTTCGCTTCCTCGCACTCGCCGTGGCGCTGCTGCTGACTGCGTGCGCCACGACGCAGACGCCCGAGCAGATGATCGGCGTCCAGGACGAGTCGATGGCCCGGCCGACGGGGAACAGAACCAAGCTGGACGGTACGGTCATCCAGTTTGGCACCATGCTGCGGGGCTACCCGGAAGCGCTCCTCGATCCAGTGTCTATCGAAGTCCCGCCGATCCTGAACACCAGCGGCGTCACCGATGGCCTGCCGACCGACTTGGCGCCGGTCCTGCGCACCGTTCTGTCCAAGATCGGGCGCCCGCTCGAGGTCGTCTACAACCCGCAGGCCCCCGCCGACATTCGCCTGATGGAGATCGGGCAGCTCCAGAGCCCGCGCATGAGGCGCGCTCTGCTCAGCGTGCTCGGCAGCATCACCGAGGGGGAGACGCGGTTGCGCAAGGGATGGGGAGTGGACATCGATGCGCTGATCCCGATCAAGAGCGGCAACGAATCGATCACCACCCGGCCCGGCGGCTCGGTGACCACCGTCCAGCGCGATCAAGAGCTGGATCTCGGATTCGGCACCGACCGGGAGCTCGAGGTCACCACCCTGGCGATCGATCTGCAGCTGTTCAACAACTACACCGGGACGGTCGTCGACCGCCTCGCCGAAAGCTACCGCGTCAACGTCGTCCGCAACGACAAATCCTACGCCTTCGGCATCTTCTTCGAGGGCAGCGGGCTCGGGTTCCGGTCACGGGCGGTCAACATCCAGAGCAAGAGCCGGGCCCTGCGCATGGCCAGTGAGCTGGCGCTCGTCCACTTGCTCGGCCGCTACTTCCGGTTGCCGTGGTGGCGGATCGTCACCGACGTCACCACCGACGAGGAACTCGTCCGTTGGTACCGCCTGGAGCTCGAGAGGTCGAACCCGCCGGAGACGGCCAGCAAGCTCAAGCTGCTGCTCTTCGCCCACGGCCACGGGGCCAATCTCCTGGTCCAGGAGCTGACGCAGCAGGAAGTGGAGATCAGCAGCAGGCTCAAGCAGGAGTTCGGCATACAGAACGACTACGAGTTCATGACGCGGTTGTGGCAGACGGTGCCGTTCGAGAGCGCCGAGCCGCGGATGGAGTCCCTGCGCTTCGAGTGGCAGAAGCAGCTACAGCAGGCCCGCGAGAACCCGCTCCCGCCCCCACCCGAGCCCGCCGTGCCCCCGCCGGCCGAAGACCAGCCGGCCGAAGACCAGCCGGCCGCCGAATCACCTTCCTCCGCGCCGACCTATCCGACGGTCGCCAAGTGTTGTCCGTTCCGTTTCGAGCCGGCCTATCCGCCGCCTCCGCCCGACAACAGGTGAAGACATGAGCCACCGCGAGCGCAAGACCGATCACGCCCTGCTGCGTCAGCTGTGCGGCCCGGACGGCGACTGGGAGACCTTCGTCGCCACCTATTATCCGCAGGTGGAGAGGATCGCGGCGAAGAAGCTGCGGAACCCGGACGAGGCCCAGGACGTCGCCCAGGACGTGATGATGAAACTGGTCTGGCGGCTGCGAAAAGGCTGGCGGAACGACCCGAGCAAGGGCGGCTTCCAGGCGCTCCTTAACGTCGTCATCGAGCAACGCGTCAGGGACCATTGGCGCCGCAAGGAACGGCAGTTGCGATATACCGATGAGCTGCCGGCCGACATCGAGCTGGAGAAGGGACTGCAGTGGCTCAAGGGCGGCTCCGAGCCGCCAGTCGTGGACGAGCTCGCCGGCGAGCCGTCGGAGGATCTGCGACTGATGCAAGGAGCGCTCGACGAGCTCACCGAGGCCGACCGGCTTGTGCTGACCTACGACAGCACGGGGTCCGAACTGGCGAAGGCGCTGAACAAGAAGCCGGGTGCTGTGCGGGTCCAGAAGTTCCGGGCGATGAAACGGCTCAGGGAGGCGCTCCGAGAGCGTATGGTGCGCTGGCAGACCGAGCGCGGCCCGAGCCTTACCGGCCGGTTCGCGCTCGAGCACCTGATCTGGGCCGGCCAGCTAATCCTCGATCAGCGGCGAGGGACCGGATCCGGCCCGGCCTTGCTGTTTCGCCGGCAGGAGCCGGAGCGGACCGTCGAGTCGATCCCGCTCGAATCCTGCACCGACGTCAGCCGCGATACCTTCGCCGATCTCGAGCCGCCTGTGTTCGATAGGAAGGTGTCCGGCCGCCACTGCCGGATCGAGAGCCTGGGAGACTCTTGGCTGATCGAGGATCGCGGCTCGACCAACGGTACCCTGGTCAACGACGAGCGGCTGATCGAGGGGCACCCGGTCGAGCTGCGCGACGGCGATCGGCTGGAGATCGGCAGGCAGCTGCTGGTGTTCTCGGCCGGCGAGCCAGCGCTCGAGGAGGCGCCGTGAGCCAGCCGGGACGGCGTCCGGGACGGCTGGCGCTGGCGCTGCTAGCGCTGGTGGCGCTGTTGGCCGGGCTGGCGCCGGCCGCTCGCCCCGCGGCCGCCGAGGAGGTGCGCGGCTTCGACGCCCTTGCCCGTGCGATCGTTCGTCACGCCGGGGACGCGCGCCCACTGCGCATCGGCGTCGGCCGCTTCGAGCGCCGGCCTGAGGGCATCGAGGATCCGCTTACCCTCGAGATCCACCACGAGCTCGCCCGCGCGCTGGACGCCCTCGACGGGGTCGAGCTGGTGGCGCGCGCCGAGCTCAACGCTCGGCAGCTCGGCAGCCGAGGTCCGGTCGGCGACGCGCTCGGGCCCAGTCAGCCGTCCGCCGCCGCGGCGTTCGCCGATTACCTGGTCAAGGGCACCGTGCTCGCCGCTGAGGACGGCTACAAGCTGCTCGTCGACGTCGTGCAGCCGACGACCGGAAGCCTGTTCAAGGAGACGGCGAAGATCGACGGGGACGCCTCGCTCGCCGCCATCGATCGCCGGATTGCGAACCGCGCTGCCAGCCTGCGCACCATGCGCGAGGTCGACGACCTCCTGCAGTCGATGCCGCAGGACTTTCGGCTGGGTCTCCTGGTGGGCGGCGACGGCCGCCATTCGTATCACGTCGGCGAGCGCATCGAGTACTTCTTGCGCAGCGAGCGCGACGCCCACGTCGCGGTCATCTGCCATCAGCACGATGGCGCGTCGTTCCCGCTGTTGCCCAACCTCCTGGAAGACGGTAGCTTCTTCGCCGCCGGACAGGTCGCGCCCATCAACCGGGGTGACTTGTTCGATATCGTCGCCACCACCCCCGGGGTCGACGTGATCCAGGCGATCGCGTGCGAGCGGCGGGCGCCGATCGACCGCATCATCGAGTCGTTCGGCGGCAAGTTCGACGGCGAGGCGGAAAGCGCGTTCCTGCCGGCCGTCGAGCGCGGAGCCATTTTCGCGAGCTGGCGTCAGATCCTGCGCGAGCCGGCCGTCGAGCGCTGCGCGAGCACGGCGATTCGGATCCTGGTGAGCGATCCGCCGGAGGTGGCGAGCGGCGCCGGCGGCACCGATCGGCCGGAGCTGCCGGTCGAGGACTGGCTCGGCGGGAGGTCCTGGCTCCTGCTCGCGGCCCTGTGCCTTCTGCTTCGCTGGTTGAGCGGCTGACGGACGGCGCAAGGGCGACTTTGCGTGACATGATGAGGATTGGAAGGAGGAGGCAATGACCCGACACACGAACCCATCGGAGCCTGCGTTCGACCTCGGCCGGTGGTGGCTCTGGTCGCTGCCGCTGCTGTTCGGCGCGCTGCTCGGCACGCCGCTCGTAGCCACCGATCCGGAAAACCAGGCGCTTCCGGATCAAGAGGTCATCGGCTACGATAAGCTGGTTGATTACTTGAGCCGGCAGCGTGCTACCACCCGGGGACCTGGCGGTGTGGTGCCGGCGGATCCGTTGCGCATCACTGTGACGTTCGACTTCGACCGGGTGGAGCTGACGCCGCTCGGCCGCCGGCAGCTCGATGAGCTGGCGCGCGCTCTGCAAGCACCGGAGGTAGGCAACCGCCGGATCGAGATGGCCGGCCACTGCGACGAGCGCGGCGGAGAGCAGTACAACCTTCGGCTATCCGAACGACGGGTCGAGAGCGCAGTCAACTACTTGTCGACGAAGCATCGGATTGCGCAGGGGCGTGTGGTCGGGCTCGGCTACGGCGAGTCACAGCCGAAGATCCCGAATGCCCGCACGGAGCCCGAGCATGCCGCCAACCGCCGCGTCGAGATCCGGTTGCTCGACGGGCCTGCGCCGGCCGCGAGCCCGGCGCCGGTGCCGTCGCCGCCAGCGCCGGGGGCGTCGCCACCGGCGCAGCGCGGCCTCGAACTGGGGACCGTCTCCGGCAGTAGAGGCCGGCTGGCAATCGAGTGGGGGGTTTTTCGCACCGATGCCGGCCGGATGCGACTCATCGCCCACGACGGCACTGCCAGTCTGCGCTCGGGCGACGAATATCGCATCTACGTGCGGCCCGACACCCCCTGCTACGTCTACGTCTATCAAATCGACTCGACCGGCGACGGTGCCTGGCTGTTTCCGCGCGCCGGAACCCTCGTGGGCAACCCGCTACCGATGTCGGACTTCTGGATCCCGGATCCCGATCGGTCGTTCCGCCTGGCCTCGTTGCCGGGCAGCCGGCCGATCGACGAGGACATCCATCTAGTCGCCAGCACAGCGCCGATCCCCGAGCTCGAGCGGCTGCTGGCCGACCCCGACGCCGATCCGAGGAAAGTGATCGACCAGTTCGCTTCCCGAGGCCAGAGGGTGGTTCCGAAGCGGCCCCGGACCGACGGCGAGAACGTGGTGGCGACGCTTTCTCGCATCGAAAGTGCCGAGGGCGCCGGCTGGCTGCGGCACGTGATCCGGTTCGGCCACGAGGCACCGTGAGCGGCGGCCGCGCGATCCAAAAAGTGGCGTGACGGGGCGCGCCGCACTCTGTAAACTGTCGCGATGAGCCGAAGTCGCGACACGGAGCCCGGTGGCCGACGGCCCCCCGGCCGTGGGGCCGTGGGCTACGACACCTACATCCCCGACTACTTCGATCGGCTGCGACCGCTCGAGCGGCTGGCGCCATACAGTAAGATGTCGTGCGTCTTCCGGATGTACGATCGGAAACTCGGCGAAAGGGTCATTCTCAAGATGCCGGCCAATCTGGGCATGGCCCGGCCGGAGCAGTGCGAGTGGATCGAACGCGAGATCGTGGCGCTCCAAGCGTTCCGCCACGCCTACGCGCCGCACCTGATCGACTGCGACACCGACGGCTACGGGCTGCCCTATTTCACACTACGGGAGATCGATGGTCCGACGCTCGACCGATTCATTAGCGACCGCCACCGGCGCGGTCGCGCTCTGGAGCTCGCGATCGAGCTGTCTGAGGTGGTGGCGGCGCTCCACGACGCCGGCCTCATTCACCGCGACATCAAACCGGAGAACGTGATGCTCGAGCGGGACGGTCACATCCGGCTCATCGACTTCGGAATCGCCGGCCCTCCGGGCGAGGGCAGCGAAACGGCCTCCGGCCGCGGGGCCGGGACTCGACCCTACGCGCCACCCGAGCAGGGTACCAACCGCGAGCAACCCGCGACAGACGTCTACGCCCTCGGCCTCGTGCTCTACGAGCTAATCACCGGCGTCCGGGTGCCGGCGCCCCGGGGCAGGTCGGAGCCGCGTGTTGCGCTCCGTTCATGGGTCCGCGCCCGCCTCCGCCGCGGTCTGAGAAGCCCGCTGGTGGGGCGCATCATCCTGCGCTGTCTCGACGACGACCCCGACCGTCGGTTCGCAGACGCGCGCGAGCTCGAGCGGGCACTCCGCCGCTACGTCCAGATCCGCCGGCTCCGCCACGTGTGGACCGCGCTCGCCATCGTCGCCGCAGTGCTGGGCCTGCTGGCGTGGCGAGGCTTCACTCTCTGGTGAAGTAGCTGTCCGCAGCCTAGGAATCAAAGAGAACCTCCGAAAAGAAAGAGTGTCTTCTTGCCGAACAACAAGCAATCGTGGGGGCCGATTCGCAAGACCGCTCCACCTCCAGCTTGACAATGACGCTCGCGCTGGCTGGCGCGGACGATGGTGAGCGCTTCCTCGAGACGGAGGCGGCATAGGTGATCGGCCTCCCGGGCGGCAGGCAGGGCCGGCGGCGAGCACTCCCAGTCGAGGTGGTACTCAAAACCTTGCGACTGGCGCTGGATGGCA
Organism: bacterium; assembly: GCA_024226315.1. Classification (GTDB taxonomy): domain Bacteria; phylum Acidobacteriota; class Thermoanaerobaculia; order Multivoradales; family J023; genus JAAELT01. The sequence goes on along the minus strand of JAAELT010000098.1, from coordinate 37,036 downwards.
GCCTGAAGTAGCCGACCTTGTGAGTTCTCTTCTGGTGGATCCCTCCGACAACTCAACAGACTATCCACGCAACCGGGGCAGGTTCAAGAATCGTGGCCCAGGGTAGTCAATCTATGCTAACATAGCCTCTATAGGGGGAAACGATCCAATCATCTGGACTGCAGAAGAACTTATGGAACTGGGGTTTCCACGCTAACAGAACACTCATCGGAGGAGATCGGGCCTGGTGAGGCCCTCGCAGCTAGAGCCGTCACTGTCGGGGGTGGGAGTCAGAGGTCGCGCGCGTGGTCCTGCTCTTGGCGGATGGCTGCTCCTATCCCTAGACTCAGCGATGAGCCGACAGTTGTTCCCTGGCTGCTTGGTAGTAACGCTTCATCGATGGGCATTTCGCATGGCTCTACAGCCGCAATCGGGTCGCCAAGCCCAAGATTTGGACATCCAGGCTCAAGGTTGAAGTCCGGGCGTGGGTGGAACACCCGCGATCCTTGGTGTTGATTCCGTTTTATGATGATTTAAGATTGCAGCCCGCCAAACGAAAATTTCCAGGCTCTGAGTCGCTACGCGACCCAGATAGCTGAATATCTCGCAGAATAAGCTGCGGCTATCAAACAACGAAGGAGATCTCTATGTTATCACGAGAAGGCACGAAAACAATGGCGCTGCTGGCAGGGCTCCTGTTTTTGATGCTCATCAACCCAGGCGTCAATGCGCAAACGAACGAGGAGATCAACGCAGGACTGCAGTTCAACTTTGCCCCTCCAGGCGCCCGTAGTCTTGCATTGGGTGGCGCTTTCGCTGGCTTGGCCGATGACGCAACAGCGGCTTTCGCAAATCCTGCGGGACTAATCTGGCTCATCGAGAGCGAGGTCTCCGTAGAAGGCCGGTACCGAAATTACGTGACCCAATACCCCTACAGCGGCAGTGCATCTTCTTCTCCTACGGGCAACGGAATCGACACCATCGACAACTTGGCGCTGCGGGAATTCGAAAGCGACGTTGCCGGGCTATCATTTATTTCCTATGCGCACGTGCCGAGCGAGAAATGGAGGCTGGCATTCTATCGCCATGAGTTGGCCTCCTTTGAAGCGGAACTCGAGAGTGAGGGCCCCTTTATTCGCAATGGAGGCACCGGATCTGTGCTTAGCCAGGCTCGTCTTCGCAGCCGCCTAAGTGCCATCCGCGGGAATCTCGATCTTGAGATCGTCAACTACGGCGCTTCTGTGGCTTACAGTGCCACAAAGAGTCTTTGGCTCGGTGCAGGATTCTCGTATTACACCTTTGACTATGACTCCTTGAGCCGTCGGTACTCAACGAATGGCCCGCCACTGCCCAGTGGGGCGAGCGCCACAAGCTTCGATCCGGCAGATTTTTCTGACGCAAACGAAACCGGCAGATCCTTGCAGACCGGAGACGACGATGACTTTGCCGTCACGGCCGGTCTGATCTGGAAGGCGAAATCGGGGGGCTGGGGAATCGGCTTGGTCTACCGTCAGGCCCCGACGTTCGATCTCGATTACCAGTTTCAATGGGGAGCGCAACGGATCGCGCAACGGGACCAGACCGGGAACGAGAACTTTGTTGATCCTGGGGTCGTAAGAGCACTCAGCGGGAGAACGAAGTTCGAGGTGCCCGACGTCTTCAGCTTCGGATGGATGCTCAAACCCACCCAGGCGTTAACGGTCTCCTTCGAGTACGCCCACGTCCGGTACTCCAGCCTCTCACCCGAGGCCAACTTGATTTCAACGGCGCTACGAGGTATCCGTTCGGACGGCACAACCCTCTCCGTCGATACATGTGGCGACTACAACCTCAATGGTGATCGCTATCCGCATGGAGGCGAAACCCGTTCGGAAGTCCCCTGCTTCTCCCCTTATCTCAGGAACTTCAAGGTCGAAGACGCCGATGAGCTACATCTGGGCCTAGAGTACGTGATCGCCAGAAAGAGCCCTGTAGCCTTACGGTTGGGCTTATGGCACGATCCTGACCATCAGCTGTCCTATGACTTTGAAGGCCGAGTTCCGGAGGAGGTCGAGGGGCCGGAGGACCGCTTTGCTTTCCGTTTCCCAGAGGGTGAAGACGAACTCCATGTAACCGGAGGCGTCGGCTTCGTAGCGAATCGGCTGCAGTTCGACCTGGCTTTCGATCTTTCGGAGCGGGCCGACATCTTCAGTGTTTCTACTGTGTACCGTTTCTAGTTGGCCACTAACGGCCTCGCCCGAGAGTGGAAGAAATCATGGCCGCTTTTCCCCTAGACCGCTGGCGCCGGTCTTACGTCTTCTATAGAGTGATGAGACCCACTCTGAGCGTCGCGCGGTTCAGGTACCGGGCCAAACTCGCGGTAGTGGGCTCGATTCTTCTGGCGATCCTTGGACTCTCCCAGGTTGCCCAGGCGGATCACAGGATTCTCTATACCGAAGGCCTTCGCTCATTTGAGTTCGAGAAGTATCAAGAGGCGTTGATGCTCTTCGATGCCGCGAGTCGAGAGCAGCCCTCGGAGGGGGAGTGGGTCCGGCCCTATGGCATGCGGTACGAGGCGTACCTACCTCATTATTACCTTGGTGCCTGTCTTTATCATCTTGGGAGATATGAGCAAGCACTTGAAGCCTGGCGGGAATCGGAGCGACAAGGCTCGATTCTAAAGCGAAAGAACCGGTACTGGCACCGGCAGATGGAATCTCTCCGCCATGAGCTGGATATCGAGATCCCCACCTTGACGAAGAGCCTGCGGGCTGAAGTCTCTTCAGCGTTTCAGCAGTTCCAGATCGCGCGCGTGGCCGCCGCAACAGCCAGTGCCGGTGCCCAGATCGAGACGCGCCTAGCTGAGGTAGAGGTCGCGCTCGCCGCTATTCATGACGAACTCGAAAACGATGAGTCGGCAGCTGGCCTCGCTGGCGTGCGGTTCCGTTTAGACAGAACATGGAAGCATCTCGAGTTGGTAGTCCTTGCGATCCGGAGACAGGAAGAGACAGCGGCGGTCGCGGAGAAGGCTCGTCTGGAAGCGGAACGCCAGCGGATGCTCGAAGCGGATCGACGCCGGGCTAGCGCGCTCCTCGCTGACGGTGCTTGCGTGCCCGACGCCATCGAGCTTTTGGAGAAGATTCACGATCGGCTCGTCGCGAGGAAGGCCAAGCCGGTAGAAGCCTCAAATGTCTACTTGAAACTCGCACAAGCTCATCTTCAGTGCGACGAATTGTCCCTTGCGGAGCATCATTTCCAGCTGGCGCAGAGTCACGATGGGTCGACGCCACCGATCGAAGAGTTTCGGCGGCGACTCCGAGATGCAAGACAACGCAGGCGGATGCTCAAACAGTATCGCGAAGCGGCAACTGCGATCAAGAGCGGCTACTGCTCTCGGCGAGCGATCGATGGGATGGAGTCGCTGATCGAAGAGGAGATCCTGCCCCTTGACGTGTCATGGACGCCCTTTCTGCTGCTGTCGGATGCCCACATCGCCTGCGGCGACTTCGACCGTGCCACCGCATATCTGGAACGATCTCGAGAAAGAGGCGTGGCCCCCGCTGAGCAATTGGCCACTCGCCAGCGAGACCTCGATGCGAAGCAGCGTGCACTAAACGATACTCTGCAACGCGTCGCCAGAATCGCTCTGATCAATCGAGTTGCGCGAGCGATCAAGGCGGGAGGGTGCCAGCTTAGAGAAATCGATGTCTTGGAGGAGCTGCGGCAAGCGCCAATCGCGGATACATTAGGTTTGGATATTCAGAGTTCTCTGTTGGCAAGCCTGACGCAAGGTTACGTGGCCTGTGAAGACCCGCTAGGAGCCGAACGGACCCTTCGTGAGCTGCGATCCACGGCTTCCGGCAACTCGGAGATAATCTCGTCGCTGGAGAGCGCCATCGGGGGCCTGCGACGTGATCAAGCCCGACAGCATCGAAGAGAAGAGGCTCTCTCGGACTACCTCGAAGCCTTGGCTCGGGTCCGTCTGGGCGAGTGCAACGAAGAAGTTATGACGCTCATTGAGACGTCCCAAGAGATCCTTGGCTCGCACCGGGATCAGTCTGCCTCCTCCAACCTGGAGAAATCTCCGCCCGCGGGATACGCCCCTTTTCTGACACTGGCTCTGGCCCACCGCAACTGCGAGAACTGGGCTAAGGCACAGTCTTTTCTTCAGCTGGCCCGTAACCAGCAAGGAGCTTCGAATGCCGAGATTGCCGGACTCGAGATCTGGCTGAAGCAGACCGGACTCTACAAGGAGAGCCATGCGTTGCTGGTTGCCGCATATGCCTACAACGGAGGATGGGAGCCGTTGAAGGGTCCACAGGAAGACATCAAGGCAGTTCGCGCCATCCTCGAGCGCCACGACTTCGAGATTCAGGTGATCGAGAATCCGGTCAGCAGCGAGCTGCCGCAGCAAATAAGACAGTTCTTTACTGAGCACGGCCAGACTCCGGAGAATCGGCTACTTTTCTACTTCGCTGGACACGGTTGGACCGAATCAAAGCACGGGATTAGGCTCGGCTACATTGTCCCTGTCGATGCGACCCATCCCGACAACGATCGCAACTACCTGACTTATCTGTTGAGCATGGACAACTTCGAGGGTTACGCGAAAGAAATCGATTCGAGGCATGCTTTGTTCCTGTTCGACAGTTGTTTCTCGGGTACAATCTTCGATGCGACGAAGTCCACTGTCGAGGCTCAGCAGGCATCTGTCTCGATCGATGACTTAGTCGCGAAGCCGGTGCGCCTCTTCATCACCGCTGGCGACGAGACCCAGTTGGTTCCGGACTTCAGTATCTTCCGTGAGACAGTGGTGCAGGCCCTCGAAGGCGAAGCAGACATCGATCAAGATGGGTTCATACTAGGTAGTGAGATAGGACGTTTTGTTCGATCGGAAGTGTCGTTGCGTTCGCAGACAACTCCACAATGGGGGACGATGACCCTTGGTGAGTTGGGTCTAGGCGATATTCTCTTCAAGAATGCCAGCGCCGGCAGCGGGCTTGCCTCGGAAAAGGTACGTACAGCGCTTTCCTCAGAACTCGAATACTGGATCGCTCTCGAGTCGAGCGATGATCCTCATCTCTACCGCACTTATTTACGAAGGTATCCAAAAGGCCACTTCGCGCCTCTCGCGAAGTTGAAGCTCGCTCGCATGACTCACCTACTTGGCAGCGAGGGGTCGTAAATGTAGGAGATTCGAGGCTTGCGGTTTCGAGACGGCGCAGACGTAGCAGCACTACCTTGAACAGCGGAGAGACGGCGTAAAGCAGATCCAAGTAGTACGGCCGCGCAGTAGAAACATGAAAAGTCATGCGGCTTCATGCCATAGCGTATGGGTTTCCACGCAGCTTACAGCGTGCTTATTCGATTGGCGCCTTACGACTAGTAGAAGTAACTGCTGACCCGGCGTCGCCCCGCCAGTCGCCATAGAGCACGAACGGCGCCCAGAAGTAAGGATGCGGGCGCTCGGCTCTGATCTCTTTGCGAGCAGTATTGAGAGCACTGCCCGGGCTTGGCCTGGTTTTCAGTGCCCGATAGAACGCGATCATGGTGTCTACCGTGACGTCCGATCGCACCTGCCAAAGGCTCATAACGACCCTCCTCGAGCCCGCATGCTGGAACGCTCGAGCGAGGCTCATGACGCCCTCTCCTTCGTAGATCTGGCCGCGACCGGTAGAGCATGCCGACAGCACCACGAGCTCGGCGTCGAGAGTCAAGTCGAGAACCTCGGAATAGGTGAGGAAGCCGTCGTCGCCGCCGCCTCGAATGGGGTCGCGCGCCCCGGCCAGGACCAGAAACGGCTCCCGAAGGTCCGGAACCTGGCCTGGCAGGTCGGCGTGCGTGGCGAAGTGAAGGCGGCGGTATTCCGACAGAGGTACGCTCCGCAGCTCGCCCTCGTTGGCGCGAGCCCCCAGTAGAACATCAGGCGGCTGAACCTTCACGCCGAAGAGATCGGCGATCACTCTGACCTCGTGCTCGGTTTCCGGTAGCGGCTTCCAGTCGACGCTAGTTGGGCGCCTCGACGTCGTAGCCTCGGCGCGAGGTCTAGCTTCCTTTTTCCCCGCCGCCGATGTCGTGTTGGCCTGGGGGAGATGCGGCCCGGGAGAGGCCATCGTTTGTTGACTCTCGAGCCCGAAGTCGGGGTCGCCGAGGGCAAAGAGGGGGCGCCGGGCAGCAGCTGGTCCCAACGCCCGGCTGAGCGCGAGCGCAGAGGCAGACGGAGCGTAGGAGATATGCCAGACGTCGCCCATGAACGTAGTTGTCGCCAGGTCTCTGCCGATCTCGACGACGAGGGCCTCGAAAGGAAGCGCCGCCAGAAAATCGTCCGGGATGATGATCAGCTTCACCTCGGAAGAGACCGATCGCGTCACCGGCTCAAGCAAGTTTCGATACAGACGATTCGCGAGCTCGGTAGGATAGATCCCATCCCAAGCAGCCTCCTGAAGCGGACGAAGAAGGTCGCCGACCTCGCGACGCAAGGCGACGATGTCCTCGGCAACTTTGTGCACCTGCAATCGGGTTTCGCCGCCGACCGCGAAGAGATACACACCGCCTTCCCCCACGGCGAGCTCCAACAACAGCTCGTCGGTCGCGATCGGTAGGCGGTCGACGGTCACGGGAGTCGGATAGTGCAAAGCGGCGTAGCGCGGATGGTCTTTACTGATCTTCTCGACAAGCCCCTCGAGCTCGCTACGCAGTGTGCGCTGGCGCTCCTTGAGGCTGGAGAAGCGACGCGGACCCTCTCGGAACGCCTCGTCCCACTCCTCATCGATCGCGCGGAGCTGGTCGACCAGGCCTCTTTGCTGGCCCCGCAAGCCCTCTGGGAGCTCTCCGACGCTGTCGCGCCTCGCGCCGTCTGCGACGCTCTCTAGGAGAGCCCTGGCCTTTCCAGCCTCCGCGAAAAAGAACGCTGCCGCGTCGAATCCATCGCCGTAGGGACCAAGCTCGTCGCTCCATACGTCCTCCCTGAGGGCTTGCTCGGCGAGGGCCGACAGCAGCGCCCGATACGCCCGCACGCGGCCGCCACCCCTACCGGACCGGAGAAACCCAGTGCGATCGGTCACGGAGTGTCGCATCTCCTCGATCAGCTGAACTGCCCCGAGAAGCTCTCGCGTCGCCTCTGCGAGCTCCCCCTGGAGGAGCAGTGCGATGCCACGGAGGGTGCCGAACTGCTGTCGAGCGGGTGCGCCGACGTTCCACGGTAGTTGAACGCGGTCGAGCTGCGCCAACGCCGCTCGCGGACGCTGATTTTCGAGCGCCAGCTCGACTCTGCCTGGAATGTAGTGGTAGCGAAGACCGCTGCCCGTCAGCGCGCTCTCAGCCTCGATGTAGGTGGATTCGGCTCGAAGCGCCTCGCCCTGCCGGCGTTGTACATCGCCTAGATTCACCAGCGTCCCGGCGATTAAAGAGGGCGTGCCGAGCTGCCTATACTGATCGAGTGCTTCCCGAAACCTCGATTCGGCGTCAGAAAGACGCCCCATAGCCTCCAGTAGCAGACCCTGGTTGTTCAAACTGGCCGCGATATCGTCCGGCGTGCCGTGAGCACGATAGCGGGACAGCGCCTCCCGATGGCTGTCGAGAGCATCCGCGTACAGTCCAACGGCTTGTTGTCCGAGACCCAGGTTGTTGAGGCTCGAGGCGATTCGCCGTGGCAGCCGCATGTGCCGATAGATCGCCAGGGCTTCTGAGTGTCGTTGCAGAGCCTGGTCGAATCGACCAAGGGCGAAGTACACCTTGCCTGAGTTGTTGAGACTCATCGCAACTCGTTCGGCAAGCCCCAGTTTTCGGCGCAGCTCGAGGGCCTCCTCGTGATGGCCCAGTGCCTCTTCGTAGCGTCCGATAGCCCGCTCCACGTTGGCCAGGTTACTCAGGCTGGCGGCCACGGCTGTCGTAAGACCCAGCCGGCGGCGGAGAGCCAGCGCCTCTTGGTGAGCCGCGAGAGCCTCGCGGTATCGCCGAGCGGTCTTATGAAGGCTCCCTAGGTTGTTCAGGCTGGCGGCAGTCGCCTCGGGCAGCCCGAGGTTGCGGCGCAGACCCAGCGCTTCGTTCTGCTTCTCAAGGGCCTCCTCGTACTCACCCCGAGCTTGCAGCACGGTTGCCAGATTCGCGAGACTGTCCGCTGTTCCTTCGAGGAGACCGAGTTGCCGCCGCAACGCCAGCGCTTCGCGATGCAGCGAGAGCGCCTCGTCGTGTCGGCCGAGCGCTCGGAAGACGACGCCGAGATTGCTCGCACTATGGGCTACGTCCTTAGGAGTTTCCAGCGAGCGACGGATCGCCAGCGCCCGCTCGTGCAGCTGGGCAGACGAGACATAGTGACCCATGACCAGCTCCAGATTTCCGAGCTCGCTAAGGGTCGCCGCCGCATGTGCTCTGAGACCACTGCGCTCGCTTACCTCAAGAGCCTCTTCGTGCAGGGCACGCGCCTGCTCGTATCGGACGTGGCTCCGGCAGAGCGATCCCAACCGATTCAGCACTTCGACCAGCTCGGCTTTGAGATGAAGGCACTCGTTGGCCGGACGCCTGGCGATACCACGGGACAGCTCGAGGGCCTCTTTCTGTAACTCTTCTGCTTCCTCGTAGTGCCCGAGCTTCTGGCGTACGACACCAAGCCGACTCGAACTCGCGGCGATCCCGCTCGGGTCGCCGAGTCCACGCCAGATCGCCAGGGCACGTTCGTGCTGATCCTGAGCCTCCCCATAGCGAGCCAAGCTCTCCAGAATGACGCCAATCTTGCTTTCGTTCGCAGCAATGCCATTCAGCGAGCGATGCCTTTCCGCCATTCCCAACGCCTGGCGGTACAGGACGAGTGCCTCTTCGAGCCGACCCTCAGATCGCGCGACGTCTCCCAGCAGCTGGAGTGCCTCCGCTTCCGCGGCTGCATGACGCGCCGATCGCGACAGCTCCAGAACCTCCTGCGTGTGATCGGCCGCCGAAGCGCGCCTGCCGCGTAGCAGATTGCCGCGGGCCAACTCGAGCTTCTTGAATAGCGCCGCCGGGACTCTCACGCCGCCGCGAACAACCGGCGGACAATCAGTGGCCGAACTGGCCGGTGTCTCTGCCGCGGCCGGCTCCAGGTAACAGAGGACGACCACTGCGAGCACAATGCTCGGCGCCCACGCCTGTAACGTACGAAACAGAATCGCCACGGGAAGACTCCAGAGTCGCTCGGTCAACCGTCTGACGTCACGGAGAATCGTTGTCGGAGCCCACTTCACATAGAGACATCGTCTCGTACGCCCATAGTGACTCGGAGGGTGAGATGCCGTCCGGCGGAGACTGCCTCTCGGTACTCGGGTCCGGACATTGAGCCCCTAACGGTGACCCGCTCCACGCCTTTTTCGTCGGAGTTGATTCCTGTCTTCTCGGCCAGCAGCAGGGAGCGTCCATCGGCGACGACTTCGTATCGGATATCGATCTTTTTGTCCTTCGAATGCCGGATGATCAAGCCACAATGAAAGGAAACCCGAACTTGCGAAGCGCCCTCTCCAGGACCGTCGTCCGTCTCAACTCGCAGACTCGTCAAGGATACGTCATTGATCATCGCCTTCGACAGGTGACTGCTCACGGCCGAGTCGCCCGTTGGCGGACTCGAAGCGTCGAATGGGATCTCGACCCGCAGCGGCGACGGAAGAAATACCGTGCGGTCGAGATCAGCGAGATCGCCGATTTGAACGAACCCTTGGGACTCGGTGGCCGCCATCTCCTGGCCCTCGGCCTCTGCCAGCAGCTCGGTGAGCTGGTCGGCAACGTCCTCGGCAAAGCGTTCCATGTGATTGTGCATGATCTGCTTAGTGCCGGTACCTGCCACTCCAACAAACCCCAGGCCGGCAAGCCCTATTCCGCCGCGAGCACACTCGATTCTCGCGAAAGGCTCGGTAGACCGTAGGGGCGTCAACGTGAGCTCCACAGCCATGTATGCCTCGTCAGCAGCTTTGACTCTGCGACCAAAGATGCTCGCCCATCGCCTCTGAGCAACACTTCCCTCGTGGATCTCCGTAAATTCTGCCCTGAGCAAGGCCTCGACACCGGGCGCCGGCTCCAAATCGTTGGCAACGATTATGGGATCGAGAGTCTTTCGGGCTAGATGCTTTGCCAGTAGCTTGGGCAACTCCCGATCTTCCCACTTGGTGATCACCTGCTCGGGGAGTGTCGTGGTTTCGGCGAGCCGGGCGGGAGGGATGCCGATCTTTCGAATGCCGGTCGCCGCATTGCCATCGACCAACTTTCCAATACAACTGTCTGAGCCCCATGCCACGTCGGGATTGTAGGCTGCTTTCTTCGGGTACTTTTTGCGAATGTATTTCGCGGCGGTGACGCGTTCCTTGTCGGTCGGCGTGCAATACCCTTCGACTTTGTTCACGAAGTGCTGGCCCTGGGTACTATCGAACTGGCCCCAGCCCTTCATTCTCACGCTGACATCGAAATAATAAACCGCACCGCTCTTGAGGTCAACTTGAGTGAGGCGCTGCGAAAAATTCGACCAGATGTTGCGACTTCCAGGCGCTAGATACGCAAAGGTGTAGCAGCCGTTGTCGAGCGTGCCGATAAACTCGGAGTCAGCGAACACGAAGATGGTTCTAGCCGAACCGCTGAATTTGGCCTCACGTACAAAGTACACGATGGCCTTGTCGTCTCTCGGAGTTGGCCAGACCTTGTCTTTGGTCTCGCGGGCTCCCTGGGCATCTTCGGTCAGTGACCCCATTGCCAAGAGAAGTAGCGACAGTAAAGTGCCGGTGCGTCTCAGTGAGTAGCGGGTCTTAATCATCGCGGCTCCTCTTGAGATTCTTGCGGTTGGGTCTGAGCGCTGTTTCTCTCGTAGAGATAGCTCCACTTTCGATCGCTGAACAGTTCGACCGCAAGAGTCCGGAAGAACGACTCTGCCAGTCGACGCCGGGTCCTATCTGACAAACCGATGACGACGAAGTCGGGACTCTCGGCTTCGCGAAAAAGGTCCTCCATCCAGCTCACTGTGACACGAGTTTCTCCAGGGCCGATTGGTTCAATCAGGACCACGTGGGGGAAGCCGGTGTCGAGAAAATATCGGGTCCTGGTGTCCGTTTGGCGGTACTCGGGCACCGGTGGATAGGCAAACGCGACGATGAGCCCGTTGCTCCTGTCGGCAAGCACTACGAGGTTGCGCTGCATCAGTAGAAGCAACGACGAGTTCCATGCGCGATCGAAATTGGCGTGAGTGTAGTCGCGCGATATGCCGCTCTGGGCTTCGGTCATCGAGGGTGGTGCGAAGTCATGAAAGTCGCGCGCGAAGAGCTGCGCGAGGACTGTCTGTGGTAGGTATTCTTGAGCAGCGTCACATTGTATCGTGCTGCTCAGGATCAGGGTCAGGGCCAACACAAGTTGGGGCTGGCGGTTCAACGATCGTCCCTCGCTGCGGATCGAACCGGCGCCGGCACGCGCTCGTCTACGCGATCTATTGCCAGCAAGAATGCCTTGACCCTGCCGTCGGAAGGCTGGCGCTCTCGTCCGTGGCTAATGATGTAGACGATCGAGCCTTCCGCTCGCCTCTGCGGGAGGATCAAGATGTTCCAAAAAGTCACCGTCGCCACCTCTACATCGCCGGTTCTGGACGGTGGCAGCGAGAACGTGACGAGGTTGGAATCCTTGCAGGATAGGATGACGTTGCCGCCGAGCGCAGCGACGGTCTCGAGGACCGGCTGCCATAGGGATGGCGGCTCGCGGTCAGAAAAATGCACGATCGAAGCAGGTAGAGGCGCGGTCTCCAGACATGTCGCTTCTTGGCTCGGACCCATAGACAACACAAACATCGCGAGAAGGGACGTCAGCCGAGGGCGATTCACTGGTCTCTTTCCCCGCCATGGAGGATCCGAATGACTTGCCTCTTTCGCCTTTCCAGATCAGGGTGATCGGGTCCGCCACCCAACAAGGTCACCGGGGCCGGCGTCTGCTGCGCCATCTCAAGGGTCTCGAGCAACGCGCGGGTCGCGGGGTAGAGTTCCTCGGCCGCCTTTAGATGTTCCGTAGCAGTTTCCCAGTCTTCCGCCCGCCAATTCACCGAAAGCAAACCGAGGTGGGCCGCAACGACCGCAAGGTGAGACGGCTCCGAGGCCAGGCACTTCTCGAAGCCGGCCCGGGCATGAGGCACGCGCTCGGTTTCGAGGTTGTCGAACGCCAGGAATAGTTGGGCCGAGGCTGACTCCGGGAAGGTCTCAGCGGCCTTCCGTAGAATCGCCGAGCTTTCTTCGAACCCCTCCGCTTCACCGGACGAGAATTCAACTGCCAGGGCGCGCATCAGCTCCAGCGTAGCGTTCGGAGCTACTAGTCTAGCGCCCTTCTGAAGGAGACTGAGCGCCGGTTTGGCCATGCCGGAACGTAGGTAGATGCGGCCAAGCTCCGCATAGCAGTCGGGATCCTGCGGATCGGCCTCGATGCGCTCTCGACATTTCTTCACCCGGCGGCGAAACTCCGCCGTCGTGTACGGCGGCGAGGCCGCTCCCGGTGACACTCGGTTGCCGGGCTTCGCCCAGGTGCCTCCGGCGAGCTGCAAACCAAATACAGAAAGAGCGTCGGCCAACTCGTCGTCCTCGCCGCCTGCAGTGATTCCGACGCTGATCGTCCAGGAGGCACGATCAGGATACTCTTCGAGTAGCCGGGATGTTTCACTCGGGTCCTGCAGTGTCTCGATCACGGCCAGTGCCCGACCGATCCGTTGCGCTGAGCTGCCACGGTCGACGAGGCTTTCGTTCGTTGCGTCGCCCCAAAGCGGTAGTGGCAGAAGGAGCAGCGCTCCGCAGCAACCGAGAAGGATAGCCGAGCGCTTCATCGCCGTTTGCCTTCCGGCTCAGGAGGCACTGCGGTGCCGCCGGTCACTCCTGCCTTGAGCAGGGAGCTCAGCGCCTGTTTGCGTTGGCTCAGGCCTGGCTCGGCATTCACCAGAGCCGACGAAGACACCGCGAGACTACTGTTGACGGGCGCCGACTCGAGACGCTGAAACAGACGCAGGAGCGCATAAGGGTCGAAGCCGCTCCGCTGCAGGTAGCCGACCGCCGCCCGATCCGCTGCCAACTCCCTTCTCTTGTTGTAGCCGCGGATCGAAACGGTCGCTAGACCGACTCCCATCTCAAAGCCGCCCTGGCCGAATGTCGATACGATATCCGAAGGCGAGCGCTGTGTAGTATATGGAGTCGGAGGCCCCTGTTCCTCGATGGCCCAGTCTGAAGCCAAGAGAGCCAGTGCGATGCCGGCAGAAATGAAGAGCACTTTCTTGATCCTCGTGCTCCGAATCCGCTCTACGAGGTGGAGCTGGTCGATGTGGGCGACCTCATGGGCAATCGCTGCAGCGAGCTCGTCCGGAGCCTCTAAGATGTCCAACAGGCCGGAGGTCACGTAAACAAAGCCGCCACAGGTCGCGAAGGCGTTCACCACCGGCGTATTGATAACCCGGAACCGGTATTCCAACTCCGGGTGATCGGAGGCTGCGACGACGCGATTGCCGATGCGTGCGACCTCCCGCAAAACAGTCTCGTCCAAGACCAGGATAGTCGACCCGACGATGGCCTGATCGAGGAGGTTGCCGTGCCCAACCTGCTCTTGCCAGTTCGTAGCCTCCAGGGCCGACCCAGTAAGAAGAAGGATAAAGAAAAGCCTAACATCGACCCAACGAAACTCCTTCAGCTTCGAACACGCAAACGATGCTTCTCGCGCATGACTTATAAACATTTTCTTATAATTAAATCGTCTTGTCACTCCATGTGCAGGGCTGCCCGTTAGTTGCCACTCGCTCTCACTACGCTGTGTCTTGAGCAGCTACGTCTCCGAAGGCGCATGGTCCTTTCACTCGTCTTTGACCACAGATGCCGGGCTGGCCCGATCCCTGCAGCAAGGCGAGGCCAGCATACCAGAGACTACCATCTGTTCTCAAGGTCGCCTCGAAAGCGACCACCGTAAGTAAAGGGCGGGTTCCATCACATCGACAGAGCCTCAGGATTCCTGGCGTGTGGCGCACTATCTTCAGGGCTCTAGATTCTTGAGACACCAGATGAGTACGCAGTTCGTTGAGAGTACGTACCATTCAGGCGGGAATTTCTCTGCGCTGTGCGTCTTGTTCAGATAGGCGGCAAGCCAGGCCCTGAAGCCCGCCCGCGTCTCTCGAAATACCGCTGTCTGGCCTCGCTGAACGCTCTGTCCGCTCCCGCCTCCGAGAGCCCTTGCTCCAGCAACGCCTCGACGAAAGCCTCGATCGCTCCGCTGCTCGCCTCCCGCTCGGCCTTCTCGAGGAGCTTTTTGACGTTCCTCATGCGGCCCACTGGTTTGTCGCCACGGGCGATTCTCGCCTCCGCGATCGACAGAAGCGCGGGGTAGGCCACCGGTTCGCCGAGCACCTCTCTCGGATGATTCCACTTGCGGCTTCGCCGCAGCGCCTCGAACATCCGGTGCAGCTCGACCGCCTTCTCGTAGCTCTCCGTCTGCGCCTCGGCCGCCAGGCGGTCGAGCACGGCGACCTCCTCGGCCCGGCCCGGGCGGGAGCGGAGCACCTCGATCAGGCTCCGGCGCAGCGCTTCGTCCAGCGGGCTCTCGGGGTCGACGAGGCTCGACAGGTCCGGTGAGCTCAGGCCGAGCGCCGCCAGGTTGGCGCCGGAGCGTTCCGCCTTCGCTCGCTGGCGATGCCGGCGCGCCATCTCCACCGCCGTCAGCAGTCTGCTGCACGCGGAGTACTCCAGTTCGACCCCTGATGCGCGGTGGCGCACCTGGCTGGAGCTGTCTGCCGGAGCGACTTCGAAGGCATCCGGTGTCAGCGACTGGAAAAGCTTCCGCGGGCTGGCGTAGGCCGCCAACAGGCGATTGGTCTTGTCATGGTCACGCCAGTGATCTCCGAGCACGATTGCCACCAGTTCGCCCTCTGTGCCTCGGACCTTGCGCTCGAAGAGCTTCTCGAGGATCTCGGGGCCGAATCCTGAGCGGATTCTGGTGTTACCGCCTCGATGGAAGCCTCTGCGCCACCGGTGCGCCAGTTCCATGGCCGCGATGAGCCGGCTCCCGAGCGTCGTGCCCAGGCCGAACTTCTTCAGATCGATCGTGTTGCCGTGAACGCTTAAGACCAGGTGGGCGAGCCGGCCGCCGGCTTCTTTGAGCAGGCCTTCGGCCAGTTGGATGGTGGTCCAGGTCCTCTTCGGCTCTCCGCGGCGCCGGCTCGTCGTCCCCTTTCCCAGGAAGAGAGCAAGCAGCTGCGGATCGGTGACTTGGGAGGGGTCCGCGAAGAGAGCCTCTCGGATGGCTTTGGGGGATGTCAGCTTGGGTTGGAGCTGCATGGGTCTTGAGACGCCTGATCGCACTGGCTCGCGGCTGAATCTATAGTAAGATCTTGGGATTGAGTACAGTTTTCCACCTGGAGTCATTTTCATGCTGAAAGCAGTGAAAGACGACCCCTCGGACCACGGTCCACCCCCAGAAAAACTCTCGCCGCGCGAATGGCCGGTCCTGCGAGCCTGTTGGCGCCTTGGAGAGGGAGCCTCCACGGCCGGGATCGTTGGCGAACTCCAGAAGACTGAGACCGTGTCCTACAGGGACGTCCTTGTGATTCTCGAGAGGCTTACCGACAAGGGCTACCTGGCGGTCGAGCGCGAGGGTCCTCGAAAACAGGTTTGGACGCTCCTTGCCTCAGCCGAGGTGGCGATCATCGAGGAGATGAAGCACGTCGTCCGCCAAACCTTGGGTGCCGACCGCCGCTCCACGTGGCTCATGCGCAGGGTCCTCAAGGAGCTCGAAGCCGAGTTGCCGGACTCGGAATGAACCTAGCTCCAGGACCTTGCCAGTAGTTTCGCTGTCGAGGTCGGAGGACGACGCGCAGATGGGCGTCCGGTACCTCCGGAGTCGTGCCCTGGCGCAACGGGGTGTTGGTCTTCGAGTACCAGCGCAACCGCAACCCTCATCGACCACCCTGAGTGGGTGCGCTGCCTCGATCTCGAAGACTGCGCGCTGTGGGGATTCCGTGCGATCCGTAACGCGGGGATCCGGATCTGCGGAACGGCCGGAAGCCGAGAGGGCGCCGGCGACAGGCACCGGCGGCGTCCTGATCACTGTGGACCTCTCCCCGACTTCCTGAGCACGGCCGCCTACTGAGGCCCCGGAGGTCTTCGACGCTCACCCGGCTCAGGCCAAGCCTGCCCGGTGCCGATCCCGCGACTGAGGCGTCACCCTGCCTCCGGTGGCGGTGAGCTGCGAAGCCTCGTGCGATCGCGCCCCGCCCTGCCGCTTTCGACCCTGCCCTCAGCCGGCGCCTCGGAGCCGACGACGTCGTGGCCGGCCAGCCCATGTCATCTGGTGTCTCCCCGCCCGTCGCTCTCGACCGATGCCCGCTGCCTGCCAGCGGCAGAGTGGATCAGAGCCCTCGGCGCGCCAAGTTTCCGGAACGAGTCCTCCAGTCGCAAGCGACCCCTTGGCGGCGTCCGAGGAACCTGATCCGTTCACTCCTTCCTGTCAGGCAGCGGTTCCTCGGATCTTTCACAACTCGACGGGAGACACCAGATGGCACGGTCTTACAGACGCACTCCGATCGCCGGCAACACCGGCGCTGACTCGGACAAGGTCTCCAAGCGATGGGCGGGGCGCGCCCTGCGCTCCTCGGTTCGCCGAGCGCTCGCCGCCGGCGACTACGAGGTACTGCCTCACGCTCGCGAGATCTCCTCCGTGTGGAGCTTTCCCAAGGACGGCAAGAGCTGGTTCGGCGACCTTCCCTCGGCTCAGTTGGCGGCCGTTCTCCGGAAGTAGGGGCTTCGGCCCCTTTTTTCTTGGACCTCTCGGCTTCGCGGAGCGGCGGTGTGTCCACCTCCGCCGAGACGTCTCGCTCGCCGAGTCTCGCTCGTGCTGCGGTGCTGGGGGAGGTCTCAGAGCCCGAGCGGCGTGAGCCTCGACGACTTCAGCTTCCACGCCTCTGTTCTGGCCCCGCGCACCGGTCTCCGGAGGAGGGGGTGAGGGATTTTTCTCGAAGAGAGGGAGTTCCTCCCTCTCCCATTCGACGGCAAGAAGGACCGCTTCGAGCGCGGGCTCGCTGGCAAGCTGCTCGGCTCGCTCGTCGAGCTGCCTTCCTACCTCGACCGAGCTGCAGCCGAGTGCGGGCCGTTCAGGGTCGCCTACCCGGAAACTCTCGGCGGCACGGTCCTGGCCGAGGGGCGCAGCTTTCCCGACTCCTACCGCACGCCCAAGGAGCGGTTCCTGCTGCGCGAGCTCCGGGCGCGCATCGCAGCCGGCGAGCGGGTGGTCGTCTTCCTGCGCCACACCGGCACGGCGCTGCCCCAGCGCCTCCTGCGTCTGATCCAGCGCCAGGTCACCGGCAGTTGCCGCTTCCTCGATGCGAAGAAGGTCTCGGCCGCCAAGCGCGAGGCGTGGCTCGACCGGCACATCATCGAGCCGGGGGTGCGGGTGCTGATCACGAATCCCAACGCCGTGCGCACCGGCCTCAACAACCTCGTCGCCTTCACCACCGCGCTCTGGCACGAGCACGACTACAGCTCGACGACCTACAGTCAGGCCAACGGTCGCTTCCACCGCATCGGCCAGGAGCGTCCCGTCACGGTGCTCTATCCCTACTTCGCGGGCACCGCCCAGGAGACCGCGTTCCGGCTCATCGCGCGAAAGGTCTCGGCCGCCCACCAGGTCTCGGGGCTCGACATCCAGAGCTCGCTCGAGGCCGCTGGCGCCGGCGATGACGCCACCACGTCGCTCGAGACCGCGCTGGCGATTGGCGAGGCCCTGTACAGGCAGTTGACGCTCGCCGCCTGAGTCTCTCGCCGAGCCGGACTCGGCGGGGCCTCGCGGTCCGCAGGGCTCGGACTGCTCTCTGCTCTTTCCGATCCGGAAGCCGGAGGTGTGGAGGGGCTTGGGGGTGAAGAGATCGATTCCCGATCTCTCGAGCACAGGAGACGAGCCAATGCCCCAGCACAGCGCCTACGACCCTCGCTCGACCGTCTTCGTCGCCGAGCTGGCCCGGCTCGCGCGGCGCCTCATGGTGCGCGTCGACGACTGCTATGAGCGTGGCGATCACGAGCAGGCTCTGCGGCTGGATGAGGAGCTCGAGCGCCGGCTGTGGTTTCTCGAGCACCATCTCTGGGGCTTGGCAGAAGACGAGGAGCTCGAGGAGGCCGACGGTGCCCGCGAGGGCGAGGCGGGGGTCGAGGAGCAATTCGTGGCGGTCGCTTACGGCCACCTCTACCCGGAGCACCCCGATGTCTGCACGTCCTTGCGCTACGCGCCGGCCGAGCTGCTCGAGGAGCACCTGGTCGACGTGCTCGAACGGGCCTGCCGGCCCGGGATGGCTCCGCACGGGCTCAGCCTCACCGCGCCCGGCGAGCTTCTCGGCCTGGCCTGGGAGCTGGCGCGCGAGAGGGCGCGGCTCATCGCTCGCTACCGGGCGATGCGGCGGGCTCGCCTCCGCCCGCTGCGTCCCGCTCGGGCCCGCCTTGCCGGGCGCTGAGTCGCCCGCACGGGCCGCGGCCCAGGGAGGGCCGCCTCCGGAAGGAGTCAGAAAGGGGGTTCTGGCGAAGAGATCCTCCGGATCTCTCGAGCGAAAAGAGACGGACATGAACCGGATTCACACCAGCACCGCGCAGTCGCCGGCTGTTCCGCTCTGCCGCCTCTCGAGGGACGCCGCTGCCGCCCTACACATTGCCCGCCAGGCTCCTCCAGATCTCTCCTCCGGCGCCGGATCTGCTCCGGCGCCTCCCGCCATCTTCCTCTCCGGCAGCGGCGTCCTCCTCTTCCCCACTTCGAGCGTTCATCGCTCCCGGGCCACCGCTGCTAAGCTCACCCCATGCACGCCGATCCTTCGCAGCCCTCTCTCACCGCCCGCCCCGCGATCAGCGAGGAGGAGTTCTACCGGCTCGCGGGTGAGGACTCCCGGTACGAATACTTGGGCGGGAAGCTCGTGATGTCGCCGGCCTCTGATCGGCACGAGGATCTCTTCCGCTTCCTGCTCACCCTGCTGAGCGCCTATCTCGACGAGCGCGGCGGCGGCGTGGTGCGCGGATCGCGCTACCCCATGCGGCTGGACGAGAAGTGGTCGCCGGAGCCGGACCTGCTGGTGGTCACCGACGAGCGGCGTCAGCTGATGACGCCGCGGCGCCTGGAGGGGCCTGCTGACCTGGTGATCGAGATCGCGTCCGAGAGCGATCCGCAGCTCGACGCCCGGGAGAAGCTGCCCCGTTACCAGCAGGCGGGCATTCCGGAGATCTGGCTGCTCGATCCGTTCGAGCAGCGCCTGCGGACCTACGAGCATTCGCCTTCCGGCTACGAGTCTCGGGAGGCCGCCACCGGCCGCGTCGTCTCCTCCGTGCTGCCCGGCTTCTGGATCGACGTCGCCTGGCTGTGGCGGCCGAAGCTCCCTTCCACCCTTTCCTGTTTGCGACGAATCCTCGGCTGAGGCCCGTCCGCGGACACATCACCTCACGCTTCAACACGAGGGTAAGAGTGATGAATTGCCGCCTCGGACCTGCCGTCGAGCCTCACGGTCTCCGCGCGACGATCGAGCCCAACGGCTGAACAACCCGTTCGGCCACTCCACGCGGCGCGGATGATCCTGCCGCGCCTCGCTGAGCCCCGCTGCAGGACGCGCAGCGGTCCCCAGCCACGCCTGACTCTCCCAACAATTTCGATCCTTCCACTACGGCGGAGGCGTAGAGGCTCCCGCGGGCACCCGCCGAATTCGAAGCGCGTCTCGACGCTGACCTCCTGGCCTTGCTCCGGCTTCCAACCGGCGGAGGAGTGGAGGGGATTCAAGTGTGAGAAGAGATCCTGCGGATCTCTCCCACTCTTCGATCTTCCCGAAGGAGGTTCAGCCATGCTCGCACGACTCGCTTCCGCGACGCCCTGGGGCGTCGACGCCCGCTCCGTCCTCATCGAAGTCGACGTTCGAAACGGCCGGCCCTGGATCGAGATCCTCGGTCTTTCGGGCGCCTCGGCCAGGGAGAGCCGCGAGCGGGTGCGCGCAGCGCTCCGCAGCTCCGGCTTCGAGCTGCGGGGGAAGACGGTCGTGGTCAATCTCGCGCCGCTCGATCTCCGGAAGGAGCCCGGCCACCTTGACTTAGGCGTCGCGCTCGCGCTGCTCTCGGCTCTTGGGAAGGTGCCGGCCGAAGCGCTCGGTGGGCGGCTCGTGTGCGGCGAGCTTGGCCTCGACGGTGCCATGCGCCCGGTGCGCGGCGCTCTCGCTCTCGCTGAGCTGGCGGCAAGCGAAGGACTTCCCGAGCTGATTGTGCCGACTGCCAACGCCAGCGAGGCCGGCGCCCTCGGTGGTGTGCGTGTGATCCCGGTGCGCTCCCTCTCAGAAGCCGTCGATCACCTTCTCGCCCGTTCCGTGATCCCTGCTGCGCCCGCACTCGAGCCGCTCGAGCCGGTCAACAGCCGCCTCGACCTCTCCGAGGTCCGTGGCAACGAGATCGCTAAGCGGGCGCTCGAGCTGGCCGCCGCCGGGAGCCACAACCTGCTCATGATCGGCCCGCCGGGCTCGGGGAAGACGATGCTGGCGCGGCGCCTGCCCGGGATCCTGCCGCCGCTCAGCCGCCCGCAGCAGGTCGCCGTCACCAAGATCCACTCACGCGTCGGGGAGCAGCCGCCGACGGGGCTCATCACGCAGCCTCCTTTCCGCTGCCCGCACCCGAGCGTTTCGACCGCGGGCCTTCTGGGCGGAGGCCCTCACCCGCGGCCGGGCGAGCTCAGCCTCGCCCACGGCGGGGTGCTCTTCCTCGATGAGCTGCCGGAGTTTCGGCGCGACGCGCTCTCATCCCTGCGTCAGCCTCTCGAAGAAGGGGAGGTGGCCGTGGTGCGCTCCTGTGCTCGGGTCCAGTTTCCGGCCTCGTTCATCTTGCTCGCGGCAATGGCCCCGTGTCCCTGTGGCCACCTCGGCGATCCTCGCCACGAGTGTCGCTGCACGCCGCAGCTGGTCGAGCGCTATCGATCCCGCATCTTCCAGCCGCTTCTCGAGCGCATCGACATCCACGTCGAGGTGCCGCCGCTCTCGCTCCTGGACCTGAAGGGTCCGCCCGGAGAGACGAGCGCCGAGGTCGCTCAGAGGGTCCTGCGAGCACGAGAAGCCCAGCAGGAACGCTTCGGAGGGACTTGCTCGACGCCCACCAACGCCGCCATGAGCGAAGAGGGCGTGCTCCGCCACGCAGTGCCGGACACCCATGCCCTCAGGCTCCTGGACACCGCCTTTGAACGCCTCAAGCTCTCGGCGCGGGGCGTCGCCCGCATCCTCAGGGTCGCTCGCACCATCGCCGATCTCGATGGAATCGATGAGATCCGGTCGGCTCACGTGGCCGAGGCCATCGGCTGGGCTCACGTCCACAGGCCGCGCGCTGGAGCTACGGCCTGACCGCGGCGTCCGCCCCAGACCTCTTCGGAGGTGCCGAAAGAAGCGTTGGATGAGTGAGGTGTGAAGGATCTCACCTCATGAGCGTTAGGTAAGGAGAGTTATGAAGATCACAGCCGTGAAGAGCTGGTACCCACTGGACGAGAATCGAGCTTTCGACGTCGGCCGCGATCACCTCGCCGACTTCGAAGAGGCGATTCGAGCGGAGTACGGCTGTGAGAGCTCCTGCTGCGACATCTGTCACGCGCTCGAAGCCGGATTCGTGCTCGTGGCCGCGGACCTCTTGACCAGTGCTATCGAGGCGCCGCTGCTCGCCGCCCTGGAGCAAGCGCACCGTTTCAACGGCACCGCCAACCTCGCCTCCAGTGAAGACGAGTGGCCGAAGTGGCACGAATACTGGAGCGAGGCCGAGAAGGAGGGGCGCCTGTGGAAGTGCGCGCACTGTGAAGTGTTCAACTGGGGCTCGAACTACTGCGGAGCCTGCCTCGCGCCCCGCCCGGTGTGGAAGCTCACCCACGCCGCCTATTGCGGCATGGCACGTGTTCTGGCGAGCGATCCCGATCCCGAGGTGGTCCGCGCCCAAGCGGCTTTCGAGATTCGCTACGCCCGCAGAAAGGGCTTCGATATCGCAGTGCGCCGCTGCGGTGCCGAGTGGGAGATCCTCGAGTCCGAGGGCTGCGCTCTGGTGCCGGGCGAGTCCGGCGTACTCACCTTGGAGCTCACCGCCTGAGTCGAGTTGTGGACCGCTCAGCTTGCGGACCCAGAGGAAGAGGAGTGGATCAGGAGCGTGGCGAAAGAGATCCGATGCGGATCTCTCCAGCCTCAACCGGAACAGGAGGTGATGTCCATGACGACCGCCAATCAATATCCGTCGCTTGATCCATCGAACGGCATCCCGTCTCACGCCACCTCGGCGGAGCCGGAGGCGCTTGCGTCCGGTTTCCTCCCGGAGTGTCTCTCGGCCGAAGATCCCCGCTACAACATCCGCGTCGCGGACCAGCCCGGCACGCCGTGTGCTCTGTGCGAAGCGCCTACCGGCGCGGGGCCGGCCGGTACTCTCGACGAACAGACCGTCTGTGATCGCTGCCTGCTCGAGGGCTGCCACGTGCTCGGCCTGCTGCTGGCGCTCGAAGCGGTGGTCCGCGCCTACGGCTCTCTCGCGCCCGGTGATCCGGAACGCGACGATGCACTGGCAGAGCTCGGTGCCTTCGCCCGCGTCTACGAGCGATTTGCCGCTCGCTCGGGGCCACCCCGGACGGTCTTTCCCAAGGGCGGCGCTGACGGCCCTCCGGTCCACTGACTCAGGCCAGAAGGGCGAGGCGCCGGAGAAGAGAGGGGACCGCAAGGCGGGTCCCCGAGAACGGCGCTGAGCGGCGGCCACTGGAGCTGGAGGATCCGGCGCTGTGTTGCCTCGATCCGCTCGACCCTTGCGCCGTCACCAATGGGAACGGAGCCGTCGGCCGTGCCCCGCAACCTCTTGCACTGGCGGCCATGGCACAACGAGCCGCTCCATCTGGACATCATGCCAGCCGCCGGCCGGGAACCAGGGGATGGGAGCGATCTCCCTGCCCGCGCCTTGGTGCTCAGCAGGACAGCGGCATTCCCGGATGGACGGTGATGCGGAACTGCCGGGGCTCCTCTGCAAGTCTGATTCGGTAGCCGGAAGAGCTTGCGCCACGAACTCGAGCGCTGATCGGAGCCCTCACGCCGGGTGGGTGCGCTTCAGGCAGATCTCAAGGGATCTCCGGCCTTCCTGACCGGCATCCAGCCGAGTTCGGTCTCGTTCAGCTGGCGGACTCCTTTGCCGGGGGCGAGAGCCCTGGGTTCTGTGCATGGACAAGCAGACCTCAAGTCCTCACGGGCCGCAAGGTAGGGCGAAGCCGGTCCCGCGAGCGTTCCCGCCCTTGCCGGCCCGTTCGAGGACCCGAGGTCCAGGGAGGCCATGCACGACACCCAGAACCCTCTTCCCAACCAAGGAGGCCACCCCATGACCGAAACCATCACTCTCACCGGCTACCTCGGAAAGGACCCGGAGATCCGCGACACCGCCGAGCGCACGATCACCCTGCGCGAGCGCCACCCGTCCTGCGTCTTCGAGTACGCCGGCACCTGCTCCCCCGACCGACCCCAGGACATTACGGAGGAGCCCGCGGAGTACGATTTCGCTCTCCCCACCCGGGAATACGCCGTCCTCTCACTCGCCACCCACCGCTGGGAAGGCAGAGAGCGGATCACCACCTGGCACCGCGTCGTCGTCTGGAACGTTGACCGGACGGAGCACATCGGGGTGCGCATCGCCCGCCAAGGCTCGCGGGTCGAGATCACCGGCCGGCGGACCTCGTTCATCGCCCAGGACGGCCGCACGATCGAGCAGATCGAGGCCAGCGACCTGCGGATCCTCCAGCTGAAGTAGCTGGCTACCGACCGGCGCTTTCCGGGGTCCCGCCCAGCGGGACCCTTTTTCTTTGCTCGACCCTCCCGTGCCCCAGCGCCCGCTCGCGATCTTCGTTCAGGTTTCAGGCTGTGGACTGGCGACCCGTTCCGGAGATCGTCCCAACCCACCACGCGAGCTCTCCGATTTTGGGGATTGCTGAGTCTTGGAGAACTACAAGGCGGAGTGAAGTGAATGGAATCCGGAAGAAAGAGGGTTCGGAGCGGAAGAAAGAGACGGATGGGCAGTCACGGGAGCCTGCGCTTCGCTGAGCACCAGGGCGGGAAAACCTTTCTGAAGAGTGTTTTTTGTTGACCTTGATTTCTTGCGAAAGGTCAACAAAAACACCCCCAGAAGGAGCGAACCATGAATCAGGTACAGAACCAAGTCACTCTCATCGGCTATCTCGGGAGCGATCCTGAGGCGATCGGCAACGGCGAGAACGCCGGCGCCAAGCTCAATCTGGCGACCAACGAGGCTTTCGGCCGCGGCGAGGAGCGCAAGGAGCGGACCGACTGGCACGACGTCGTGTGCTGGAACGGTCTCGTCAAGAGCTGCGAGCACCTGGCGAAGGGCGACCGCATCGCCGTCTTGGGCAAGCTCCGCAGCAACTCCTGGCAGGACCAGGAGGGCAACGCTCGGCGCAGTGTCGAGGTCCACGCCTCCGACATCTGCTTCCTGCGCGTCAAGGCTTTCGACCGCGTGCGCGAGGCCGCCTGAGGTCCGTTCGGGCGGCGCTCTCTGGGCGCCGCCCGCCACCTTCCGCTCACGCTCCGCCGGTTCTGGCCTGCGGAGCGCACAGCTCCCGATCGCTGTCCAGTCCACGACCTCACGACGAGGGATGAACCGATGACTCCGCTCAAGTCCAAATCCTCGCTTCTTCCGTTCCCGAAAGCGCTGTGCAAGGCACCGCTCGCCTCCGAAGACCTGCCCCGTGAGCGCCTCCTGCGCTCCGGCGCAGCGATCCTGAGCGACGCCGAGCTTCTCGGCTTGGTGCTGCGCGGCGGTGCCGCTCCCGAGGCCACCGAGCTGGCCCAAGGGCTGCTCACCAAGGTCGGTGGCCTCGCCGGGCTGCTGCGAAGCCATCAGAGCGACCTCGCACTTCCGGGCGTCGGACCGGCCCGGCGCGCCGCGATCCTGGCGTCGGTCGAGCTCGCCCGGCGCATCGCCCGTGCGCGGATGCCGCGGCGGGATCTGCTCGATCAGCCCGAGGTCGTCGCCCGCTACCTGGGCATGCGCTACGCCCAGCAGGACCAGGAGGTGATGGGCGCGCTCTACCTCGACGTGCGCAACCGCCTGATCGCCGAGAGCGACATCTACCGGGGGACGCTCAGCCGAGCGGCGGTGGAACCGCGGGTCATCCTGAAGGAGGGCCTGCTGCGCTCGGCCTCGGGATTCATCCTGTTCCACACCCACCCGAGCGGCGATCCGACCCCAAGTGCCGAGGATCTCGCCTTCACCCGCCGCCTGGCCGAGGCCGGCGACCTGCTCGGGGTGCGCCTGATCGACCACCTCATCCTCGGCAGCGCTGGACGGTGGGTGTCGCTCGGGCGGCGAGGGGCCTGGTGATCCGAGCTGCGGGCCGCTCGTGCGTCCCTCCAGAAAGAGTCCCGGAAGGTTGGAAGAAGCGAGGGGTTTGCGAAGAGATCGAATCCTCGATCTCCCATTCGAACCAGAGGAGAGGAACGCCATGATCAACAAAGCCATCCTGCTCGGCAACTTGGGTCGCGATCCGGAGCTGCGCTCGACGACTACGGGCAAGCCGGTCGCCAACTTCTCGCTGGCGACGAACCGCCGGTGGAGGGACTCAGGCGGCAATCGCCAGGAGGCGACCGACTGGCACAACGTCGTGTGCTTCGGCCGCCAGGCCGAGGTGGCCGGGGAGTACCTGAGGAAGGGCCGCCAGGTCTACGTCGAGGGCCGCATCCAGACCCGCTCGTGGGAGGACCGCGAGACGGGCGAGACGCGGTACCGCACCGAGATCGTGTGCCAGAACTTTCAGATGCTCGGCGCGGCTCCTGAGGAGGCGACCCAGGCCGCGGATGCGCAGGCCGACGATCTCGGTACCGAGCCCGAGGACGACGACATTCCGTTCTAGCCGTCCGCCGCGAGGACCGGCGCTCCCGCGCCGGTCTTCGTCTTCGCGTGTTCTCTTCACTGGACTTTGACGGAGGAGCCCATGCCTCAGCACAGCGCCCACGATCCGAGATCGGCCGACTTCATCGCCGACCTCGCGCAGTGCGCCCAGCGGCTCATGTCGCGGATCGACCGCTGCTACGAGCTCGAGGACCACGACCAGGCCCTGCGCCTCGAGCAGGACCTCGAGCAGCGCCTGTGGTTTCTCGAGCACCACCTTGGTGCCCTTGCCGAGGATGAAGAGCTCGAGGAGGGCGATGACGCCCGCGAGGGTGAGGCCGGGGTCGAAGAGCAGTTCGTCGCCGTCGCCTACATCCACACCGACCCGGACCATCCCGACGTGTCGTCGTCCTTGCGGTATGTGGAACCGATCCAGCTGGAGGAGCATCTTCACCAGGTGCTCTTGGGGGCATGCTGGTCCGGGATGGCACCGCGCGATCTTGCCATCCCGACGGGGATCGAGCTTCTACCCCTGGCCCACGATCTGGCGCGCGACCGCGCTCGACTCATCGGTCGCTATCGCGCCTGCCGTCGACCCCGCCTCGCCCTCTAGCGGCTCAGATACTCCGTGTGAGGCTCTTTGGTGCTTGGTTGCTGAAGCGCGAACGGGCGCCCCGGGAATCGCCGACTATCAGGACGCTTTCAAGCTCGCCGCCGACCGCGCTATCACCCCGTTCCTCTTCCACTTGGCCAGGAAGTGCCCGATCTCCTCCCTGCTCGGGCGACGCGCTTGGTGCTCGGTCCATCTGCGCCAGTCGTGCTCGAAGCGCCAGAGGCTGCCCGGCTCGAGCGGCCCGATGCCGACCCGTCGCCTCATCTCACGGTCACGGAAGTACGCTACCCGCTCGCCGAGGATCGGCGCGTGGCCCAGCGGCAGGACCAGGAGGCGATCCTCCGGCAGCCGGGCAACTTCGTCGGGGGCCAGCAGCGGCCGGGCGTGCTCGCCCTCGGCCAGGGTTTTGCGCGATGGACCGGAAGTCGCGACCGAGGACCGCTCCGTCTCGACTGTCACCTTGCCAAGGCGCTCTGAGATCCGCTTCGCGGTCTCGAGGTCGGTCGCGCCCATGGTCAGGTGGATGCCGCAGATGCCGGAAATCGTCTCCTGGTTGCCGTAGATCGCCTTGAGCTGGGTGACGGACTGGACGATGACGTAGAGCTGGATGCCGTAGCCGCGCAGGGCGGCGCCGGCTTTTTCCAGGAACTTCAGTTTCCCGAAGAGTGGGAACTCATCGAGCAGCAGCAGGAGCCGGTGGCGGTAGGGTGGGTTCGTGGGATCGGTGGGCACTTCGCGGTTGAGCAGCTCGCGCAGCCACTGCGAGAGCACCAGGCGCAGCATCGGCTCCAGGCGCTCGACCTCGCCGCCGGGGAGCGTCAGGTAGAGCGACACCGGGCGCTCGCGGTCCATCAGGTCCGAGGCGGTGACGTCGGTGGTAGAGGTGTTGTTCGCCAGGCGGGAGTCGCCGAAGAGACGCAGCGCCTGTTCGACGTGGGCGAGGATGCCGCTGCGGGTCTCCTCGGCCATGCCGAGAAGCGAGCGTGCGGTGCCGGCCACCTCCGGGTGGGTCAGCGTCTCGCGTCCGCCTGAGCCGAACCATCCTATGCCGCCCTCGGTGTCGTGCTCGGTGAGGATCATCTCGGCCAGGAGGTGCTCGATCGGTCCTTCGCGCAGGCGCTCGCGGCAGCGGGCAAGAGTCGGCTGGCGTTCGACGTAGAGGGTGTGCAGGATGAGCGCGACCAGGAGCTCCTGTGCGCGATCGCGCCAGAAACCTTCACCTCCCCTGCCTTCGGCCGGGCCGACCAGAAGCTCGGCGACCGCTTGCGCTTCGGCTACTTGGCGATCGTCTTGCGGGATGGTCAGGAGTGGATTGAAGCGCGCGACGTGTCTGTCTGCGGGCTCCTTCGAGGAAGCGGTGAAATCCATGCGGCAGACGTCCTGGCCCAGGGCCTCGTGGCGGTAGGCGGCGGTCAGGCGGAAGAGCTCGCTCTTGGCGTCGAGGACGAAGACGCTGCCGCGCCAGGTGAGGAGCGTCGGGACCGCCAGCGCTGTCGACTTGCCGGCCCCGGGCGGTGAGAAGAGGAGCACGTGCTGGTCCTTGAGGCTCTTGAGGCGACGGCCGCGGTAGCTGCCGAGCACCACGCCGTCTTCGGCGCGGTTCAGGAATCCGGTCGCCTTGACCTCGGCCGGCGTGGCGTAGTGGGCGGAGCCATGGGTCTCGCCGGCCTTCGGCACCCGGGCGAGTGACTGGTGCGCCCAGGCGCCGATCCACAGGGCCAAGACGGCGAAGGCCGCGCCGCCGGCGATGCTCGCGGCTCGCAGCAGCGGCTCCGTCACCAGCCCCGCACGGGCCCAGCGCCAGGCGCCGTCCGGGCGGTGAAGCGAGACGAGCGCCAGCCCGGCGAGGAGGAATGCTGCTACGAGCCATCCCCACCAGCCGAGTCCGGTGCGCCCACGCGCCCAGCCCACGGCCCACACGACCACCGACACCGCGGCGGCGGCGAGGAGCTGCCGCGATGTGGTGGGGTCGGGCTCGAAGGTAGGAATGCCCAGCTGGGGGCGGTGGCCCTGGACGTGGGCGATCCACTGGGTGGCGACCGAGCTTGCCACCCCGGCGGCCAGGAGTAGACCGATGATGGTTGCGCCCCAGATCTGGCGGCGTTCGGAGCGCCGCCCGGGCAGCCGGTAGATCTCTCCGTCCACTCGGTTCAGTCCTCTTCTGAGGTCCAGAGTGGGACCAGCACGGACTGGATCTGCTGCTCTCGGAGCGGCCCGTAGATCCGGCTGTCGAGACTTCGCCCAAGCCGGCCGGAGTGCAGCCACACCTCGCCCGCGCCAAGGAGGAATTCGCCCTCGGGCGCCAGCGGAACCGGACGACCTCTGGCGTCTGAGTCGACGCGGATCGAGCCCAGAAGGCGGCGGCCGTTGACGGCGACCGCGTGGCCGCTGACCTCGACCAGGTCCCCTTCGAGGCCGGCGATCCGCTTGCCGACCGGCTTCGAATCTCCGGGGCAGCGGCCTCGCCGCAAGTAGCCGCGGCCGCGGGCCCAGCGTGCCACCGGCTCCGGCAGGCAGACGGTGACCAGGTCTCCGCGCTCGAGCGGCCGGGCACGTTCGACGAGGTAGAGGCCGGGTTCGACGCTGGAGCTCGCGTTCCAGCGCAGGCCCAGGGCGCCGGAAGCGCCGACGGCGCCCACGAGCCCCACGCACAGGATCCAGAAGCTCCGTGTCATCTCGGCTCGAGTGTGCCCCAGGAGGCGAGTGGAGAGCAAGCGAATTCTGCACTTGTATTGAACGAATCGGTTCAATACAGCTGGAGCGGCGGGGCGATCCGGGGCTACGATCGGCCGCGCCCAACGACCACGGACTTCGACCTTGCGCAGACTGACTCTTCCGGACCCTGGCGAGACCCACCTCTCGCGCTCGGAGCTCCTGATCCAGGCCAAGGGGCTGCTGCTGTGCACCCTGCCGCTCAAGCGCACCGCGGCGAGGACGCTGCAGCGCCGCGCGCGAATCGGCAAGACGGATGAGATCCTGGTGACGTTCGCGGCAGTCAATCCGGCAGTCAGCTTGCCTTTCGGCGCGGATCGGGCGCTTCTGGCCTGGATCCAGACTCGGGCTTTCCGCGACGGCTACATCCTCTTCGACAGCTTGAAGGACTTCTTCCAGTGCTTCCGGCTCAACTCGAGCGGCGCCAACTACTGCCGTTTCAAGGAGCGCCTCGAGCGGATCGCGAACTTGACGATTCAGGTGCGGGTCTCGGGCTCGGCGATCGACATCACCAATGCACCGCCGATTGAGCGGACGGTGTTCCCGGAGAGCCCGCCGGAAGGGCGCCAGATGAGGGTGGCGGGTCCTGGGGGCAAGGAGCGGATCGTGCGGCCCGGGCGGTACGGACTGGTTCTCAGCCGCAGCTTCCATCGGTACTTGCGCGAGAGCCACATCCCCCTGCCGCTCGAGCTGCTGCGGCGCTTCCACGACAAGCCGATGGCCTGGGACTTCGCGTCGCTGGTGATCTGGCGCTGCTACGCGGCGAGCCGGCCGAGCG
Source organism: bacterium (assembly GCA_024226315.1). Taxonomy (GTDB): domain Bacteria; phylum Acidobacteriota; class Thermoanaerobaculia; order Multivoradales; family J023; genus JAAELT01. Next base: position 7,134 of record JAAELT010000098.1, on the reverse strand, counting down.
TGATTCCGTGGGGCTCGCTGGTCGAGCACCTGGGGAGCTGCGATCGTGATCGCAAGCAGCTCAAGAGGTCGCTCGGGCGGATCCTCGCTTCGGTGCGTGTTGCCTATCCAGGTTTTCCGGTTCGGTTCCTGGCGGGGTATGAGGGGCTAGTGATCGAGCCGTGGCGTTTGCCGGGGCGGTAGGCCGGGCTCTGATCTGTGGCGGCGACTCTGGCGTGCCCACCCGTTCGGGCATCCTGAACTACCCCAATGGGCGTAGTCGGTATCTGCTCTTTCCTGGTAATGCTGATCGAAGGCGGTCGGTAATTTCGCTACAGGGAGGAGAGTCCGATGTCTTCGATATCAGCGATCAGAATCTTCCTGATCACCTTGGCCCTCGCATCGCTGCTCCCGGGTTCAGTGGAGGCCGGGATCGATGAGTGGACCTGCAACGGCCCTTACGGTGGACGCATCAGGGCCCTGGCGATCGATCCGCTGACACCCGGCACCCTCTACGCCGGGACTGGCAGCGGTGTATTCAAGAGCACGAACAGTGGCGCCGATTGGAGCGCCACCGGTCTGACCGACGGCACGATCCGAGCTCTGGCGATCGATCCGGTGACGCCGAGCACACTCTATGCCGGTACCTCCTGGGGTGGCGTGTTCAAGAGCACGGACGGTGGTGCCAGCTGGAACACTGTCAACAACGGCCTGGCCGGAACCAGTATCTTGACCCTGGCGATCGATCCGCTGGCGCCGACGACCTTGTACGCTGGTAGCAGCTACGACGGCGTGTTCAAGAGCACGGACGGTGGCGCTTCCTGGAGCGCCATCAACGACGGCCTGAACACCAGCCGAATCCAGGTCCTGGCGACTGATCCGCTCACGCCCAGCATCCTTTACGCCGGCACCGATGACGAGGGTATGTTCAAGAGCACAGACGGCGGCGCTTCCTGGAGCGCCATCACCTTTGGCCTCTTCGACCCCAATGTCACGAGTCTGGCCATCGATCCTCTCACGCCCAGCACCCTCTACGTCGGTACCGACAGCGAAGGGATCTACAAGACCTTTGACGGCAGCGACTGGGACCCCATGAACGTCGGCCTGTCCTTCGATCCTGTTGTTGCCCTGGCGATCGATCCGGTCATGACCGACGTCCTGTACGCCGGCACCGAATTCGGCGGTGTGTTCAAGAGCACGGAGGCCGGTTTCAGCTGGATGATTATCAACGAAGGCCTCACCTCCACCGCCAGCGAGGGTATCGATGCCTGGGCTCTAGCGATCGATCCGATGACGCCCGACACCCTGTATGTAGGCACCCATCGTGCCGGCGTCTTCAGGAGCACGGACGGTGGTTTGAACTGGAGCGCCATCAACAACGGCCTGAGCAATACGTACGTCGGGGCCGTGGCGATTCGTCCGCAGGCGCCCAGCACACTCTACGCCGGCGTCTCACCCGGCGGCGTGTTCAAGAGCACTGACAGTGGTGCCAGTTGGAGCGCTTCAAGCAGCGGCTTGACCAACACCTATGTCACTGCCGTGACGATCGATCCGGTGACGCCCTCAACACTCTACGCAGGTACCTCCCGCGGCGGCGGCGTGTTCAAGAGCACCGACAGTGGCGCCAGTTGGAGCGCCATCAACACCGGTCTGACCAGCACCTCTGTCCTGGCCGTGGCGATCGATCCGGTCTCCCCGAGCACACTCTACGCTGGAACCTATGATGGCGTCTTCAAGAGCACAGACAGTGGCGCCAGCTGGACCGCCTTTGACAACGAGCTCACCGACACCCAAGTCCTGGCCGTGGCGATCGATCCGCTGGCGCCCAATATCCTGTATGCCAGCGCCGGAAGCGCCGGCGTCTTCAAGAGCACGGACGGCGGTGTCAGTTGGAGTGCCATCAACAACGGCCTGGGCGCCAGCGGTGTCTCGGCTGTCACGGTCGATCCGCTCACACCCAGCATCCTCTACGCCGCAGCTGACGACGGCGTCTTCAAGAGCACGGATGCTGGTGCCAACTGGTGGCCTATCAACAACGGCCTCCCCGACACCCCGGTCTGGGCTGTGGCAATCGATCCGCACACGCCAAGGTTCCTGTACGCCGTCACCGGCGGGGACGGCGTGTTCAAGAGTACGGATGGTGGCGCCACTTGGTGGGCCATCAACAACGGCCTGACCCGCGGCTATGTTGGGGCTGTGTCGATTGATCCGCTCACGCCCAGGCTGCTCTACGCTGGCACCAGCGGAGGTGGTGTGTTCGCGATGACGCAGGTGGGTCCCATATTCGCTGATGGCTTTGAGTCCGGGGACACCTCGGCATGGTAGGCGTCCGTTTCCTAACCGCGAGGTGGGATCTCAACTCGATCGCGTCGGCTTGGAACCGTCGCTCCTTGCTTCGCTAGTCCCGGTCTCCGGACTCGCCGGTGACGGAGGCGGTCGCCATCTCGCGCTTGCAGCCTCGCGGGCCGCCGGCACATTTCGTCACGCGCCGAACCAGCTGAGCGTGCGGCCAGGGTCTGTGCGCTCGGGCTGTGAGAGGCTCTGCGGAAAAGTCTGTGGAAAACCCTGTGGACGATCGTACATCTATACCCCCTGGAAACGTACATCTGCACCCCTGGAATCGTACATCTGCACCCCTGGAATCGTACATCTGTACCCCCACGCACCTCATACATGCAGGAATAGCAGGAATAGCAGGAATAGGCAGGAGTAAGAGGACGGGGCGGCAACGGTGGCGGCGGCTCAGGGACGACGCTCCCTGCTTCGCAGGATCGCGGTGGTCTCGGCGCGTCTGCACTCCGGGAGTTCGATTGCCGGCCCAGATGCGGCATTCGCCTCGAGGCCTGACTCCGGCGCCGGATCGGAGCGGAGGACTGGCTAGGGCGCGCCTGGGACGGTGGAGCCGGGCGAAGCGTCCGAGAGCGCGAAGGTGGCCGCGGGGATAACGGGGAGGGCGTGAGAAGAGCTGGGCGGGAGCCTGGGGCGACAGCTAGCGCGCTGCCGGTGGACCGGCCGGAACCGCCCTCGTGGCTCGGGCGGCTCGTCGGCGAGGAGATCTGCTGTAGCCCGCTTGGCCGGGACTCGCCTATGTCTGGCGCTGAGTCGTCCCCAGAACGATTCTCTTCTCGATCGCGCTCAAGGCGCTCGAGATGCTCGCTTCACTCAGGGTCCGCTTCTTCGCTCCCTCCACCCAGAGCTTGAGGGTTGCGACGGCTTCCTTGTCGGCGGACAGCTCACGGAATCTCTTGTACGTGTCCTCGGCGAGCTCCCTCAGCTTGGTCCATTGACCCTCCTGCAAGTAGATCACGGAAACTTCCAGTCCGACGAGGGCGGCTTCGAACGGCGCGCCGAGCTTCAAGAACGCTTTCAACGTGCGAAGGAGAAGCCGCTCGGCATATCTGGTCGATCCCAGTGTCGCGGTGATCCGCCCTTCGACCCAAGCGAGCTTCTGCTTGGCCACGCTGTTCCTCTTCTTGGCGAGGAAGCGCTTGGCGATTCTGACGTAGCGAAGAGCCCGGATGGCGTCCTTGTCGGAGCAGCCTTCAGAGCTGGCCGCAGCGAGATTGTGGACAATGCTGTGAAAGTTGCCTTTCGCCAGCGAGGAATTCTTACGAGTCGGTCTCGACAGCTTCAGTGCCTGACCGAAGCATTGGAGGGCCTCCGAGTTCCGTTTGCTCTCGCCGAGAATATAGCCCTTGGTGTTGAGAGCGTCGGCATAGATCACGGGGTCTTCGTCCCGGTAGACCTCGACCGCGTAGTCGACCAGCTCGAGAGCCTCGTCGAACCGTCGCTGGCCGCTTCTCAGCTTCGACATTCGCTTGTACAGATTGGCCTTGGCCATGGGGCTGATCGGGCCACTGTCGCAGATCTCACAGGCCACGGCATACGCCTTCTCCGCATCCTCGAACCGCCCGAGCGCTCGATAGGCTCCGCCGAGAACGGCGTGGCTCGTCATCAGCAGCTCTCGAAGAAGCTGTTTCTCGGCATTGCTCGCGTGCTGCTGCCATTCGAACGGACGCCTCTTCGGAATCATGAGCGCCAGCTTCGGCGCCGCCTCGGCGAGCTCGAGGCCCGCCTTCGGATCGTCGTCGAACACAACCCGGTCACACTCATCGAGATACACCTGAAGAAAGGTCAGGTCCCAGTATTTCCGTTCCAGGAGCAGAACTGTGGTCTCTCGGGGCCGCTTCCGGAGGAGATCTTGGGCGTACGCCTTGGTGAGTGGCACGTCAATTCCTTTCGGCAGACGGGTGTTTCGGCGAGAGAGGGCAGTCAAGTCCTCTACTTCATGGCTTCGGCAAGACGGATTCTAGCCGGGAGCAGAGGGAAGGCGGAAGCGCATTCCCTCTGTCTCCCCCGATTTTCAGCCCTGCGGCGTGACGTATGGGCCGCTGCCCGACTTCAGACCCGTGCTGATGCGCATGCCTTACCTCCGCTACGGAAGCGCGCGTCACCTGGATTGGCACTCCACGTTCCGTCGCAAAGACGATATTGCTTAACCGGTCGGTAGGTGAAGTTGTACACTTCTGCGGATTAAATCTTTTGGTCTTGACGATCTGAAACAATCGCGGGCCATCGAGGCCACACATATATGGTTTTTCGCTCGACGGGCAGGATTAGTTGACCGGTCGGTTGGCTCAGGCCGACGTGCGACCTGCAAAATTCTCTATAGGCGCTTCCCGTGCTAGCGTTTTCTTTGGAGAGAGCGTCTGTAAGGAACCGACGGGTTTTGTACAGCTATCAACTACTCAAGACTCCCGGCGAGTGCGCGGCCGGCTGCGGAACCACCGTGGTCAAGCGCTTCGTCGGCCACTACTACAGCGAGCCCATGTGTGATCGTTGCTTCGAGGCTGCCGCCCCGGAGCTCGCCGAAGCCGCCTCCGCGTCGCGACCCAACGGCTCGGTTCGACTTCGTCTGCGCTCGTCCGCGACTTGCGCCAACTGTGGCGATCACCTCCCGGGCCGATTTGCCGGCTATCACATGGCCGATCCACTATGCGTGAGCTGCCTCCGTGAGCACGCTGCCGAGTTGGCCGCCCTTCTGCTCCTGGACGAGGCCGCCCTGAAGGCGGCCGACGGCGGGCAACACGCTCGAGAGCTCCTCGACGTGGCGGTGAACTACGCCAAGGTTCTCCATAGGCTGGACGCCGAGCATCCGCGGAATCCGCCGTCCGAAGACCCGTGGTGGGACTCGTGAGAACGCCCCCGACTTGACTCCCGAGGAGGACTCCAATGACAGGTCATGAACAACCCGACCAGCTCGTGAACCAAGCAACCGACACGCCGGCCCAACCCCGCGAGGTGCCGGACGCCTCACGTCGCTACATCGCTCTCAGGTACACATTGACCGCGACGTACCACGGGAGCTGGTCTGAGGCCGAGGCGTCTCTCGCCGGGCTTCCAGCGGCCCAAAGAGCGGGGATCGTCGATTCCCAGACCGGCAGCACCCTGGCTTCTCAGGCCGCCTACCCTGCGGTCGAAAAAGCGGCCGGCGACGAGATCCTCGGCATCATGACGCGTGAAGGGCCGCTCGGTGACCTCGCCGGCGAGCGCGGACGGCGTTATCGCGACGGGCCTTTCGCAACCCCGCGGGATCCGAGCTGACTCGATACCGCTGCCCTACCTGATTCGTTCCCGCCCCGGCGGGGCTCGGAGTACTTGGAGTCGAGCCCTTTCAAGACGTCGCCTCGCCGGGGCGGGCCGTTTGTCGGACCGTGCGTCACGGCTGCCTCTCCTCGGGCTGCCTCTCTTCGGGAAGCGCCGGTGGCGCCGCCTTCCCCCTGCCTTCGAGTCGGCGTGCCTACCCTCGCTCGAACCCCTGAGCCAGAAACGACAGCAGCGCTCTTTCGATGATCACGCCCCGGCTGCGGCTCGGCAGAGCTTCGTAGTGCCCGAGCAGCTCCGCCGGCAGCTCGACGGTGTGGCGTTTCTTGCGTCCGCCCCTGGCCTGCTGCGTCAGTCGCAGCCCTTCGGCGTGGGCTCGAAGCGCCGCGCGGATCAGGTCCCCGACGCTCTGGAAGCGATAGTCGCCGCTGGTGTGCGCGGCGTCGAGCGCATTGCGCGCCTCGGCGATCACGGCGGCACTCACGGTCGGGTTGATCCGTTGTCCGGCCGAAGCGCCGGCGCCAGGGCGCGATTGCGGCGGCGGCGCTTCATCAGCGACGGTGTCGTAGGCGAGCCTCCTACGGCTGACCAGATTCTTCATCGCGGCGCACCAGCATCGAGCCCGAGAATCCTCTCGGCCTGCCGGAACAGCTCCGCTGATTCCTGCTGTGCGTTGGCGACGCTCTTGCCGCTCTCGGCCGGCCGCTCGAAGAAGTTGACCGGTGAGCCGTTGAACAGGTCCGGGTAGACCGCCACGCGGTCGACGAGCCCGGGCAGCAGTCGTCCAACTCCTTCCTGCCGGATCAGGCTCTCGATCTGCTCGAAGCCCTCGGCCTGCTCGCGCGTCAGGCCCATCGCCCGCACCCGGTTCGGAATGAACCCGACCCGCCGGCGGAGCTCGGCGGGGAGTGCGTCGAACATCTCGATCACTTCGCTGACGTCGTAACCGTAGAGCTGAAACGGTGTGAGGATCAGATCGCTTCCCCGCAGGAACGGCACCGCGCTGCCGGGAACCCCCTTGGTGTCGACGATCTCGACATCGGCATCGACCGGTGTCGAGATCTCACGCCCTTCCTCGCGGTTGTTGTCGACCCACTCCTGGCAGCTGTGATTGCCGTCCGCGTCGATCAGATTCACCGTGCGGCCGCGGTGAAGAAACCATTCCGCGGCCAGTGCCACCACCACCGTCTTGCCGACGCCGCCCTTGGGGTTGTGAACCAGGATCCGTCTCGTCATTTCATGCTCTCCGATTCCTCCATCCTCGCTACGCCACGCCACGCCACGCATCGCATCGCTACGCATCGCCTCGCTACTCGAACCTCGATCTCGACTGGCCGTCCAATCTCCTCCACTCCCGGGCCGACCTCTCACGGGGCCAAGACATCGCCGATCCGCGCCACGCGCCTCTACGTGTTCAGCGACAATTAGATTTGCCGGTCAGCGACAACTAGATTTGCCGGTCGCAGCCTCCTCGAGAGGAGAGAGAGATGATGCGAGTCTTGGAGGCAATCGTGTACTGGCTCGGCCTGCGTCGCTTGCCGCGTACTGCAGT
>JAAELT010000097.1 GCA_024226315.1 bacterium | reverse complement strand
CAGGTGGTCGAGCAGGCGGACGCCCGCCACTTCGCCGACGGCGCGCAGCCGGCGAGTGACGTCGAGGTCTGCCGCGCTCGGCTCCAGGTCGCCGTCCGGGCGGTTGTGGAACAGGATCATGCCGGCGGCGTCGAGGATCATACCGGGGCCCACCAGGCGCCGCGGTTCGACCTCGATCGGGCCCGTGTAGCCGAGGGAGGGCAGCGAATAGGCCATGGGGTTGGCGTCGTCGTCCACGAACAGCGCGCCGATCAGATTGACTCGGCGGTGGGCGGCGAGCACCTTTCGGCCGAGCAGCGCGGCCACGTTCTCCGGCAGCCGGTAGTCCGGCGGCTCGGCGCCGTTGCCGCCGCTGCCGGGCAAGGGCCAGAGCCGGAAGCGGCTGAGGGCGCTCAAGAAGAGGTCGTCCAGAGGGTGGGTGTTCATCTCGCCTCCCATCGTTCTACGAAGTCGGTCATTCCTCGGCGGCCGTGGGCCGCGGCGTTTCCGATTCGGTCCCGTTCGAGGCGCCGTCGCCGGCCTCGCCGCCGCCGGGCACCGGGTCCTGGGGGTCGGCGCCCATGCTGACGTCGATCTCGACGACCAGCGAGTCCCTGGTGCTCAGAACCTGGAGCCAGCTCGGCAGCTCGGGTTGCCAGAGGGCCGGGTCGGCGCCCGGGAGATCGGTGAGCACGACCTTCGGCTGCGCGGTGCCGCCGGTCTCGGTGCGGCGGACGACCTGGAGGGTGCCGTCGAGCCGGACCAGGAATTGCAGATCCTTGCCGAGCCTGGTCAGCGCGTACTCGGCCTGTTCGAGGGCGCGGTGAATGTCGTGGATCGGGTGTTGGAAGTCAGGCTCGTCGCTCACCGTGTCGCTCTCCGTGAGCGCAGGCTACGTGGCTTCGCCGCGGCGGCAAAGAAACGGTGAAGAAAGGGCGGGAATAGGCACCTCACGCCGGGTCTGGTGACTTTCTGTTAAAGTCCGACCCACTCAGCAGCCAGAGCAAATCACACTGCCGGAGTTAGACAGACTGGTGAAAGCAGAGGAAAACGCGAGTCGGATCCTGTCGGCGCTCGACGCCGAGCTGAAGCGGAGGCACGGCCACATCGCGGGCGCCGACGCCGGGATCTCACGCAGCGAGGGCTACCTGGCCAGGGTACGCCGCGGCAAGACGGAGATCACGATCGACCGCCTGCTCAAGACCCTCGAGCTGATCGACGTCGAGCCGGGCCTCTTCTTCGTCAACGCCCTGAGGACCCCGGTCAGCCGCGACGCGGTGCTGAAGGGCCTGCAGGTCGACGGCAAGGTGCTGGCGGGTCTGCACCGGATCGAGAAGGCGACGATTGCGCTCGAGCAGGCGCCGGACGAGACCGAGCGAGCCACGGGCGGCGACCCCGGCCAGTTGGTGGCGCGGGTGGCCGCCTGCGGCGACAAGGAGCAGTGGCGGCGTTTGAAGAACACGACGAAGTACCGCACGGCGCTTTTCGCCGCCGCCTTCCTCGACCACCTCGACTCGCTGCGCTACGACGACCCGAGCGCCGCCGCGCGCCGCGCCCAGACGGTGGCACTCCACTTCGTGCCCTCGCTGCGCTGTGGCCGCCTGCGGCGCCTGGCCCTGCAACTGACGGCGATCGGCGTCTACGCCTCGGCCCGCCGCATGACCGGTTCCTACGCCACCGCCGCCCGGGGCCTGGTGTTCGCGCTCGACATGGCGAAGAGGCACGGTCTCGCCACCGTCGCCGCCGACCTGCTCCAGCGCGCCGCCTACCTGCTCAGCGACCATGGCCGCTTCGCCGAGGCGATGATGTTGCTCGACGAGGCGCTGGTGATCTACTTCGACGCGGGATCGGAGAGCGATTTGGGGCGGGTGTTGGTAGATCGTGGGCACATGTTCAACTACTTGGGCAACTATCAGGCCGCCATTCGTGCGTTCTCGAGAGCGCTGCTTCACCTCAAGGGCGATGACCCAAAGATGCGGCGGAATCAACTTGCCGCGTGTATGAATCGTGCGATCTCCCACCGGTCTCTGGGGGACCTTGACGGTATGGAGCGCTCGCTGGAAGAGGCGTTGAGCTACTGTGGTCGTGAGGGCTCCATCAACGAGGCCAAAGTCGTGTGGGAGCTCGGCAACGTCGCTATGGAAGGGGGTGCCTACGCACTCGCCGAAACCCACTTCCGCTCGGCATATGCCCTCTTCGAAAGGGAGAAGACGAACGACCGAATCCCTCTGACGCTCGATCTAACCAAGGCGTTGGTCTGCCAGAATCAGATGGGTGCCGCTGCAGGGGTAGCGCTGGGTATGGCCCAGTTCCTAAAGAACTACAGAGCCAATTCCCTCTTGAGAGCCGCACTGACTGAGTTCCTTCGTCTTGTGCTTGCGGGCCAGCTTTCATTGCCCAAGGTCGAGGAATTGCGAGCCAAGGTTGGTACACAGCGCACCCGCCGGGCGGGTGCGCGCGAGTCGGGTTAGCCGTTGGGCTCGATCTGAGGGCCCATCAGCAACGGCGCGGTCGCAGTTCCGCAACGGTAAGACCTGGACATAGGTCGGCTCCTTCCCATGCGGGTCGCTGCTGGGCTCCGATGCCCAGCGTCGCCCTGTTGGTTTTGGACGACGTTATCCCGGAATTACTGAAAGCGAAGACGCGTCAGAGGGGTTCTGACATATTCAGAGATCCGAATATCAGCGAGCCTGAGCCGGCGCGCGCGCGCGCAAAAAAAATGCGCGCGCGCGATTCAAAAATGCGCGCGCGCGCGAACCTGGAACAGAGATTCTCTGGCCAGGGCTGAAGATTCGCTCTGAAGGCGTGATTCTTGGCCCGCGAACCCGGTCGGCGCGCGCGCAAGCTCGTTTTCGGGCTCAACTAGCTCACGGTTCGAGCGTCTCGAACCGCGAGCTCGTTCAACTAGCTCACGATTTGAGCGTCGCAAACCGCGAGCTAGCTCAGCCAGCTCACGATTTGAGCGTCGCAAATCGCGAGCTAGTTCAGCCAGCTGCCGATTTGTGAGTCACAAATCGTGAGCTAGTTGGAGATTGGCTCGCTTCTGGTCGCTCGAATCCAGCAGTTTTGCGCCGGAGTCAGGGCTCTGGCAGGGGAAATGCCGCGGCCTGGCTGCCGGATCAGGAGCCTGGTCGGTGAGATCCTGGGCATTCGGTGAAGAAGCGCGGTTCCGGTCAGCCGATCGGCGGCACGTTCCGCCCGTCTCAGCTGATCAGACCCTTCGCCACCGCCAACTCCGCCACCAGCAACGCTCCCCCAGCCGCTCCCCTCAACGTGTTGTGCGACAGCACCACGAACTTGTAGTCGAGGATCGGGCACGGACGCAGGCGGCCGACGGTGGCGGCCATGCCGCGGCCGGCGTTGCGGTCGAGGCGCGGCTGCGGGCGATCGGGCTCGGTGGTCACCAGGATGGGCCGCTCGGGGGCCGAGGGCAGGCCCAGCTCCTGGGGCGCGGCGGTGAAGGAGGCGAGGGCTTCGTGGACCTCTTCCAGGCTGGCCGGGCGGCCGAGGCGCACGGAGACGCACTCGGTGTGGCCGTCGATCACCGGCACGCGGTTGACCGAGGCGCTGACGGTCACGGGCGCCGGGTCGATGGCGCCGTCCTCGAGCCGGCCGAGGATCTTCTGGGTCTCGGACTCGATCTTCTCTTCCTCGCCGCCGATGTAGGGGATCAGGTTGTCGACGATGCTCATGCTCGGCACGCCGCTGAGCCCCGCGCCCGAGACGGCCTGCAGGGTGACGGCGTGCACGGCGTCGAGGCCGAAGGCGTCGAACAGGGGCTTGAGCGCCATCACCAGGCCGATGGTGGAGCAGTTGGGATTGGTGAACAGGGCGCCGTCCCAGGGCTGTTCCTCGGCCAGGGCGAGATGATCGGGGTTGACCTCGGGCACGATCAGCGGCACGTCGTGACCCATGCGGTGGCTGCTGGCGTTCGAGACGACGGTATGACCGGCGGTGGCGAGCTCGACCTCGGCGTCCTTGGCGACATTCGAGCCGAGGGCGGAGAAGAGCAGCTTGCAGGGCAGCGGTGCCTTGGTGTGCAGCGGTGCCTTGGTGGGCAGCACCTCCATCGACGCCACTTCCGGCGGCAGGGCCGCCTCCTGCGCCCAGCGCACGGCCTCGCCGTAGGGCCGGCCCACCGAGCGCTCCGAGCCGGTAAGCGCCGCGATCTCGAACCAGGGATGGTCGGCGAGCAGGGTGACGAAACGCTGGCCGACGCTGCCGGTGGCTCCCAGCACGCCGACAGGGTACTTCTGGCGCTTCACAGTCTGGCGGGGCGCGGTGGCCCGGCTCTCGCTCATGACGACCTCCGATCGATGGCGCGCAGCACGTCGGCGAAGACGCCGCCGGCGGTCACCGCGGGGCCGGCGCCCGGCCCATGCAGCACCAGGGGCGAATCTTTGTAGCGCTCGGTGGTGAAGGCGACCAGGTTGTCGGCCCCGCCGAGGCCGTGGGCCGGATGCCCCGGCGCCACCGCCTCGAGGGCTACACGCGCGCCGTTCTCGTCGAGCGAGGCCACGTAACGCAGGCGGGCGCCCGCCGCCGCTGCCTCATCGCGCCGCCGGCGGAAGTCGTCGTCGACCTCGTCCAGGTGACTCCAGAAGGTCTCGAGGTCCATGTCGCTCCAGTCGCGCCCGCCGATCACCGGTTCCACTTCGATCTCCTCCAGCTCGATCTCCCGGCCGACCAGCCGGCCGAGAATGCAGAGCTTACGGGCCACGTCGCCGCCGCTCAAGTCCTCGAAGGGGTGTGGCTCGGTGAGACCCTCCTCGTGGGCCGAGCGCACCGCCTGGCTGAAGTCCTGGCCCCCGGCCAGACGGTCGAGGACGGCGTTGACGGTGCCCGAGAGCACGCCGTCGATACGCTGCACGCGGTCGCCGGTGCGCTCCAGGTCGGCGAGGGTCGAGAGCACCGGCAGGCCGGCGCCCACCGTCGCCTCGTGGAAGAGCGGCGCGCCGCCGCGCCGCGCCGCGTCCTTCAGGGAGGCGAAAACGGCCGCGGGTCCGGCGAACGGCTTCTTGTTGGCGGCCACCACCGCCACGCCGGCCGAGAGCAGCTGTACGTACGCCCCGGCCACACGGTCGCTGGCGGTGCAGTCGACCAGGATCCGGCGCTCGGCGGGGCTCTGCTCCAGGAAGGCCAGCAGGCGCTCCTCGTCCAGCGCCTCGGATTTCAGCTCGAGCCGAGATCGCCACCCGCCGAGGTCGATACCCGCGGCGTCGAGCACCATGCGGCGGCTGGAGGCGAGCGCCACCAGGACGATCTCGAGCCGTTCCCGTTCGGCCAGGCCGGCGGCGGCATCGCGCAGCTGCTCGAGAAACGTCGCGCCCACGCGGCCGGGGCCGAGAAGCGCCAGCGCGATGCGCCGCCTCTGGGGAGTGAAGAAGGCGCCGTGAATGGCGTTGAGTGCCTTGGCCTCGTCCCGCCGGTCGACCACCAGGGAGATGTTGAGCTCCGAGGAGCCCTGGGCCACCGCGCGGACGTTGATCGCCTGGTCGCCGAGCATGCTGAACAGCCGGCCGGCGATTCCGGATCGCCGCCCCATGCCTTCGCCCACCGCGGCGATCACCGAGTAGCCGTCCTCGACCACCAGCTCGTCGATGATGCCGACCTTCTTCTCGAGCTCGAACTCCCGGTCGACGGCGGCGCGCGCGCGCTCGGCGTCCTCCGGCGCCACGGCGAAGCAGATCGAGTGTTCCGAGCTGGCCTGGCTGATCAGGATCACCGACACGCCTTGCCGCGCCAGCGCGCCGAACAGGCGCATGGCGATGCCCGGCACGCCGATCATGCCGTCGCCCTCGAGACGCATCAGGGCGACCTCGGGGATCGACGAGATGCCGCGCACGGCATGCTCGCTGTCGGGCGCCTCGGGGCCGACGGTAGTGCCGGGGGCCTCGGGGTTCAGGGTGTTCTTGATGACCAGCGGGATCCCCTGGCTGCGGGCTGGGTGGATAGTCGGCGGGTACACCACCTTGGCGCCGAAGTGCGACATCTCCATGAGCTCGGTGTAGCTCAGGCTCGGCAAGGGGAACGCGCCCTCCACCAGGCGCGGATCGGCGCTCATCACGCCGTCGACGTCGGTCCAGATCTCGATCGCGTCGGCACCGATCGCCGCGCCGAAGAGCGCCGCGGTGTAATCGGAGCCGCCGCGTCCCAGGGTTGTGGTCTGGCCCTCCGGAGTGGCCCCGGTGAAGCCGGTGATCACCGGCACCGCGCGCAAGTCGCCGAAGTAGGCACGGATCTTCTCGCTCGAGGTCTCGATGTCCACCTGGGCGCGGCCGAACGAGGCGTCGGTGACCACCAGCTCGCGGGCGTCGCAGAAGGTGGCCGGGGTGCCCTCGCCGGTCATGGCAGCGGCGACGATCATCGCCGACAGGCGCTCGCCGTAGGTCAGGATGCCGTCGAGCGTCCGCGGGCTGCACTCGCGCAGCAGGAACGCGCCGTGCAGCAGGTTGTCCAGATCGGTCAGCTTCTTGCCGACGGCGTCGAGCAGCTGCTCCGAATCGGCCACCAGCTCCCGCGCCGCCTCCCAGTGGCGCGTCGTGATCTGCTTCAGGATGCGCTTGTAGGCCTTGTCCCGCCGCGCCGCCGCCGCCGCCGCCGTGTGGAGGTCGTTGGTGACGCCACCGAACGCGGAGACCACCATCGCGGCCCGAATGCCCGTCATGGAATCGCCCGCGGCGGCACGCACCAGGCGCGTCGCTCCCCTCACGCGATCCGGATCGGCGAGCGAGGTACCGCCGAACTTGAGTATCTTCATAGGCGGCGCATTCTACCCAACTCCCCTCCCGTCAGGTTGTTTCGCCCGGTAGCGTGTGGTCTAATCCCTCTCTTGCACCGCGCTTTCGCGCGGGCTCCCCGAAGCCCACGTAGCTCAGGGGTAGAGCGCGTCCTTGGTAAGGACGAGGTCAGCGGTTCAATCCCGCTCGTGGGCTCCATCCCAACCTCCTGGAGAACAGGCATCATGCCGATCCTCGAAGAGTCGAGTCGCGATACGCCCCTGTACAGGATGCGTCACTCGCTGTCGCACGTCATGGCGCAGGCCGTCCAGAAGCTCTATCCGGGCACGCTGCTCGGGTTCGGCCCGCCGATCGACGACGGTTTCTACTACGACTTCATCTTCCCGGGCGAGGTGACTCCCGGCGAGAAGACTCTGTCGGAGATCGAGGAGACGATGCGCGAGATCATCCGCGAGCGTCAGGGCTTCGAACGCGAGGACCTGGCCGCGGGAGATGCGCTCGAGCGGATCCGTGGCATGAAGGAGCCGCACAAGCTCGAATACGCCCAGGAGCTGATCGAGAAGCGCGGCATGGACAGCCTGAGCTTCTACACCAACGGCCCGTTCGTCGACATGTGCGAGGGGCCGCACGTGGACAACACCAGCAAGCTGCCGCTCGACGGCTTCACGCTGCGCAGCGTCGCCGGCGCCTACTGGCGGGGCGACGAGCGCAATGTGATGATGACCCGCATCTATGCTTACGCCTACCCGAACCGCAAGCAGCTGCGGCTGCGCAAGCAGGCGGTTCAGAAGGCGCAGGAGCGCGAGCATCGCAAGCTGGGTCAGGAGCTGAGCCTGTTCGCCATCCGTGACGAGGTGGGCAGGGGCCTGCCGCTGTGGCTACCCAACGGCACCGCCATCCGCCAGGAGCTCGAGAAGCTCGCCGACGAGATGGAGTTCAAGGCCGGCTACAAGCGGGTGGCCACGCCCCACATCACCAAGGCGCAGCTCTACCGCACCTCGGGGCACCTGCCGCTGTATGAGGACGGCATGTATCCGCCCATGCTGATGCACGAGGAGGCCGAGAGCGGGGGCGACGGCGGCGGCGAGCCGGAGCGCTATTACCTGAAGCCGATGAACTGCCCCCACCATCACATGGTCTTCGCGTCGGAGATGCGCTCCTACCGCGATCTGCCGCTGCGACTCGCCGAGTACGGCTCGGTCTACCGCTTCGAGAAACTGGGCGCGCTGCAGGGCCTGGCCCGGGTGCGGGGCATGACGATGAACGACGCCCACATCTACACCACCCCCGAACAGCTCAAGGACGAGTTCAAGGCGGTGATGGAGATGCACAAGAAGTACTACGAGCTGTTCGAGTTCGAGGACTACTTCCTGCGCCTGAGCCTGTGGGACCCCGAGGATCCGAAGCGTCGCAACAAGTACTTCGACGATCCGGAGGCGTGGGCCGCGACCGAGAAGATCGCCCAGGAGGCGCTCGAAGAGCTCGGCCTGTACTACAAGGTCTCGAAGGGCGAGGCGGCTTTCTACGGGCCGAAGGTCGATTTCCAGTTCCGTTCGGTGATCGAGAAGGAATACACCGTCTCCACCAACCAGATCGACTTCGCGGTACCGCCGCGCTTCGGGCTGAAGTACGTCGACCGCGACGGCACCGAAAAAACGCCCTACTGTATCCACCGCGCGCCGCTGGGCACTCACGAGCGGTTCATCGCGTTCCTGGTCGAGCACTATGGCGGCGCATTCCCGACCTGGTTGGCGCCGGTCCAGGTGCTGGTGCTGCCGATCAGCGAGCGGCACCTCGGCTACGCCCGCAAGATCGAAGGGCTGCTGCGGCAGGACATGGTGCGTGCCGAGGTCGACGAAAGCGACGCCACCACGGGCAAGAAGATCCGTTCCGGCGCGACCCGCAAGATCCCGATGATCTTGATCGTCGGCGACAAGGAGGAGGAGGCCGGCACGGTCACGGTCCGCCGCTACGGCATCAAGCAGCAGGAGAACAAGACGATCGAGGCGTACCTCGACGACCTGCGGGACGAGATCAAGGAGCGCCGGCACGTCAAGGCGGACTGAGGAGCTCGAGACCCGCCTCGTGGCGGTTGCTGCCACTGCTGCGGAGCGGCACCCGGCGGTGCTCGAGGGCGGCGAGATCCTCCGCTCGGGCGGGCTGGTCGCCTTCCCGACCGAGACGGTCTACGGCCTGGGGGCGGACGCGGCCTCGACCGCCGCGGTCGAAGCGGTGTACCGGGTCAAGGATCGGCCCGCCGACAATCCCCTGATCGTCCACCTCTCGGGCGTCTCCCAGCTGGCCGAGATCGCCCGCGGGGAAGACCCGCGCGCCCTCCGGTTGGCGCGGAAATTCTGGCCCGGCCCGCTGACGCTGGTGGTGCCGGCGCGCGAGCCGGTGCGCTCGGCGGCGTGTCGCGGCCTGCCGACCGTCGCCGCGCGCGTGCCGGCGCACCCGGTGGCCCTGGCGCTGCTGCGCGCGGCCGGGCGCCCGATCGCCGCCCCCAGCGCCAACCTCTCCGGCAGACCCAGCCCGACCACCGCCGAGCACGTGCTGGACGACTTGCGAGGTCGGATCCCGCTGATCCTGGACGGCGGGCCCTGCGAGGTCGGCATCGAGTCCACCGTCGTCGACTTGTCGGGAGACGAGCCGGCGGTGCTGAGGCCGGGCGCCGTGAGCGCCGAGCAGATCGCGGTCGAGCTCGGCTCGCCGGTGGCGGCCGCGCACGATACCGCGATGGCCCGCTCTCCGGGGACTCGCTATCGGCACTACCGTCCGCGGGCGCCGGTGGTGGTGATCGGGCGAGGCGTGTCGCCGGAAGGCGCGCGGCGCCTGGTCGACGAGGCGCGGGCTCGCCTGGGCGGGAGACGGCTGGTCGGCTTCGTCGCCACCCGGCCGCCGGTCGACGCCGCCGGCGTTTGGCTCCTCGACCGCCGCGAGCCGGGCGCCTTGGCGCGGCACCTCTATGCCGACCTCCGCCGCTTCGACCTCCGGGGAGCGGCGCTGATCTTCGTCGAAGCGGTAGCCGAGGATGAGCCGGTCATGGACCGGTTGCTGCGGGCGTCGCGTCACGTGGTGAAGGAAGTTGGCGAACCGCCGAGTCTGCCCGGCCGTATACTGGCCCTCGCAGAGTCGATAAAATGACGACGATCAAATGACGAGAACGACGAGAGCCCTCATCTTCGGCGCCGGCGGACAGGTCGCGCGCGACCTGATCCCCATGCTCGTCGAGCGCGGGATGCAGCCGATCCTGGCGGATCGGTTGCCGCCGGAAGAGACCGAGGGTGGGCGGGCGCTGAGCCTCTACGCCGAGGCGCGGAACCTGCCGGACTGGCGTTCGTGGTGGCGGGTCCTCGACGGCATGGACGAGCCCGGCGTTCGTGACCTGATCGAGGAAATCGAGCCCGATGTGACCTACCACCTGGCGGCTTTGCTGAGCGCCCGCTGCGAGGAGAACGCCGGCCTCTGCTGGCGGGTCAACATGACCCTCTTCACCAATGTGCTCGAAGCCTTGCGGTCGCTCGCGAGCGGCGACCGCCGCCCGAAGATGATCTGGCCGTCGTCGATCGCCGCCTTCGGGCCGCTGCCCAGCTCGTCGCACCACTACGACGCACAGAACGAGTATCCACGGCTGCCGACCACCATGTACGGCGTCACCAAGGTCGCGTCCGAGACCCTCGGCACCTACTATGCCGAGAAGCACGGCGTCGACTTCCGCTCGGTGCGTCTTCCGGGCCTGCTCAACGACGCCGAGCCCGGTGGCGGTTCCTCGGACTACGCCAACCAGATGTATTTCGACGCGGTGGGCGGTCACGAGCCCAGGCCCTGTTTCGTCGGACCCGAGGCCCGCATTCCCTTCATGTACATGCAGGACGCCGTGCGGGCGCTGATCGAGCTGGCGGCCAGCGAGGAGTCGAAGCTCACTCGCCGGGTCTACAACATCAAGGCCTTCAGTGCGCCGAGCGCCGAGGAGATCGAGCACAGCATCGCCCGGCAGGTACCGGGATTCGAGGTCCGCTACGAGCCCGACCAGCGCCAGGACTACGTCGACTCGTGGCCCGACGACTTCGACGACCGGCCGGCCCTCCACGACTGGGGCTGGCAGCCGGAGGTCAACAGCATGGACCAGCTGACCCGGCGCTTGCTCGAGGATCTTCGAGCCAAGCGTTCCGATCTCTCTCTGGATCCGAGCCCAGCAGCGTAGAGGTCTGTGCATGCCCACCAGCGCGCCAGAGCTCGCCGACCTCATGACTTCGCTGGTGGCGGGCTTGCCCGCGCAGCAGAGGCGACTCGACAACGAATACAGCGAACGTCTTGCGGAGGTCGCCCCGCTGCTGAGGGTGGTTGCCGAGAAAGGCGGCCAGGAGCTGGCGCGGACGCTCGCACCGACTCCGATGGTCGTCCGGAGCGTGGAGATCGAAGCCGGCGTGCGTTTCGCGCACAGTCGCGAGCGCGAGGCCGGCGTCGGGGCGGGGGTCCGGCTGGAGACCGAGCTACTGAACCTGGGATATGCGCGCAAGTACGCGTATTCGGAGTTTTCGCAGAGCCAACTGAAGATGGTCGTCGAGCGGGTGCCGATGGAGCCGGCCCCGACGCCATCGTCCTGAGGAAAGGAATCGACCCGTGGCGAAAAAAAACAAGATCCAGGAGTTCTACGACAGCTTGCAGAGCGTCTCGAAGCTGGTGGGTGATCTGGCCCTCAACATCGCCGAAGCCCAGACCCGCCTCGACGAAGCCTATATTCGGACCCTGGGCGAGTACTCGCAGGTGCTGCGCACCGTGATTGCCGATCGCGATCTCTCCACCGACCAGTTCATCGCCTTCTTCAAGAGTCTGGCGCCGTCGCGCTATCAGTTCACCGAGACCGTGGTCGAAGTGCGGGCCGACCTGCAGCTGGCGGGTGGCAGCGAGGTCCGGGCCGCCGCGGAGGTCGGATACACGACGCCGGTGCTGGCGGCCACGGTCAACGCCTCCTACGTCAACCGGAGCGCCTATGACTACCGGGCGGCGGCTCTGATCAAGACTGTCCTGCACGCGGTGCCGCCGGATCCCGACGTGCTCCAGAAACTGCTCGATCGCGCCGGCGAGACGCCGGAGGCCACGTTGCCGGAGAACTCCCGGTTCGAGGGCCTGGCCGCGGCGTTTTCCGGGCTGCTGGGCTCTTCGCCCGAGGGCAGTGTGGGCGACGCCTCGAATGCCGGCGGCGGCGCGGGGGGTGGCTCGGATGCCGGTGATGGTGGCGGCGGCGCGACCGACGACGTCGACGTGGCCGACGGCAGCTCGGCGTTCAACGTATAAGGAAGCCCGCCGCGTTTCGCGCGCCGCGGTGCCGCAGAAAGGAGGGTCTGAGGATGGGATCCGACATCGTCAGCGATGCCAATGAAATCGCGTCTGCGATCCGGGCCGTACTGGTCAAGCCGGGCTCCAGGCAGGCGGCCGACGACCTGATTCGGCGCCTGGGGACGTTCCAGAAGCAGGTCGGCACCATCGCCGCGAATGCCAGAAAGCTCAGGAAGCCCACCAACCGGGCCGCCGGCGTCGCGGGCCTGCGCAAGGTGAAGCTGCCGGCTGACACCGAGTCCGAGTCGCGGACCGAGCGGGCCGGGTCTCGCGAGCCGCGCAAGACGGTGGAGATCGAGAGTTTCTTTCACCAGGTTTCGGACTCGTTGGTCCAGACCCAGTCGCGGCTCAATGAGCTGTCGCTCGACTACGTGCGCGGCCTCGATCCGCGCATCGCGCCGGCCTACTACGCCATTCCGAGCTTGAAGGCGGAGATGAAGGTCGGTTTTCACAGTGCGGAGGACGAGAAGCTCAACCTGATCCTGTTCTCCCGCTCGGAGGAGAAACAGGACTTCGGCGAGAGCACCGTGACCTTCGAGCTGGTGGCCGCGCCGCCGCCGCCGGGAGAAGCGCCGTTCGGCGAGCTCAACGTGCCGACCCCACGGTTTCTGACGCTGGGTGATGAGAAGAGCCGGCTGCTGAATGAAGCCCGGCGGCTGGCTGGCGCCGAGGGCAAGGACCTGGGCAAGACGTTCGACAAGACCGAGGAGTCCGGCTTGGCCCAGGTGCTGCGCTTCGAGCCCGGCCCGGGCGAGCGCGCGGCCAAGAGCGCTCGATATCTGGTGCTGTGGCCGTCGCAGCATGCCAATACCCGGGACCCCGCCAAGTGGCGGGAAGTTCTGGTCATGCCCCTGGTCGAGGATTCCGAAGGCGTCCGGATCGACCGCGATTTCCCGTTCAAGTCCGGGGCGACACTGTGTGTCGCGGACAACGACCCCGCATCGGCCGCGGCGCTCGTCGGCGACCTCGCCGACGCGCTCAACCATGTGGCCATCGCGATCCGGGATTGGACCGAGGCGGTGCGCCCGCCCAGCGTCGGCGCCGCTGCCGGCAGCTGAAGCCGCCGATGCCCGAGCTCATCCACGTCGCCGGCGACCTGGGAGGCGTCTTCGATCGGGCGACGCGGGCAGTCCTCGCCGCCCAGGAGAACCTGGATGAGCGGCTCAATCCGGGCTACCGGCGCGCCAGCCAGTGGCCGGGGCACCAGCTCTTCTACGCCGTGCCGCGTGCCGCCTTCGATCTTTCCTTTTCCCTGACGTTCGACCGCAAGCGGCGCGTGCTCTTCATCCGCCGGCGCCGAGGGCGCAAAAGTCTCACCCACCGGCTGCGGTTCGAGCTGGTGGCGGTCCCCGAGGCGCCGCGCCTTCCGGGGCCGATCGCCGGCGGCGAGCTGGTCGAGCCCTACTTCCTGATTTCAGCGGCCGACGAGGACTTCTGGGCGACGACCTTGATCGAGACCCTGAAGGCGCCGGCCAACACTCCCGGCGCCTGGAGGTACCGCGATCCCGAGACCGACGCGCGGTTCGAGAGCCAGGTGCACCGGGAGGCCTCCCGGTTGGCGGCCGACCGCGGCATGCTGATCTTCTTCCGCCTCGGCGAGGGGCAGATCCTGGTGGTCCGAGTCAAGGGCAAGAGTGGCGGCGGCAACGCGCTCAAGGACGGGCTCTTCCTGATCAGGCCGGACGCCGAGGCGCGGGTGACCGTCTACGCCTTCGCCGGCGACGGCGTCTCGAAGGTCAGCTACGAGCCGCTCCATCTTTTGGCGCTGGCTGTCCGGCGCTGGCTCGACGGCCGCGCTCCCGATCATCGGTCACCGTGGAGACCGAGCGCCGCCACGGGCCTGGGTCTCGAGGACTTCGACGATTTCGTCGCCGATCTGGAGCGAGGCTATCGCGGCGCCCTGGGCCTGCTGGCGTCGCGGCGGGACGCGTCGCGCCTGCCCAGCCACTTCGACCTGGTGGGGGTCGAGGCCGAGCTGAGCTTCGCGGTGGCGGCAATGGACTGGAAGACCAACTTCCGCGAGTGGCTCGGGCTCGGCGAGGAGGCCGATGCCGCGGACGAGAAGGACGGCACGGAGGACAGAGCCGTGGATCGGGACGACGGCCAGGAAGACGACGGCGGGGAGCCGGCCGCGAGCCGGCTGTCGGTGCGCCTCGGCCGCCGCGATGGTCGCTCTTTCCTCACCGTGCGCCTCGAGGAGGTGGAGTTCGTGCTGGCGGGGGCGGACCTCGAGCGACTTCTCGAGCAGCTTAGGCCGCTCGCCGCCGAGGTCGCTGACACCTTGGCAGAGAATCGAGGGCCGGACGGGGCGCCGGCGAGCCGCTACCGCGATCTGCTGCGCACCCCGCCCCTCGGTAGACAGGTAGTGGTCTTCCGCTCCTATCGGCAGAAGACCTTCCTCGAGGATCTGCTGATCATCTGGCCGGGAGAGTGGGGAGGGCGACGGCGCGACTTCGCCTTCACCATCAGGCGTCAGGGCACGCGGCTGAGCAAGATCAAGAAGGTCCTGGCTCTCGAACAGCCGCTGCGCGCGGTCACGGTCGACCCGCTGGGCGAGAGCAGCGTCATCGATCGCCGGGCCTACCAGGCGTTTCACCGCTTCTTCGTCGCGACTTGCCTGTGGCGGCGCCGGGGGGCGGCGTCGTGAGCCTGACCTTCAGGATCCGGCTCGGCCTGCGCTTGCTCGGCCAGCGGCTGCGCGCGGTGCCAGCCTGGTTGGCGAGCCTGCTCGGCCTGGGGCGCACCGAGAGAGGCGACGAGGCGCCGGTGGGCTACCGGATTCGGGTGATCGGCCCACTGGGCGGCGACCTGGCGCCTGAGAGCGACGAGAAGCTCCTGGGGCGAATGCGCCAGCTGGCACCCGAAGCGGGGGAGGGCAGGCTGCGCTCGCTTCTCGACAGCCTGCCGCCAGATCGCGGCGCGCGCCGGCCGGCCTTCCCGCACGACACCTATCTGCTGGCGACCTCTCCCTGGCGCGAGAAGGAGTGCGAATGGCTGCAGGGCGCCAATCTCGATCGCGAGCCGACGCTGCATTACCTCGAGGGCCGCCATGGCGGGTCCGACGAGACGGTCGTCGAGCCGCCGCCCTTCCTGCTCGTCCACGGCCGGCGGGAGAGCGTCGAGTGAGACGCCGCGCTTGGCTCGTGAGCCTCCTACTGGTCGTCCCGGCAGCGGCCCTCTCGGCCGCTGGGGTTCCCCCGGAGGGGGACAAACGGGGGATACCCGTCTCCGGCCGCGTCCTCGAAGGCGACGAGCAGATCCTGTCGCGGACACGTTGACGGCCTCGAAGGAGGGTTTCGTCCCGGTGCACTCCGAGCTTCGGCGCCGGCTTCACCTTGAGCGGCGTCGTGGTCGAGAACGGCCAGCCGTTGGCTGGGGTCACTGTCGCCGCCGCGTCGACGGCCAGCTTCGGAGAGACGACGACCGACGCCGCCGGAGCCCCTGGCCGGGGCCGTCTTGTCTCTCGAGCGGCTCGACGCGCCGGCCGCGGCCTCGGTCTGGAATCGGCCCTCCTTCCGGCGCACGCGCAGCGACTCCCTGATGCACCGGCTGCCGGCTCTGGACCACCTGGGGGCGATGCGGGAGAGTGTCGCGCTGGGGATGCCGCTGATCTACCTGGGGCTCAGCGCGGTTCTGGTCGCGCTGGCGCTCCTCGGCCGCCGCCTGAAGCTGCAACGGCGATAGAGACCCAGGCGACCAGCCTCTTGGCAAGACGACCAGGGCCGCCGGCATGAGAGTTTGGGAACGCATGAATGACCTCCACGAGATGTTCAACAGAGGAGATTGCAGGCCGGCGGCCCCGTCACTCTGTAAAGCGGGATGCGGCCGCAAAAAGGGTCAGCGATCTTCGCGCCGTGACCTTCGACAACCCACGGCTACTGCCAGAAGAGCATCTTGGTGACGGTTCCCGAAGCCTTGTCGTAGTACGCATCGCGGCACAGGCCGCCGTCGGAGCAGGCGAAGAGCGCGAGTGTGAGGAGAAGGATGCTCGCCGTGTCTGGTATCTTCCCGCCATGACTTTCGAGATCGGCTTCATGCTGGGCCTGTTGGCCGTCGGCCTGGTGGCCTTCATCAAGGAGATCTTCCCGATCGAGGTCACCGCGCTGGGGATCCTGGCGGTGCTGGTGGTGGCCGGCATCGTCGGGCCGAAGGAGATGGCGGCGGGCTTCAGCAGCAAGGCGGTGGTGGCGATCGGTGGGCTGTTCGTACTCTCGCACGCGCTGATGAAGACCGGAGTGCTGGAGGTGGCGGCCAACCGCCTGAGCGAGCACTCCAAGGACCGGCCCTGGTTCGGCATCGGCATCCTACTGCTGTGCGTCGGGGTGTTCTCCGGCTTCCTCAACAACACCGCCATGGTGGCGCTGTCGATCCCCCTGGTGATGAAGATGTGCGGCAGGCTGGGGCTCTCACCCAGCAGGGTGCTGATCCCGCTTTCATACGCCTCGATCTTCGGCGGCACCCTGACGCTGATCGGCACCTCGACCAACCTGCTGGTGAGCGCGGTGGTGGAGGAGTCCGGCGAGCCGCCGATGCGGATGTTCGAGTTCACCGGCATGGGGCTGGTGTTCCTCACCACCGGACTGCTCTACGTGCTGATCTTTTCGCGACGATTGCTGCCGGCGCGCGCCGAGGTCGGCGCCACCGCGGACAAGTACAGCATGCGGGACTTCCTCACCGAGATCATCGTCGAGGAGAAGTCGAAGCTGGTCGGCACGACGCTGATCGAGAAACGGGTCAACGAACGCTACCAGGTGACGGCGCTCGAGCTGGTGCGCGATGACGAGCGACACGTGGCGGACGTCGGCCACATGCCGCTTGCCGCCGGCGACCGGCTGATCGTCCAGGGCACGGTGGACAACATCCTGCGCCTGCGCCAGGAGCAGGGGGTGTCGCTGCTGCCCGACGTCACGCTCGACGACGAAGAGCTGTCGGCCGCCGGCCAGGT
This sequence comes from bacterium, assembly GCA_024226315.1. Classification (GTDB taxonomy): domain Bacteria; phylum Acidobacteriota; class Thermoanaerobaculia; order Multivoradales; family J023; genus JAAELT01. Next base: position 12,682 of record JAAELT010000097.1, on the reverse strand, counting down.
CATGGCCGAGGCCTGGATCACCCACAGCAGCCGGATGATCGGCCGCACTCTCAAGGGCATGGACTTCCACCGCCAGTACGGCGGTTTCGTGCTGGCGATCCGGCGCATCGGCGCGACTCTGCGCGAGAAGGTCGCCAACGTGCGACTCCGGTACACCGACTCGCTGCTGCTGCTGATCCCCCGTGCGCGACTCGACAAGCTGCGCCGCTCGGAGGATCTGCTGATCCTCTCGGAGCAGGAGGTGGCGCTGCGCCGCGAACGGCTCTGGTGGCTGGTTTTCCTGGTGCTGCCGGCGGTGATCGTGGCGGCCGGTCTTGGGTGGATGAAGATCACGGCCGGCGTGCTGGTTGGATCGGTGCTGCTGCTACTGCTGGGTGTGCTGAAACCACAAGAAGCCTACCGCTCGATCGACTGGTCGGTGATCTTCCTGATCGCCGCCTTCGTGCCGGTGGGCCACGCCTTCGTCTCCACCGGCACGGCGGACTTCGTCGCCAAGGGCATGCTGTCGGTGACCTCCTGGGCGTCGCCGGCGCTGGCCCCCTACGTTGCGCTGGCGGTCGTCTACCTGGCGACCTCGACGCTGACTCAGATGGTGTCGAACAACGCCGCGGCGATCATCGTGGCGCCGATCGCGCTGTCGCTGGGACCGTCGCTGGGGGTCGATCCGCGCCCGTTCCTGTTCGCGGTCTGCTACGCGGCGTCGGCCGAGTTCATGACCCCGATGGGCTACCAGACCAACCTGATGGTGTACGGCGCCGGTGGCTACCGGTTCCTCGACTACACCCGCTTCGGCGCTCCCCTCAACTTGATGTTCTGGCTGCTGTCGACGCTGCTGATCCCGTTCTTCTTCCCATTCCAGCCGGGGTGACCACCTCAAAACGGCCAGAGGACGGGAATCAGCAGGGTCGACAGCAGGAAGGTGCAGAGGCTGATCGGGAAGCCGACGCGCATGTAGTCGGTGAAGCGGTAGCCGCCGGGACCGTAGACCAGGGTGTTGGTCTGGTAGCCGATCGGTGACAGGAAGCTGGCCGAGGCGGCGAAGGCGATACAGAAGGCGAAAGGCCTCACGTCGAGCTCCATGCCGGTGGCGATCCCGATCGCGATCGGGGTCAGGAGCGCTGCCGTGGCGTTGTTCGACATCAGCTCGGTGAGCGCCATGGTCAGCAGGTAAAGCACCGCCAGCACAGCGTAGGGGCCGTAGGGGCCGGCGAAGCGGATCACCTGGTCGGCGATCAGCTGGGCGCCGCCGGTCTTCTGCATGGCCAGGCCGAGCGACAGGGTGCCGGCGATCAGGAATACGATCCGCATGTCGATCGCCTCGTAGCCTTCCTGGATCGTCAGGCAGCCGGTGAGCACCATCGCCAGGGCGCCGAGCAGGGCCGCGACCATGATCGGCGCCGTGCCGGTGGCTGCCGCCACCACCACCGCGGCGAAGATCAGGCCGGCGATGGCCATCTTCTTCTTGCGGTAGCGCGGCGTCGAGGAGTCCTCCATGATCAGCATGAACTCCTGGCTGTCGTGAAGGCCGCGCAGACGGTCGCGCCGGCCCTGGATCAACAGGGTGTCGCCGACCTGCAGCCGCACCCGGCCGAGCTTCTCGCGGATCTCGCCACCGTGTCGGCGGATGGCGAGCGCGGTGGCCTGAAAGCGCCTGCGGAAGTCGATCTGCTTGATGGTCTTGCCGATCAGCCCCGAACGGGCGGAGATCACGCACTCGGCGAGCATGACGTCTGGCGACTCCAGGTCCTGATCGCGAAACTTGACCCTGGGATGGATGCCGACGCCCTCGGCCTCGCGCACCCGGATGATGTTGTCGATGTTGCCCTTGACGATCAGCAGGTCGCCCTCGGCGAGCTCGATCTCGGGCAGCAGCGACGCCAGCCGCTCTTTGTTGCGCCGGATCTCGAGCACCTGGATGTCGTTCTCCAGGCTGAGCTTGCTCGCCTTGAGCGTCTTGCCGATCAGGCGCGAGCGCGGCAGGATCACCAGCTCGGTCAGGTACTCGCGCAAGTGGTAGTCGGCGGTCAGATCGTCCTGGCTGCGCCGCTCCGGCAGCAGGCGGCGGCCGAAGAACAGCAGATAGAGGATGCCGAGGATCAGGAACAGACCACCCAGGCGGGAAAACTCGAACATACGAAACGGCTCGTACCCCTGCTCCTCGAGGATCGAGCCGACGATGATGTTGGTCGAAGTGCCGATGTAGGTGCAGATGCCGCCCAGGATGCCGGCGAACGACAGCGGGATCAGCAGCTTCGACGGGCTGATCTTCCTGTCGCGCGCGATGCCCAGCACGATGGGGATGAACATGGCGACGGCGGCGGTGTTGTTGATGAACGCAGACAGCACGCCGACGGCGATCAGGATCACCGCCATCTGCCCCATTTCCGCCGAGCCCCCGAGGCTCGAGATGCGTGTGCCGAGGCGCACTACCGCGCCGGTCCGGATCAGGCCGGCCGAGAGCACCAGCACCGCCGCCACCGTCAGTGGCGCCGGATTCGAGAACCCGCGCACTCCCTCATCGGGCGTCAGCACCCCGGTCGCAACCAGCGCGCCGAGGATCAACAGCGCGGTGACGTCGATCGGGATCAGCTCGCTGACGAAGAGCACGATCGCCACGGCGAGGATGACGAAGACGATGATCAGTTCCATGGGTGCGGTCAGCCTCGAGCTCAGGTCGAAGGCGGAGCATATCGGATGAGCTGGCGAGACCGGCCGCCGGGAAGCCGAGCGATTCCCGTCGATACCCCATCGGTATCGCGGGAGGCCGCGGTGTATAGTCTCGTCATGCCGTTCGAAGCCATTCTGGTGCTGGCGATCCTGGTCGGGGCGGTCGCCCTCTTCATCTCGGATAAGTATCCGATCGACTTCGTGGCGCTGCTGGTGCTTGGAGCGCTGCTGCTCCTCGGGCTGGTGACGCCGCAGGAGGGGCTCTCCGGCTTCAGCAATCCGGCGACGGTGACGGTGGCGGCGATGTTCGTCCTCAGCGCCGGCCTGCAGAAGACCGGCGCCACGGCCGCGATCGGGCGCCTGATGGTCCGCTTCGGGCGCAGCTACTTCACGGCGCTGGTGGTGATCATGGGAACGATCACGGTCATCTCGGCGTTCATCAACAACACGGCCGCCGTCGCCGTCTTCATCCCGCTGGTGATGATCGTCGCGAACCGGCGCAAGATCGCTGCCTCGAGGCTGCTCATCCCACTTTCCTACGCCTCGCAGTTCGGCGGCGTCTGCACCCTCGTCGGCACGTCGACCAATCTGCTGGTCAGCGCGATCTCCGACGAGGCCGGCTACGGCGCGTTCAGCATGTTCGAGTTCAGCCGCATGGGGCTGATTCTGTTCGTCGCCGGCGTCCTCTTCTTCCTGTTGTTCGGTCGCTGGCTGCTTCCCGAGCGCAAGGCCCAGGAGCTCGCCGTCACCTACCAGCTGGGCGAATACATCACCGAGATGCGCGTCGGCGAGAGCTCGCCGCTGATCGGCAAGTCGGTGATGGAGAGCCGGCTGGGCGAGGACCACGACGTCACCGTCCTACGCCTGCTGCACGTGAAGAAAGCAGTCTGGGCGCCGCTGCGGCAAGCGCTACAGGGGGGCGACGTGCTGCTCGTCCGCGGCCAGCTCCGCGAGCTGATGCGCCTGAAGGAATCCGCGGGGCTCGAGCTCAACGCCGAGTTCAAGCTGCGCGACGCGAAGCTCCAGACCGAGGACCTGCGACTGGTCCAGGCGCTGATCGCGCCGGGATCGGCGCTGATCGGCCGCAACCTCAAACAGCTCGACTTCCGCAATCGCTACAAGGCGCTGGTGCTTGCGGTTCAGCGGCGGGGTGAGAACATCCGCGACAAGATCAACTCTGTCGAATTCGGCCTGGGAGACGCCCTGCTGCTGCAGGCGCACGAGGCGCAGATCAAGGCCCTGCGCAGCAACCCGAGCCTCATCGTGCTCGACGAGGTGCCGGGAGTGGCGCTCAAGCACAAGGCACCTCTGGTCTTGGCGATCCTGGCCGCCGTGGTCGGACTCGCGGCTTTCAATGTCCTGCCGATCCTGATCACCGCCATCCTCGGCTGCCTGGCGATGGTGCTGACGCGCTGCCTGCGCCTGGAGGAGGCCTACAAGGCCGTCAACTGGCAGGTCATCTTCCTGCTCGCCGGCATCCTGCCGCTCGGCATCGCCATGCAGAAGACCGGCGCCGCGGGCGCCATCGCCGGAAAAGCGGTGGGGGCGGTCGGCCACCTGGGCCCCGTGGCCGTGCTCGCCGTCGTCTACCTGATGACCTCTGTCATGACCGACACCATGAGCAACAACGCCGCGGCCGTACTGCTCGCTCCGATCGCCATCTCGACGGCCGATCAGATCGGCGTCGACCCCCGGCCGTTCCTGATGGCCATCACCTTCGCCGCCTCGACCGGGTTCTCGACGCCGGTCGGGTACCAGACCAACACGATGATCTACAACCCGGGCGGCTACAAATACACCGACTTCCTGCGCACGGGAGTGCCGCTGAGCCTCCTGTTCTGGATCCTGTCGGTGACCTTCATTCCGCGGTTCTGGAGCTTCTGAGCCGCCACCTCCCATCGCCGGGCGATGACGACGATCGAAGCAGGCTCCGAAGCGGGCCTGACGGCGACTCGATCTCCACCTCAGACCGACGAGCGGTGGTATCCTGATCTCGACAGGGGTCGACAGTGCCACCAACTCCACCAGGGCCGCCGTGCTGCCGAGGGCCAGCCAGAACCGAGGCCGCAGGCACCAGACCATGAACGCCGCGGAGACCGTTGCCAGCACCACCGCTCCGGCTTTTGCCGTGAACCTGGCCGGGAAGATCCTCGCCTGGAATAGAGGCTCGGAGGATCTCTTCGGGCACAAGGCAGCCGAGGTCATCGGCAGAAGTTGCTGGAGACTATTGTCCGGCCGGGACATCTACGGCAACGACTACTGCGGAAAGGTCTGTCCGCTGAGACGGATGGCGCGCGAATGCAGGCCGGTGAACCCCAATGATCTCGTCTTCAGAAGCGCTGTCAACGAGCCGATCAAGACAAGGGTTTGGCTAGTGGTCGTCTCCGGCGCCGCTCCCTCCGAGGCCACGGTCGTCCACCTGCTGTGCCCGCCGACCCAGGGCGAGCAGGAGGCCGACGCTCCCGCCTGGCGGCTGAGCTGCGGCAACCGCGCCAAACAGCTCAGTTGCCGCGAGCTGGAGGTGTTGGGCCTGCTGTCCGAAGGCAAGGGGACGCGGGAGATCGCCGAGGTGCTGGGCCTGAGCTCCTCCACGGTGCGCAACCACGTGCACAACACTCTGCACAAGCTCCGGGTCCACAGCCGGCTGGAGGCGGTGGCCCTGGCCCACCGGCTGCGCCTGCTTTGCTGACGAGAAGCCGCGCGTCGCTGATGTGATTGGCCCAGGTATCTGATGCGCCTGCACCATTGGCCGCAGGTTTTCAGCTCTATGGCAGCCAATATCTCAGTGGTGCGTCTGGCCCATGGAAACGCGCAAGACGGTCGATTTACCTGCCTGTGGTTCAAGGCTATCCTGACTACAGAAGCGTGGTCCAAGAGAGGACACGTGAGTTCACTCGACCTCAGCTCGCTCATGAGAGCCATGAGCAGGCGATCAGAGCGGGAGGAGCAAGCCAAAGGAAAGGAGAGGGACGATGAAATCTCGATTTTCTGTGCTCGCGCTAGTCGTGTTGGGCGCCGTCTGGCTGCCTGCCTCAACGTATGCGGGTTCCGGTCCGTCCGCCCACGGCGGGGGGTCGACCTTCATCCCGGGCCTGGACCGGACTGTCTTCGGCTTTACGGCGGTGACTCATCGCGACGGTACCGTCACCGGCCAGTTCGAGGTACGGAGCACGTTGACGGGAGAAGGGGCCCATGCCGATGTTCAGTGTCTCGACGTCCAGGGAGGAGATACGGCGACCTTCAGTGGTGTCGTCAGCCACGGCGAATTGGGAGGTGTCGATCTGACTGGCCTCTGTTACGTGGCGACAGGTCAGGACAACGGTGAAGGTGCTGCCAGCCCGCCAGACTTCGTCTCGTTCGTTCTGTTCGCTCCCTGCGGCTTCTTACCCGCCGAAACGGCCTGCACAGTCGCGCCGCAACCGGCGGTCCTCGAGGTCATTACTGGCAACGTCCAGGTCCGGCCTTGACAGGCGCGGCAAAGTGCGCCGCGACGGTGGCGTAGCCCAGGTGTGTACCGCCCTCCGCCTTGGGTTGATCGCTGACAACGGATCGGAGTACAAAGAGGTGGACGGCCAGCCGGCGTGACGCTAGATGATCTGATCACTGGCTGAGTCCGGGAGCCTCCTGGACTCGAGCGCGCCTGGGCGGCGACCGAGTCCAGGCGCCACCCAGGCTGCCTGCGGGATTCAGACTACAATCCCGCCATGACGTTCGAGATCGGATTTCTGTTCGCCGTTCTGGCGGCGATGGTCTACCTGTTCCTGACCGAGAAGTTGCCGGTCGACCTGACCGCGTTCCTCGGCCTGGTGGTGCTGATCTTCGGCGGCTACCTGACCCCGTCCGAGGCCTTCACCGGCTTCTCCTCCTCGGCCGTTATCACCATGCTGTCGGTGTTCATCGTCGGCGCCGCGCTGCTCGCGACCGGCGTCGCGGACCTGATCGGCGCGCACATCCACAAGATCGTCGGCTCGAGCGAGACGCGGCTGATCGTGGTGCTGATGGTGGTGGCCGGCGTGCTGTCGGCATTCATGAACAACATCGCCGCCACCGCGGTGCTGATGCCGGCGGTGGCCACCATCGGCCCGCGGGCCGGGCTGGCCCCAGGACGACTGTTCATGCCGCTGGCCTTCGGCGCCATCCTGGGCGGCACCACCACCCTGGTGGGCACGCCGCCCAACATCCTGGCGGCCCAGATCCTCGAGGAGCGCGGGCTCGAGCCCTTCGGCCTGTTCGACTTCACGCCGCTGGGCCTGGCGATCCTGGCCCTGGGGACGGTGTTCATGCTCACCATCGGCCGCCGACTCCTACCCGCGGGCGAGCAGCACGGCCCGGCGATGCGCGCCGGCGACGACCTGAGCCAAGTCTACCAGCTCCAGGACCGTCGCTTTACCATGCGCATCCCCGACGGCTCGCCGCTCCACGGTCGGACGCTGGCCGAGACGAGGTTGGGCAACACTCTCGGGGTGAAAGTGGTGGCGATCCTGCACGCCGGGCGCAAGCAGATGGCCGCCGACGGCGACACCATGCTGCGCTCGGGCGACGTGCTGCTGGTCGACGGCCAGGCCGAGGACGTCGGCGAGATGCTGCGGCTCCAGGGCGTCGAGGTGGCGGCGGTGGCGAGCAGCGAGCTGCCGGCGACCCAGCACGGGGTCGGTGGCATCCGCATGCGGATCGCGACCGGCTCCAGCCTGGCCGGCCACGGCCTGCGCGAGCTGCGCTTTCGCGACCGCTTCGGCGTCGTAGTGATGGGAATTCACCGTGGCGACGAGGTGCTGCGCGATCGCCTGGCCGACGCGGTGCTGGAAGAGGGCGACGTCGTGCTGGCGCTGGGCCGGCGCGACGAGCTCGAGGAGCTGTCGTCCGAGACCGACTTCGAGGTCGAGGACGTCGGGGTCTCGGCGCTCCACGAGCTGCAGGACGAGCTGTCCTGGATCCGCGTCCCCGGGGGTTCGCAGCTGGCCGACACCACGATCAAGGACAGCCGCCTCGGTGAGCTGGTCGGGCTGACGGTGGTCGGCGTGGTACGCGGCGACGAGACTCGCCTGGCGGTGCCGGCCGAGGAGACGATCCGCGCCGGCGACCGTCTGCTGGTGGCCGCCGACCCCCAGCGGCTGGTGAGCTTCCTCGAGCTGGGTGAGGTGGAGCTCGACGAATCGGTGGACGAGGCGTTCGAGTCCGAGGAGGCGGGCATGGTGGAAGTGGCGATGGCGCCGCGCTCCGCCGCCGCCGGCAAGACGCTGATCGAGCTCGACTTCCAGAAGCGCTTCGGCCTGCTGGCGCTGGCCCTGTGGCGTGAGGGCCGGGCGGTGCACGGCGGGCTCGGACGCATCGCGCTGCGCTTCGGCGACGCCCTGTTGCTCCAGGGACCGCGGGAGAAGATCAAGAAGCTGGCGACCGAAACCGACTTCGTGGTGTTGTCGCAAGCCGATCAGGCCGCCCGGCGCACCCACAAGGCGCCGGCGGCGATCGGGTGCCTGCTGCTGATGATCGGCATCGTGGCGAGCGGCTGGCAACCGATCCACGTTGCGGCCTTCGCCGCCGCCTCGCTGGTGGTCTTGTTCGGGGCGATGACCATGCAGGAGGCCTACCGCGCCATCGAGTGGCGGGCGATCTTCCTGGTGGCGGCCGTATTGCCAGCCGGTCTCGCCATGGAGCGCACCGGCGCCGCCCAACTGCTGGCCGACAGCGTCACCTCGGTGGCCGGCCCCTACGGGCCCTATGCCATTCTCGGCGCGCTCATCGTGCTGGCCAGCATGCTCAGCCAGGGGCTCGACGGCGCGCCCGCCGTCGTTCTCCTGGCGCCGGTCGTGCTGCAGGCCGCGGAGACCCTGAAGCTGAGTCCCTATCCCTTGATGATGGGGGTCAGCCTGGCCGCGTCGGCGGCTTTCATGACGCCCTTCAGCCACAAGGCCAACCTGCTGGTCATGGGCGCCGGCGGCTACCGCTCGAGCGACTACCTGAGGGTCGGTACACCGCTGACCCTGATGCTGTTCGTGCTGCTGATCCTGCTGGTGCCGGTGTTCTTTCCCTTCTATCCGTGATCGCAACGTCTCACGATCTCGGAGAGAGGCCAGTGCCCGCGGCTTCGGCAGGATTCCGGGCGTCGAAGTGTCTCCTGTAGCTCCGGCGTCTTCAGAGACGGATGAGGTCGAGCTTGGCGAGGGCCTGCAGGATCGGCGGCAGAGGCTGCATCCAGAGCTGCTCGACCTGGAGCCAGAATCCGGGCATGACCTGAGACCTGTAGGCGCCACCGGCATCCACGACCCGCCGTTCATAGCGGCCGTCGCCGCCGAGAACGTAGAAGTCGGCCCGCTCCAGCTCGAGGTCGAGGATCCAGTACTCCCTGACGCCGCCCATCTCGTATTCGGCAAACTTCTCACCACGGTCGCGTAGCCGGCTTTCCGGCGAGACGATCTCGACCGCGAGATCCGCCGGCCCGTCCAGGTGGTTCTCCCGGAGACGGGTCACGTGGTCCTGAGCCAGGAACAGGACGTCCGGCTCACGCCCCGGCAGCTCCGGACCGGTCTTCATCTGGATCGGCGCCGACAACACGACACCGAGGTCGTGCGCCTCGGCGAAGGCTCGCATCAGCGAAACCAGGAAGTCGCTCAGATTCTGGTGGCGAATCGACGCCGGACCCATGAGAACGATCTCGCCGTCCACCCACTCGGCACGAATGTCTTCGTCGCTCTGGGCCAGGAACTCTTCATAGCTGATTTCGGCGCGAGACTGGGTCTGGCGAATCGCATGGCTGACGGACGGCATCTTCGTGCCCTTTCACGCGTCAGCCATGATGCTATCACTCTCTCTGCGAACCTCGGGTTTCAGCCAACCGGGCCGGGATCGCGGTCCTGGGATGGCGAGAATCTCCTGAAACTCCGGGCCTGGCTGCCATTCCAGGTCCGTCTCGTGCCATCGATTCGTGGTCATTTTCTCCCCACGGGTAGGGCCGCATCCCGGATTCGGGGCAGAAAACGCGCGCGAAGCTGCGGAAACTTTGCCTGACGAGCAGAATCCAAGCCGAGTCTTTCGGAAGGAGGAAATAAAAAAGTAGTCGCATCGACTACACAAATCATATTCATGTGTGTATACTAGTCCGCGTGGACGGCACCACCGCCGCCCCACCAACCCAAGAAAGGAGGCAGCTATCGGCTGGAACGAATGAGACGGACGCAAAAGCAGAAGCCCGGGAGCCGCGTGTGGCGGCTGCCGGGCCCGGAGCCCGACCGGCGGGGTTGCAGCCCGCGGCGGGTCAGTGATGAATCACTCAAGGAATCCTGTCATGAACAGACACAGTGAAACTGGTTTGAAGCTGATCAAGTCCTCGCAGTACGTCGAAGACTCGATCGTTACCAACGGACCGGACCTCGGTCCGAAGCTCGACGCCGACTTCGTGGCCGGCGTCGTGAGGTGGAAGGCGTCGCAGGGGAAGGCGAAGCGGCCGACCGCGCCTTCTTTCACCGACGTTCTCTTCATCCTCAAGGATCGGCTCGCGGTCTCGCGGCACCGGTTGGCCGAGACCGACCGGGCACACGTCGCGAACGTGCGGCACTTCCTGGAGGTGCGGGCGCTCGCGCGTAGCGTCAACACCACCTTCTTTTCCAAGATGAGCGCTACCCGGCGCACGTTCCAGGAGCATTTCCCGGATTCGGAGAACGCCTTCGTGCTGGCTGCCTTCCAGAGCCCCACGTCGGCGGACTCGACCCAGCTCCTGGAGCAGGCCGGCACCGTGCTCGACCGGCTCGAGAGCCCGACCTTCGTGCTGCCGAAGCCGCTGACCAAGGCGGTCAAGGTGGATCCGGAGGAGCTCATCACCGAGCTGAAGTCCGAGGTCGAGCAGCTGCGCACCTCGGACAACGACCTGCGGCTTGCGCGCCGCAAGGTGCAGAAGAGCCGGAAGGACAAGAACCGGGCGGTGAAGGAGCACAGTGAGCTCTTTCTGCGGATCTCTCGGATGTTCGAGAGCTTCTATCTGATCGCCGGCGAGCCCGAGCTGGCGGCCCAGATCCGGCCTTCGGGTCGCCGCCCGGGTCGCCGGGCGGTGGAAGTCGCGGACGAGGAGGCGGCCGGGAAGCCGGACGCCGAGCAGTCGGCGCCCGAGCAGTCGGCACCCGAGCAGTCGGCGCCCGAGCAGTCGGCCGTCGCCGAGCAGGTCGCCGATTCGGCGGCGTCCAATGCGGAGCAGGTCCCCGCGGAGGCGCCCGAGTCCGACTCGGAGTCGTCGACCACGGACGCATCGTCCTGATCCCTTCCTGATCCCTTCCCTTGCCGGGCGGCCCTCGGGCCGCCCGGCCTTTCTCTCCTCCTCGTCAGCCTCGCCTGCCGTCTCTCAAGGAGCGCGGGTTCTGCGCATCGTTCACCCTGCTCCCCCGCAGCACCAGTTCCCCGGAACATGTCATATGTCCCGGCTTTCTCGATTCGGGATTTGTCAGGGAAACGCCTGGATCTCGGCCGGTAGAGTGGGTAAACGACTGGCAATGTGCCGGCCGTCTGGCCACGCAGCTCGGCGAGGCCGGATCGTCCACCGCACCGAGTGCGAAACCGAAAGGAGAGAGCCGTGAAGACAGAGACAGCCGTTCGCGCTGGGGCCGCCGCCACCATCGACCCTAGCGGCTAGATGAGGCACGCCGGGGCGAGGGCAGAGCCGGAGAGCCCTGCCCTCGCCTCCGTCACATGGCCAGAGGATCCTGTCGCAGGGCGACTCGGAGATCGTTCAAGAGCCGACGTGAGAGGCTCCCGGCCTCGACAGCCTCCGCCAGGAGACCCACGGCCGCGACCGTCTCGCTATGGAGGCTCATGGAGTCGAGAATCGGAAGCGTCTTTGAAGCAAGCTCGCGGACTTTCTCCCATTCACCCTGCTGCGAGTGGATGGTCATGAGATCGACAGAGACCATACCGAAATACCTCATCTCGTCTATGTCGCGGAATCCCGCGCGGGCGGCTTGGTAGAAGTTCTTCGCCTTCTCGAGGTCGCCGTGGAGCTCGCCTAGATCACCCTCGATCCAGTCGAGTTTGATGGTTTCCAGGGGGTCGTCGATGGCGCGATTCATTTGCCGCGCACGGTCCAACTCCTTCGCGGCGCTCTCGGGCTCGCCGACTCGCACGAAGGCGTTGGCCAGATTGCCTCGGATCGCGAAAGCCAGCCGTCTCTCTTCATCCTCGTCGATCAGGCCCGCTGCTTCGCGAAGATCTCCCACCGCCTCGCTGGGCTCGCCCGTATAGATGTGAATCCTCGCCCGATGGATCAGCGCCAGCGCCTCGTCTCGCGTCTCATCCGACTGCCGGAACAGAGAGCAGGAGCGGTCCAGGAGCTCTGTAGCCGCGACGTATTCGCGCCGCATCATCCGCAGGACCCCCTCGAGGCAGCAGATGTGGGCGAACACCCACAGGTCGCGCTGCGCCCTCGGCGTGGACCATGCACGGTCCGCCTGCTCGAACGCCGCCGCTGCCGCCGAAAAATCGAGCGCCAGCCGGTGCGCGTTCCCGAGCCACGCCCAGCCGAGCGCGCGCAGGTCGTGGATCCGCTCGCCGAACACCCGGTCGCTGCTCTCCAGGCTGACCAGCGCCAATTCCGCCACCTCGACGCCTCGGCGGCGGCTCTTGCGTCCTTCCCGGCGCGATACTTCGCGCAGCAGGTCGAAGAGCACCGTGGAACAGAAGAGATACCGCCGCACCCGCCGACACTGTTCCGCGAACGGCAGGTCGCGAATCTCCCGCCACAGGTCTTCGGCCTGCAACCGGTCGCCGCGAGCACCGTCGACAATGATCAGTGGCTCGGGATCGAGGCCGGCCCCGATCTGGATGCGTTTCGCGGCCGCCGGATAGATCCCCAGCAGATCCTCCACGTACCGCACTACCGCATCATCGTCGAGCATGTTCAGCGACAATTAGATTTGCCGGTCAGCGACAACTAGATTTGCCGGTCGCAGCCTCCTCGAGAGGAGAGAGAGATGATGCGAGTCTTGGAGGCAATCGTGTACTGGCTCGGCCTGCGTCGCTTGCCGCGTACTGCAGT
>JAAELT010000096.1 GCA_024226315.1 bacterium | reverse complement strand
CGTTGACCGGAATGAACTGGCGGTGCTCGTTGCCGGCCCGGCGCAGCTCCTCGGGCGGACTGCCCATGTCGAGCATGGGCAGGAAGGTGTGGAGCCAGGAGACGGCGACCTGGGTCATCGAGATGTCGATGCGCCGCCCCTCGCCGCCGGCGGCGCGCTGGGCCAGGGCGAGGATCACCTGGGTGAAGGCCTCGTCGCCGGCCTTGAGATCGATGAACGGCGGACCGCACTGCATCGGCGGACCGCCGGCAGGGCCGGTGATGTCCATGTAGCCGCACAGAGCCTGGAGCATCGGGTCGTAGCCCGGCACCTCGGGCGCCTCGGGTCCCATGGCGGAAATCGAGCACCAGATGAGCTCCGGACGGTCGCCGCGCAGGGTCTCGTAGTCTAGCCCCAAGGCCTCGTGACGCGCTGGCAGGGTGTTGGTGCAGAAGACGTCGACCGGCAGCTCACGCACCAGTCGGCGCAGGAGCTCGCGTCCCTCGGGACGCTTCAGGTTGAGAGCGACGGCTTCTTTGCCGGCGTTGGGTGCCACGTAGTAGCT
>JAAELT010000095.1 GCA_024226315.1 bacterium | reverse complement strand
TTGTTTCTGTAATTAGCGTGAGCAGCTGATCAGGCGTCGTTCCTCGGCAGGTATCTACGTCCTGTTTCCCATTCCTCGCTGATCTCCATGAGCACGGCGCTCGCGAGCCTCAGCAAGGACTCTTCGTTCGGAAAGAGGCGGGCCACCCTGGTCCGCCGTTTGATCTGTTGGTTGAGATTCTCAAGGCTGTTCGACGTGCGCAGGCGCTTGCGCTGCGCCTCGGTGAGTCCGAGGTCGAACACGGTCAGGCTTTCGCCGACGTTCTCCTCAGCCCAGGCCGCAAGCTCCGGCGCCTTCTTGCCCCACTCGGCCACGAACTCTAGGAGCTTGCGCTCAGCGTCGGCGCGATCGGCAGCGTTGAACACGCCCCGCAGTCCCTCGGCGACCTTCCGTTTGTAGGGCTTGCGCGGAACGTAGCTCTGAGCGTTCTGCTGGAGGTGGAACTGGCAGCGCTGCCACGCGACGCCCGCGAAGCGGGCCTTGCGTGCGGCTCCGAGCCCGGCGTGCGCATCGCTGATGATCAACTCCACGCCGTGCAGCCCACGATCCTGGAGCGACGCGAGGAACGTCCGCCAGTGGACCTCGGCTTCGGAGAGACTCACGCTCGTGCCCAGCACCGAGCGCTTGCCGTCCCCGTCGATGCCGATGGCCACGAGAAGGGCGCAGTCGCGCACGCTTCCCGCGTGGCGGACCTTCTCGTAGCGCGCATCCACAATCACCTGCGGGAAGCGCCCCAGAGGGCGGTTGCGCCACTTCTCGAGTTCTTCGTCGAGGAGTTTCGCCGCGCGGGAGACGTCCGTGGAACTCACATCAAGGCCGCAGAGCTCCTGGGTGATCTCAGAAACGCGCCGCGTCGACACGCCCTGGACGTACATCTCGGCGATGGCCAGCCGAAGCGCCCTCTCCGAGCGCTGGCCGCGCTCGAGGCTCTGGGGGTAGAACGCGGCGCCATACTCGACGTCGCGAACCTGGGGGATCTGGAGGCCCACCGAGCCCACACGGGTCTTCACGCTCTTGGGCTTGAAGCCGTTGGCGTAGCCACGACGCTCGGGCGCGCGCTCGTGCGGCTCGGCCCCGAGGAACGCGTTGCGCTCGAGCTTCATGGCTTCGTTCATGAGCACGGCGATCGCCTCGGCCATTCCGTCAAACCCCTCTTCAGCAAGCGCAGCCAGCGCCCGATCCACGGGCGTAAGATCTTCTCGGTGGGTCACGTCGGTTCTCCCCTGCTTGGTTGTCAGACCTGCAGAGTGAATCGGCGCTGATCCGCCGCTACTTGCCCCCGCCGGGCGCGGGCAGCCGCCATCTTGCTTGCGCTCGCTACGCTCGCTTCAGCAAGAAGACGGCTGCCCCTCCTCGGTCGGAGTGCTACTTACAGAAAGAACGGTACGCCCCCAGGTGAGTGGCCAGGTCAGTTCGGGAGCCCCCACAGCACCCACGCCG
>JAAELT010000094.1 GCA_024226315.1 bacterium | reverse complement strand
TAAAGACGGCGGCGGCTATCGACCTTCCACCGCGCTGGCCAAGGGCCGCGCCGCGATTCGCAAGCTGGGAGGCGAGATCCCGGAGATCGTGGCCAGGACGCTGGACAACCAGGTCCACACCACGCCGTGCCGTTGAGGTGCCACCCACCTCGGCCGGCGTTGTGGAGTCGAGAGGTGGCGCGGTGGTTTAGGTGCGGCATTGTCTGTTCCCGGCCCTTTCGTCTGCAGGCCTACGAGGAAATGCTCGCCGGGGAAGACGTCTCCGGACGGGTCGTCTCGGTCTCGGAAGGCAGAGGCTCGAAACGGGGAAAATACTCCGTCGAGTACGAATGGACCGACTATCGCGGTGCTCGGCACCAGGGGAAGACCACTGCCAGGAGCGACTTCCTGGGCTCACTGGAGGCCGGGGATCGAATCGTGCTCGGAGTCGATCCCGTGGATCCGGAGCGGGCCAAGCCGAAGGAATACATGCGGGAGCGCAAGCCTGTTCGCCTCGGACCACTGGTGGGTACGGACACGCTTTACGTCGGCGCATTCATGGTCGTGGCTGGAATCCTGGTGGCCATCTTCGTCCGCCCCTGAAGCGGCGTCTACAGGCGGACACAGCAATCCTGAATCCGAGCCTCGCTCAGGACGAAATCGGTCTCGGCGGCTACGGTGCTGAGGACAGCGAGAGACTCACGGCGGTCTCCCCAGACGTGGTGTCCGGCACCGATTTGAGGGAGTAACGAAAGCGAACTCGCCTACGGCTCGAGTGAGACATAGAGTCGTCGGTAACGTTCGCGAAAGCCTATCTGTGTCAGGTTGAAGAAGTCCCGGCCCAAAAGGTTTCTCTTGATCCTGACCGAGCTGAAGCCGACCGCAACCTCGGCAGGGGTTGCCGTCTTCGTCGTAGGCGTAATCGATCTGGTAGGGATAGTCGACCGTCGGCATGGGCTAGAGGCCGATCTTCACGATGCCCGGTCGAGGCGGATCGACGTAGAAAACGTACGGCACCTCGATCCCTCGCGCGCGCGCCTGCTCGACCAATCGCTCCGGATCGTCCCCGTGAGCAACGATCTCCTCGCCTTCCAAGACAACCCATTGATTCGCGTAACGCTGCAGGGTCTCCCGATTGGTCCTACGCCATGCCTGTTCCACCTGCCGGTGCCGAGCGGGCCTTGCTGCGACGGACGCGGGCTCGGGAATCGCAATCTCGATGGATTGCCCCACGGGGGCAGAAAGCGCCTCTTTCAGCTCCAGGTGGGTAGAGTCGAGAATCTTGGCTGCGACGAGCTTCATTGGGTCGGTCTCGGACGAATCGACACGATCGAGGTTCAGCGATGATGATAGCACCCGGCATCACTCGGAACAGCGGTCAGTCCGCGTCGCCGGCCCACGGCCAACCTTTCCCAGCCGCCGCCCAGCGCCTGGAAGAGCTGCTCGAAAGGCCGAGCGAGACCGCAGAATAATCCGGCCCGAATCTGACCCGGCCGAACGTACCGACGAATCACTCCGACGCCGAAGACGGTCTCTCGGGCACCGATTCCTCGGCGATCCCGAACTGCCGTTTGACCGAGTCGCGCATGAGCACGAGGATGGTGAAGACACCGAGCACCGTGCCGAATGGCATGAACATACACTCGATGCCGGCCATTACCAGGCAGAACATGTAGCGGGTGCGCCTCGCCAGGGCCCGTCCGGCCATGAAGACGGCGACGGAGAAAGCCCAACCGCACAGGATGAACCCCCCGGCGAACACCACGAAGAACCATCCGAAGATCTCGAGAGCCGGATCGGAGGGCTCGAGCTGGCCGGTGACCATCATGATCCCGAGCCAGAAATGGAGGAACGGTATGCAGGAGAAGAGGGCCGCAAGCCCGGCGGTCACGTAGTGGAAGATCGACAACAGCTTGAGGTGTTCTGAGTCCTGGTTCATCGCCAATCCCCTTTCCTCATATTTACGCATTACGCTGTTCTCTATTCGAGCTGGCCTCGATGCGCCCGAGAGTCGCGAGACAGGCGTCGAGCTCGCCCTGGGCCTCGACGACCAGCGGCGCCCCCTCGGGCAGGACGCGGCGCAGGCTCGCGAGGCCGTGCCGAAGGAGGGGCTCCGCCTGCTCCGCGTGCCCCTGGGCCAGCAGACTCGAGCCGAGGGCGACCCGCGTCTCCGCGACCCGGTAGTGCTCGTCGCCGAAGGCATCCCGGCGAATGGCAAGGGCGTCGCGGAAGAAGCGCTCCGCGGCCCGCGCCTCGCCTTCGCCGAGCCGGGCGTGGCCGATCAGGAGGAGAATCCGGCCGGTGACCGGATGCCGTTCGCCCAGGCGGTCGCGATAGATCTCGAGCGCCGCCTCGAGCCGCCGGCGAGCGGCCGTCGGCTCACCGATTCCGAGCAGCATCACGCCCTGCCGGCGCATCACCTCCGCAACTCTCGGGTGGTCGTCGCCTCGCCGGCGCCGTTGGCCTCGAAGCGCGGTCTCGAGCAGGCGCTCGGCGTCTTCGGTGGCACCCTGTTCCGCCAGCGCCGAGCCGAGCCCGCCGAGGGCGATCAGGGTCTTCGGGTGGTCCTCGCCGAGCACCCGGCTGGCGATGCGATGGGCCTGCCGGTAGCTCGCCTCGGCCGCGGTCAACTCGCCCCGTTCGAGCTCGATGACCCCCAGGTTGAAGTAGAGGGCGATCAGGTTCGAGTGGTCCGGATCGATGCGCTGCAGGATCTCCAGGGCCTCGCGGTAGTAGACCTTCGCCGCGGCCGGACCGCCCCGGCTGTCGTACAGCACGCCGAGGTTGTTGAGCGAGCCCGCCACCACCGTCGCATCGTCGCCGAACAGCTGCCGCTCGAGCTCCAGCGCCGCCTTCAGTATCGACTCGCTCTGATCGAACTTGCCCTGCATGCTGAGCACGGCGCCGAGCTCGTCGAGGGTAGCCGCGAGCGGTTTCCCGCCCTGCCGCCGCCGTATCGTGAGCGCCCGGCGCAGGAGAGCCTCCGCCCTCTCCAGGTCGCCGCGGTAGGCCCACAGCCCCCCCTGCAGGTGCAGGACCTCGGCGAAGGCCGGGTGATCGACACCGAGCTCGGCGCGGGCGATCTCGTGAGCGCGTTCGAGCAATGGCTCGGCGCGGTCGTCGAGGCCCTTCTTGAGGTAGCCGGCGGCGATGGAGCTGGCGAGAGTCGCGAAGATCTCCGGCTGGTCCTCTTGCAGCTCCTCGTCCAGGCGCTGGGCGCCCCGGTCGAGGATCTTCCGAGTCGAGATCGTTTCGCCCTTGGCCTGATCGGGGTCCGAGAGCGCGAGGATTTCTTGCAGGAGCTCCGCCGACTGGCGCGCCTTGTCGCGCTCGAGGCGGGCCTCGTCGCGCTCGATCGTCACCTGGCGGGCGAGCAACGAGCCGAAGATGACGAAACCGAGGACGAGGACGAGCGTGGCCGCCATCGTCGCCACCGCCAGGCGGTGGCGGCCCGCGAACTTCCTGGCCAGGTAGGCGAAGGTCGCCGGCCGTGCCCGGACCGGCTGGCCGCGCCGATAGCGCCGCAGGTCGGCGTGCAGCTCGGCGACCGAACCGTAGCGCTCGGCCGGGTCCTTGCGCAGCGCCTCGAGCACCATGTTGTCGAGGTCCCCCCGGAGCCGGCGCCGGAGCCGGGGCAGCTCCTCGCGGCGGCGCTCGGCGGCCGCCTTCGCCGAGCCGTCCTCCAGCGCCGCTGCCAGGGCCACGGACGGCGCCACCGGATCATCCTCGACAATGGCCCGCTCGACATCGCGCCGCCGGTGCGAGCCCGGGTACGGCAGGGTTCCGCACAGCAGCACATGGAGCAGAACGCCCAGCGAATAGACGTCACTGCCGGTGGTGATCGGCTGCCCCAGCACCTGCTCCGGACTGGCGTAGGCGGGGGTCATCAACCGGTGGCCGGCCACGGTCTCCAGGCTGTCGCCGTCGTCTTCCAGGAGCTTGGCGATGCCGAAGTCGAGCAGCTTCGGGACGCCGTCCCGGGTCACCAGGACGTTACTGGGCTTGAGGTCGCGGTGCACCACCAGCCGCCGGTGGGCGTAGCTCACGGCCTCGCAGAGGCGCAGGAAGAGATCGATCCGTTGGTCGATCGACAGCCGCCGGCAGTCGCAGTAGAGGTCGATCGGCTCGCCGTCGACGAGCTCCATGACCAGGAAAGGCAAGCCCTCCGGCGTGCTGCCGCCGTCGATCAGGCGCGCGATGTACGGATGCTCGAGACCGGCCAGGATCTGGCGTTCGTGCTCGAAGCGGCGCAGCAGATCCCCGCGTCGCCGGTCGTGACCGAACACCTTGATCGCCACCTGTTTTCTGAAATCGCGATCGCGCGCCGCCAGGTAGACCGTGGCCATGCCGCCCCGGCCCAGGCGGCGCAGGATCCGGTAACGACCCATCGACCGGCCCGCCAGCGATTCGGGCGCCCGGACGGCGACATCGGCCACCGTCGGCGGGTCGAGCGGGTCGAGAAAGCTGCCGGCGCTGCGATCGGCGACCAGCAGCGACTCGATCAGCCGCCGCAGGTCGGGCGCGCCGGCACATTCCCGCGCCAGGATCGCGTCGCACTCCGCGTCCGGCAGCTCGACCACCTGCTGGAAGAGCCGCTCGATCCGTGCCCAGCTCTCAATCATCGCGCTCCCCGAGATCGGGATCGCCGAGATCGCGATTGCCGGCGCGCAGCTTGCGATAGAGCCACGCCTTGGCCAGCCGGAATCGGCGCTGTACCGTCGGTACCGAGACGTCCAGCACCCGCGCCACTTCCGCGTGTCTCAGGCCGCCGAAGAACCTCAGCTCGACGATCCGGGCGAGCTCGGCGTCGGCTTCCGCCAGCTGCTCCAGTGCCTCGTCCAGGGCCAGCAGATCCATGCCGCGAAGGTCGGCGACCACGTCGACCTCGTCGAGCTCGACATGGTTCTGGCGGCCGCCGCGGACTCGCTTGCGGCGCGCGTGGTCGATGAGGATCCGGCGCATCATCCGTCCGGCCACGGCGAAGAAATGCGCGCGATTCTGCCACTGGAACCCGCGTTGGCCGTCCAGACGCAGGAAGGTCTCGTGCACCAGGTCGCGGCTCTCGAAGGTATGGCCGCTGTCCTCGCCGGCGAGATGGCGATGCGCCAGCCGCCGCAGCTCGGAGTAGACGTGGGGCAGCGCCTGCTCCAAGGCCGCGTCGTCACCGCGGCGCCACGCCGCCAGCAGCGCGGTCGTATCGGTGGATCCTTGCGAGCTCATCACCCTGTCGACCTGCTTCAGAGACATGGGAAATCCCTCCTGGGAAAGGAACGTGCGACCAGCCAGACGGAGACCCGGAGAGAACCAGTGTACGTCCGAAGCGGAAGATCACGACGCCGTCTTGTCACCCAACGCCGGCCACAGACCCCAATCCGGCTGCTCGCTGATGGTTTTCGGCACCGCGCCGCGCGTCACCCAACGACCGAGATGGTCAAGGCCACCGCGCCGGCGTTCCGCCGAGCGAGGTGACGCTCCGAAACCCGACGCACGCCGGCCCCGCCGGCGCGCTCCTCAACCGTGGGAGGTTCTCATGAGACCACTGAACGCTTCGTCCGAGACACGACACTCGATCTCGATCCTGGTCGGCCTGGTGCTGATCGCGACACCACTCGCCGCCGCGGCTGCGGTCCCCTCGACTCCGCCTCTCGGCCTCGAGGCGCCGAGCATGGAGGTGCAGAGCGACCGCCTGCTGCTGCTCTCCGACGTCAGCTGGACCCCGGCCAACCCCGGCACGCCGTTCGTGTACTACATGACCGCCTGGATCATGCGTGCCTCGAGCGGTTCCTACACCCTGGAACAGTACACCGGCCCGCTCCAGTTCCACTACCGCGGTCTGCCGAACGCGACGGACCAGCCGTACCAGCCCGGCCAGCTGTCGCTGGCCGAGGGCGGCTGGCCGCCGTTCGTGCTGACTACCGGCACCTTCACCCAGCAGGCGGTCGAAGGCCGGGTGCGCGCCGTGGTGACGGGCGGCGTGGGCGTCGGCGCCTACGCCTACAGCGCGCGTCCGACGGCGGAAGGGATGGACGACGTCGCCTGGAGCCAGTGGGTCCAGGTCAACAACGGCACCCGCTACGGCCTCTTCGACATGCGCGACTACTGGTCGCTGCACGAGGGCGATTCGTGGACGTTCGACGGCAGGCAGAGCTTGAGCCCCTACACCAAGGCCGTCTCGT
This sequence comes from bacterium, assembly GCA_024226315.1. Taxonomy (GTDB): domain Bacteria; phylum Acidobacteriota; class Thermoanaerobaculia; order Multivoradales; family J023; genus JAAELT01. The sequence continues at coordinate 13,597 of JAAELT010000094.1, read as the reverse complement.
CGACCTCGACGATCTACAACTTCGACGAGGTCTGCGACGGCGCCTGCCCGGAGCCGCCGATCGGCGTGCCCGCCGAGGCCGACGCCAACTTCGTGCAGCTCTTTCTCAAGACCAGGAACCAGGGCTACATCGGCTATCAGAACCCCTGGTCGGCGCACACGTGGGGCTCCGGCAACATGCGCTGCGCGCTCTGGGGATGGCAGCCGCCCGCCGGCAACGCGGACGACGGCGAGTGGGTCAGCTACACGGCCCACGAGTGCTGGTATCGCCCGGCGAGCCAGGAGCCGCCGCCGCCCGCCGGCGATCCGATCTTCGATCCCCTGTCCACCTCGAAAGGCAATTTCTGGCACGCGCCGGCCTCGCCACAGCCCACCTGCGAATGTCCGACGGGCGGGTGTACCAGCGAAACGTCCGATCTCTGTTGGGACCGCGACCCCTACAAGAACGAGCCCGAGTACCAGCCGCCGGAGGACGACCGTGGCTACCAGCTGACCAACTACATCCTCGCCCCGGAGTACGTCGGCACGGGCTGGGGCATCGGCGTGCGCAAGAACGTCAACAATCGCTACTGGTACGCCTGGGCGAACGGCTTCGACGAGGACGATCTGGCGATGATCCCCGGGCTGGACGCCGCGGCGATCGAAGGCAACCTGCTCCAGCTGCGGTTCTGGGAGGTCACCAGCAAGGGCCGGGGCCACCGCGAGGACTGGTACGGGGACGCCGACGGCGTGCTGCGCATCGAGGACCGCATCTTCCGCGGCGGCATCGGCAAGACCCACCAGCACCCGGACGGCACCCACACCCAGGTCATGCAGCAGCCGCACTTCTGCATGACGCGTCAGGGTCTCGGCGCCTGTCCCGCCGTGCGCTGAGTCTCGGGGCGGCTCCGGACGCGACGCTGCTACACTGCGCCGGTCTTACCCGGATCCGGCGCCGTCAGCATCATGCCCGAGAACGCCACAGCCAACCCAGAACCGGCCGCCCCGGAACCCCGGGTGGTGATCGTGGGCGGCGGCTTCGCCGGCATGCACGCCGCGCGGCAGCTGGGCTCGGCACGCTGCAGCGTCGTCCTGGTGGACCGCAACAACCACCACGTCTTCCAGCCCCTGCTGTACCAGGTGGCCACCGCCGCCCTCTCCCCGGCCGACATCTCGGCGCCGATCCGGGGCGTATTCAGCCACCAGAAGAACGTCAGCGTGGCTCTGGGAGAGGTCACCGGCGTCGACCTGGAAGCTCGGCAGATCCACCTCGGCGGCGGGGCGGTGGCCTGGGACTGGCTGGTGCTGGCCGCCGGCGCCACCCACGCCTATTTCGGGCACGACGAGTGGGCGCGCGTGGCGCCCGGGCTCAAGAGCCTCGACGACGCGCTCGAGATCCGGCGCCGGGTGCTGCTGGCGTTCGAGGAGGCGGAGCTGGAGGAGGACGAGGCCTCGCGCTCCGCCAAGCTGACCTTCGTGGTGGTGGGCGGCGGGCCCACCGGCGTGGAGATGGCGGGCGCGCTGCGCGAGATCGCGGCCGAGACCATCCCCGAGGACTACCGCCGCGTGGACACCACCACCGCGCGGGTGCTGCTGCTCGAGGGCGGACCGCGATTGCTCGCCGGCATGTCGGAGCAGTCCTCGCGCAAGGCTCTGCGCGATCTCGAGCGCATGGGGGTGGAGGTGCGCCTGAACACCCTGGTCACCGACGTCGAGGACGGCCGGGTGCTGGTGGGGGAGGAGCGGGTGCCGGCGGCGAACGTGATCTGGGCCGCCGGCGTCCAGGGGGCGCCCCTGGTGCGCGACATGGGAGTGGAGCTCGACCGCCAGGGCCGGGTGCCGGTGGCGCCGGACTGCTCGATACCCGGCCATCCACGGGCCTTCGTGGTGGGCGATCTGGCGACGCTGACGGACCCGAAATCCGGCAAGCCCGTGCCCGGTGTGGCGCAGGGCGCCATCCAGATGGGCCAGTTCGTGGGCCGCCTGATTCGCAAGGAGCTGGAGGCCGGCAGCTCGGCGCCGGCCACCTCGGCCCCAGACGACCGGCCCGCGTTCACCTATCTCGACAAGGGCAGCATGGCCACCATCGGCCGCTCGAGCGCGGTCGCCGACCTGGCCGGGCGCAGCTTCGGCGGCTTGTTCGCGTGGCTGCTGTGGAGCGTCATCCACGTGATGTTTCTGATCGGCTTCCGGAGCAAGCTGCTGGTGATGGTGAACTGGGCCTGGCAGTGGCTCTTCATGTCACGCGGCGCCCGGCTGATCACCGGCTCGCCCGAGATCGACGTCAAGCAGGCCCGCGACCTGAGTCGGCATACCGAGTGAGCGCGGCGGCACGCGGAATCAAGGCTCGTCGGTTTGGCCCGTATGCGTGAGGTACTTGAAGCGGCCGTATTCTCGGATACCGCGGTGGATGATGACGACCAGAACCACACACAGCACCAGCCACCAGACCGAGGATCTGCCCGTCAGAATGTCGACCACCGTGCTGACCAGGAGCAGGGAGAACCAGACGGTGTCAGCCAGCAGAAGCCTCGGGGTCGGGCGGTAGCGGGCGAGGGCCCACATCACCACCAGCCCGACGCCGAGCACGGCGGTGATGGGGCTCGCCGGCACGGCTTCGAGACCGGCAGCTGGATCGCCGGCCATGGGGAGCGATGCGAGAACGAGGAACAGGCCGATCGGCACTCCGAAGGCATACCGTTTGCGTAGGAACAGGCGGAGATGATCTGTCGTCGGTGGCCCTAGCCATTCATCGACGGCTTCGGTCTGGCCGGGTTCGAGCTTGAGCTCGAGCTTCTTGAGCTTCCCCTCGCGAGGAACCATCAAGGCCCCTTGACCACCCCAGATTCTGACCAGCTCGAGGCGGCCGAGGGTCTCGGAACGCGGTATGACCAGAGGCGTGCCGCCTTCTGATGGCGTCAGGCTCGCGGAGTCGTCCTCGAGGGTCAGGTGCCAGGTGCCCTGGCTCTTCTTGAGGCTGGTCAGCTCGAACGTCGTCATGGTTTCCTCTTCGGCGACCAGGGAATTGTCGCCACGCTCATGCTACTGCCAGCAGAATAGCAAGGGCAATCGAGATCAGCACGACCGTATTGGGCGGACTCTCCCATGCCCTCTTCGGTTACCCACGACGGGCCTGATCCCAACACCCGTCCATGCTGAAGAGCTTGCCATGCGCTTGTCAACGAGTGTCATGCACGGGGATTCCGCAGAGAGAATCCGATTCGTCCGGTGTCATCGGATGATCGCTTATCCCCACCCAGGACGAGTCGAAACCAGGTCCGGGTCGAAGCGTTGCCATCGCCGAGCTCCAGAGCCGACACGCGTGGATCTGTCGGCAAGTATCGTACCTTGGCTTTCTTGCCCACCGCCATCGCCAGGTTTCTGGAGCCCCCGACCTTGAAGGTTCCCTCGAATTCCACATCCGGTCGATCCGGGACGCTGAAGCGATAGGTGAACCGCGCTCTTGTGCTCTCGCTGAGAAATGACATAGGTGGCAGCCAGCGTCCCGAGTCCAGGTTTGAAACCCCTTCGTCGACGTCCAAGTCGATAATCATGCCGACAGCAGTCTCGCCATGCCTGGCCATTTGATCCTCTCGCATGATCTTCCGGGCGAAGAAAGCAATGACCAGAACGACCAGGAGGCTGACCGCCGGTATGGTTGGGACCATTCCGAAGATGGCCGCCGAGAAAACGACGACGATCGCCACACGAAGGTAGTCGTGCGCTGGCTTGATCACTCGCGGCGCACCGGCCAGCGGGTTGGTCGCGTCTGGCGATCGTCTGTCCGCGGAAGACTTCTCGGCCGTTGGCGCAGCGGGTGCCTTGATGCTCCGCCAGCTTTCCGCGGCCTCGCGCTCGCGCCGGCTGCGGTGGTGCGAGTACAGGAGGTAGCCGATTAGAAGAAGCGGTAGCCCTATCACCAATGCTAGTAGTTGAAGACAGGCAACAGAATCAAAATTGACAAGCATGTGCTCTCCCGGCAGATGATGCAGCTTACAGTCAGGCAGTCGTAGGCTTTAGCCAGACAATCTACAATCTAGGTTCCACCCACGTCGGTCATTCCCTTCTGAACTGATTCCTCTAGCCGTCAAGTCACGGACCAAATGGCCCTCGACGACGCCGGCGACGAGAACACGCCCTGGCATAGGCCTCACTGGTGGAAAGGCAAACTGCTCACAAGCCACCCCGGGCGTCGCCAAGACAGCCAGGATGAACGAGAATACGAGCCAGGATCGATTCATTCTTCTGTCTGGCTAACGGCAGAACTGAGCTGGCGCGCTTGCGCGTCCGTTCCAGTTTTTTGTTAGCTGGCTCTCAGCGTCTATAGCCATCGCTCGGCTTCCATGTGTTGGCCTAGGTGACGTTCCAGTAGGCAACTTCTGATCTATCAATGCTCTTTAGCAGCGCCTCGGCGTGCTCTGCAGAATCCGTGTGGAAGATGCGCTCTTCCAGACTGGAGCTTCTACGGAGAGTGTTGACTACATCGAGAGCTGTTTCCGTCAGATCGCGGAGCTGATCCGGGCTGATCGCTGCCTTTTGGAATGCCTCCTCATAAGAGATCTTCGCACTCCGGTGAGCGAATAGGTTGCTGCGAAGCGTTGCCACTCCAGATGCGATCCGGCGGACCGCTTGAAGGTCGGCTTCCGCAGAGGCTATCTCAGACGCCGGGATGAGTCCAGAGTCCTTGGCCTCCCTGACGAGCGCGCAAAGATTCAACGTATTGTGACGGGACTCCGTCAGCTGGGAAAGGTACATCACAAGTGCCACGAAGTGCGCGTGGCTATCGAACCGGAAGAACTCCGGGAACTTGTTCATGGCCTCAAGGTACTTCGGTCGGGTGTCCGCACCTTCGTACAGCCACCAGATATCGAAGTAGATACGTGCGCGGGTTACGAGTTGGCCGATGATTCTCAGCTTCTCGTCCAGCGGCATTGAAATCTGCTTCTTCATAGATGCGATCTCATTCGCACGACACGTCAGCTAACGTGCGGGACTGAGAGGCGGCTTTGCCGTCCGTCTCGAGTCCGTTGTTCGGCGCCATAAGGAGTCCACTCACTCCGAATCTCCTCCGGTCTTCCGATCCTCTCCGTTCTGAATCTCTGAAGGGGAGTGTCGCTGCAAGGAAAGGCCACGCAACAGCTCTCGCCCCTTATCAGAGAGCTTTATGTACTGGGGATTAGGTTCTGATTCGAACAGCCCGTACTTTGAGAAGCGGCTTAGGACTTTCGACGTTTGGACGCCCGAAAGCTCTTTCGTCTCAACACCCAGGCAGCTGGCGGCAGCCTCTTTGAAAGGCCTTAAGTTGTTATTGGTAAGGGAATAGCTGGAAGCCGCATGACGAAAGACCTCGAGAAGAGACACCGGACGAGCTGATACCTTCCCAGCCTTAAGATAGTTAAGATCTAAGGTGTCTTGAGACATAACGTCCATGAGGTGCCGGTTCTCGCGTATCTCCATCGGCTCCTGCGAGAGTTCCAACTCCTCAAGCCGGTCCCGAAGCTCGGAATTCTCTTTGCTAAGCCGTGATATCTCGTCGGCGACAGCCGCGCTTGGCGCCGCCGTAGCCGGTATCCATCCTGGGCGGGGGCGAGTATTAAATTGTTTTCCTAGAGCAATCGCAGACTGACCGTATAGATCGCGGGTGTCTTTCCAGAACGCCACGTGCTTTTCCATAACCTTTGACCGAAAGCACTCAAGCGCTGCCCTCTTGCCTTCGTCGGCCTCCATCTTATCAGACGGCCAGCGTGCAGATTTGTCGATTACGAATCCCAGAGCCGGCACGCCTTGCTCAACAGCATAGTCGTATTCCTTTTCGGTGTAGCTGATGCCATCGTCCGCGGTAGAGCCATACCGGTGTGCGACGATTACGACGTAATAGTCGCTATGATCAATCGCGCGTGCGATAAGTTCCCATTGCTCCTCGTCGCCCGCGCTGAACATCTCCATGCCAACAGGAATATGCCCAATCTCGAGGATTGCCTTGACGACTTGCTCGCGCTCCGTCTTCAGGTCGTCAAAGGTTGAGCTGAGAAAGATCTGATACTTTACGTTCATAACGCTTAATCCGTCGAAGTAGGCCCTCAGTAACGGTTGTTGGTGTGCTCGGCCGCTCGTTCGGGTTCAAGCTCTGGCGCCGCCGAACGACTCTCGCATGAGCGCCGCGAAAGCGTGGGCTCCATGCAGTTGTTCGACAGCTGACCCCAATCAGTCTGCGAATCTGAGGCAATCATTCTCCACTGTGTGAATGCCTGAATGGAGGAGGTGCTCCTCGAAAAAGGTAGCGACCTCCCGTCGCAGGGAGATCGCGCGTGCTCCTGTAGCTGCATAGGTGCCCTCAAATGGGCTATCGAATCCAAAAGGCACGCCATCCAAGCCACGAACGCCCGTTAAATCCCCACCAGCTTCAGAGCCATTGTGCTCAGCGAAGTTCCTCAGCAAGAACCCTAGAAGAGTAGCCAACAGACTGACTCTAGCCTGAAGCTCCCAGGTCATCGGCGTGGTACTGTTGCTGCTGATTGCGAGAACACCAAGACTCGCTCTGAATCCGCCCTGCCGCCACTCGACAGGGGCCGTGAAAACCGCCGCCTCTTCCTCGATCTCGTAGTTCGGTGCAAGAGGGCTCTTTGTGAGCTTGCGGTGGCTAGCCTCTCCCCTGCGAAAAACGGTTGCACAGTGCGAACGCAGGATCCGATCACGAAAGCAGGGTATTACGCGCCCGAGCCGCCAGTTTACCTGCTCGAATCCGTGTGGGTTAGACATCCCCATCACAAAAGAGCCGCTAATATCTCGGCCCTCCTTGTCCACGTCGTGGCAGACGGCGGCAGGTGCTTTTACGCCCGGGAGCTCTATGCCGTCACCGAGCCAGTGAGCGTAGAAGATCCGGAGATATTTGAGCTCCGCAGGCAGGACCCCCGGCGAGGTAAAGTCGAAGATTAGTTCATCTACGAAGTCGAAGATGTCCCCGATGTTTCTGAACCACTCGCTGGTGCTGAAGTTAGTGCTGTGGTGTCCTGGGAGACGAACATCGGCGTAGTCCGGCGACGTGCATGCGTTGAGCAAACGATAGAGAGCTGCGCGTTCTCCTTCACTCCGTTCCTTTGGCTCGATCGAGACCGGTTGTTTCAGTTTGGTGAGAAGATGGGAGAAGCCGGATCCGTAGCCGCCGCGGAAATCGATCCATTTCTTGTGCCTTAGGAAACGCGGAACCACACAGTCCGCGATGATAATGGGCAGCAGGCTCGTCCGCCCTCGGCGGATGTCTTCCCAGAAGTGAGAATGCCACTCCTCGGCCACGAAGCCCGAAGAGACTGCGTCGGCCGACAACACGAGTACCATCCAGTCGGCGGCGTCTAGGCCCTCTTCGATCCGGCCAGGTACGTCGTCACCCGCGGCGATACTCGCCGTATCCCGCCAGACGCTAAAGCCCTCTGTCTGGAGGTCGCGCTCCAACTCGTCGACAAAGCCGGTGTCAGCATGCGCGTAGGATAGGAAGATCGTCTCTTTCATAAACTTCATCCTTCAGGCCGGCGAACGGCCTCGCATGTGCGCCGCGTATGCGTGCGCTCCATGCAGTTGTTCGGCGCCTGAGTCGTGCGGAGATCGCGTCCGGCTCGAGGCGCGTGGTTCGGCGGTCTCCATTACTCTAGGATTTCCTGGATAGAGCCCATTGCTGAATCGCAGCTACAATCGAGTCCGTTGTCCAGCCGACATCCACCTTCGTTGCTAGCAAAACCTCTGTTGGCATCACATTGTTTCCCCTAGGTCTTATACCGACCATTGGTACTTTTAGCTTCTTGGCTATATCGATCTCAACCTGCATCCAGTCGCTGTGCGCCGCATACATCCCGGCGATAACTAGGACGCAATGCGTAAACGATATCTTGCGCTCTATCTCAGATTCGATCTCTTTATCCGGAACCTTCGCGCCAGGCGGGATGATTGGCTTGTCCTCGGGTGCGCTCCAGTTCAAATAACGAAAGTAGTTGGCATCATCAAGCAGCGCTACGAGGCGATCGTACGCATCACCGTACTTCCATGCGTGGCTGATGAAGAGACTATACCTCCTGAGTTCTGGCACTTCCTTCTCCCAATTCTATGGCCGTTTTACAGTATCTCCATAATCTGCCTGGTACTTAGGATCGGCAGTCCTTGTGGAGCCGCCGAACGAAGAGTTCACCCGCATGCGGCAGCTGAACGTCTCAGGCCCAGCGGCGCTCGACCTCTGGACTCGCCACAGCCGGATGGCCGAACGGCGAGCATGCCGGCTGCAACGCCTTGTTCGCCGCTTCACGGTCCGAAAACCCTTTTTCGTAAATGTCGAGCCATCCCGACGATGTCTGGGTAGATGGAGTAAGCGTTCAAGTTTGCATATTCCAGAAACTGGCGAGCACCAGGCAGCGCCGCGCTTGACAAGTCGACCTTTACTATTTCATTAGCACATTGCTCCTCAAGTGACCTTTCGTCAAGGCCATGCACTGTGAAGCTCGCCTGCTGCGCAAACATACGGGCTGTTTGCAGTGGCGGGTCTAGGGCGATGGGGCTGTTAGGTACAAACGGCCGGTGATGCCAATAGATCTCTCTGTATCGATACGTTTCATCTGTAATCTCCTTAATTACCTCAATGCCGCTCCTTCTGTTGAGTGCGAGCGGATCCAAGACAAAAATAGCTGGATCGTACGGCATGTCGTCGCGATAATCGAGGACCGCAAAGGCGATCGCGATCCCGAGCACCTTTGACCAATCCAACAGCCGCGTTGGAAGGCCGTAATGCTGCATATCGAACAACGTCTCCCAGTCGTTCGTGCGCTTCTCAAACAGGCGAGAAGCCGACCGCGCGAACTCAGAGAAAGCCAGCTGCTCTCGGTCCAGAAATCGCGGATCGCGATACAAAGGCGGTATCAGGAGCCACTGTGAGTTCGAGTGCCCCCGATACCAGACGTGCTCGGGACTACCGAGAGCTTCCTTAGCCCTCTCAATCTCATCTAGAAAATCGTACCAGCCAGGAAGCTGCATGTCATTATCTCCTTCATCGACTAACGCGACGGCGAACGCCTTAGCCTAAGCGAACGCGAAGCGTTTCGTTTCAGGCTCTTGTTCGACGTCCCTGGCCTACTCGCTTTCATCCTCTTCTTCACCCGCTTTTTCCGGAAGGGCCGGAAGTTCCTTAAGATATCCGGGGAGCTGCGGAAAGAGCACCTGAGATTGCTTGGGCAAAGCAAGAGAAGGTTGAACTTCTAAACCTCGGCGGAGCAGTTCGCCCAGTTCGCGGACAGAGTGCTTTATTCGTTCCCGCTCCTCGTTGGCCTTCTTCGGAAGCTTGCCCGCTTTGAAGGCCGACTCAAGCTCAGTTTGAAGGTGAAGGTCCAGCTCTTCCTTAAGGGCCTGCTCGATGTCCTCAAGGCTATCGTTCTTTATCTTCATTCCGCGGACCACTTCGCGCCTCGCTTCAATATCGAGCCTCTTCTCCTCCATAGAAAAATGCAATCGAACCATGTGCCCTAGAACGTGTACGGCGGCAAGACTGCCAAGGGCTATCATGATCCACTCGCTCCCGCGATCAAAACCCTTAAGGGATACCTGGCCTTTAACGTAATCATTGACGAGGGCCTGCGCTAATAAACCATCTAGATCCTTGAGAACCTTTGCGACGCCATCCAGGTCCAGGTGTTCCGGAATCTTGATTGCCACAACGTCTTTCTCGTCAGGCCCTAATACGGATCCGAGGGCCTCAATCAATAGAGCGGCCTTCTGCTTCAGCTGGTTCAGCGAGCTTTGGAGTTTGCTGGCAGAACTGGCATCGGTTACGACGGAGGAACGAGCGTGATCTGTTATCTCCTTTCTATCAAGAACAGCTTTGCACTCTTCCTGAAGAACTCCAGCACTTAGGATAAGACGCGTGCCATCTATCGCCCTGTGAAACTTGGAGACTCTCATGTTGTTCTTCGAGGTCTGCGCAGTGAGCTCGACCTGGAGATCATCGAAGGTGCTAACGAGGATCGAATGTATCTCACGAAGTCTCACGGTTTTACTCCTAATCTCTTAAGTCGTCGAACGCCCGAGCCAAGCGCGCGGCGCGAGCCGTCCGCTTCGGCGCCGGGTTATGCCGCGGCCCACCTTGTTCAAGGTTACCATTCCTCAAGATCTCCTTTCAGAAAAGGAGGAACGCTTCGGGGGCGCTGGTTAATCACATATCGAACAATCGCCTCCGGAATTCCATCAGAGGCTGTCTCTCGTAGCACATCTCCCGGCACTGGTACATCTTCAGAGAGGAGAAGCTTGCGCCAGTCGATGCTCTTGTCGGCAGGCATTGTGTACTCCAGCAGTATGCCCAAAGCCTGGTGCCCCCAGCAGCTGCCGCATTCTTCCTCTGCTACGAAACGTTGATATACTCTCGGCCCGACTGTCTCCACTTCTGGCTCCGGCGCCGCGGCCAGGAAGAGAGGAAAGAACCGGCCGAGAGACGAGAGGCGACGCCCCTCGCCATCTGTGAAGTAAGCATCCTGTACAACACCCTCCCATTGCTGGTGGACCCATTCGTCAACCTTCTCTTCTTTCAGTAACTCCTTCTTCTCAACGCCGATATGCATTCCAACCCCAGGTCGGAGAACGAAAACGAAGTCTCCGCCGAGTAGACCCAGAAGGTTCTCTTGCATCGCTTTTAGAAAGCTGATCCTATAGTTTTTCTTCGCCACACGGAAGGCGCCTAGGTCAAACAAGGACCATTGTTCGTGATACTTCCATGCAACAAGAACTGGTATGCCGAGAGTCCGGCCGTAATCCGCAAGAGGTTCGTAGTACTCCGGCTTCCAAGACAGGCTGAAGTTAGACCGCCACGTTCCTGAAGACGTGCGCTTTACTTCAATCAAAGCCGGCAGGGTCCTTCCCTTGAAGCTGAAGAACGCGAGCAGGTCTGGAACCCGGTATCTCTCTTTCGACCCGAGTGGCGACTGATGCTGATCCAGCTTGTGCAGTAGCGTACACTTTCCCAGCCAAGAAAGAATGACAGAGAACTCATCTTCGGCCGGAAGGCCGATGTTCAGCTTGCGGACCTTATTTGCGAGCTCGGTTGGATCCGAAGTCCAACCTAGCTGCTCCAAAGCTTCGTGAAGCAGGTGCGCAAGCTGTATTTCAGGAATCTTCATCTGTCAGCTCACAATCGAGATCTAGGTTCGGTCTCGCAGCTGCATAACGATCAAGGTCAGCGGCGAACGGAGTGAGTCCGTTGCACCGTCTGGTTCGGCGGGGGCTGCACCTATTTGTGCAGTCGATCGTGTCGTCACCGTCCCGCCTGCAAGAAAGTTTCTTCTAACACAGACAGTGTCACATTGACAGCAAATAGGAACCCGTTGGTGCGTAGACCATAGTCCTCCATAGTGACAACGTTAGCGTGCCTGTGCATTGCGTCGTTGAAATACTCATGCACCCCTGGTCTATAGAGGCTAGAATCCCTATCTAGATAATGTAGGTATCGGACGTCGTCGTAGTGCTGTAACAAGAACTCAACGAAGTTCTCCTCCTCGGTAATGCGAATGAACCGTCCAACTCCAATTGATTCGCCCTGATCGACCAACCTAAGCAATTGTCTTACCAAGTCCACACAAGCTTTGGCCACCGCCTCGTTTTCCATCCTATTCTCCTCTTCCATGTCAACTCTTCCTGATGATCCAAGTAAAAAGTCGCCCTTGATGTATCGCCAGAATAGCCTCCCAAATCCTACTACGGCGCAGACGTCGGTCTCGTTTCAAGCCCGCCGGCGAACAAATCGCTCACCGCTCCTTCCTTGACTGAGACAGGACTGAACCCGCGAGGGTCTTTGTCTCTTCGCTGTATTTCGGGCTCTTGAGAACTTTGGAGGCGAGATCCTCCAGCTCTGCTCCTGTATCTTTCGATCGATCTGCTTGAGAAAGCACCGAACCGGCTAGCCTTTTAGTCGTAGCGGAAGCGCTCCTGTCTTGCAAAACTCTAGCTGCCTCAGACGCAACCTGCTTCGAACTTTTCTTCTTCGTCATGGTTTTGAATTCCTTCTTGGTTCCATTTCTGACGCCGAACGGACCAAGCTCACCAGCGATGGGCCGCGAAGCGGACCATTCGGCTGGTGAAGCGCCTTGTTAGATGGCAGGGCATAGTTCGTGCCTAATCACCGGCCTTGAGTGGATCAAGCCGAAGATCGCTGATGCTCACTAAGTGACTTGGCACATCGAAGATCACGGCTTTGAGATCCTTTCGCCTGATGCCCCGGCCTTGAAATCCGGCCCTTGAAGTCGCGCCAAGTGTGTGCATCACGAAGTCTGCAATCTCCAACCCGGGCTCGATCGCCGACTTTGGCATGAAGTGGCGACAGACCGGAATAGCCGCCTGTTGTCCGGCGGTTGTCCGAGTATACGTTCCGTCCTCCAGAAAGTCACGAGCGAGAGGATCTCCGCGGTCCGACTTTTCGAGAATGAGAGTGACTCCATCGATTGCTGGCCAACGAGCAGCGACCTTCGTCAAGTGACCCATCATGTGCTCAACGGCCAGTCCGTACACATCACGACCTGGGTATTCATGCTCCCCGAAAACAGTTAACCCCAAAACGCGAGAAGGTCTGTGACCGAAAGAACTCACCCAAGGCACCTACGGCCTCTATGTTTGCAGGATCTACCGAGCAGGCATGAAGCCCTTCGTCCTCGCCGTCAAAGTGTTCTGCTTTCAACCGCCGCCAATCCGCCTTTACGGAACCGAAATAGGTGTCTGCCCGCATGGCACAGCCACCTAGCCCAAAGACCCTGTAGGCTGGATCTTGCAGTGATTCGTCGCCGGTTTCGTCCACGAAGACCAGAAGGCTCGATGCCGTCACCATTGCCGAATCATCGATGAGGGTCTCTGCCATCTAACGGCGGAACTGAGCTGGCGCGCTGGCGCGTCCGCTCCAGTTTCTTGATATGTGGTCGTTCGTGGATTCTGCAAGATTGCCGCGCGGCTTTGATCTTGAACCCAAGCGGCTCCTGTATCCGACAGGAGTCCTCCTACTCTCCAAACCCTGAAGAAGTTTCACATCTGACCCTTCGGCCAGCTGGGGAACACCCGATCTACGTGAACGCCTCATGGGGATAACACTATACAAACCAAACCGTGATCGCACAGAATGCGGATACTGCGACTAGAGTCACTATCGCTATACGAAATGTGGGCTCAAACGATCTTCTAATTTCATCAGCGGGAGGATTTTCAACGACATTCTGGATCCAAGCGTCCGGAAAAAGCGCCTCCCCTTCTAGGTACACATCTTCTTCTTGGACTCGCTGCACCCAGTTGATTCTATTTATAGCGTTCGTGAATTCATGATATCGCCTCTGCAAGGAAAGAACGACTGTACATCCGAACATCCCCATCAAGAATGGACCGATGGAAAAGAAAGCTCTCGCTCCGGTTGTCTTCTCTCCGTCTCCAGATACAAACCATCCAACAAAGACCAGGATAATTCCACAAGCCGAGAGCGTTATCCTCTCTGTCGATTGCCACTGCTGTCCAAGATAACTCAGGGTTGAGCTGGCAACCCCCTAGAACAGCGGCTTAGAAGGCTGGATTTGGCGGAAATCACGGTGGAGGTCCCCTATGTCTCAGAATTTCGGCTGTCCAAG
>JAAELT010000093.1 GCA_024226315.1 bacterium | reverse complement strand
TCCTCCGGCGCCCTCTTGCCCGTCCGCTACATGAAGAGTGCGTGAGCAATGACGCGTGCAACCGCAGGAAACCTTTCCGAGAGATCCCTGTCCGGTCAGCTCGATTCAGATACAGCCGGCTGTGCCCGACGCCAGGCGGCAAAGAAAAGGCCCCCGGCGGGGGGCCTCGCGAGAGCCCGGCGGCTCGTGCCGCGGCTACTTGAGCTGGAGGATCCGGAAGCTGGAGAGCTCGATCTGCTCGAGCGTCCATCCGTCCCGGGTCTCGAAGGACGTCCGCTGGCCGGTGATCTCGACCTTCGAGCCCTTGCGGGCGATGCGCACCCCGAGGTGCTCCAGGCGGTCGACGTTCCAGACGACGACGCGGTGCCAGGTGGTGATCCGCTCTCTGCCGGCCCAGTTGTGGGTGGCGAGCGAGAGGACGGCGTAGGCCCTCGCGGGGACGGTGACGTCGTACTCCGCGGGCTCCTCAGCGATGTCGTCGGCGCGGTCGGGGTGCCGGAGGCCGGCATGCTCGAAGATGAGCCGAGGGGCAGGCGTCTGCCGGGTGAGCGTGCGCTCTTGCGTCTCGCGGATCTCCGGATCCTTGCCGAGGTAACCGGTGAGAGTGATGGTGTCGTTCATGGCTCGGGCTCCTTCGCTGGGGAGAGGGTTCTGGGTATCGGGCATGGCTTCCCAGGACCTCGGGTCCTCCCGGGCTGACAAGGGCGGGAACGCTTGCGGGACCGGCTTCGCCCTACCTTGCGGCCAAGGGAGGTTCTGAGGTCTTCTTGTCCATGACCGAATCCCGGGGCCCTCGCACCCGGGCGAAGGAGACCGGGCCAATGGATGACACCGGATCCGCACCGGTCCGCTGGCAAGGTCCGGATCTCTGAGGAGACCAAGAAACAGCGCATCTCAACCGATGGAGACGCGACCCTCGGATCAGCTCCGAGGCTGCCGGCACGGAGGCTCCCCGCACCGCGACGACCGCCGAGGCAATCTCCGCGGAGACCGGGCGCCGCCCCGCCAGGGACCGGAGTCGTCCCGCTCGCCACCCACTTCTGGTGAGCGAGATCACCTCGCACCACGGCGTCTGGAGATCGACCGACCGGAGCACCTCGGGGTGTCCTATGCCCTCCGGCTCGCGGGTCCGAATCACCGGCCGCGGGGCGCCTTCCGAGACCGGGCGGCGCACGCTTCGAGCGGGCGCCGCTCTCCGCCTCCGGATCGCCAGCCTCAGATCGCCGCGGCTCCGCTGGCTCTTAAGGCCCCGAGCCGCGGGGCCTCACCCTGGCCGTCGCCGCGCCCGTCCCACCCGCTCCGCCCGCCCCGCCCTTCCGCGTTCCGTTCCGCCTCAACCTCGGTCACGGTCGCTCATGCAGCCGAGTCGATCCACCAAGAGCGGAATCTAGATCCAGGGACGCGGTCCGATAGACCCGCCTCCTCTTGCCCACGATCAACCAGCGCGGCGTCGCACGAGCGGGCCCCCTGCCCACCTGCACCCTCAAGCTGCGAGAGCCGAATAGCAAAGCTCCTCTGCCGTGTGGAC
>JAAELT010000092.1 GCA_024226315.1 bacterium | reverse complement strand
CCCTGGCTGATGAGTACGGATCGAAAAACCTCATTTTTGGCTGTTTTTTGAGAAAATGAGCACCCCACCCGCCGGCCTTACACAGGCCACAGTGCCTCAAAATAGCCGAGAAAATGAGGTTTTTCGACCCATGCTCCTCAGCCAGAGCAGACCAGCCGCCCCCTACCATGGGTATGGGTAGGGTGGACACACCCACTTGGGGCTTCAGCCTGCAATCTATATTTTAGAAAAGAACAGTTGTTATTTGCATCTCCAACCGATAAATAATCCTCCCTTTTCCTGAAAGCCCAGCGGCGCCACTCGTACAGATAAATAATCCTCCTTTTTCCTGAAAGCGGCACAACACAGCCGCACACGGACGGACTACCGAGCAGACAGAGCTTTCAGGAAAACTAACAGTTATTATTATTATTATTATCTAGGATTATTTAACTTTACTTTCCGAAAAAAATGACCGACTTTTTCCTCTACAGCTCCGACGCCGCCCCAACACCACGGCCGGTATGGGTGTATGTATAGTGGTGGCAGCCACATGGGTACCAGTGGGGTCGGCCTTGGTTGGGCGGCGGCGAACGTACGAGATCTGGAAAATGGTCGT
>JAAELT010000091.1 GCA_024226315.1 bacterium | reverse complement strand
GACACCTTTCCGCCGTCGTGGAAGGCGTTCCTTCTGAGCAAGGACCCGTTTCCATCTCGGTGGAAGGCGTCCTTTAAGATCAAGGACCCCTTTCCGCCAAAGTGGAAGACCTTCCTCGTTGACGTAGACACGTTTCCACTGCGTGGAAACGTGTCCTTGAGCGAAAAGACCGGGGCTTTGAGCGACGGAAGGGTCGACTTTGCCGCCAAGAACGGGACTTTGAGCGGCCAAAAGGTCTTCTTTTCTGGAAAGAAAGGGAGTCCGGACGCGACACCGCCGATTGCGGTCGGGCAGCGCCGCCGGCCGCCGGTGCTGCTAGACGGTCTGACCGCGTGTCCTCAGGCGGGGTCCGGCTCCACCGTGACGGCGGTGCCGTAGCACAGGACCTCGCTGACGCCGCTCATCACTTCCGTGGCGTCGTAGCGGACGCCGATCATCGCGTTGGCGCCGAGTTGCTCGGCGTGCAGCACCATCATGTCGAACGCCTCGTTAGGGGTCCTCTCGCACAGCTGGGTGAAGAGCGTGATGTTGCCGCCGAATATCGTCTGGAGACTGGCGCATGGTTGACCTCCTTGCGGTCCGAGGATCCTGAATCTACGGTTGGCTCCGTCACACGACCCTCCGGGAAGAGCTCGAGCCAGGACTCCTGAGAACCGGCGAGCAAACTCAAACCGCCCGGCGCCGGTCTCTTGCAGGGCTCAGCACCCATCTCTCTCGCCACCGGGAGAAGGCGCCGAACCTCGTGGCCAGATTCGCACAGCTTGTGCCTCTATCATGAGAGAAGTCAGACCCTCCGGCGTGTCCGACTACGGACCCGGCTAGCGGGAAAGTCGTTCCGGGCCTGACCCGCTTCCTAGACCGCTGGCGGCCGCCGTGGAAGAACCACAAGGTCGAGTTCGACCCCGACGTCGACGATTTTGCGAATGCGGTCGCGGTGGTCGGCATCTACGGCGAGAGCGCGGCTTCGGCGCTGCCTGTGCTCGAGAGACTGGCTGAGCGGGACACCGGCGATCAGGATGACGACGTTCAGCAGACTCGCTTCCTGCTCGAGGCTACGATCGCGAAAGATCCGCGGCGAGCCGCCTCCGAGTTTCTGGTGAGGTGCTCGGCGCGCCGCGATTGTCTTTCAGGCCCGGGTGTGCGAATCTGGGCGCATGAAGATTCTCCTGATCGGTGCTTCGGGGATCATTGGCCGCGCGGTCGCCGCGGAGCTCGCACTGCGGCACGAGCTGATCACCGCTGGCCGCTCCTCAGGCGACCTGCGGCTGAACCTGGCAGACCCGGCGTCGATCCGCGCTGCCTACGCCGAGGCCGGGTCTCTCGACGCGGTCGTCTGCGCAGCCGGCAACGTGACATTCAAGCCGCTCG
>JAAELT010000090.1 GCA_024226315.1 bacterium | reverse complement strand
GACCCTGAGCAGCTCGGCGCCACGGAGGGCGTCCCGGGTGTACAGAGGTCGGATCGGGCACCGGCGGTGGCAAGGCCGCCCAGCTCTGCTCGCGGCTTGAGAACGAAACCTCGAGGCGACAACTACCTTGACATCCACCGATGCCTCCGCGCTCAATCGATGACTTGGGGCAAGCGATTCCTACCGAGCCCTCCATAGCTCCTGGATGAACTCGTTTACCTGGTTTCGAAGGTCGGTCTCTGGCAGCTGCGAGGTTCCTTGCCGGTGTTGGGTGAGAGAGGCCTTTAGCTCATTGAGCCTCGGAGTCCGCTCGCCGAGGCGCCGGACCCAGCTTTCGCTGCAGATCCTCTCCGCTGCGGTTTCTTGGCCGCGGCGGCCGGAGAGAGCCAAATCCTCGATCTCAAGGAGTTCTCGGTACCAGGGGTGTCCCGGAATCCCGCGAAATTTGAAACACTGATCGGTCTCGAGGTTCGAAAAAAGAATCGGGACACCCCATTCACTGCTGCCATCCATCGAAAGAGCTCGGCGGGCCGCCATGAGACCCTGATCCACCGAACCGCTACGGGACAGGTGACCATACAAGATAGGGGTGAGCTCGAGCACCGCTTGCTCCGAGATCGAAGAACGCATAGCGAGTACTGCTGGTACACCGGCCTCTGCGAGTCTCTTGGCCAAACTGGTCGCGGAGGGGGAGTTCGAGGTCAATGCGCCTTCGCAGGCCGCAACGACCACGAGTCGCAGCGCGTCGCAGGCGCCGAGGAGTGTCTCCAGATCGCGCCCAGAGAGCTGGTCGCTAGACCGGTGACGGTCCTCCATGAATAGGGCACCTTCTCCGGTCCGTGGGTCGAACCTGCCGTGGCTGACGAAGTGGGCCACCTGGAAGTTGTCGCTCCTGAGCGCGTCGATGAGCTCGGTCTTGGTCGGGTTCTCGAGTGGTTTGACGCTCAGCAGCCCTTCGTCAATCAGAGGATCAAGACCGCCGACGACTGCATCGTAGTGCCCTTTCAGGTTGAGCCTGGGTTGGTCTGTAGGACTGTTGAGGATCACAAGGACGCGCAAGGGGCTCTGGCTATTCGCCGGCCGAGGCCGAGCCAGAGTGCCCGTCGCCCTTACGATCGAGATTTCTGGCAGAAGACCGAAGAACCGCTGGCGAGAGTCCCAATAGAGGTACTCCCAGGCGAGTTCCTCCGATCCGAGGGTGAGGGTAGGGAAGTCCAAGCAGAGCCTTAGAATAGCTCTTCGTTCATGCGCTACCCCTAGGGACAGGAAAAACACCTCCGAAAGGCGCTCTGGGAAGAAAGAACCGAAGAGGCGGCGCCCCAGGTCTGAGGTGGACGCGATCCGTTCCTGGGCCAGTAGAGTAGGAGTTGTGGTCAGAACCATGGTTTGGGCACGAAGGAGCCTCTTGACGTCCGGCAAGATCGAGCACTCGGCTCTATACCTATTGCCACTCTGGGCAGACACCAGGAGTCCGCGCCTCATCCCTTCCGGGGAGCGGACAGCAATCTTGAGATTGACGATCGTCATGGAGTGCCTTGGAGCAAGAGACGTCCCCAGGAGGCGAGCCCTGGGGACACCCGTGTGTGGTCGAGGCCCAGGTATCAAACTAGTGCCAGATCGATTTTTCGCGTTCCCTGGCTAGTGTAGATCTTTTTGATACGGACCCGAATTTTTTGTCCGGACTTGAAACGCGTCTCAAAGCCCGGCCCAGCAAACTTGTGGAAGATCAGACCCTTGAACTCTGGATTGAGGTAAACGAAAACGCCCATGGATGGGTGGGCGTTGTTGACCTCGCCCTCGACCACGGCTCCGGTGAACCTCGCCTTGAACTCGTTCCAGGTGATGTGCTTGGGGACCCTGTTGATCCCCTGGTGACTCACTGGAGGTCGTGGGCCCCGTCTCCTGACGGGCTTGTCTCCTGGAGTCCCTGCGCCTCGCGCGGCGAGTTGGCGCTCGAACTCCTTGAATGCCATGGAGAAACCTGGCTGGGTGATCTTCCGAGTGTAGTATTCGGCTCGCGCCTGTGCTTCCTTGTCACCCTTCCCAACGACCTGCATCATGGCCGTAATTTGCTCAAGTGACCGCTCAAGACTGCCGAGCCCATCGTAGAAGTCGGCACAGGCGAGATAGACATGCCGATTGGTAGAGTCGGTTCTTCGAGCCCTGTTGAACAGCTCTTCTGCCTTGGCGGTATTCTTCTTCTCCGCCTCCAAGATGGCTAGCTCGACGAACACAACCGCTTTGTGCTCCTTGAAGACTGCCAGTCTCGATGCCTGGTCGAGGTGCGCCTGCGCGCCATGGAGATCTCCGGTCTTCCGATCGAGAACACCCCACTGGGTTTGGATATACCAGTTCTCAGGTTGCTCACTGTCGAGCTTCTCCAGGTACAATTCGGCCGTTGGCCAGTCTTTTTTGGCCATGGATCCCAAAGCCCGATCCATCTTCTGGCGGTGCTCGGGTCTCTGCAGCGGGTGCGGCGCTGGGCCTGCTCGGAGGGTCTTGCTCAGCCTGTGCTGTAGCTCGTTTGAGAAGGTTGTCCAATCCTGGTGTGTGTAGGTCAGGATCGCTAGGTTCTGCAGCTCTTGGGGGAGGTCCCCGGTGTCGCCATTCTCGTCCGAGGACTGTACGAGGATCAGGTTCTTGGCATCCTTGAAGGCGAGAGCCGTGCCCACCCTGCAAATGACCTGGGGATGGAGGCCTGTGATGTCCGCGACGACAGTCTCCGACCTCTGGAGTCGAGCGAAGACCTCCTCAGAGATGTTGCCCTCCTCGATCTCCAGCGAACTCTCGGACCTGACTTGGTTCGATTCTCCCTGGGGGACGGTTAGGTCCTGAATTGCCGTAGCGATGCCATGCTTGTAGAGCTTTGCCGAGGTAGGGGGGAGGACAGAGAAGACAAACCCCTGCTCGACCAAGTCACCCATGTCTGAACTTTTGCTCATTACTGTGTCCTTTGGTTTGAAGATCAATGATCAGGCGGCGGTTTGCTTCAGGATCGAGCTGAAACTGCTAGGGGCGAGGCGTTGGGCGAGCTCGTGCAGAAACTCCTCCGGGGGTAGCTCGGCGACCCTGAAGGAAAGATAGACGCTGTCGAGATATGGGTCTGACCACACCGGGGCCAGGCCGTGCCAGAAACCGCGGCGTACTAGCTCCAGGCTGTGGTTCTCCATGTCGTCGAACGCCTCTTGTCGCACGTCCGGAGAGTGGGAGATGGTTCGGTTGCCGAAATTCTCACACAAGCTGAGGTAGTGGGCGGCGCGTCGAGGGTCGCTCTCGACCACCGCAGCAATTTCCTCGTATGAGTGCTCGAGAAGCGCCTTGAGATCCTCGGTCAGCCAAGAGGCCATGGAGTCTTGGTCTTCCTGGCCAACAAGGCTGAGGAGGTGCTGTTCGTGAGGGAGCGGTTTCCCGGACGGCCACCGGAAAAGGCTGCGGAAGGAGATCAAGGTTGCGAAGGCGACAAAGTCCTCGGTGACTCCAGATCCGAGGAGATCCATCGAGGCCCAATCGTGGAGCAGTTTCAGAAGGGTAGGCGCGCTGCGGCGAAAGATCCCCTCGGCGGTCACGTCGGTCGGGTTCTCCCAGATCGCATTGGGTACACCCTCAACTCCAGTACCCCACGGGTTGGTGAGATTTGCTAGGAAGTCGGTGAGGACACCTGAGAGGTGGTCGGGCCTTTCCATTGGCAACTGGGTTTCGATGCGGTACAGGTACCGGTCGAGCCGAGTTCGATAGGCGTTGTAGTCGGTGATGCGGGAAGGGTCGGCCGGTGCGAACAGCGGGAAGGTCTCCGGCAGGTCCGGTTCATCGACCTCCTCTAGAATCTCTTTGGCGAAGTTCGCGGAGTCCAGGATGCCCCGCCGAAGAGTCAGGTACGGGGAATCAGCGCGTTCCTTGAGCCACGCGCTGATTCGCTTGTAGTCAACCTTTTTCTTTTCGAAGCAGTGCATGGGAGCTCTCAACATCCCGGAGGTGGTGGCCTCGATAAAGGTGTTGAGCGTCCCAGTCTCTCCGGTGAAGAAGGCGATGTTCTCGTCTGAGAACCGGTGAGTCCGAATCAGCTCGTTGTAGATAAACAGGCCGGCGCGGTTGTCGAAGTCCTCGGCTGGAATCGGAGGTTCGTTTGTGGGGTACTCGTTAAGGTTGATGTCGAGGATCGCAACGTCGAAGTCAACACCGTTATTGGCCTCGAGAAAGGCGAAGTCGTCGTAGCCGCGACAAACCGTGATTTCGTGAGCGGAGTGCCGGGCGAAGTACTTTCGCAGCTCGATTTCGACCTTCTGCTCTGGTTCGTAGTCGTCTTTGAAGGGTTCGGTCGGGACGATCTCTCCGAAGAGGCCGAGAATGGCGTCGCTGATGGCCAGATTGCCTCCGCCGTCTTCTGCCCAGAGGATTTTCATGGTCAAGCTCCTTTCAGTTAGTTGTGGGGAAGTTGAGGGTTGCTCTGAACTCGACGCCCTCGCAAGCACCTCCGGAACCAGGAAGATTGAGGTTGAGGTGCAAGCTCGGGATGGGGTCGAGGATCGATTGGACGAAGTTGAGGCCCTTTCGTGAGCCTCTGGTTTTGGAAGCGTTGGAGTCGGTTGGGTTGATGCAGGTCAACTGGAGAGCGTTGCCGTTCGCACTTCCTTCAAGACGGATCGGAGTTGTGGCGTTGGTGTACTTGACAGCGTTGAACAGCAGTTCGGAGAGGACAGAGTAGAGAAGCGCGTAGCGAATGCCATCCCGGTCGAGTTGGAGAGGCGGCAAGTCGCCGATCTCGATAATCGGGAAGGATTCTCGGACCCACTCGGAGGGCGGTTGCGGTTCGGAGGTAAGGAGCACTTGTTGCAAGTAGGAGCGTTTGATCTCTTTGCGCTCCTCTAGGCCACCCGCCAAGCGATCAAAGGGCCGCATCTGGCTTTCTGAGAACAGAAGGCGGCCTAGCACGGAGCGAAGTACCTCCTCAACCAGGCTAGTAAGGGGGTACCCGCCGGCTGTGTCGCATTCCCACCCTTTCCGGAGACGCTCGGGGTCCTGCACGAGGATCTTGTAGGCATCGAGCATCGAGTCGATGAGGCGGAATGCCGTGTGGAGAGAGGCGAGCTTCGAGATAGCTCGATAGGCGGACGGATTGGCGAGCTGGTCAGCAAGGTCCTTACTATGCTCCAGAGCAGCCTCCAAGGCTGCTGGAGCGCCTGCGAAGGTCCCTCTCATCGTATGGGTCAGAAACGCGAGCATACTTTTCTTGGTCTGGAGCTCGATCTCGCGGCGCTTGCGGTCCTCCTCTGACTGCCGGTAGCTCTCAATAGCGGCCGCGACGGCTCCTCGCAGTTCCTCGACTGTGTGGTGGCCCTTTTCCAGATATGCGAAGGTGTTGATCTGAAGGGATCGTAGGAAGTTACCTTCTCGCTCTGCACCGGTGATGATGATCACCATGGTCAGCGGTCGGAGTGCGTTGACCTGCTTGGCGACTTCGAGGCCGTCTCCTCCATCCATCTTGAGGTCGGTGACGACGACCGGGATCTGGTGCTCGCGAAAGGTTGCCAACGCCTGGTTGAGGTTGCTGGCCTCAAAAACCTCGTATCCTTCGGCTCTGAGAAGCTCCGCTCGCTTGCGTAGGATGGTCTCCTTGTCCTCAACGACAAGGATTCTCTCTCTATTCATCGTTCTCCTTCCGTCATGGGTAGGTAAAGGGAGAATGTGGTCCCTTTGCCGAGCTCGCTGTCGAGGGAAAGGTGGCCCCCTGCGGTCTCGGCGGCGAATTGACAGAGCCAGAGGCCGACGCCTCGCCCGTTGGCCTTCGTGGAAAAGGAGAAATCGAAAACCCGCTTGACGACTGCTTTCGGCATTCCTGGACCGTTGTCCTCGATCTGAATTGTGAGCCCTGGCGGTTCGGGTACCGTACGGACCCGTGCACGGATGACTGGGTCTTCGGTCTCTGCCTCGATGAGGGCGTCGGCCGCGTTTGCGACGAGATTGAGGAAGAGCTGCTCCATCTCCAATTGGTAGCAAAGCAGCGAGGGCGGTTCCGGACGCTCGATTCGGAGTTCCTTGCGGATTCCAGCTTCTTTCAAGCGTTTCGCCAAGAGGTCGAAGGCGAAGTCGATCATTTGCCGGACGGGCACCCGGTCCTTTGAGACCTTCTTGCGGCGCGCTCGCTTGTTGAAGTGGCCCAGGAGGTGGTGAATTCGGAGGGCGCAGTCGCCGATGTCACCAGCGTTGGCCAGCGCTCGGGCGATCTCGGGCTCGGGCGCTCCTAGTTGGGCTCGAATGAGCTCGAGTGAGAGGTGGATCTCTTCCAGGAGGTTGTTGACCTCATGAGCAAGTCCGGCGATCACGACTCCAGGCGTGACGGCGGCCTGTAGGTGCTCGATCAACCCAGTGATGTTGCCGACGTTGCGATTCTGCTCGGCGGCTGTGAAGTAGTGGGCGGCTTCGGCATCGTTGCCACAGAGGTGGAGGGTGAGCGCCAGCTCGGAGAGGATGTGTGTGTTGGTGGGGTTGACCTCCAACCCGCTCTTGAAATAGGCAATCGCCTGGTCAGTCTCACCGAGATGCCGGTAGAGCGCTCCAAGTCGGTTGATGGCGTAAGGATCGGTAGGGGCTTCGGCGAGCGCCAGCTCCAAATAGCGGATGGCCTCTTCTGACTCTCCTCGTGCCATACACAGACGTGCTCTTTCGTTGAGGCCAGGTACGTATGTCGGTTCCAGACCGAGAAGCTCATTCAGGCAAATCTCCGCCTGCGGGAAACGTCCGAATTGACGGTGATCGATCGCCTGGCAGAGGAGGATGTTGATCTCTAGCTTGCCCGGGTTCACCTGGGGCTCCTCTGGCTGGCGGAGAGGCGAACCGCTGGGTCGCCGAGGATTACGTAGTTGCGGATGTCCTCGAAGGATGCTTGTAGAGCCGCGACGCGACCCTCTGTTTCCGGACTCATGCGGGGAGAACTGGTCAGGAGATCGGCCAAGGTGTAGGTGATCTCGGACTGGCGAGCGGCGAAGTCTTCGCGTGCAGCCCCGATCGGTTGACCTTGGAGAAGCCTCACTAGCGAAGACTCGAAGAGGTCCGTGTGGGCTTGGCCTTGCGGGCCGACGAAGATGCAGCTCCAGGCGGTTCCCAAATGCCCTAGGAAGGCTAGAGCTCCGCCGTTCGGATGAGACAGGAGCTTCTGAGGCAGTTTGGCAATGGCTGCTTCCGGCCCCTCGGGCTCCTCCGTGGTAGGGGCCGGGGTGCCGGCGCTACTGCAGGCGAATGCGATCAATAGTGCGCCGGTGAGGTCTGCTGCGGGTGCAAGATCCTTGGCCGCGAAGTAGTGGTCCTCCTGAAGCGCTTCATTCTGGGGCCAGCCGGAAGGTCCAGGCCAGTCGCTGCAGACCAGTGCCCCTTCAATCTCCAGTACTTGGTCGGTTCGGTTGCTAGAGCGCAAGCCGTGACCCGCAGTGAAGAGCAGGTTGGGTGGGGCGGTGAGGAGATTGCCCAAGCGTCTCTTGGTGGCCGCTGCGCTGAAGATCTCGTTGACCTGCCAGCCGAATTCTTTGGCGCGAGCGCGAAACCTCTGGGCGAGTGGTCTCATGAGGCGTTTGAGACTGGCCTGAGTCGAGTCGTCGCCCCGGTGGGCGGCTGCGAAGAAGGAGGCGGTCGGTGCTCTCGCTGGTGCCAAGCCTTCTGCCGCGACAACGGACGCGGCGTATATTGCGTAGTCGGCCGGCTTCTCGAAGCAGATCCGTCCGACTGCGTACTGAGTGGCGAGCCCGTATTGCAGACCGAACGGAATCTCTTCGGGCGTTCCGACGAGCAAGAGGTAGTAGGGAAGCCTCTTCGGATTCATCGGGCCGGCCACAGCCGTATGGCGCTGGACAAACTCGGTCGGTGTTTCTCCGGGTCGGTAGTGCAGAGTTCGAAACCGGCGAGTGCTCCCGACTTGCTGGGCCCGATGGTCGAGAAGCTCTTGGAGCGCCTCGGGTACGCCGTCGGGTGCAGGGGTGGGTAGGACGGCTGCCCAGCCGGTCTGGGAGAGGTCTTTCACGTCTACCCAGGAGACAGCCTGCATCGGCTGCGCAAGCCGGTTCAGGTGCGCCTGGTATCCGAAGGTGGCCTTCAGCGCTTCGATACCCTGGTTCCGCGCCCGCTGGACGAGTTGCCTGGGGGTGGGCCCGGGCCGATCTGGTTGGCCAGTTCGCGGATCGATTCCGCTGCGGGCCAGACTTCGGTGAGGTCGCCAGGTCACTTGGCGTCCCCGCGAAGGGCATCGAACGGTTCCACGGCGACCCGCACCGCCGGGTCGCCGAGCACGACGTAGGCGCGCGCGTCTTTGAAGGCGAAGGCGGTACCGATGGCGCTGATGACGTCGGGGTCGGGCTCGAAGCGGAGGTCCGCTTGCGCGGCTTGCAGGTGTACCGCGAGCTCGGCGAAGCGTTGCCCAAAATACTCCATGGCTGCACCGACTGGGTATCCATTGAGAAGTCGCCCCAGAGTGCTCTCGAAGACCTGGAGTTGCGGACCTGTGCTGGGCCAGAGGAAAGAGTAGGTCCAAGCCCGCTCGACGTGGCCGACGACCGCCAGGGCGGTGCCGCCTGGGTTGCCCAGTAGGCGCTGTGGAAGCCGGGAGATGAAGGGTGCCGGTGCCAGTGCCTCGGGGGTGTTTCCTTCGCCGTGAAAGTCCTCTCGGTGGGGTGTCCCGGCCCCAAAGCAGGCGAAGAAGAAGGCGATCATTCCGCTCGGATCAGCCGAGGGTGAGAGGTCGGTGGCAGCGAACGACTCCGCTTCGGTGATCCCGCGGTCGCCGGGTCCTGCCCAGTCCTGACAGACAAGGGCTCCCTGGCGATCGCGCTGGGCGGCGTAGCCGTTAGGGTAGCCGAGACCGTGGCCCGCGAAGAACAGGAGAGCAGGAGTTAGGGGTCCCCCCAGGAGTTGCCCGACACTCCCCTTGCGCGCGTCGTCCCCCACGTGGAGGTCGAAGCTCCAGTCCTGGAACTTGTCGGCCAGGGTGCCCAGGGGCTCGACCAGTTCCTGGCGACTCAAGGAGGTCGCTCTATCTCCTGGGTTGGAAACCCCGACGAGGGAGAACTTCTTCGGACGGCGAAGTTCGCCCGTTTCCGCACGGACGACGCCTTTGGCGTAGCGGGCATAGGCTTCGGTCCCTTCCAACCAGAGCCTGCCGACGCCGTATTGCACGTCGAGCTTGTACTGCACGCTGAACGGGATTTGCTCCGGGGAGCCCACGAGCAGGAGGTAGTAGGGCAGACGCTTCGCTCCCGGCTTCACAGGGCCCAGGCCGATTCCGTAGCGGCTCAAGAAGTCCAGGGTCGACTCCCCGGGGCGATAGACCATCTCTCTGAAAAGCTCACCAGCTTGTTGCCGTCTCAAGCTGAGGAGGTCTTCCAACGCTTCGCGTATGGCCGGGTCGAGGCCATGCGCCCAGACAACACCCCATCCGGCCTCTTCCAACTTCGACGGGTCGATTCCGTTGGCGACTTCGAATGGGCGTTTCTGGACTCGCTCCAAGTGGTCTCTAAGCTCCCTGAAATACTGGGGCTTGATTCGATCTCCGCGAGCGATCTGGACTGCCTCCTCGGGTGAAATGCGTAGAAGCGGTTGACCGGTTAGGGCATCCAGGCCATTGAGCTCGAAGTAACTGGGTGGCGCGATACGTGGCATGTGATCTCCTCAGTGGGGGAGGGGGGCCGCTGGGCTGGGAAGCCGGTACTCAACCCCGTTGACCTCGTCTATTGACCACCCTGAATATGGGATGGCCTCTCCGGGGCGGCTGGGATTGCGAAAGACGACCTCAAGGTGGACGATCTGGCCGCGTAACTCTGGCGCGTGTTGAGACCCTTCAAGGGTCGTGTAGCGCCACCAGATCCAGCGCTCACTGTGGCCAAAGACCTTTTCTTTGTGTTGGGGGTCGCCGAGGATCTCGACGACCTCGGAAGCACTCTTACCTTCGACCATCTGCTTGATCTCGTCGAAGGACCGGTCCGAGACAGGCCGGGCATCGGACCACAACACGTAGCCCAGTCCGCCCCCAATCACGGCAAACGCGAGGCCCCACAGGAGAGGCCACATAGCCCGATCCTCCGACGTGGTCACGGTCGCTCCTGCTTAGTCCGAGGCCGGAGGGGGCTCGTCGGAAAGGTCGGGGTCACCCGGGAAGCCGTCGGGACCCGTGGGCGTCGTTTCAGGCTCGGGCCCGGTGCTCCCGCCTTCCTTCATCGGCAGGCCGTCCGGCACAGCAGTCTCCGTTCCGTTTTCTTCCATGACAGTCTCCTCATTGCTATGGATGCCGAACAGCCGCGGTCTGCCGCTGTCGCGTGTCATCCGGTCTTCGCGATGGGAGACACCGCTGAGATTGGGAGGTTTATTCTTGACTTGAGGAACGGACTTGCTGATGTCGCCGCCAGTCGCCGTAGTAGACGAACGAACTCCAGAAATGGGGATGATGCCAGCGCGAGTCTCGCCACATGGAGCGCAAGGCGAGGTGGAGAGACCTTGAAGCCGTCTCTCGATCTTCGATGAGGTGGCGGTAGAAACGAGTCATGAGTTCAGCGGATGCCTCGTCGTGAACTGGAGTGACCGACATGAGGACGCCCGCGGCGCCTGCGCTGAAGAAGCCGCGTGCCAGACCGGTCACCGCCTCGCCTTGCAGATCCTCACCTCGGGCAGAGTTGCAAGCGCTTAGGGTGACCAGCTCAGCCGAGAGGCGCTGGGTGCGCAGCTCGTAAGCGCGAAGAAGACCATCGCGGGGCCTGCCTTCTTCGTCGACAGTTGACAAGACCAGTGCCGACAAGTCTGGGAGGTCCTCCTCGTAGAGGCCGTGGACTGCGAAATGAATGAAGCGAAAACCGGTGAGCGTACCATCTTGCACGAGCTTGAGGCTGGCCTGGAACCGCCTGGCATCAAGCACCGGCGGTGGTGGGGAAAGACGGAGGATCGAGTCTGCCTCGTGACCGGAGTTTGCCAGTCTCCGTATTCGGAGCTCTGGCCTTTCGGCTGATCCGATCTTGAAGGGAAGGTAGGCGGGATCTGCCAAAACTGCAAAACCGGATCCCGGGACGCGGCGCGCATGAGTCTCTCGTAGCTCGCCGAGGGCTGAGGCCGACGGCGAGAAGACCAACTCGTGTTGCACAATCCATGGCTCTGTGCGGTCGTTCGGGTTGGGCAGCGATGAGAAAGGAAAGGACTTCAGTGAGCCCGAGGGCACAATGATCACCCTGGAAAACTGGGCCAACTCATTGGAGACTGGTTCTAGGAGGACCCGAGTGGAATCTTCCAGAGCACGGCGTAGGCCATGCTCGCCGAAGCGGCTGGGAGGTTCGAGGAGGCGGGTCCGAGCGTCCTCGACCACGGAATCAACGACACCTATTTCGGGGAGGTCGTAGACGCTGATCTGCTCACGGGTGACAGCAAAGAGGAAGCTTCTTTTCTCGGCAAGAAAGTACACT
Source organism: bacterium (assembly GCA_024226315.1). Lineage (GTDB taxonomy): Bacteria > Acidobacteriota > Thermoanaerobaculia > Multivoradales > J023 > JAAELT01. The sequence goes on along the minus strand of JAAELT010000090.1, from coordinate 16,500 downwards.
AGGAGCAGTGTTTCGGAGTCGAGGAGCTCCGTCTGAATCGCCAGCGAGTCCCACGAGGTAGGCGGCGGTTGGAGAGCGCCTGCCGCCCTTGCCCGATCCCTAGCTTGCGATTGATGGTATTTCTCAAGGAGGATCTGGAGGTGCTCACTAACCTCTCGGTGATCGCGGCCGAGCGCCTGTGCTGCGAGCCTGTCCAGATGAAGGGCATTGATCTGCCGGGCAAGCTCCGTGCTCAACCCGTTCTCCAATGGAGCGAGTCTTGTCGGATCTGCGCTTTCCGATGAGAGGTGCTGTAGTTGGTCGATGAGACCACGCGATCTGGACTGTTCGGCATAGTCCAGCGCTCTGCGCACTTGTTGCTCTGTCGAATCTGTGAGCGGGCTCTCCAATACCAACCGTGCAGCAGTTTGGTACAGGCCCTGCCGGATGGAAAGAAACGACGAACGTTGGTCGAGCCTTCGAGGCTGCTGCCGGAGCTTCTCGAGAAGTGCGATCGCTCGCTCTAGGTGGGTGAGCGCTGCCTGCGTGTTGCCCAGGGAATCCTCGACCCGTGCCAAGCGCCATAGAATCCCTGGGACCAGGGAAGGGGCATTTGTGCCCTCTGCCAAGGCCAGAGCTTCCTGGTTGGTCTCCCTAGCGAGGGGCATCTGGCCGAGCGACTCGTAGGCTGCCGCAAGGCTTGCGGCCACAGAAGCCTCGCCTCTTGGGTTCTGCGCGTTTCTATAGTACTCGCGGGCCGACCGCAGCGCGTCGACGGCTTCCCGAGGCCTCTGAGCAATACGAAATGCGTTTCCCAGGCTTACGTTGGCCAGCGCTTGTCCTCCTGCATTGCCAGTTTCCTTGTACAGGGCCAATGCTTTGTACAGATGTGGGAACGCTGCGTCTGGCCCTTCCAAGTGCAGGCGTGCCTCCGCCAGACGAAGCAACGCCAAGGCCGTGTTTTGGTATTGCCCCAGGCCTTCGAGCAGACGAATCGCAAGTCGGCTCTGGATTGCTGCTTGCCGTCGGTCGCCGAGTTGCAGGTATAGGTAACTGAAGCTGGTCCTTGCGATAGCCTCGTAGCTGCGGCTGTCCGTTTCCTGATAGTAGGCGATGCATTGCTCGAAGGCATCAATGGCCGCATGGAACTCTCCCTGAGAGTTCCAAACCGTGGCCAGGTCGTGGAGGACGGTATTCTCTTCCTTACGGTTACCCGATTGTCGCCAGTACCCCAGAGAGTGCTGGAGCGACTCGGCGGCGAGCTCCAGATTCCGGGTCTCTTTACTGACCCTGCCGAGCTCATGCCAAGAGCGAGCTGCGAAGTAGTTGTTGCTGACAATATGGAATAGTTCCGCAGCTTCTTTGTAGGCAGTGGAGGCTTCTTCGAGAAACCGTAACTCCCGCGCAAAGTTGCCCAGCTCGAAGTATGCCTCGGCAGCTCGATCAAGGTCGCTGCCAGATCGCCACAGATTGGCCGCTTCCAAGAAGTCTGCAATCGTCTCTCGCTCGGAAGCGTCCCGCCTCCCTAGCGAGGCCAGTCTGGCCTCGGAAAAGCTGGCAGCAGCTTGGGCCCTTCGGCGATTCGCTTCAGAGGCTGGGCCAAGCTCTTCGACGCGGGCGCCAAAGGAGTGTCCTGCTGCCTCAGGCCCCGCGAAAGCTCGGAGGATCAGGTCGCGAGGTCGCTCGCTGACGACAAAGATGTTCTCTACTCCTTCGGCGCCAGGTGAGCTGTCGATTTCGAGGATCAGGCCTTCCGTCTCCTGATAGACCTGGACAACCAGATCGATTCCCTGTTGGTCAACGATCAGATGGAGAAACTGATTTTCGGCCAGGGAAAATCGGTAGCCTCCACCCGACTCTTGTGGGCGAGCGGTGCCAGACGCACCTGTCCGGCCAAAACTCTCGAATGATTCAGAGAGGTGCCAAATCGGCAAGAAGGTGTCTGCAGGTGCCGCCACCACCTCGTCCTGGCTCCGCTCCGGGGCAGTCCGAGGGTGGTCCGGGCAGCCCTCAAACAGCACCGCGGCGAGAAAGAGAGTAGCCAGGCCTCGGCGTCGGCTCACTGAATTGGCACAGTCCGGATCTTGAGACGATACGTCGCTATTTGAACTAGGTCATCGGCAGGACGACCCATCGGTATTCCGAACAGCTCAATGCGGAATTCGCCTGAGGTTACATACGCTGTACTGACTTCGAACCGAAGGCTCCGAGAATCCCTGGCCTGGATTCCATTCCTCTGCCAAACTACAAACTGCTCGGGGAGCTGGATGAAGCGAAACTGCACCTCCTGAAACCCCGTAAGTCCATCTGCATTCAGTTGCAACCAGCCGCGTTCTCCGGGTGCGAGAGAAAGGGTCGGGGAAGGCTCATAGGGCCCAGGGCGGTTCTCGCCATCGGGGCTTAATACCAGCAGTGCGGGGTTGATTTGGCTTTCTTCGCTTCTTCGAAGCTCGTCAACGGTTTTACGGAGCTCAAACGCGGTTTGGAAGTAGGAGAATGCAAAGAATAACGCCGCGGCAGTAGGTAGGAGGCGCAAGACCATCGATGCTCGAAACCTCCGAGTTCCTCCGAACCGGGTCTCTTTCTTTGCAGACGTCGGCAGAGTCGGTGCAACTCGTTTCTCCAAGATCGGTCTGAGCGCGAGACGCGACTGCTCTTGCCGGCTGTCAGAACGAAAGGCATGCGTTTCTTCTAGCTTGGACATGTCGAGCAGCATATCTGCGCAGCGTGGGCAGGTGGCGAGGTGATCGCGTATCGTGTCTCGTTTGGGTTCAGGAAGGCGCCGCTCGTGATATGCCGCCAAGTCTGCGAGCGACAGGTGTCGGTGTTGCGGCTTTTCTGTTTGGTTGGGGGTCATGATGCTTCGACCTCAGTGCGCTGCTGGAAAACTGCTGCACAGGATTCCAGTGGTTCCTCCCTGAATATGGAGTCACCGTTGCGCGCAAAAAGTTTAGGGCTACTAGTTGGTCTAGTCCTCGAATTCTTAATGCTCACCGAACTGTTCCGCTAGCTGTTGTCGAGCCTGAAAGAGGTTTGCTTTGACAGTGCCTGCAGCAATCTGCAGCAGTTTGCTGATCTCGTCAACCGACCTGCCCTGAAGCTGCAAGCGCAGGCACTGGCGGCGGCGGGGGGAAAGCTGATCGATCGCGCCGTAAACGGCTTCCCGTTTCTGCTGTTCATCGAGTTTGCTCTCAGGGTCCCGAACCGAGGAAGGCAAGACCTGCTGGAGCCACGGGTCAGCGTCGATCTCGAGCGTTGGTGCAGCACGCTTCAGGCGAGCCGAGTCTCGCCTGAAGTTCCGCCATTCATTGGCTGCGATCGCGAAGAGCCAACTACGAAAGGAGCCGCCTTCCTTGAGAGAACCCAAAGACTCAAGGGCCCTAATGAAGGTCGCTTGGACTAGGTCGTCAGCCTCAGCGGTGTGATCCAACCTGCCTCCAAAAAAGCCGGCAAGGATGCCCCAGTATCGCGAATGTAACTCGTCCCAAGTCGCCTCAACATTCTGGCCACTTCTAAGACCCTCAATGAGTTCGGCGTCTGATAGCTTGCTAAGCATGAGAGGTCGGCTGCGGTTGTGACGGCTCCGATGTGGTAGCGCTTTTTGGCAAGAGACGTCGCGCGGCCTGCCACGCCGTGGCACAAGTTGTTTGTTTCCACAGATAGGAGGTGGCGCAGGAGAATGAGTATACCCAGAAGTTAAGTGTGGGCCGCAAGATGAAGCGGCATAGCCTGAATTCGCTGAGAGTGCTGCGTAGCTTGGCGAGCTTGGCGCAGTCCCTCAGTCAGCGACCGTCAATGGCGGCGGGGCTCAATGCTAGCGCGCGCAATTGGTAGCCGGGCTCGATCTCTGGGGGCTGGGGTCCCCGGGGGTAGGCCGCTGGTACCCGGCGACCTATCTGCCCAGTTCGAGCAAACAGGAAGCAAACACTTCGGGTCGGGCAAGGGGGTGGAGCATCTGCACCATGCTCCTCAAGCTACGGAGCTAAGTGTTTTTATGTCAACCAGTTAGGGTGAACTGGATCGAGCCGCGGTTGAGCTGGAGTGAAGTGGGGAGGGCAAGTGGTTCCGGGACTAGGATTCGAACCTAGATGACCAGCTCCAAAGGCTGGCGTCCTGCCATTGGACGATCCCGGAACAGGCCTGGACGTTGTCGCTCAGGCGGCTTCCATGCTATTACAGGCCGGTCTGGAGCCGCTACTCGCCGCCGCCGGTGGGGTCGGTCTCGTCGCCGCCGCCCCACCATTGCCAGCGCAGTGTGGCGCGGTCCCGACGTAGGGGGGAGCGGCGAGCGGGTGGCGGTTCGGGTGGCTCGGCGGCGAGGGGCGGGCGCCAGGCGTCGTCGTGCGCCGGCTGGGCGTCACTGGTGACCGGCGGCATGGTGTCGGGTGCCGGCATGGTGTCGGGTGCCGGCTGGGCGTCGCCGTTGCCGGTTTTCGCGGCGGTCTTGCGCGGGCTGCGGCGACGGCGGCGGGGCTTGGGTGCCGGCTTTTCCTGAGGCGACGCGTCCTGTGCGGCTTCGGGGGCGGCCGGCGGCTCGGGCGGGGCCTGGAGGCTGGCGTTCCAACCGAAGGCGTCGTCGGCGGGGGGCGCAGGCGGCGCTTCTTCAGGGGGCGCGGCGGCCTGTTCTTTGTCGGCCTTGGGCTTGCGCCGCGAGCGGGTGCCGCCACGGCGGCGACGTCGCGAGCGGGTGGGCTTGCCGTTGCCGGCGGCCTCTTCGGCCGCGTCGTCGGCGGCGGGTTCGGCCTGTTTCTCCGGGGCGGCTGCCGCCGCCTCTTGGGGCTTCGCCGCGCTCTTGCGACGGCGGCGGCGGCGGCGGGGCTTCTTGGTGGTCTTCTCTTCCTCGGGCTCGGCGGCCTCCTCGGGCGCCGGCTTTCCGCGTTGGCCCTTGGCACGACCGGGCGGGATGGACGCCAGGTCCCCGGAGGTGAGTGCGGGTGCCGCGGCCTTGCTCCTGGGAGCGATCGCGGCTTCGCGCTGCGTGTAGTCCACTCGGTCTTCGATATGGCTGAAGTTGGTGGCCGAGACGACCTCGATCTTGAGCTGGTACTCGTTCTCGAGCTCCAGCAGGCGGGCGCGGAACTGGTTCTGAAGCGCGTCACCGATCTCGGGGTGCACGGCGACGGTGGCCTTTTCGACCATGCCGGCGGCGACCCGGGCCTCGATGCGGCCGAGCAGCGCCGCGGCGGCGAACTCGGCGTTGGGGATCGAGCCGGCGCCGAAGCAAGTCGGGCAGGAGCGCTGGGTGCGCTGGTGCAGAGCCTGCTTGATGCGCTGGCGGTTGATCTCGAGCAGGCCGTTGGGGCTGATCCGGCCAACGCTGTAGCGCGCCTTGTCGACCTTCATGGCGTCCCGCATCACCTTTTCCAGCTTGGACTGGTGCTTGCGTGTGCGCATGTCGATGAAGTCGATCACCACCAGGCCACCGATGTCGCGCAGACGCAGCTGGCGGGCGACCTCGTGCGCGGCTTCGATGTTGACCGCCAGGATCGACTCGTCGTGGCTGCCGCCCTTGGTGGCGCGCCCGGAGTTGACGTCGATGGCGGTCAGCGCTTCGGTGGCGTCGATGACGATCGAGCCTCCCGAGGGCAGGGGAGCCTTGCGTTCGGAGATGCGGTCTATCTGCTGCTCGATGTTGTAGCGGGTGAACAGCGGCAGCCGCTCTTCGTAGCGGATCAGCTTGGTCTTCGATCGCGGCATGAAAGCCTGCATGTAGGTGGTGGCCTTCTCGTGCACGCTGTCGTTGTCGACGATCACCTCGGCGATCGACGGGTCGAGGTAGTCGCGGAAGGCCTGGACGATCAGGTCCTGGTCGCTGTAGAGCAGGCGCGCGCCCCTGCCCCTGGCGCTTTCGCCCTGGACCCGCTTCCACATCCGCAGCAGAGCGTTCAGATCGCGGTTCAGGGTCTGCTGGTTCTGCTCCAGGCCGTTGGTGCGCACGATCACGCCGTAGCCGTCTGGCAGGGTGAGCTTGGCGAGCCGCTGGCGGATCGTCTTGCGCTTCTTGTCGTCCTCGGCCTTGCGCGAGATGCCGCGCACCGAGTCGAAGGGGGTGAGCACCAGGTAACGGCCGGCGATGGCGACGTTGGTCGACAGTGCGGCGCCCTTCAGGCCGGTGCCGTCCTTGGTCGCCTGCACCAGGATCGGCTTGCCGCGCTCCAGCACCTGGTCGACGCTCGGGCGCCGGACGTCTTTGGGCGGCTTCTTGTGGTAGGCGGAAGGCAGGACGTCGGCCACCGACAGAAAGCCGTGGCGGTCCTCACCGATGTCGATGAAGGCGGCGTTGAGGCTGGGCTGGACGTTGGCGACGACGCCGCGGTAGATGTTTCCACGGCACAGGTTCTTGTCGGTGATCTCGACCTGGTAGTCCTTCAGGTCGGTGCCATCGACGACAGCCACGCGCACCTGTTCGGCGCGCTGGGCATTGATCAACATTCTGGTAGTCAAGAGAGTGGTTTCCTCCGAGCGGCCGGCGCGCCGATACGGGCGCCGGTCGCCGCTCTGGTGAGAGTTGGGTGAAGCGGGGCGCGCTCGCGCCGCCGCCTGAGAGCTGAACGGGAACGCCGAGGCCGGCTGGCGAGGGGCCATGCGCTCGGAGGAATAAAGCCTCCGGCGGGGCCATCTCGCGGGCCTCAGCGATAGAAGACCGGAAAGCGTTCAGGTTCAGCCTCGTGCATCAATTCGTAAACGGTGGTGAAGACCTGCTCGGCGTTGGGCTTCGACCAGTAGTCGCCGTCCGAGCCATAGGCCGGACGGTGCTCGGTGCCGCACAGGGTACGGGGCTCGGAGTCGAGCCAGAAATAGCCTTTCTGTCGTTCGAGGACCTGCTGCATCATGTAGGCGGTGGCGCCGCCGGGGACGTCCTCGTCGAGGAACAAGATGCGGTTGGTCTTGCGCAGGGACTGGCCGATCACTCCCGGCCGGTCGAAGGGAAGCAGAGTCTGGACGTCGACGACCTCGACATCGATGCCCGATTCGGCGAGCTTGTCGGCGGTCTCGAGCGCGATCTTGCAGCACGCGCCGTAGGTCACGAGGGTGACGTCCGAACCCTCGCGCAGCACCTCGGGCACGCCCAGCGGCACGGTGATCTCGTCGAGGTTCGACGGCAGCCTCTCCTTGGCGCGGTAGCCGTTGAGAACCTCGATCACCAGCGCGGTGTCGTCCGAGCGCAGCAGAGTGTTGTAGAAGCCGGCGGCGCGGGTCATGTCGCGAGGCACGCACACGTAGACGCCGCGCACCAGCCCGAGGATCCCCGACATCGGCGAGCCGCTGTGCCACATGCCCTCCAACCGGTGGCCGCGCGTGCGGATGATCACCGGAGCCTTCTGCGTGCCGCGCGTGCGGTAGCGCAGGGTCGCGAGGTCGTCGGAGAGGGTCTGCATGGCGTAGAGGAGATAGTCGAGGTACTGGATCTCGGCGATGGGCCTGAGGCCGCGCATGGCCATGCCGATCGCCTGACCCAGAATGGTGCACTCCCGAATGCCGGTGTCCTCGATCCGCCGCTGGCCGTACTTTTCCTGCAGGCCCACCATGCCCTGGTTGACGTCGCCCAGCTGGCCGACGTCCTCGCCGAAGGCGATCAGCTCGGGAGTGCGGGCGAAGGCAGCGTCGAAACATCGGTTCAGGATCTCGAAGCCGCGCAGCTCGCTCGCGTCCTCGGCGTAGACCGGGGGCGTCGCCGGCACGTCGAGCGCCCGCTGCGCCGATTCGCTGTAGAGATGGGAGCCGTAGCGCTCGGTGCCCTGCCGGTCTTGCTCCTGGCGCCACTCGACCAGCGCCGGTTTCGAGCGCAGCTCCTCGTCGCGCACCGTGCGCAATACCTCGAAGGCGGCGCTGGCCAGGTTGCGGCGTACCGGGCTCGGCAGCCGCGCCAGTGAGGTGGCGATCTGCTCGATCCGCTCGCGGTGGCGTGACTCCTGGGCGACCGCGTCGAGCAGCCCGAGCAGCGTGCCGAGCTCGCGCCGGATCGGATCCATGAAAGCCTTCCAGGCCCGGTGCTGGGCCTCGCGGACAGCCGCCAGCTCGTGCTGTTCGGCTTCATCGAGCTCCTCCGCGCTGGCGAGACGCTCAGCGAGCATCCACTGCCGCATCTTGGCCAGGCAGTCGTGCTCGCGCTCCCAGGCCAGCCGTTCTTCAGACTTGTAGCGCTCTTGGCTGCCCGAGGTCGAATGGCCCTGGGGCTGGGTCACCTCGATGACGTGGATCAGGACGGGCACGCGCTCCTCGCGCACGGTGTGGACCGCGCGCCGGTAGATGCCGCACAGGGCCGGGTAGTCCCAGCCCTTGACCGTGTGGAGGTCGTAGCCCTCGGTGCCGCCGGGCTCGCGGCGGAAACCGGAGAGAACCTGAGACAGGTCCTCCTTGACGATCTGGTGCTCGTTGTGCACCGAAATGCCGTAGTCGTCATCCCAGATCGACATCAGGAGCGGGGCGCGCAGTACCCCGGCGGCGTTGAGCGCCTCCCAGAAGGGGCCCTCGGCGCAACTGGCGTTGCCGATGGTGCCGAAGGCGATCTCGTTGCCGCGGTTCGAGAAATGGGTCAGGTGCCGCAGCTCGTCGAGCTCGCGGTAGATGCGTGAGGCGTAGGCCAGCCCCACCAGGCGGGGCATCTGCGACGCCGTCGGCGAGCTGTCGGCGCTCGAGTGGGGAAGCTCCGAGAGGCGCTTCCAGCTGCCGTCGGCCTCGAGCGTCGCGGTCGAGAAATGGGCGTTCATCTGCCGGCCCGCGGACGCCGGGTCGTGAGCCGGGTCGGGGTCGGCGTAGAGCTGCGCGAACAGCTGTTCGACGGTGGTCAGGCCGGCGGCGAGCATGAAGGTCTGGTCGCGGTAGTAGCCGGAGCGCACGTCGCCGGCGCGAAAGACCTTGGCCATGGCCAGCTGCGGCACCTCCTTGCCGTCGCCGAAGATGCCGAACTTGGCCTTGCCGGTGAGCACTTCCTTGCGGCCGATGAGGCTGGCCTGCCGGCTGGCGTAGGCAAGCCGGTAGTCGCGCAGCACTTCGTCGCGATCGAAGGACGTAGCGGCACCGCCGGCGCTGGTCTCCTCGGAGACAGAAGCAGCTTCGAAAGCTTCAGTGGCGGTCTGGCTGGTCATCGATCTAGCGGCGATCGCCGGAAGGGACGTTCTCTCACCGGGGTTGGGATAGTCGGGGGCGCTGTCGGCTGGCGTCGCTGACGGACGCGATCATCCTGAACAGGACGGTGCTCAGCAGGGCGGTGCTCGGCAGGGCGGTACTCGGGCCCGAGGGCCGGCCGGATCGTGGCACGGCGGGATCGTAACACGTCCGGCGGCGAGAATCGAGGGGGCGGCGAGATTCGTTGCTCCCCGGGTTGTTTCTTGACATCCTCTCGGCGTGCTCATGCAGCGAAATCCCCGCCCCGAGGGCGCCCACAGGAGACCGGAATGACCGACCGTGCCGCATCGACCTCCCCCTACTCCAACGAGTTTCTCCAGGCACTGCCCAAGACCGATCTGCACCTGCATCTCGACGGTTCGCTGCGCTTGCCGACATTGATCGAGCTGGCCCGGAAGCACGGCGTGAAGCTGCCGTCGTACGAGCCCGAGGGGCTCCTGGAGCTGGTGTTCAAGGAGAACTACCGCGACCTGCCGGACTATCTCCACGGCTTCGCCTACACCAGTCCCGTCCTGTGCGACCCGGAATCGCTGGAACAGGCCGCCTACGAGCTGGGCGAGGATTGTCTGGCCGAGGGCGTGCACTACATCGAGGTGCGCTTCGCGCCGCAGCTCCACGTGCGCCCGGGTTTCGACGTCGGCCAGATCATCACCGCGGTCGATCGCGGGCTCGACCGCGTGCGCCGCGACCACGAGGCATCGGAGCCGGTGACATCGGAGCAGGTGCCGCCGTTTCGCTACGGCATCATCGCCTGCGCCATGCGTTTTTTCACCGATGGCTTCGCGCCCTACTACAAGACCCTGCTGGCGGCCCTCGAGCACAACCCGGCGACGGAAGTCTACGGCCTGGCGTCGATGGCGCTGGCGCGCTCGGTGGTGGAGGTGCGCGACCGCACCGGCCTGCCGGTGGTCGGCTTCGATCTGGCGGGTGCCGAGGCCGGGCATCCGGCGCAGGATCACGAGGCGGCCTTCGAATACGCCAAGCGCCACTTTCTCAAAACCACGGTGCACGCCGGCGAGGCTTACGGCCCGGAGAGCATGTTCCAGGCCATCACCGGGCTCAACGCCGATCGCATCGGTCACGGCACCCACCTCTACTCGAGCGATCTGGTGCACGACGACGAGGACCCCGAGCGCTATGTCCGCCAGCTCGCCGAATACGTCGCCGACCGCCGCATCACGCTCGAGGTGTGCATCACCTCGAACATGCAGACCATGCCGGAGCTGCGGCAGGTGAGGAATCATCCTTTCGGCCGCATGATGCGCGAGAAGCTGTCGGTGACCATGTGCACCGACAACCGCCTGATCTCGCGCACCTCGGTGACCCAGGAGATCGCCCAGGCCTGCGAGGCCTTCCACATCACGCCGGCGGAGCTGCGAAACCTGATCATCTACGGCTTCAAGCGCAGCTTCTATCCCGGAACCTACCGCGAGAAGCGGGCCTACGTGCGACAGGTGATCAACCGCTACGACCAGGTGGCCAAAGAGCACGGGGTCACCCGGGTATAACGGGACTTCGCCATCGCCCCTGACGGGGCTTGGGGTCGAACCCGCGCGCGTCCTGGGGTTTTCACCCCAGGCTACACGCCGTCGCCCCTATGGGGCTGTCAGCACCGACTCGGAGCGGGCGGCCTGATGGCCGAGGACGGAGCGCAACGCGATCGAGTCCGAGCAGGCGAGAGGGCAGGAACGAGCTATAGCACCGCCCGCAGGCCATCAGGACGAACGTGACGGTGGCGTTACTCGGGTTCGGCGGCTTGCAGCTTCGCGACCTGCCGCTTGATGACGTCGGGCTTGTAGCCACGCACGATGGTGCCGTCGAAGTCGAACACCGGCACGCCGCTGCCGCGCACCTTGGCGCCGTACTCGCGCCGGGCCTCGGCGCTCTTCTCGATATCTTTCTCGACGAATTCGGCTCCCAGGTCGGTGAGCAGCTGCCGGGCCCGCCGGCAGAAACCGCACCAGCTGGTGCTATACATGATGATCTTCGGCTCAGAGGTGTCGAGCTCCGCGGCCGGCTTGTCGACGGTGGCGGCGCGGATGTCGGCGTTGGTGAGCACCATCACCGGTTCGCGCGGTTCGTCCACGGCCGGCGGTTGGACCACGGCGTCGGCCGGGGCTGCGCGGTTGGCGGTCGCGGCCTCGCTGGCTTCGAGGTCGATCTCGTCGAGCCGCAGGGAGCTCAGGGTGGAGCGGGTGTCGGTGTAGATCACCACCCGCCCCTTGACCTTCCAGGGGCCGTCGGTCTCGATCGCCACGTCCTCGCGGGTCACCAGCCAGTCGGCTCCAGCGGGCGGTGTCAGGAAGAGCAGGCAGAGGATCGGCAGGAGTGTCAGTGATGCCCTCATGACGCCTAGCTTACCCCATGGCCGGGCCTCGCTTGCCCTCGAGGGAGGCGACCGGTAGAGTGCGGGCCGTCCGGCGAGGAGGCGGAGAAAACAGGAGCAATCATGCCGAAGTTGACGGGAGCCCAGAGGAAGTACCTGCGCGGCCTGGCCCATGGCCTCAAGCCCCTGGTGCGGATCGGCAAGGGCGGGCTCACCGACTCGCTGCTCCAGAATCTCGACGGAGCCCTGGAGAGTCACGAGCTGGTCAAGGTGAAGTTCGCCGACTTCACCGACCGCAAGCGCGAGCTGTCCGGGCAGATCGACCGCCGACTGGATTCGGAGATGGTCGGCACGATCGGCCATGTGGCGATTTTCTATCGCCAGGCCAGGGATCCAGAACAGCGGGACATCGAGCTGCCGCGGCGCACCCGTCCTTCCTGAACCGGGATCGTACGATGATTACCGAGCTCCTCGCCGCCTCGGAAGCGAGGCTCCGGCCGTTGCTCACGCGCTTGCCACCCTCCCTGGCGGTCCGCTTGTACTCTCTGAGCCGCCGGCATTACCTGTCTTCCTTCGTCGATCGGCCGCCGCATCGGTCGTTCGACCCGCACGGCCAGGAGCGCACGCTCTGGGGACTACAGTTCCGCTCGCCTCTGTTCAACGCCGCGGGCATGTTCAAGAACGGTGAGGGCTACTGGCTGGTGGCACGGCAGGGTGCCGGCGCCTACCTGGCGGGCACCACCACCCATCGGCGGAGGAGCGGCAATCGGCGCCACGGGGTGGCTCAGCCCTTCACGCCTTATCCGCGCTCGGGCGCGGCGTCCAACTGGCTCGGTCTGCCCAACGTCGGGCACCGCGCGGTGGCGCGGCGGCTGAAACGCGTGCAGCGTCGACTCGGCTGCCCGGTGGGGGTGAGCGCCGCGATCTGCCCGGATCCACGGCTCGGCGACGAGGTCAAGCTCGAACAGCTGACGGCGGCGCTCGAGCTCTACGAAGCGGTGGGAGTGGACTTCCTGGAGATCAACGAGAGCTGTCCCAACACCGCCGACGATCCCGGAGGTCTCGAGGAGATGCGCTCGCGCCTGGCGACGCTGGCGGAGCGGTTCCTGGCCCGCCGGCAGCGGCCGCTACCGGTGATCGTCAAGCTGTCGTGCGACACCGCCGAGGACGACGTCTCGGCGGTGGTGAAATCTCTCGTCGAGCTCGGCTACGACGGCGTCAACTTCGGCAACACCTCGGTCGACTACCCGCGGCACCGCGCGCAGCTCGAGGACGCGGAGACCGCGCTCTACGATTACTTCACGCGAGCCTTCGGTGGCGGGGTGAGCGGGCGGCCGCTCAAGGAAGACTCGCTGCGCCTGGTCTCGGCGGCCGCGGAGCACTTGGGAAACCATCCGCCGGAGCAGGAGTTCCACATCATCCGCACCGGCGGGATCGAGGACGCCGAAGACGTGCGGCGCTCGCTCGAGGCGGGTGCCTCGCTGTGCCAGTGGTACACGGGCTATTTCGAGGCCTTCAGCCGCCACGGACACGATCTGTATCGCCGGCTGCACGAGGATCTGTAGGGGCGTCGTCGCAGCTGGTGCTCCCACGGCCGAGCCCGCCTCCACCGCCCGACGCCGTCGCCGACCTGGAAACGGTGACGTCACGTGGTACCGGCCCCTGATGTAGGCCAGCGACTTGCCGGGCCTGGCGGCCGCCGGCAGGCGGAAGGCGCCGGGATACCAGGACACCGGGGTGGTCTCGAAACCGTCCCGCTGGAGCCGTTCGGCGAGGCCCGGCGGATCGACGCGCAGGGTGTTGGCCCACACCACCTGAGGCAGAGGCCGGCCGAGCGCGTCGACGAAGGCCGGCCAGTCGTCGATCAGGGGGCGGTAGCGCTCGAAGGGGGAGAGGTCCATCCGAGCCGGTCTACCTCAGCTCGTACTGGCGAACTGCTCCAGGCTCTCGCGCCGTCGTCGGCCGAGCTCCTACCACCACGCTGTCACGAACGAGATCACGGCGCCTGCCACCGCGCCGACAGCCGCACCCACGCCGACGATACCCGCGGCCGCTCCGCCCACGATGCCGACGGCGATTCCCGCGAGCGTACCGGCCACGACGAATGCCGGGGTGGAGGTACTGACGAACGTGACGATGAACTCGGCTAACAAGTAGAGGATCGCGGCGATTGCCAGGGGCCCTCCTCTGAAGCGGGTGTGCGCACGCGTCACGGCCGCGAAGCTGCTCTTCGCCTCGTCCGCGCTGAAGCCGGTAGTCCCCGAGCCGCGCACCTCCGCCAGACGCTGCACGGCGGCGGCTACGGCCGGGCCGATGATCGATTGCAGCATCCCCTCCGCGTCCGGAAGCTCGATCAGCGGCATCGGCGGGCCTTCTTGTTTGCCCTCGAGAAGCTCCTCCGCGCCTTCCAGGCTCGCTTCCATCTCGCGGATCCGGTCCGTGTCAGCTTCTTCGTAGGCCTGGTCAATCAGTTCCTGAGCTTGCTGGAACGTCTTCCGCAACTGCTCCAAGTGCTGACGTGTGAAGCCCGCCTGTCCGACCTGCGCCGCGAATGTGGTCATGAGCTCGCTCGTGATCTGCTGCATCAACGTGTCGGCTCTCATCTGTCTCCTCCTTGCGTCATGACACGCGGGATCGCGGGTCGGAGCACATGCTACCTCAGCTCGACCAGGCGACCAGGCGCGGCGACCAGGCGCGGTGCCAGCCACCTCGGTCAGCCGCTCGCCCTTCAAGGCCGGTCTCGACCGTAGACCACCGCTGTTATCACGCTCACTGAGATCGACTGACCGACGTCACGACGAGACAAGCACCCCGGCCCGAAGAATGGTGCCGGACCCGAAGGCCATCACGGCCGTGATAGCCTATCGGCCACGGCGATTCGGGCGAGTCATGGCACGGTTTCATGAAAAAAGATCACGGAAGACCCCAACCGCGGATTTACGTCGGGCTCGTCGCCGCAAGAGCCAGTGGCAGGAGGCTGAAAGGTGAGCAACAAGCATACGGGAAGCACTTTCGATAGCTTCTTGGAGGAAGAGGGCATTCTGGAGGAAGTGTCTGCACGGGCTCACAAACGTCTGCTGGCGCTACAGCTCGATGACATCTTGAGGGGGTCGAAGTTGAGCAAGGAGGGTCTTGCCAAGAGACTGCATGCGAGCGTCTCGCAGGTGGAGCAGTTGCTCGATCCCGAGAACACGGCGGTCACGCTGGAGGCGTTGGAGCGCGTCGCGCACGCTGTCGGAAAGACGCTCAGGGTGGAGTTCGCTTAGCGCCCAATCGGGCCGACAGCCACGCGCCATGGTGCCAGCCACCTCGGTCCGGTCAGCCGGCAGCATCGACGGCGGCTCGTGCCGCCGCGCTCACCTCGGCAGGCTTCTTCGAGGAGGATCGACTTCGGGAGCTCGTTCGGCGAAGCCGGCGGGGACGCGAAACGCCGACGCGGGGACGTCGACTTTCTCGAACCGGTCGAGCATCACCGTCCTGCCGCTGCCCCTGGGCTCGCCGCCCGCGAAGTGGCGCGTCAGTTCCAGACGGCCCTCGAGCGGGAAGCCTCCGATGGACGCCAGGTCCTCCGCGATCTGCCGCTCGACCTCTTCCACCTGCTCGGCCGGCGGCTTGCGGACAGGGTCCATGATCTCGCCCAGGTCGAGCCGTCGCGGATCGATCTCTGCCAGCGGCTCCGGGCCGTCGAGCTCGGGCGCCGTCCACAGCGACAGGGTCGCCTCGAAGCGTTCCTTCGCGACTTCGGAGCCATAGTCGGTCGCGACCGTGAACGAAACCCGCAGCACGTGCCGACGGCTCATTCGAAGTGATCGCCCGCCCGAACAGTGGTGCGGCCCTTTGCGACCGCCCTCATCTTGTACACCCGCTAAAAAGTGCCTGGCACCGGCGCCTGGCGGATCTGTCTTGAGGAGGGACAGGTGGGTGAGCCGATGGTTGCCGTCAGTCTTCCGCCGCGATACCCGGCACCCAGAGCGGGTCCACAGCGATTCCCGTCTGCGCGGCGTCACTCGTGTCGTCGAGCAGAAACAGGGCCGACATCATCATGAATTCATGGTCGCCGGGATTGACGCTGTACGAAGCCTCGGCGAACACGAAGCCCCGCACGTCATCGTTCGAATCAGCGATTTGGAAGCCATGATAGGTATGGCCGCCCTTCTCGTCGGAAATGTAGCCATTGGGGGTCCAATCGTGATCGACCTGCATGTAGACCCTTCGGCTCTTCAAGCCCGAGCTGCCGGCATCGGGAACGTCCAGATAGCTCAAACAGTCTCGCGCCACCGGATCGCCGGCGTAACAAGGCTGCCCAACAAACAATCGCCAGACACCCTCCGAGGTGAGCTTGAAGTCGTCCGCCCCTCCCCCACCCAGGTTCACCGTCCATGGACCGTTCTGTTCTCTCCCTCCCGGCGTATAGTTCTCGGTTCGTCGAACGAGTCCTCTATAGAACCCGTCGAAC
The DNA here is from genome assembly GCA_024226315.1 of bacterium. Classification (GTDB taxonomy): domain Bacteria; phylum Acidobacteriota; class Thermoanaerobaculia; order Multivoradales; family J023; genus JAAELT01. Next base: position 610 of record JAAELT010000090.1, on the reverse strand, counting down.
GCGGAGGTGGGTTCGGCGTTGTCATCAAAGGACTCATGAGCACCCAGAGCGAAGCCGACGTTTCGGGCATCCTCGTTCCTTCTGAAGTAGTACGGCGAGTATTGAGGTGGCTCGGTCGCCGGATTCTGCAGATAGAAGTCACGCCAGTTCCCCGCGTCATTTCGAAAGTAGGCCTCGAGTTTGTTGAGGGTTTCATCTCGCCATGTCAGCTTCCACCACTCTTCAACGCCACTGTCCCATTCGATTCTGACTCGAGTATTGCCACTGAATGAGCTCCACGTTCCGAATTCCGTCGTCAGCGCAGAATTGAGGAACTTGCCTTCTGTCCTGATGGGCTCAGCACTGTCACTGTTCGTGTCTGGGGGAGTGGGCGTGACAGATCCGACAGTGTCGGCGTCTACCTGTCCCCCGACCTCCTCGGGGTCATCGTCCATGACCCACTCCCAGTAGTCGGCGCGAAAGGTATTGTCGCTCCTGAAGGAGTAGATAGCGGTCCGAGCGTGTATCGCGTCGTCGGGGTCGACCCACTTCAGCGACACTCCGTAGGTCCCCGGAAACGCGGACACGCCATCTTCGCTCGGAAGGCAACCTACTATCAAGAAGATGAGCG
>JAAELT010000089.1 GCA_024226315.1 bacterium | reverse complement strand
AGGACTTTCTTCGCTCGCAGCTCAAGATCGGAGGCCGGTTTTACGTCTTATATCTACAGAGCTTGCTTGAAGTGTATCCGCAACACGCGGTCAGGCGGCTCCGGAGATCGAGATGGGCCGACCCGCACGCTTCATACCCGAAAACAAAGACGGCGTCCTCGTCGAGGTCACCGCCCGGACGATCGGAGCCCGCGCGCTCCTCGTGCCTTCGCCGGACCCGCGCCGGTTCAACGAGGCGGTGATCGGCGTCATGGGTCGGGCCCTGGAGGTCTCGCCCCTGGAACTCTGCTCGGCGGTGTGGACGGCAAACCATTATCACTGCCTGCTGGTCGTCCGCGATCAGCAACAGCTATCCCGTTTCATGCATCATCTTGGATGCAACATTTCCAAGGAGATCGGCGGACGTATCCGCAAATGGCGCGGGGCCTTCTGGGAACGCCGATATGACGGAATCGTCGTCAGCGGCGAACCCGAAGCGCAGTGGCAAAGGCTGAAATACCATCTCAGTCATTCCGTCAAGGAAGGCTTGTGCGAGTCGCCGCTGCAGTGGCCCGGTGTGCATGCCGCCAAGGCGCTGGTCCACGGCGAGCTGCTCGAGGGCTACTGGTTCAGCAGGTCGAAGGCATGGGCGGCCGAGAACCGCGGCCAGGACGTCGGCCGCTACGACTTCGCCACCCGCTACCTGGTCGGCTTCTCGCCCTTGCCAGCCTTCCGGCACCTGCCGCCCGAGGAGTACAAGGATCGGGTTGCTGGACTGATCCGAGAGATCGAAGAGGAAGGCGAGAGGAAGCGCGACGGCAACCCGGTCGCCGGCACCGAGAAGATCTTCAGCCAGAACCCATATGAACCGCCGACCCGGCGGACAAAGAGATCGTCGAAACCGCTCTTCCACGTCGCGTCGAGGCAGGCACGAGAGGATCTCAGGCAGGAGATCCTGGTCTACCTGGCGCAATACTGGGAGGCGTCGCAGGCACTGCGCCGCGGCAACCTGAAAGCGGCCGATTGGTTTCCCGCGGGCTGCTATCCGCCGGCTTTCGCGTTCGTCGGTCAGCCACCGCCGCGGCGGACACCGCCACCCCCTACCCGGCGGATCGAGATCCTTGAATCGGGGGACGTCGAGCGAGGGGACATCCCGGTCGTCGAGATCGTGGGGGTGTTCAAGACCGCCGACGTCCTACCCCCCGAAACTCTTGGAACCGCGGAGCCGCGAGCCCGAGGTCAACCTCCCTGATGCGTCGAGTGCCTCGAAGGCGCCCCAGGTCCGGGCGCTCGAGGCCGAGAGGACCGAGATGTCAGAGGACCCGAGAGAGAGTAAGGCGTTCCAACAAGCGCCCCAGGTGAAGTGCGTCCGTATCGAGCCCTGGCGGCGAGTTGGTGGCGGTCAGGCCATGGGAAAAGTCGGTTTGTGGCCAGATATCAGCCATTTGGAAGCAACCACTGGATGATTGCTGGTCCAAGTGGCCGCCCGTCGCTTGTAAGCCGCTGATTCGTATAGGCTTAGTGTTGCCTGGCACGAAGAACCGGGGGGGACCGAAGGCTGGGGCAGCGGCGTCATCCCCCGCCTGTCCCGGGATCTTCGCAACGAGCTGCCAGAGATAAAGGGCTTCTCTCAGAGAAACCTCAAGCGGATGATCCGCTTCTACCGCGAGTACCCGACGCTGATGACAAAAGTGCCACAGCCTGTGGCACTTTTGGACTCCAGTGCCCGAGACGGAGTTTCGCCACAGCCTGTGGCGAGAACAGCCATCGACGGCGAGGCGCTGCGCCTCCCCGAGGCCGTTCTGGCGTTGCCGTGGAGCCACAACTTCGTCCTGATCGAGAAGGTCAAGGACCTTCGCGCCCGGCACTGGTACCTGCTTCAGACCTTGGACCAGGGCTGGAGCCGCAACGTCCTGGAGCTGATGGTCAAGAGTCAGGCGCACGAGCGGCAGGGCGAGCCGACGACCAACTTCGCCTCGCGCCTCCCGGAACCCCAGTCGGACCTCGCTCAGCAGGCGCTCAAGGACCCCTACGTCTTCGATTTCCTGACCCTGGACAAGCCCTTCCGGGAGCGCGAGCTGGAGGCGGGTCTGATCGCGCATCTCGAACGCTTCATGCTGGAGCTCGGGATCGGCTTTGCCTTCGTCGGGCGGCAGTACCAGCTCAGCGTTGGCAACGACGATTTCTACCTGGATCTGCTCTTCTACCACCTGAAGCTGAGGTGCTTCGTGGTCATCGATCTGAAGGTCGGTGCCTTCAAGCCGGACTACGCAGGCAAAATGAACTTCTACCTCAACGTCGTCGACGACGTGCTCCGACATGAGCACGACAACCCGTCCATCGGGCTGATCCTGTGCCAGGACAAGAAGAAGATCCTGGCCGAGTATGCGCTGCGCGGCGTCAAGAAGCCGATCGGAGTGTCGGAGTACGAGCTGACGCGCGCCCTCCCGGAGTCGCTGCAATCGGCGCTGCCCACGATCGAGGAGATCGAGGCGGAGCTGTCGGAGCCCGACCAGGGCGAACAGGAATGACCGCCATGCTTCGTGATGCGGCAGGGGCGGTCGACCGTGAAGATCGAGTTCGGGCCCCGCCGCGGTGCCCCGCCGTGCCCGCCGCGGTGCCAGCCACCTCGGCAGCAAGCCGGTCGACAACGCGCTCAAATACTCCTCGGAAGCGCGCGACAAGGAGATCGTCCTGAGCTGCCGGCGAGAGGGCGACGGCGTGGTGCTGAGCGTTGCCGACCACGGCCCCGGGGTCGCCAGGGCGCATCTGAGGAAGATCTT
>JAAELT010000088.1 GCA_024226315.1 bacterium | reverse complement strand
GTGCGGCTCGTGCTCGGCGGAAGTCAACGGCAATCCCCGCCTGATGTGCATGACCCGGCTCTCCGACCTCGACCTCGACAAACCGGTCACCATCGAGCCGATGAAGGCCTTTCCGGTCCTTCGCGACCTGGTGACCGACGTCAGCTGGAACTACGGCGTCAAGAAGAAGATCAAACGTTTCCAGCCGCGTCAGCCCGACGCCGAGGACGGTACCTGGCGCATGGCCCAGGACGACGTCGATCGGGCGCAGGAGTTCCGCAAGTGCATCGAGTGCTACCTGTGCCAGGACGTCTGCCACGTGCTGCGCGAGCACCACCTGCACGAAGAGTTCATCGGCCCGCGCTTCCTGGTCTACACGGCGGCGCTCGAGATGAACCCGCTGGACGTCGAGGACCGCCTCGGCGACCTCAAGAACGAAGACGGGATCGGCTACTGCAACATCACCAAGTGCTGTACCAAGGTCTGTCCTGAGGGCATCACCATCACCGACAACGCGATCATCCCGCTCAAGGAGCGGGTGGTCGACGAGCACTACGATCCCCTGCGACGGCTGTTCAAGATCTTCCGCAAGTAACCGATCGCGCGGCAGTCGCCAAAACGGACTCGAGGAGCGTGCCCATGATCGAGCTCAAGCCCATCTCCCCTCAGGCCATCGAGGCCGCCCTCGAAAAGGCCGACCACTACCGCCTGCTCAACGAGCCGGTGCAGGCCGAGTCGATTTGCCTCGACGTGCTCGAGGTCGAACCGGAGAACCAGCGCGCCCTGATCACCATCGTGTTGGCCTTGACCGACCAGTTCGCCGACAACCTGAACCGGGCATTCCGCGAGGTCCGTGAGCTCATCCCCCGCCTCGCCGACGGCTACTACCAGGCCTACTACCAGGGCATCGTCTGCGAGCGCCGCGCCCGCAGCCACTTGCGCAGCGGCAGCATGGGCGCCGGCTACATGGCCTACGACTGGTTCCGACAGGCCATGGAGAGCTACGAGCAGGCCGCCGAGGCGGCACCGGCGGGCAACGAGGACGCCATCCTGCGCTGGAACGCCTGCGCCCGGGTGATCAACCGCAACCCAGCTGTCGTCCCCGAGCCCGAGGGCGTCGGGGTGCCGCACCTGCTGGAGTGACCGGGGAAACAACCCGCATTCATCCGTGCAAAGGGGTTCGGGGACCTCGAACTTAGCTGTCTACTTAGTCCTTTTGACTCCGCCAACCCCGTTTGCACGGCGTGCAACGGCCCTCGGGGATTTGCCGAGACCCCTTGCACGGCGTGCAAAGGCCCTGGGCGATCTGCCGAGACCCCTTGCATGGCGTGCAACGGCCCTGGGCGATTTGCCGAGCCCCCTTGCACGGCATGCAAAGGCCTACTGCAACTGGCTGCGCTCGTCGGCCGAGACCTTCGCCATCGGGGGACCTGAGAGCCGCGAGCCCGCCGGCCGCTTCCGGCCGCGCCTGCCGACGGAAGCCGGGGTGTTAGCTGGTTCTGGGATTCAGAGGCCGCCCGCTGCGCTTCGCGGTACAGGCTCATCGCCGGCAGCTTCTACGACGTCGTCGGATTTCGTGTGGTGTTGTCCCTGGCGAATTCTGAATCCTGAATTCTGGTTTCTGTCGAGCCACCCCACGGGATCCGCGGCGCCCGCCGAGGTGGAGGCCCCTCGCGGTGCGTGCGGCGCGGCGTGCCGCGGGCGCCAATCTTTTTTGTTTTCGGCCCGCGCGGCGTGCCGCGGGCGCCGATATTTTTTGTTCAGGCCCCGCGCGGCGTGCCGCGGGCGCCAATCTTTTTTGTTTTCGGCCCGCGCGGCGTGCCGCGG
>JAAELT010000087.1 GCA_024226315.1 bacterium | reverse complement strand
CTTTGCCTTCCTTTGCCAAAAATTTGTGTTTTTTATTTTAAGCTACTTAGTGGCCAGAAAGTATAAACGTATATACATAAAGTTTCATAATGGTGAAATCATTTTACCTGGTAATACTTTTGAATTGATTTTTGCTGACGTCATCACTCTGTCAACTCCAAATTTGCAAAAGAAGGGTATAATTATTTTTCTTATTGCACATTACTTTTAGGTGCCAAAAAATCAACGTACGCAAATTTTAACTCCTTTATCTTAGCTCTGGGTACCAAAAAAAGCAAATAATTTTTGCTGACGTCATCATTCGCTCAAGCCATCTTACACAGAGTGGTTATAAATGCTTTTCTTGTTGTACATTAGTTTGAGATGCAAGAAAATTGAAATCCACCAATTTTCAAAACTCTCTCCATCTTGTGAGTACCTAACCAAATCAAATGCATTTTTGAAAATATCATCATTTTCAAACTGTTGCCATCTTGTCAAAACTTTAAAATATTTGATAGCTTCAATCTAAATATTATTCAGGAGGCTAGAAAGTATAAGTGTACTT
>JAAELT010000086.1 GCA_024226315.1 bacterium | reverse complement strand
CGATGAGAGACCCTCACGCCGGTAAATATGGGGAACTGACCCCATCGCGACAACGGGGGGGCGGAGGTGCATACCTCCGTCCTACCCTCTTCCACAAACGGTGGATCGAGGCGGGTGTCAGCGGAGTCTGTACAACCCTTTCAGGGTTGAGAATCAACCGCATTCCCAACCCAGGGTTGCGCGGCGCTTCGCGCCAGCTGACCCTGGGCTGTTGGATAGAACCCTTTCAGGGTTCGCGAGCAAAGCTCGCTAAATCCCGACGGCGGCGTAGGAGCCGGGGAAGACTTTCTTCGCCTCGCTCTCGACCACCGGCTCGATGCGCGCCGCGCACACCTTGTATTCCGCGGTGCCGGTCACCGCGTCGCCGGCGTCGTTGGTCAGGTAGTTGGCGCGCGCGTCGGGGAAGTGCAACGGCATCCAGATGGAGTTGCGCCGCACCTGCTTGCTGACCAGGGCCCGGCAGCGCACCCGGCCGCGCCGGCTCACCACGTCCACCAGCTGGCCGTCCTCGATGCCCAGCTTGCGGGCGTTCCAGCGGTGCACCTCCACGAAACCCTCCGGCTGCTTGCTGGTCAGCCCGTCCGAGCGCCGGGTCTGGGTGGCGGCGTTATAGTGGTACAGGGTGCGCCCTGTGGAGAGCACCAGCGGGAACTCGGGATCGGCCTCCTCCGCCGGCGGCCGGTACTCCACCTCCTGGAAGAGACCCTTACCGCGCAGCACGCCCCCTTTGTGCAGATACTCGGTCGACGGTGAGTCGACGGTCGGCACCGGCCACTGCAGGCCGCCCTCGCGGTCGATCCGCCCGTGCGAGATGCCGGCGAACTTGTCCGCCAGCGAAGCCAGCTCGGCGTAGACCTCGTGCGGCCCGGCGTAGTCCGGCTGCTCCAGGCCGGCGCGTTTCATCAGCTCGACCAGGATCTGCCAGTCCGCCCGCGCCTCGCCCGGCGGCTCGATCGCCTTGCGCACCCGCTGCACCCGCCGGTCGGAGTTGGTGAACACCCCGTCCTTCTCCGCGAAGCAGGTCGCCGGCAGGATGACGTCGGCGTAGCGGCAGCTCTCGTTCAGGAAGATGTCCTGCACCACCAGGAACTCGATCGAGTTGAGCGCCTTCTCCAGCTTGCCGACGTCGGGCTCCGACATCATGATGTCCTCGCCCATCAGAAACATGCCACGCACCGCCTCACCGATGGTCTTCATCATCTCGTTGAGATTGAGACCCTTGCTGGACGACTGCTCCACGCCCCAGGCGCGGCCGAACTTCTCGCGTACGGCCGGATCTTCGGCGCGCTGGTAGCCGGGGTAGAAGACCGGCGCGGCGCCAGCGTCGTTGGCTCCCTGCACGTTGTTCTGGCCGCGCAGCGGGTTCAGGCCCGCCGAGCGCACGCCCAGGTGGCCGGTCATCAGCACCAGGTTGGAGAGCGCGTAGACGTTGTCCGTGCCGGTGGTGTGCTCGGTGATCCCCAGCGTGTAGTAGACGCCGGCCTTCTTGGTGGTGGCGTAGGCCCGCGCCACCTCGCGGATCATCCGCGCGGGCACGCCGGTGACCTGCTCCGCCTCCTCGGGCGGATAGCGCAGCACGGTGTCGCGCACCGACTCGAACTGCTCGGTGTTGGCCTCGATCCACTCGCGGTTTTCCAGCCCCTCGCTGACGATCACGTGGGCGATGGCATTGAGCAGCCAGACGTCGGTGCCCGGCGCCAGCTGCAGGTGCCAGTCGGCGATCTCGGTGAGCCAGATGGCGCGCGGATCAGCGACCGCCAGCCTGGCGCCCCGGGCCACCGCCCGCTTCATCTCCATGGCGATGATCGGGTGCGCCTCGGTAGTGTTCGAGCCGGTGACGAACAGGAAGTCCGCGTCTCTGATCTCGGGGATCGAGTTGGTCATCGCGCCCGCTCCGAAGGTGGTCACCAGACCGGCGACCGTGGGAGCGTGTCACGTCGCGGCGCATTGATGGACGTTGTGTGTCCTGAACGCCGCCCGCGCCATCTTCTGCACCAGGTAGTTCTCCTCCCCGGTGCAGCGGCTGGAGCTGACGAAGGCCAGCGCGTCGTCGCCGTGGCGCTCGGCGACACCCTGTAATCCGGCCACCGCGCGGTCGAGCGCCTCGTCCCAGGTCGCCTCGCGGAAGTTCCCCTCCTCATCGCGCACCAACGGCACCTTCAGGCGCTCGTCATGGTGGATGAAGTCGTTGGCGAAGCGGCCCTTGACGCACAGGTTGCCGTCGTTGACCGTCGTGCCCGGCGGCGGACTGGTGACCTTGACGACGCGATTGGCCTCGCGGTCGACGTTGAGGTCTAGCTGGCAGCCAACGCCACAGAAGTTGCAGGTGGTGCGCACCTTCTCGAGCTCACGCTCCGCCTTGCCCCAGGCCAGCGCCGGCTTCTCGGTCATCGCGCCGGTCGGGCAGACGTCGACGCAGCCGCCGCACAGCTCGCAGGTGGAATCGGTCAGGGCGATGCCGTCAGCGGTGGAGATGGTGGTGTCGGCGCCGCGCCCGGCCAGGGTGATGGCGCTCACCGCCTCCACCTGGTCGCAGTAGCGGGTGCACAGCGAGCAGGCGATGCAGCGGTCGGGGCGGAACTCGATAAAGGGATTGGTGTCGCTCGGTCGTCCCTGGCGCCTGCGATCCACCGGCCGCCACGCACCCGCGGTGCCGTACTGCTCGGCCAGGTCGTGCAGCCGCGACGGGTTGTTGTCCTCCGCCGTCTCCCGGTCCTGGATCGTATCGGCGAGATGCAGCGACAGCAGGAACCGGCGGTTGCGGTCGACCTTGGGCGTGTTGGTCCGCGCCACCGTGCCCGGCGCCGCCTCAAGCGAGCAAGCGGGCTGCATCAATCGCGATCCCTCGACCTCCACCAGGCACATTCGGCAGGCCCCGGCCGGGCTGAGTCGCGGGTCGTAGCACAGCGTCGGGATCTCGATCCCGGCCCGCGCCGCCACCTCGAGCAGGGTCTCGCCGTCCTCGAAAGACAGCTCGTTGCCGTCGATCACCACGAACTTGCCATTGGTGCTCATCGCGTCACGTCCTTCCGGGTCACGTGCAAGACACCGAATCCTAGCAGGCGGGTTCGACAGCGTCTGCCGGCGCCGAAACCGCCTATTCTTCTTCGGCCCTGAAAACCGTCTCGCCGCCGATCACCGTCGCCAGCACCTCGATATCCCGGATCGCGACGGGATCGACCGACCGGGGATCCTCGGACAGCACGACGAAGTCGGCGCGTTTGCCCGCCTCGAGCGTCCCGGACTCGTCTTCCTCGAAACCGCCATAGGCGTTGGTCGCGGTGTAGGCGGTGAGCGCCTCCTCGACGGTGATCTTCTCCTGTGGCTGCCAGCCGCCGGGGTTGGCGCCGTCGGTGGTGCGGCGGGTGACGGCGGCGTAGACCCCTTCGAGAGGCGACAGCGGCGCCACCGGCCAGTCGGAGCCGAAGGTCAGGATGCCGCCCGCGTCGAGGATGGACCGGAAAGGATAGGTCGTCTTGATGCGCTCCGGACCGATGCGCTTCTCCGCCCACCGCCCGTCGTCGATCGCGTGATACGGCTGCATCGAGGCGATGATGCCGCTGGCAGCCGCGGCCTCGATGGCGGCACGGGACGGATGTTGGAAGTGCTCGATGCGGTAGCGCCGGCCGGCGATCTCGGCGCCCGCCGCCGCTCGCATGTGGTCGATGAGCACGTCGATCGCCTGGTCTCCGATCGCGTGGACAGCGAGCTCGAGCCCCGCCGCGTCCGCGCCCGTAATCAACGTTCCGAGCGCCGCCGGATCGGTCAGCGGGAAGCCCCTGGTTTCCGGGCTGTCCGCGTAGGGCTCGTGGAACCAGGCCGTCGTCGAGCCGAGTGAGCCGTCGACGAAACCCTTCAGGCCGCCCCAGCGCAGCGTGTCGTTGCCCCTGCCGTCTTTCGCGACGAGGTCCCTGGCGCTCTGCCAGTGCTCGATCGGAGTGAGCGCGTAGACCCTGATCTTCATGGCGCCACGCTCATGGACGAGTCTGAACGCGTCGAGCATGGTGGTGTCGTTCGCATTCGCCGTGACGGCGTGGACCTGCGTCAGGCCGAGGCTGAGAGCGTGAGACTGCGCCAGCTCGAACGCGGCCAGAAGCTCGTCCTCCGACGGCTTGGGGATGACCTCGAAGACGGCATTCATGGCGTTGTCTTTCAGCACGCCGGTCGGCTCCCCGTTCTCGTCGCGCACGATCTCGCCGCCCTCGGGGGCCGGCGTCGCCGCCGTGATGCCGGCGAGCTCGAGCGCCGCCGAGCTCGCCAGCGCCATGTGCCCGTCGAGACGCATGACGAAGACCGGCGTGTCGCCGGTCCCCTGGTCGATCCACTCCTTGCGCGGCAACTCGCCGCCCCACGCTTCATGATCCCAGTTACCGTTCAGCACCCACCGGCCGGTGGGCAGAGTCGCCGCGTAGTCGACGATGCGCTTCGAGAGCTCCTCCGGCGTCGCCGCGTCGCGCAGGTCGACGCTCGCCAGCCCCGCGCCGCCTTCGAGGAAGTGCACGTGGTTGTCGATGAAACCCGGCATGACGAACCGGCCTTCGAGATCGACCGTCTCTTTCGCGGAGACGGGCGCGGCCTCTCCGTTGCCGACGTAGGTGACGACGCCGTTCTCGACGGCCATCACGGCGGCGTCCGGCGCGCCCTCCACGCCCGTCCAGATCGCGCCGTTTACGTAGAGCGTGTCCGTCGCCGGTTCGGCGTCTGGCCCGACCGCGTCCCGGAACGTGCCGTCCTCGGCACCACAGGCGGAGAGCATGACGGCGACGAGAAGTGCGATCGTTGTTTTCATGGCGCGGGTCCCAGAGACGGCTGTTCGGAGGTCGCCGGAAACGATAGCAGACGCTTGGCCTGGCGGCCGAGGTATACTCCGGCGAGGATCTCGAGGTGGATTACGACTCGACCAGACAAGTGCTCGCTGCTTTGGAACAAGAGGGTGTCCGCTACACGATCTTCGGTGGCGTGGCCCTCAACCTCCACGGCTTGGCTCGTGCAACCGAAGATCTCGACATCTTCGTAGAACCTGAACGAGACAACATCGACCGACTGCAAACAGCCTTGCGGTCTGTCTTCGACGATCCGCACATCGACGAGATCCAGGCCGACGATCTATTGGGCGACTACCCCGCAGTGCAATACGTTCCACCTGACGGCAGCTTTCACATCGACATCCTGACGCGGCTGGGCGAGGCCTACTCGTTCGACGGTCTGAAATCTCAGCGTCTCGACTTCGATGGTCTGGAGGTCACCGTGGTGACACCGCAGACTCTCTACGAGATGAAGAAGGGCACCGTACGTCCCGGGGACTGGGGCGACGCCGAGCGCCTGCGGCAACGTTTCGGCTTCGGAGAGTGATCAATGCCGGTGCGGAAATATCGCAGCGTCGAAGAGATGGAAGGAAACACCTGGCGCCAGTCCGGCGATCCACAGCTCTTTCGGGCCATGCGCAGCACCTGGGAGCTCGCGCACCGCCTCCTGCGCCCGACATTTCCTCCAGGAGTCCACAAGCACCGCTCGATCGAGGATGCGGACAGACAGCGCCAGCTATGGGAGAAGGCCAACTTCGAGACCTACCGTTCTCGAGTCTCCAGCCTTCCTTGATCCAGCCATAACCGAGGTACTTGGCACCCGCTCGGTACCCGCGCGACGGCGAACGAAGACGAGACGGCGGTGGTGTTCGAGGAGGAGATCCAGAAGCTCAGAGACGCCGTGCGGGAGCTGGCGGGGGCTGTGTAGAAGGGGTCTACTGACCCGGGGCCTCGGGCCACGACCGTCGAAGCATAGCGGGTCGAACCCGTTCAGGGGACCTGGCGGGTTGCTTGATCACCCCTTGCCGGTTCGATCCGGTGGGGCTCCAGAGAAACGACCGTCCTGCCACTTGCCCCCTCGCGCTCCTTGGCGTCTCGGTACAAGGCCCGGATGTCGTAACCGAACTGCTCCGCATAAGCTTCCCGGTTCGACCGGACCTCCTGGATGATCTCGTCGTGGTCCATGCTCTATTCCTCCAGCAGCTCCTCGGGGGTGCAGATGGCACAAGGTTCGTAGCCTGCCAAGCGGCAGGCCTTCTCGATTTTTCGGCGGATGATCGCGTTGGCCAGGTGTTTGAAGTTCCAGGTCAACAGGTAGTCCACTCCACCGTCTACTGCGACAGCGGCGCTTGCTCCACCAGTCATGGGTGATCTGCTGCCGCGTTGCTGTCACGAGGTCGCGGCTCGGTTCAGCCGTGACGTAGCTGGCAATCGAGGTCTCGATGTACACCTTGGGCTTCACGGGATCAGTATCCTGCCGGTCGACGCGGTCAGATCGCAGTATACCGTGCGGTGCTCGAAGAACAGATCGAGCCCGGCCTAGCGCGGTGGGCTAGGCCGAAGACGAGACGGCGGGCGCCTCACCCCCGGGGCCCGACAAGCTCGTGCTCGAGCTCATCCGTAGAGGACTCTGCCACGTTCCAGAACCTCACTGATGAGCCGCCTCGGTGAGGAGCGGCGGGACCGGGAGTGCCCCGCCGGCCCCACCGCGATCGTGATCGTGAAACCCGATGATCCAGGTGCCCGAAGAGGGACCGGGACGCCCCGATTCGCCTACTTCGTGCAGAAATCGTCCACCCACAATTCCTGCCCGCCGACATATACAGGCCCGGAAATCTTGCCGGTCAACGTGAGCGTCGCGCGCTCTCCGCCGGGGACCGAGGTGACGTTGGAGACAGCCAGAGTGACGCCCCCGACTGGTCCCATCGCGCTGAAAGAGTCGTTGATCAGATTTCTGTGACCATTCACTTGCAGAAGCGTCAGCCCACCTGTGTAGCGGTATTTGAAGCTGAGATTGTTGAGCTCCCTCTGAAGATGAAAGTCGATCGCGATGCTACTCAAATTGAACTCATTGCCGCTGCCGCCAGCCAGCTTCGTTGTCCGTAACTCGGCTATTCCGCGGTAGTACACGGGCGGAGGCGACGGGGTCATAATGAAATCGTGAAAATCGATTTCGGCGCCCCGAGATTCGATGTCGCCACCGTCGGTGTAATCCGGGGCCGCGAATTTCGAGTGCGGGTAATCGTCGAAATCGACACAGCCGGGGTTCGGAAAGCCTGATGAGACCGGACCCGAAGGGCCGCCGGGAGCGGGTATTTCGGGCCGACACCCGCTCAATAACACTACCAAGAGCCCAGAGAGGGCCCCACGTATGATCATGCTTTTGTGAGCTCGCATTGTTTTCTCCTATCAGCAAGGGCATGCAGGTTTTTCCACTTTGTTCTCTCGACCGGATCAAAGAGCCTCGAGCCATTATTGGCTGGCCCTCAATGGCGTGAAGATCCGGCGCTCACAAATTTGTTTAGTAATCTGTCAGGTAGGTTCCGCTGCCGGACCACAACACAGCCCGAGGGTCCGAGCCGGCCGAGGACAATTCGGGCTCACCTCCCAGGAGAGGCTCCGAGACGGCGATTTGCTCACGCCTGCCTGATAGGCTCGTCTGATGAGACACCACACCACAGGCCTTTCCATCGCTTCCCTGGAGACGACTTGCTCCGCCGGCCAGCTCCTTCGGATCGGCGCCGTCGGCACGATCTTGCTCGCCGCCACCGCCTTCGCAACCCCTCCAGCGCTCGCCGAAAACGAACCGGAGCCCGCCGAGCTCCAGACCCAGATCGACGATCTGACCACCGAGCAGATGGACCAGGAAGAGAAGATCCGCCTGCTCGTCGAGCAGATCCATCAGCTCGAGATCGAGCGCGGCGAGCTGATCCTCGGGCGCAAAGTCCTGCAGGACCGGATGCGAAGGCTGCGTGCCGAGCAGTCCGCGCTCCGCATCGAAGCCGCCGGCCGGCCGGGGGAGGCCCGCCACCGGCGCCGGCTCGAGGAGCTCGACGTCGAGCTGGCCCAGCTGCGGCAGGAAAAGGACGAGCTGCGCCTGGAGCTGGAGAGCGGTCTCAAAGCGCTGAACCTGGAGCGCAACCGTCTCAACGCCGAGCGCGCCACCATTCTCCAAGATCCGGAATACCGCGAGCTGAGCAACACCGAACGGCGCGCCACCACGCTCGACCTCGAACGGAGTTTGCTCGAGATCGAGCGGCAGGTCCGCGCCGGCCGGCGAGACCTCGCGGCCCGAAACCTGGAGATCGACCGCCAGACACGCGCGGTGAGCGTCGAACGGTTTCACCTCGTCATCGCCATGGAAGAGCGCCGGGACCGTGGCGACAGCGTCGACCAAATGCGGCGCGGCCTGTCCACCCTGGCTCGCGCCGGCGCCCGCAAGGAGATGGAAGAGGTCTTCGACGAGCTGCTCTGGGAAGACCAGCGGGAAGTCTACGACCTGCGCCTGCAAGCCCTCGACGCCGACGACGAGCTCCGCGTCTCGCTCTACGACCGCATCCAGGAGCTCAACGCCCACTCCCGCGATCTCTGGCAGATGCGCGAGAGCCAGAGGCGTCAGGCCGACCTGGAACAGCTCCAGGACGACCTGGCGAGTCAAATCGAGACGCTCGAGGGTACCCGCGCGACGGCGGCCGACGATGCGGCGGTGGTGTTCGAGGAAGAGATCCAGAAGCTCAGAGACGCCGTGCGGGAGCTGGCCGGGGCGGTGTAGGGGGTGCTGCCGAACCCAGGGCCGGCCTATTTCGCCGTGTCTGGCTGCCGGGCGCGAAGGACTTCGTTCAGCTTCTCGACGATCCAGTCGTGGAGCAGCCCGGCAAGGTCGCTGCCCTCGGATCTGGCGACTCGCTCGGCGGCTTCGATCTCGGCCGGCGCCAAGGGGACCGTGATCCCTTTCTGCCCGTATCGAAACACCGGTTCGGCGACCTCTTCGAGCTGGTCCTCGAAGTCCGTCAGGTCATGCTCCACCTCCTCAGGCGACACGCCATGTGCCGCGACATGCGCGATCCGATCTTCTGATCGGCAGTCTTGCGATGCGGCGGGTGACCCGCCACAGGATGGGACGGAAGCGCTCGGCCAAGTCATCGCGAAGCTATACCACGACAGCCCTTGTTCGGTTGAGCATTGTTTGCACTCAACCGAACTGGCCTCTATTTCGGTCTAGCGCTATTTGCGCTGAACCAGAACAAACTACGTCCTGGTTGAGTCCTGCTTGCGCTGAACCAATCTGACTCCCGAATCAGTTGAGCACTAGTTGCGCTGTACCGAACAGAGGCTCGATTCGGTTGAGCACTGTTTGCGCTGAACCGAATCGGGCCTTCGTACGGTTGAGCATTCTCTGCTGAGCTTCGTGATCCCTGGTCCCTGATAGTTATCGTCTCTTGTTGGTACGCCTCCGCTGCCGATAGGGTCCGTGCACAAAATCCATGGTTTTCATCCGCGCGGCTCTCCCGGTTCGGTAGTAGAAACGCAGGGACTTGGCCCGGTTGGCGCAGATCCTCTCGCACCACTTTCGCCTGGCGTTGGCCGAGCGGTCAACGAAGAACAGCCTGCAGCCCTCAGCAGCGCACTGGCGCACCTGCGGCCGGCCCTCGAGGGACAACAGCAGCTGCATCGCGGCATGGAGCACCGGCCACAGCACCCGGTCGAGAGCGTCGCCATCGCCCAACCAGCCCAGCTGCAAGCCCTGTTCCCCGGGGACCAGCCGCGCGGGCTCGAGCGCCCGGCCCATCGACTCGTTCACCGCGTCGAGATCGCCGGCCGCCGGCTGCTCCTCCGACATCACCGCCAGGAACACCCGGAAGAGCGCCGAGCGCAGCGCCCCTGCCTGCCCCCAGACCGCCGCCGCGCGCCCCGGATGCTCGGCCGCCAAGCGGCCCAGGCGCGCGGCCTCGGCGCTCGACACGGCGCTCACCGCCTGGCCCCAGACAAGCAGCTCGCTGTAGCTCTCGATCCCCTGCTGACGGTTCTTCTTGCGGGCGCCCGCGGTGTTGACGAACGCCACGCACAGGTCGCCCGCCAGCTCCATCTGCGGGCCTCGCGGGCGTAGGGGTTTGCGGGCCATTCCGGGGCTCGAATACTCGGACGGCGAGCTACCCGCCGAGCCCGAACTCTTCCGGGAAGTACTTCATCGCGCTGGTGAGGGGCAGCGCCGCGGCCTGGCCGAGACCGCAGATCGACGCCTCGCCCATGCCCCAGGCGACCTCGGTCAGGTCGGCGAGGGTACCCGGGTCGCGAGATTCCAGGTAGCGTTCCAGGGTCTGGCGGATGATCTGGGTGCCGATGCGGCAGGGGGAGCACTGGCCGCAGGACTCGTCTTCGAAGAAGACGGCCTGGGACAGCGCGGCCTCGACCATGTCGACGCTGTCGTCGAGCACCACGACGCCGGCCGAGCCGAGCATGCTGCCGGCGGCGGCCAGGGACTTGAAGTCCATGGCGACGTCGAGCTGGCCCGAGGGCAGGAAGCCGCTGGAGGCGCCGCCCGGCGAGAAGGCCTTGAGGGTGCCGGTGGCGCCGCCGGCCAGCTCCAGCAGCTCGGCCATGGTGAGTCCCAGAGGGGCCTCGTAGACGCCGGGGTTGCGGACGTGGCCGGACAGGCAGTAGAGCTTGGAGCCGGCCTCGGTGCGGCCGGCGGCTTTGAACCACTCGCCGCCGCGTTTGAGGATCGCCGGCACGCAGGCGATGGTCTCGACGTTCTGGATCAGCGTCGGCTTGGAGCGGAAGCCCTTCTCCACCGGGTAGGGCGGTTTCATGCGCGGCATGCCGCGCTTGCCTTCGAGCGCCTCGAGCAACGCCGTCTCCTCGCCGCAGATGTAGGCGCCGTGGCCGTCGACGAAGTGCCAAGTCACCGATTCATCCAGGTGGCCGGATTCGCGCGCCTCATTCAGCGCCTCGATCAGCGCCGCCTTCACCCGGCCGAACTCGCCGCGGACGTAGATGTAGACGTCGCCGGCTTCGAGCGCGTGGGCGGCTATCGCCAGCCCCTCGATCACCAGGTGGGGACGCCGCAGGATGACCTCGCGGTCCTTGAAGGTGCCAGGCTCGCCCTCGTCGGCGTTGAGCACCACGTAACGCTCGGTCTCCGGTTGGCGGCGGATCGCCTGCCACTTGAAGGCAGCCGGGAAGCCGGCGCCGCCGCGGCCCTGCAGTCCCGAGGTCTCGAGCTCCGCGCACACCCAGTCGGCGCCCTTCTCGACCGCCAGGCGGAGCGCCTCGTAGCCCGTCTCCTCCGGGGCGGCGAGGTCGATGGCGAAGTCCGGGTGGCTCGGCGAGAGCGCGGTGACGGGCGGTGGCGGCTCGCTGCCCGCCTCCCACGACGCCGGCGCGAAATCGCAGCGGCCAAGGCAGGAGACGAAGCCAGCCTTGGTGCCCGCGGCCTCGAGGTCGGCCTTCAGAGCGTCGGAGCCGGCCAGCTTGCAGGACAGGCCCTGACACACGCGGACGCCGGCATCGGGATCCGACAGCAGGTGGTAGAAGCTGCCGACGCCATAGACGTCGGCTTCCGGCACGCCGGTCTCCCGGTGCACCCGCGCCGCGACCCCGGGCCGCAATCCGCCGGCCTCTTCCAGCCGGTCCAAGACTTCCTCGCGCCGACCGCGTTTCGGCAACATCTCGCGCATAGTATACGCGGACCGAACGCGGCAAGCTCCAGCCTCGGGGCGCGGTACAATGATGTCTGCCGGGCCGCGCGGCCCGGTTTGGATTTCGGAGACTTCAACATGTCCAACGTCCTGTCACTCGATGCGCTGCGCAAGAGGCTTCGCAGCCTGATTCCCGAGCTTTCGGACAAGTACCAGATCGAATCGCTGGCTCTGTTCGGCTCCTATGTACGCCGGGAGCAGACAGCGGACAGCGATCTGGATCTGCTCGTGACCTTCCACGAGCCGCCCGGGATGTTCGGGTTCGTGCAGCTCGAGAACCACCTCAGCGACAAGCTCGGTGTGAAGGTCGACCTGGTCATGAAGAGCGCTCTCAAGCCCAGAATCGGGGAACGCATCCTGCTCGAGGCGGAGCCCGTATGACGTCGGGCCGAACGTATCTCGACTACCTCGAAGATATCCAGGACGTCATCGAGAAGGTCGCCGAGTTCATCCAGGACATGACCTTCGAGCAGTTTCGGAAGGACACCAAGACGACCTTCGCGGTGGTTCGAGCCCTCGAGATCCTCGGTGAGGCGACGAAGAGTATTCCTGATCCGGTCCGCCAGCGTTATCCGGAGGTTCCCTGGCGCGACATGGCCGGCATGCGCGACAAGCTCACCCATCACTACTTCGGAATCGATCTCCACGTCGTGTGGAAGACGGCGACGCAGGACGTGCCTGGCCTGGCGCCGCAGATCGCCAGGATCTCGAGCGACTCGGAAGGGTAACCACGGGGCGTCAGTCGCCCCGGATCGTGATCTCTTCGAGCTCGGGATCGGCCGAGATCTGGTCCTCGGCGAACAGGATCGGCCGCCACTGCTTCTTCGAGAAGCGCTCGGTCTGGTCGGCGAAGTGCGGCGAGGACGGGTCGCCGGACTGCGAGTAGGTGAGGATCGCCTGGGCATCGGGGCCGGCGTCGGTGTAGTCGAGCACCATGATGAAGCTGGTGCCGCCGGTGATCGGATAGCCGGTGTCGGCGTTCATCCGTGATCGCAGCGACAGCGGCGTCTCCTCCTCGCCGGTCAGCGGCAGGGAGTCCGGCAGGCGGGCCTCGGCGTGGGCCACCCAATGGCTGTCGTTGGCGTTGAACACGTAGTCGCGGCGCTCGATTTGCGGCAGGCGGGCGAAGGAGACGACGCCCGGGTCGCGCGCGCCGTCTTCGGGCTGCCATGCAAAGCGGAGGTCTGAGCCGTCGAGCAATACCAGGCCGCGCTGCCAGAAGCCCTTCGTCGCCGGGTCCTTCTCCCGCCGCTCCAGCCACAACGCGGTCGCCTCGGCGCTCAGGTTGGGGGTGGCGCGAGGTGGTGCGGATGGTCGCCCGGTAGCGGGAAGACTCTTCTTCGGGCTCGGCGCCGCAGCCGGGAAGCCCGGCCATGAGGACGGCGGCAATCAGGAACGTCTCGACCCGGCGCATCAGAAGTAGGCCAGCATCTCCTTCGCCGACGGCACTTCCGGGTCGTCGGGCGCCAGCTCGATGAATTTCAGCAGGTGCTCCTTGGCCTTGGCCGTATCTCTCGAGGAGTAGATGAGGCCGAGCGTGTAGTGGGCCCGGGCCATCTCGGGCGCCAGCTCGAGCACCTTGAGCAGGGCCGCGCTCGCCAGCGCCGTCTCGCCGGCCCGAAAGTCCAGGTCCGCGCGCTGGTACAGCAGCGAGGCGGCTCCCTTGGGATCGAGCGCGCTGTAAGACTCGATGGCCTTCTTGGCGGCCTCCTGATCATCGCGGGCGTCGTGCACCAGGTAGCGCACGCGGCTTGCCGCCTTGTGGTCCGGCTTCAATGCCAGTGCCTTCTCCACCGACTCCGCCGCCTCGTCGAAACGCTGCTGGTTGTAGTAGACCGTCGCCAGGGCGGCGTGCGCCTCGGCCAGGTTCGGGTCGAGGTCGAGAGCGGCCCGGAACTTCTCGACGGCGGCGTCCACGTCTCCCTTCTGATTGGCGATCGCGCCCTCGTTGTAGGCCTGGACCGCGAGCTTGGGAGCCAGCTCGGCGTCACCGCCCAGGATCTCCCGGTAGGCGGCGATCTTCTCCTGGTCGCCGAGCTTCTGGTAGGCCTCGTAGGCCAGCATCTGTCCCTTGCGGTCTCCGGGCACGAGCTCCAGGAACTTCTCAGCTGCCGCGGCGGCCTCGGCGGGGGCTTCCTGGGTGAGGTAGATGTCGGCCAGCACCAGGAATGGCTCGGGCAGCGACGCGTCCGCCTCGGTGGCGGCCAGGAAGTGCTTTTTCGCCGTGTCCAGGTCGCGCGCCTCGTAGGCGTCGGCGCCGGCGTTGTAGGCCTTGGCCGCCTCGTTGCGCCGGCCGGCGCTGGCGTCGAGCATCTCGATCTGCACCGTTTGCCGCTCGCCGGCCTCGAAGCGGATCGACTGCTCGAACGGGGTGTAACCGTCCTTGACCAGCTTCAAGGTGTAGTCGCCCGCCCCGGGGAGCTCGATCGAGAAATCGCCTTCCTTGCCGGTGGTGGTCTCGGTGCTGAAGTCCGAACCGCTATCGGCGCTGACCCCCACCAGAACCCCGGACAGGACCTCGCCCGCCTTGTTCCTCACCACCACTTCGAGCGCCACGAGCTCTTCTTTCTTCTGCTTCTTTTTCTTCTTGGCCTCGGCGCCCGAGGGTCCGAGCAGCATGGCGAGCAACACCGCGGTCAGCACGGCGACCTGAGGGCGGGAGAATCTCTGACGAAGGGAAGTCAACATGTCGGCTCCTGGTTTGTCTGGCTGGTCAGACCTGTTCTTTCACTCTCGGTCGTTCGACCCACAGCTTGGCCGCCGCCTCACCGCCGATGGTGACCTCGGGCTGGCGCTCGGGTCTGACCGTGACCGCGTCGGCGCTCGGATCGCGCTGCTCGACCGCGATCTGAGATCCGGGCCTCAGGCCATGCCGATCGACGAAGCGCAGAAACGCCTCGCCCTGGTCGCTGACCCGGGCGATCCTGAAGGCGTCGCCCGGCGGGCACTCGAGCAGGCTGATCAGCTCCGCCTCACGGAACCGGCCCGCCTCGTCGGGAATCGGATCCCCGTGAGGATCGACGCTCGGATACCCGAGCAGGACGTCGATACGGTCGATGAGCTTGTCGGACATGGCGTGCTCGAGACGCTCCGCCTCCTCGTGGACCTCGGACCAGTCCAGTCCCAGGGTCTCGACCAGGAAGAGCTCGATCAGGCGGTGCCGTCGCAGCACGTGGACCGCCGTGTGGCGTCCGTCGGCGGTCAAACGCACGCCGCTGTAGGGCTCGTAGGTCAAAAGGCCGTCTTTCTCGAGCGACTTGACCATCGAGGTGACGGTGCCGGGAGCGACCTCGAGCGAGGCGGCGATCTGGCCCATGGTCACCAATCGGTGAGACGGCCGCTTCTCCTCCGCCAGAAGGATCGCCTTCAGGTAGTTCTCTACGGTGCTCGACGGCATGGTCTGACCTGTCGCGGTTCGAGGCGCCTCAGTACACGCCGCCGGGTTCGAGGGTGATCATACGGCAGTTCACACCCAGGTTTGCGAGCTCCTGCTCGAGCTGTTGCGGCGTGCCGGTGAGCAGCGGGAAGGTCCCCCAGTGGACGGGGATCACTTCCCTGACCTCGAGGAACCTGCAGGCCATCGCCGCCTGGCGGGGATCCATGGTGAAGTGGTCGCCGATCGGCAGGAAGGCGAGCTGCGGCCGGTAGAGGTCGGCGATCAGCTGCATGTCCGAGAACAGCGCGGTGTCGCCGGCGTGGTAGAAGCTGTAGCCGCCCGGCAGCTTGACGACGAAACCGGTGGCGCTGCCGCCGTAGAGCATCTGGCCCTCGTCCTCGATGCACGAGGTGTGGACCGCCTGCACCTGGCTGACCCTGATCCCGAGGGCTTCCTGCGTGCCGCCGACGTTCATCCCCGAGCAGTTCTCGACTCCTTTGCTAGCGAGCCACTGGCAGATCTCGTAGGTCGAGATGACGACCTCGGGCTGGTGGCGCTTGGCGAGGGCGACGGCGTCGGCGATGTGATCGGCGTGGCCGTGGGTGATCAGCATCGCGTCGATGCGATCGAAGGACTTGAGCTCGTCCGGGCAGCTCGGATTCCCGTCGACCCAGGGATCGATCAGCACGACCTCCCCACCGGGAAGATCACAGCGGATGGTCGAGTGACCTAGATAAGTGAATTTCGGACGCGGGAACTGGATCATGTCTCCTCCTGAATCCTCTCTGGGAGTGGTCTCTGCGACGGTACCGCACCCTGACCAGTACCGCCTCTATTCTAACCCACGGCACCATGAGAATCAGCCCGAGACGCGGATCACGCCGCCGCCACTGCCCTCCGCGCTCGACGCACCTACGCGGTGGCCAAACCGGGTCTTGCCTCTCGTGACATACCGCGGCGCTCGGCCCACGCGGTTGACATCCTCGACGATGCGTGCGAACCTGCCCTTCGCAATTCATGAGAGCCTCTCCTGCTGCTGACACCGAATTCGCAGCACCCATGCCAGAAGCACCAATCCTTCGGCGCCTCGAAGACAATGGCATCGTCCCGCTGGCGGTGCGGGCCATCCGTGCGTTGGGATTGAGCTCACTCGGGTTTGGGCGAGGCTGGGCAGTGCTCAGCATTGCCTTGACTGCGCTTACGCTATTGCTGCTTTATGCCTCTGACGCGCAGCCCGCGGCCTTTCTTGCGGTCTCTCTCGCCGGCGGCGGAATCTTTATGTGCCAGGCCGGAACCATTGCCGGGCTCAATCGCGTGCTCGACGACATGGCACCCCTTACTCATGTGATCAGCCGACCGCCAGCAGACCTGAAACGAGATTTTGTCGAACATTTAAAAGCATCAGTTGCCAAGAGAAGAGAACTCGCGGGCGGCCTGCTCGCTTTCCTGGTGATCACTCCCGTCCTGTACATATATCATACCTACGCGACGCCCTCCAACCCGACCAACAACCTACGCATCTACGCATTGCTTTCTTATTGGGCGCTGATCAGCCTTTCAGCTTTCTCCATCGGAACAGCCCACGCATGCCTGACCGGAGCGCTAACCACTTCATCGCTGATCAAGAAGCACGGCATGGGCAGAACCTTTTCTCTATATTGGATTTACCGGATCTCTTACAACCACTTTCTTTTTACGACTATCGCACTCGCCACATATATCTGTTTCTTGCTCTATCTTTCTACCTTGAGCTTCTCCTTCCCACAAACCCAAAACGGAAGCCCAGCGCTTTTTAGCGGCATCGCGCTCATAGCGCTTATGGTGAGTGACGGCGCCATCGTAGCCTTGTTCTATTTGTACCCCCAGTATGTACTGCATATACAGCTAAAGAAGAACAAGATGTCCTTTCTCGAAGAGGCTCACGACAACATCGAATCATTGATAGGGTCGACCGAAATCGATCCAGATGAACGCAGACGGAGATTGATGGACAGTATCAAGTACAAAGACGCTGTTGATAAACTTCCGGTACTCGCATTCCGTGCCAGAGACCTGATCCTCATTCTAACGAGCTACATTGTCCCATCTGTTGTTTTCCTCAAGACGCAGGCAACAGCACTATTTCCTTAGATCTTCTCATAATCGAAGACGCAGCGCACGATGAAACAGCCGCATGGACCCTTGACCGGCCCGTGGGGAGCAGCTGAACGGATCGCGGCAAAGGATCTCAACAATCTCTACCTCACCAGCTGCTTTTTCGCCGATCCAGAACGCTACCGTGCCTTCTGCGCACTCTACGCGGTAATGCGAGTCGTCGACGACCGAATCGACGATATCCCCTCGCGCCAGGAGTTGGGTGCCGCGGACAGGGAGCGCGAACACTCTATCGTTCGAGCGTGGCACGAGGCACTCGAGCACGCCCGCAACGCCAGCAGACCAACAGCCGAGGAAATCGTGCGCTGTGCCAATCCCGAGGCGTCGGAATTGATTCACGCGGTCACTCGATCCATGCAACACTTTCCGGTGCCATTTCGCTTGTGGGCAAACTTCTTCGCGGCCATGCATCAGGATCTGAATTCGGCGCGTTTCGCGACCTATGAGGACTTTCTTCGCTACGCGGAAGGCGCGAGCGTCGCCCCCACCACCATCTATCTCTACCTCATCGTCGCCGATCGCAAGACGCCAGCGGATCCGTACCATGTACCTCCGGGCTTCGATCTGATCGCCTGCGGCCGCCAGCTGGGAATCTTCGCCTACCTGGGGCACATTCTGCGAGACCTGACGCAAGACCTGGCAACCGGTACAGAAGGGCTGGTATACCTAGCAGAGGCTGAGATGGCTGCGCACGGCATCAGCGAGGAGACGCTGCGTATCGACATGGAACGGGGCCACGCCAGCGAGCCGCTGAAGGCTCTGGTCCAGACCGTCGTACAACGGTCCTGGGATGCTTGCGACCAAGGCCGCGAGCTTCTCCGACCCCTCGACGGTCAGTTGCCCCAGGATCGCGCTTTCATCTTGGAGCTCATCATCACGATCTACAGGAAGCTCAACGAAAAGCTGATCGATTGCGATTACGACCCGATTGTCGGCGATCACCACCTGACCCTCGAGGAAAAACAACGTATCGCCCGCGAGACCGCGCAGAGGGTTGGCTACGACGTATCAATCTAGTTAACTGGACCGCCTGGCAAATCTTTGCATTTGGGATCGGGCGCGTTCGGATCCACGCCACCAATCGAGACCGGCCCGGAATGTCAGAGGAGAATGGGCCTTGGCATGCCCACTTCTACCGAACTCCCATTGATGGAGCTCACCAGACAGCATACAATACTAGCTGTGACGCCTCTACCTATTGATGGAATTCGCTTAGACTGGCGCAGCCACCAGACAGCGCTGCGGTGGCTGGGGCTGCTTCACAGAAAGCCGAAGATCGTTAGGGAATCTGTGGCTGGGATGAGCCGCACCGATCATCTCTTCGGAGTCTTCAGGATCTATCTTCATGCAACTCCCTACCTATTTTGTTTTTGCGTTCTCGGACGCTGGTTGCTCTTCGGACTCTCCGAACTCGATAGCGAAGCCCTCCAGGCTAGCAGCGAAAGACTGCTCTTTCACTCGCTGCATCTATTTCTGGGCATTAGCTTCGGTCTTGCCCTTGGCCTTGCTCTCGCTCTTGCCTTCGACCTCGTTATCGGACTGGCTTTTGCGCCCGCCCTCGGTCTCGCGTTCGGCCTTACCGGAGGCCTCACTGTCGGCCTGCCTCTCGGCTTGGTCTTTGGCCTTGCTGGGGGCTTGGCGTTCGGCCTGACGTTCGGTCTGACGTTCGACTTTATAGGTTCCATCACCGTGGGCCTCACATCGGGTCTTGCCGGCGGTCTTGGCATAGGCATCTTGGGTGACGTTGGCGCAGGCATCACTATCGGTCTCGTTGGCGGCGTTACTTTTGCTTTTGCGTTCGGTATCCGCAGTGGTCTAGCGGCTGGCATCGTGATTGGTCTCACTGTCTGGCTCGCCGGAGTCCTTTCTGGTGGCCTTGCGAGAGGTCCTCTTGACGGGTTTCTCGCCGGCCTAGGTTTCGTGCTGGGGTATGTGGTGGGATTCCTGCGTCCACACTACATTCCACTTCACATGACCTTTTTTTGGCCCGAACCTCGGGGGCCGGAGTACCGTCGCCATCCCGCGACTTGGGACGATTGCTGCTTTTTACCCTTCCAAGGTCTGGACCGACTGCTGATCTCCTACGCTGAAGACAACCGCCGAGCCGCCGAGCGCGAGATTGACCGATTGATCGACGACGCGCCTGGCCAGCGCGAGTTGGCACTGCGCGCCCGCGCGACGCTTCTTGCTCGCGACGCTGCGGCCCTCGGTGACCTGGCCCGGCTCGACGACACGATAGCCGGCCTGCCAGAAGGAAAGAAGGGTTTCTTGAGCGAAACGCGCGAGCTGCGCGAGCGAGTGCATCAGATCACTAGCGCCCAGGCGCGACTCGACACTCTGGACCGGCCGTTCTTGCGTGAACCCTATACAGCGCTTCTCGTCAAGGAGATCGAGACCTTCGAGCAACGCATCGCGGGATTCCATCCGCCACTCGCCAGCGAGTTTCGCCGGGCTGCCCGGGCCTGGCTCCGGATTGCCACGCAGCAACTCGCCGAGGTGCACAGGCACCTGGAGCGGGAACCGACTCGCCAGGTGTTTCGTGCCGGCGACCCGGTGGACCGCGACCGGGAGGCATTCGTGCCACGCCAGGGTGTCTTCGGAGAGCTCGAACGGCAAGCGCTCTTGGCCACAGGCTGTCCTGGGCTCGTGATCTACGGCCGGAGACGGCTCGGAAAGTCGACCCTGCTCCGCAATCTGAGCGGCTTCCTGCCGCCGTCAGTGCGGATAGTCGGCTTGACTATGCAGCGAGCCAGGGCCTTTACCAGCCTCGAAGATCTCCTCACACTCCTGGCCGATACGCTCGAGTCAGTGCTGCCACCGGGTGTCATCTCCAAAACTCGACCAACGGACCATCGCGGCCTCGAAGAGCTTCTCGCAACGGTGGATTCGTACCTCGACTGCGAGGGGCTACGCCTGCTGCTCGGCATCGACGAGTACGAGTATCTTGATCGCAAGATCGGGGAGGGCATCCTGAGCGAGGATCTCTTGGCCGTGGTCCGCGACTCGATTCAGAGCCACCGGCGGCTGATCTGGACCTTTGCCGGCAGCCACCGTATCGACGAGCTCCGGAACAGTCCCTGGACTTCGTACCTGATAAGCGCCCGTACTGTCGAGATGCCTATGTTCAGTCCTGCCGAGACCCGCTTGCTTCTCACCGAACCTCTCCGCTACTCCCCCTTGTGGCCGAAGGGCGACCCGTCGCGCCCAGGATTCGAACCGGGTTTCTGGGGCGATAACGGCATCGGATACATTCATGCCGAGACTGGCGGCTGGCCGCATCTGGTGCAGCTCGCCGCCGAGACCGTGGTCGACTTGGTCAACGACACTGGCCGCGATCGGGCAGATCGCGAGCTCTTGGAGCATGCTCTGGAGTGCGCTGTGACGCGTGGCGACGTGGTCTTGCGCGAGTTGCTGGAGCGGGAGTCAGCCTTGGCTGGGGAGTGGAACTATCTGCGAGCCTTCAGCCAACGCCAAGCGCAGCCACCCCCAGCCAGCGCAGAGGTCGCTCGTTCTCTCCGACGGCGTCTGCTAATCGTCGAAGAGAGCGGCTCCTGGCGCCTACGGGTGCCTCTCATGACCCGCTGGCTCCGAAAGCGAGCATGATAAATGACTCGCGAGATAGATGGTTCACCCAGCAGTCGAGGAGGCCACATGCCTAACACCGTTTTCATCAGCTACAGCCACAGGCAGGGCGATTGGGTGTGGAATCGGCTTGTGTCTTGTCTGCGGGCCGGAGGCGCGGAGGTGCTGATCGACCGAGAGCGCTTCGAGGCGGGCCATAGTGTCATTGGCATGATGGATTCCGTGCAGGACTCGGCGGACAAGCATCTCCTGGTGCTCTCGCCGGAGTATCTGGAAAGCTCCTTTTGTGTCCACGAGATGGATAGAGCCATCACCAACGGAATAGCGGTGCCTGTATTACGGTCTGCCTGCGAGCTACCCGATGCCATTTGCCGGACCGTCTCCGTCGATTTGCGGGACGACAGCAACCCTGAACCCTGGAATCGACTGATGGATGCCTGCGGTGCCAGCCTGGGCACTTTCGCCCCGGTCTGGATCTCGGCCCGAGACGAAGCCCACCGCTTCCTCGAACGAGGACAGTCGGTGAGCTTGGTGACCGGCCTCGGCGTCGCATGGCGGCAGTTGATCGCCACCCTATGTGAGGGAATTACGTCAGGACTTGCTACCGTTGACCTGGAGAGACCCGCGGTGTTTTCACGCCGTGGTTTAGTAGCCGAGACTCTCCGAGGTTTGGGCGCCAAAGCACCGGTACCGGCGGAACCCGAAGACCTCGCTGTCCTCGAGCGAGTTCTGGAGGCCCGGGATCGGTCTTTCTATTTGGTGCTGGTCCACTTCGACAGCATCACCCGCTATGATGTCGATCTCTTTCGTGCTCTCCGTTACCTGGTCATGGACAGCCGGAAGATGGTGTTACTGACGCAATCGCGAAGCCCTTTCGCCACGCTGCTGCCCAACGACCATCCACTCTCGGAAATCGACGTCAAAACGGTCGAGCTGCCCGCGCGCCATGAATCCTCTATGTCTTGATCGAATCCGCGAAGCGAGTTTCCTCATCAGGTCAAACTCGCGGCGCCAATAGATCACGCAGGAATCTGAAGGTTAGCGCCTCCCGTTTGGGGATTGCGTGGCCGATCAGACCCATGAAGCGATCGCGGGCGAGAGGGCGACTCCCGAGCCAGGCCGCGAGGGCCTTGAGCAAAGCTGGGGTGGCATTGAATCGCTGCAGCCAGTGACCCAGACGCAGCTCGCCGGCAAAGGCGCCGCGCCAGGCACGCTCATGGGACTGGAGGACCCGGCAACGCTGGGCCGGGGCCGTGGCCAGAGCAGCATCGGCGACGTCGGCGGCCGCAATACCGCTCTCGATCGCATTGTGGATTCCGTGGCCTGTGAAGGGATCGATGAAGCCAGCGGCGTCACCGGCCAGCAGCACGCCGGCACCCATGGCGCGATGACGGCGGCTTCGCATCGGCAACTGCCAACCGACTGGTTTCGATGCCGCCTGTAGGTCGACCCGGGTGCCCAGAGTATCCGCCAGGACGGTCCGAAGATTCAGTCCCCGCTTGCGGCGATCACGAGCCAAGACTCCGACGCCGACGTTCGCCCAGCCGCCGGGCTCCGGGACGATCCAGCAGCAACCTGGCAGCAAATCGCGCCGCGCCACCACCTCCACGACCGACTCGTGGTCTTGCCAAGGCGCATAGGTCCGCAGCCCGATACTCATCTTCATCGATTCCGACCGGAGGCCCCGATCGCGTGCGACTCGGCTGCTGGCACCGTCCGCGCCGATTACCAAGGGGCTTTCGATCCACTGCTTGCCCTCGGTGGTCGAGACCCGGAGCCGATTGACCAGGCCGTCCCAAGACACATTCAGGAGCCGGTGCTCCTCGCGGAGCTCAGCGCCACAGGCGACGGCATGCCGAGCCAGGCGCTGGTCAAAGAGCCGCCTCGGTAGAATGCGCCAGGGTCGCACTCGATCCGCACCATCGCGAAATCTTCCTTCGATCCGGTGTCCACCATCGAGGGAATACCGGCAACCGGTGAGAACGCGGGCGCCGACGGCGAGATCGTCGAATGAAGTGTCGATAAGGCCCAGGAGCGGTTCGATTCCCGACAGGAGAACGTCTCCGCACACCTTGTCCCGCGGAAACCGTTTCGCTTCGAGTAGCAGAGGTTGCCGCCCGAGCAGCGCGAGCCGTGCCGCGGCGGCGCTGCCGGACGGCCCAGCGCCGACGATCACTATTTCGCGGCGCTCGGCAAGG
Organism: bacterium; assembly: GCA_024226315.1. GTDB lineage: Bacteria > Acidobacteriota > Thermoanaerobaculia > Multivoradales > J023 > JAAELT01. The sequence goes on along the minus strand of JAAELT010000086.1, from coordinate 64,297 downwards.
TCCACGGTCTTCGGCACCGAGGACGTACTGGTTCCGTCCACGCTTCATGCCTCCGGCGGCAGTCGGGTCCCGGGCAGGTCTTCGCCCAGCAGGCCGGCCTCGAGCAGCCCCGGCACCCGTCCGTCGACGATCCAGGACTCGACGCCGCGGCGCTGGAACCAGCGGACGGTTTCGAGGCGCAGCATCATACCACCGGTGACGTCGGTACCCTCAGCGGCGCCGATGCCGCGGCGCACTTCCGAGAAGTTGCCACGATCGATCCGGGGGACCGGCTCGCCCGCCGAGTCGTAGATGCCGGAGGTGACGCCGAGCCAGAGCGCGCGACGCACCCGAAAACCGCGGCGCTTCAAGCGACTATGGAGGGTGCGCAGGGCCTGCTCCGTGGAACAAATCGCGGCGCCCCACTCCCGGTCCATCACCACGTCGCCGTAGGTCACCGGCAGCAGCCCTTGTTCGAGGGCCTCGGCCAACGGCTCGGTCGTCGCTTTCACGGGGCGACCGGAGCGCATGATCATCGCGCTCGACGGTGCCCAGGAGAACGGCGCCAGGTCCGCGTCGCGCAGGCTGCCGACCACGAGCTCGTGCAGCCGCGCCGCCTGATACGCCGTCTCGCTCACCCCCGCCTCCGAGCCCGCCGCCACCGGGCCGCGGCCGATGCCGTGCCGCGCCGCCGCCGCGTGGCCGAAGGAGCCGCTGCCATGACCCACGACCAGCTTCTCCCACATACGCGGCAGCGCCGCCGCGATCTCCCGCCCGAGGCGCTCGATGACGTCCTCCCTGGCGGCCGACTCACCGCGTTTGTCGGTGATCAGGCTGCCACCGAGCTTGACCATGACGAGATCCGTCATGCCGGCTCCTAGAAGAGGTGTTCGGGCTCGACCACCGGGCCGTTGCCGACACCGTCGTGGATCAGGGACAGATCGAGGTCCAGCCGGCTGAGCCGCGCGGCCACCTCGATCTCCGATTCCGGCGTGCAGATGACGTGCACGTTGGCGCCGGCGTCCATGGTGCTGTAGGCGGCGACGCCGTCCTCACGCATCTCGCGCACCGCTTCGAGCACCAGAAGCGTGGCGGGCCGCCAGTAGAAGATCGCCGGGGTCGAGGTCATCGCCACGCAGTGCAGGTCGATCGCCTCGGCCTCCACTACCTCGCCCAACCGCAAGAAGTCGCGCTCCTCGATCGCCCGGCGCACGGCCTCTAGCCGCTCCGGCAGACACGCCTGGCGAGTGCAGAAGTAGGGACTCGTCTCCGCCCGGCGGTGGCCGTCGAGCGAGGACGTCTTCTTCGCCCCGCGCTCGACCACGGCGATGACGTTCCGCAAATCCCAGTGCTCCGCGGTAGCCAGCTGGTGCGCGTGGCACTCGGAACCGCCTTCGCCTTCGCCCTCTGCCGGCCACTCCACGTAACCTCCCATCACCGAGCGCGACGCCGAGCCCGAACCGCTGAGCCGCGCCAGGGCCGACTGCTCGGCCGGCGACACCTGGCGGTCGAGGGCGCCGAGGACGGCCAGCGTCAGGGCCGAGAACCCCGAGGCCGAAGACGCCAGCCCGGCAGCAGACGGGAAGCTGTTCTCGGTCGCGACCCGGAACCGCCCGCCCTGCCCCGACCACTCGCGCAGGAAGTCGAGGTGGCGGCGAACCCGGTCGGCGAAGGCGGGTGGCGCCGTCTCGAGCCCGCCTTCCGCGGCCCGCCAACGGATCTCGTGCTCGCCGTCTTCGTCGAGCCACTCCACCGTCGAGCGGCTGAAGCAGCTGCGCAGCGTCATCGAGATCGAGGGATTGACCGGGATCGCGCGCGCCAGGTCCCTCGCACCCCAGTACTTGATGAAGGCGATGTTCGACGGGCAGCGGATGGTGGCTTTGTTGGACATCAAAGACGATCGCCTCGCCGGTCAGGTAGATGCAGTCGACCAATCCTCGATCGCAAGGCCTGGGACCCGATCGAAGTCACGCTGGTTGCGGGTCAGCAGAATGCCCTTCACTGCCAAGACAGTCGCCGCGATCCTCAGATCGCGGGTCCCGATTCGGATCTTCTGTTCGCGAAGCTCCTCGAACCGGACCGCTGCCACCGGATCGAAGTCGAGCAGTGGAACACTGCTGAAGTACTCCAGTGCGATTCGCAGACCTCGATAGGCTGCAACCTGGCGCTCTCGAGAGGTCGCTCGCCGAATCAGCTTCAGCCAGCCACGTAACTGCTCCTCGACCGTCACTATCGTCACAGCGAGATCCCGTGGCCTCAGGGCTGCCATCCGACTGTGGAGCGTCGAGTGATCTCGCTGGTGCAGCGTAACGTGATCGGTATCCAGGACGTAGAGGCTCACGGAGTCGCTTCGGCATCGAGATCGCGGCGATCAGCCTCCATCTCCCCGAGAAGCTCCTCGAACAGCGGGTGGTCCCGGTAGACGCCAGAGAGCCGAAGCCAGGGGTTCGGCTGATCGGGAGAATCTACTTCGATCGAAACGATCTCAGCCTTTGCCAGCCGCCGCTCGAGGGTCGCCCGAAGCTTTCCAAGGGCTTCCTCTCGGGTAGCGCCGGAGACGCTCAACTTGGGCCAGCCGAGGAGGGTCGCGGTGTAGCTGCGCTCCTGCTCGTTCTCGACCAGAACGTCGTATGTCATCCTATGCCTTTTCTTTCGCTCGCCTCTATCATGAGATTCCGAACCGCCGACTCTCCGTCGGAAGACTCAGACTTACGGCTACAAGTGTATCTCAGAGTCCGCCCATGAGTACAGAAGCGCGCTTCCAGAGCGAACGCCGCTGAATGGAAAGGGGGTCCTGCCCGAACCAGTCGCGCAGGAAGTCGAGATGCAGGCGCACCCGGTCGGAAGCTGCAAACGTTCTCTATAGATTCATGCGACGAGCGCAGAACCTGTAGTTGTCACGTGTAAGTACATGTGACGAGTCCAACCTTTGTAGTCGGCTTGCTGCGGCCATCACTTACTGTTCTCCACCCGCACCCCCTCGGCACCCAGACACAGGTCGAGCCGCTCGCAGCCGTCGAGAAAGCGCCAGGCGTCGATCTCTTGCGGTTCTGGATGAAAGACGAGAAGCGAGCCCGCGCCGGGATCGCTGAGCGCTCCGGCGCCGGAGATCTTGGCCGCGCCGCCGCCCGCTTCCACCCGGCGGACGATCTCCCGCACCCGCGGCGGCACCACGCCCACCTCCTCCAGACACGACTCGAATTCGCGGGCCGGTCGGATCAGGGCGTCGCCCGCGGCCCCAGGTGTCTCGAGCCGGCGACGCAGCTCGCGGGTCGCCGCCTCCATGCGGTCGAGCAGGCGCTCGAACGCTTCCGTGTCCGCGTCGCGGCGAGCGCGCACCGCGGCCACCACCTCGCCCGTCGACTCGGCCGGCGTGCCGGTGTGGAACACGCGGACGCGGTCGAGAGTCGACGAATCGATCGTGACCGGCGTCGCCGAGAACTTGCCCGTTGCGTCGCGCACCGCCCAGACCAGGCCGCCGTGGATCACCGTCGCGGTGTCGATCCCGGATGGCGAACCGTGCTGCCGGCGTTCGATCTCGAGGCAGACGCGTTCGAGGTCGGTCGTCGTCACCGACGCTCCCCGCAGGCTCAGGTAGCCTTGGATGATCGCCGCGGCAGCTGCAGCCGAGCTGCCGAAGCCGGAGCCGATCGGGATCTCCGAACGCAGCCGCAGCCCGACGCCGGGCGAACCGTCCTCACCCAGGAACGCCGCCGCCTCGCCCAGCGCCACCTTGACCAGGTGTGCGGGATCGTCGCCACGCAGGCGGCGAAACGTCTCGGGCTCGGGCTCGCGCTCGTAGTCGCCCCAGCGACGCCGCGCGGCGCGCGTGTACTCGTGGACCTGATCCCATCCCAACGTCTCGGAGACAAAGACTTCCGGCAGCTCCAGCCGCACGCCGTCCCCGGATGTCTCGCGCAGCTCCGCGTAGAGCCGGCGATCCACCGCCGCCACCAGCGCCGGCCGGCCGTAGACCGCGGCGTGCTCCCCCATGAGGATGGTCTTGCCGGGAGCGGAGACGGTAACGCTGCGGCGCTGCCCGGTCACCGGTGGCCTTGCCCGCCCTCGGCCTCCGCCGTTTCGTCGGCCGGAGCGTGCGCCGGTGCGTCGGTGGCCGGCGCCTCCCCCTTGACGTGCCGGCCGTACCAGTCGAGATAACGCTGGAAGCGGTCCTTCTGGAAGCTCGGTTTGCGAATGCCGTGGTGCTCGCCGGGATAGACCACCAGCTGGGTGGTGCGGCCGAGGCGACGGAGGGCCTGGTAGAGCTGCTCGGAGTTGAGCACCGGCACGTTCCAATCGAGCGCGCCGCACATCACCAGCGTCGGTGTCGTGATCTTCTCGAGGACGTAGAGATGGCTCCGGCGGCGATCCAGGTATCCCTGGTAGTCGCGCTTGAACTGCAGCCGATCGATGACGTGGGGCTCGGGCTTCTTCTTCTCGCGCTCGGATTCCTCGAGCAGCTGCTCGGGCTTGGGATCGCGGAGGGTGAGGGACACGATGATGCGGGCGCAAGTCGTCATGTCGATTCCTCCGGAAGACGCGAGAGTCTATCGGAGATCCCGGCGCTCGGGTGCCACTGGTGGCTTGTCCACCAGTGCTCTTCATCGGCCGAGCAGACACTGGCGGGCAAGCCGCCAGTGCCACCCAGGCCTTCAACTGCGGATGAGCTCAGCTCGTCGCCCGACTGCGCCCGAGCTGCTCGTGTGCACGGGCCAGGTCGCGGGAGGTCAGGGCCGCCATCAACGACAGCTCGCCGGCCAGCACGGTGGCGCCGAGGATCTCCGCCAGGCGCATCACCGCGGCGCCGGGGCGCTCGGCGTCGGGCTCGATGCCGAGCAGCGCCAAGGCCTCGCGCTGCGTCTCGAGGCCCGTGCCGCCGCCGATCGCGGCCAGCGGGACGTCCGGCAGGTAGACCGACATCACGATGCCTTCCGGGCCGCGCGGCTCGATGCAGGTGACCCCCACCGAGCTCTCCCCAACCTGTGCCGGGTCTTGACCCGTGGCGATGAAGAACGACGCCAGGATGTTGGCGAAGTGGGCGTTGAAGCCCATCGACCCGGCGGCGATCGAGCCCAGCAGGTTCTTGCGGTACTGCACCTCGACCAGCGCCCGCGCGCTGGTCTTGAGCACCTTCTCGAGCACATGCTTGTCGAGTTGAACCTCGGCGAAGATGCGCTTGCCGCGGCCTTCCTGGAAGTTCACCGCCGAGGGCTTCTTGTCGACGCAGAAGTTGCCCGACAGCGACACGCACTCGACGCCGGTCTCGGGCTCGATGAACTCCTCCACCACCCGTTCGCAGGCGATGGTGGCCATGTTCATGCCCATGGCGTCGCCCGAGTTGAACCTGAAGCGGATGAACACCGTGGTGCCCATCGCCGACGGCCGGATCTCGACCAGCTTCAGGAACCTCGACCCGGCCTCGGCCCGGCGCCGGATCTCGTCCTCGTTGGCCTCGAGCCAGGCGATCAGCTCGCGGGTCTGCCGGATGCCGGAGGTGCGAAAGACGGGCGCGCGGGTGATGCCCACGTCGTCGACGCGGACCACCGCGCCGCCGGATTCGCGCAGCGCGCGGCAGCCGCGATTGGTGCTGGCGATCAGGGCGCCCTCGGTGGTCGCCAGCGGCACGAAGAGCTCCTCGTCGTGCACGTACTCGCCGTCGAGGCGCAGGGGGCCGATGACCCCCACGGGAACCTGGGCGACGCCGATCAGATTCTCGCAATTCTGGCGCGAGGCGCGCTCGGCGTCGAAGGTGTAGCGGCCGGTGTTCTCCAGGCTGGCGCCGCTGCGCTTCTCGAGCGCCAGACGCCGCACCTCGGCTTTCTCGCGACCCGAGAGGTACGCCGGGAGTTGATGGAAACGCAACTGTCCAGTGGCCAGCGCCTCGATCAGCGCCTCGCGCTCCTGCTGAGCGGTGACGGCCTCCGAGGACAGGGATTGCAGGGAGATCGCGGATCCAGGGTCACTCATGGTGTTCCACCCGTGTTTTTTGTCTCGTCATCAGGTCGCGTTCTGTCGTTCATCGTCGCTCGACCAGCTTGCCGTCGCGCAACTCTTCGAGTGTGCGTGCGCCGACGCAGAACATCGCGATCCGGAGCTCCTGCGTGACGCGGGCGATACGTTCGTAGACCTTCTCGGCGGATTCCATCGCCGCTTCCAGGAACGGCTGCGCCAGCCCCACGAGATCGGCACCCATGGCAATGGCCTTGGCGACGTCCAGCCCCGAGCGCACGCCGCCCGAGCCGATGACGGTGAGGCCGTCGATCGCCGCAAGCTGCCGGATCGAGTCGGTGGTCGGCACGCCCCAGTCGGCGAACAGCTCGCCGATTTCGAGGTCCGAGGCCCGGGCCGCCTCGATGCGCGCCCAGCTGGTGCCGCCGAGGCCGGCGGAATCGACGATGCGCACCCCCACATCGGCCAGCCGGCGTGCCGTGGCGCCGGAGATGCCGCAGCCGATCTCCTTGACCACCACCGGTACGCCGAGCCGGTCGACGACCTCGCCGATCTTCGGCAGCAGCGCCGAGAAATCGCACTGGCCCTCGGGCTGGATTGCCTCCTGGAGCGGGTTGAGATGCAGCGCGAGCGCGTCGGCGGCGATCATCTCCACCGCCCGCCGGCACTCGTCGAGACCGAAGCCGTAGTTGAGCTGCACCGCACCGAGGTTCCCCAACAGCGGTATCGTCGGCGCCAGATCGCGCACCGAGAAGGTGGCGGCGGTCTCCGGGTCTTCGAGAGCCTTGCGCTGGGAGCCGACGCCCAGCGCGATCCCCGCCCGCTCGGCGGCGATGGCCAGGTTGCGATTGATCGCGGACGCGCTGTCGGTGCCTCCGGTCATGCACGAGACCAGCAGCGGCGACGCCAGCGGCTTGCCGAGAAACTCCGTCGTCAGGTCGACTTCCGCCATGTCGAGCTCGGGCAGCGCCTCGTGGACGAAGGCGTAGCGGTCGAAGAACCGGCTCTCCTGCTGCATGCGCTCCTCGAGCGCCAGCTGGATGTGCTCCAGCTTGCGATCGCGCTCGACCGTGTCGGTCTCGGAGGTGGTTGGTTCGACCACTGGTGGCTCGGCGAGGGTCATCGTTACTTCTGCTTCTGCGCAATACTTCTTCGCGGTCTTCACGAGGACCGATCCAGCAGCTCCTGGATCCGGTCGCGATAGCTGCGGCTCAAGGTCAGGCGCTGGCCGTTCTTGAGCACCACGAGATAGTCGCCGTGGAACTGCTGCTGCAGCTCGCGGATGCGCTCCATGTTGACGATCGTCGAGCGATGGATGCGGAGAAACTTCTCGGGGTCGAGCCGCTTCTCGAGCCGGCCCATGGTCTCGCGCAGCAGGTGCGAATCGTCGGCGGCATGGATGCGCACGTAGTTGCCGGCGGCGTCGACCCAGTCGATTTCGTCGACCTTCATGAACACCACCCGGCCGGAGGTCTTGATGACCAGCCGCGCCGGATACTTCGAACGCCGGGACTCGACGTCCTGGAGCAGCGCCAGCAGCTGGCTCTTGACGTCGCCTACCTGCTGGCGCTCGAACTCGGACCGAGCCCGGCTCAGAGCGTCGGTGAGCCGCGCGCGGTCGAACGGCTTCAACAGGTAATCGATGGCGTGGACGTCGAACGCCTTGAGTGCGTATTGGTCGTAGGCGGTGACGAAGATCACGGTGGGCAACCGATCCGGCTCGAGGTTCTCGAGCACCTCGAAGCCATCCATTTCGGGCATCTGGACGTCGAGAAACACCAAATCGGGGTTCTCTCTTTCGATCGTCTCCAGGGCCTCGCGCCCGTCGCGGCTCTCGCCGATGATCTCGACATCCGCCTCTTTTTCCAGAAAGCCACGAAGCTTCTCGCGCGCCAGCGGCTCGTCGTCGACAATGATGGTTCTGATCGCCAAGGCTCTACCTCCGGACGAGGCGACGACAATCGTCGGCTCGAAGCCAGCCGGTCACCGTCTCGGGTTGTCCTGGTCCGCAATAGCTGTTTGCTTGTACAGACCTGTCTGATGCGTGGTCGCCCGATTGTACCGGTTTACCGCCTTGGCTCGGCGGCGGATGACCGCGCCGCTTCTCGCACCCGCGGGGACCCGCCGCGATCATTATGCCGAGAGTACGACGGTGGCGGTGTCAGGATTCGGTTGCAAGTGTCACGGATCCACCTGAAGTGTCACGGAATTGTCAGGAAACCGGTCAGCGGGCGATTACGGTAGGATGAGCGCGCCGATGATTCGACGCTTCACCCCGCACGCCCTCGTCATCTACCTGATCTACGTCACGGCCATCGCCGTCACCACGGCGCTGCTGGTCTTCTGGGTGGTTGTGGTGCAACGCTTCGACGTCGAGATCAACGAGCTGGTGTCGAAGCTCGGCTTCGAGTGGAACCAGTTCCACTGGTTCGTCACCACCAGCGGCGCCGGCCTCTTCTTTCTGGTCTTCGTCGCGCTGACTACCCTGCTCGCCGTCACCATCTCGGGGCGGCGCTACGCGCGCAAGCAGGACGAGTTCCTGACCAACATCAGCCATGAGCTCAAATCTCCGGTCGCCGCCATCAAGCTCCACGCCCAGACCCTGCAGCAAGACGACCTCGACCGCTCCGACCAGCAGCGCTTCACCAGTTTCATCGTGCGCGAAGCCGAACGCGTCGGCACCCTGGTCGACAACCTGCTGGAGTCCGGCCGCATCCTCTCGGGCAGGGCCTCCGGCGATCTGCGGCCGGTCGACTTGAGCGCCTTCTTCGAGGAGTATCGGGAGACGACCGAGGCACGTTTCGACCTGCGGCAGACCGAGCTCAGCTTCGAGGTCGACACCCGTTCGACGGTGATGGCCTCGATCGACGCTCTGCAGCACATCATGGACAACCTGATCGACAACGCACTGCGCTTCACTCCCGAAGGGGGGAAGATCCGCTGTCAGGTTCGCGACGGCGGCTCCGAGGCCGAGATCATCGTCGCGGACGACGGCATTGGCATTCCCAAACGCGAGCTGCCGAAGATCTTCGACCGCTTCTACAGGCTGAGCCGCGAGATCGGTAACCGGCGCCGCGGCACGGGTCTGGGGCTCTCCATCGTCCGCGGCCTGGTGGAGGACATGCGGGGAACGATCCGCGCGCTGTCCACCGACGAGGAGCCTGGCACCCGTTTCGAGATCCGGCTGCCGCGAATCATCCGGCCGCGGCCCGAGACAGTGGGAGCCTGGTCACGATGAGTGCGGATTCGGGCCACCGGATCCTCGTGGTCGAAGACGAGGAGGCGATCGCCCATGGGTTGGTGTTCAACCTCGAACGCAAAGGCCACGAGGTCGACCTGGCGCTGGACGGCGAGGTGGCTCTCGAGAAAGCGGGCGCGGGCCACTATGACCTCATCGTGCTCGACGTGGCGCTGCCCAAGGTCGACGGTTTCGAGGTCTGCCAGCGCCTGCGCCGGGACGGCAACTTCACCGCCATCCTCATCCTGACCGCCCGCGACCAGCCCGACGACGTCGTCTACGGCCTCAAGACCGGCGCTGACGATTACATGGTCAAGCCGTTCGACCTGGCGGAGTTCCTGGCCCGGGCCGAGGGGCTGCTGCGCCGAGCCGAGTGGGCCCGGAGCAGCGCCCAGACCGACGCGACCGGCAGCCCGGGCGCCGAACCGGACGACACCGGCTCCCGGTTCACCTTCGGTCCCTTCTGGGTGGACTTCAAGACCTGGCAGGCCCAGACACGTGACGGGCAGGTGGAGCTTTCGCGCAAGGAGATCGCGGTCATCCGGGTGTTCGCCGAGAAGCCCAATCAGGTCATCACCCGGCGCGAGCTGCTCGACAAAGTGTGGGAGCTGCCCAATCATCCCAACACCCGGGTGGTCGACAACGTCATCGTCTCCTTGCGCAAGGCCTTCGAGGAGAATTCCTGGCGGCCACGGCACATCCACAGCGTGCGTGGGGTCGGCTATCGCTTCGTTCCCTAGCGCCGTGACGCTGTGTTAACCTACGTGGACGACAGTTGATAATCTCTATAGACTAAATCTGTATGGTCCAAGAGACCTGAGCTCCGCACCGACGCCCATCTGGCGACGGACTTGCCTGGTCGGTCGGGGCGCCGGAGATTCGCCGCTTGCGAGGTCGTGATGGGTGGGGCGACACGCCGGCAAACCGACATGAGCTGGACCCTCATTCTCTCGATTCTGGTAGCACTCGTCGCGCTGGCGTGGGCTCTCACGCTTCTCGGGCGCCTACGTGCCGAGCGGCAACGGTTCGCCGAAGCGTTGCGCAGCGCCGAAGACCGGACCTCGGGCGCCGACGCTGCTGCCGCCGACCTCGCCAAAGCCATCGAGGAGCGCGACCGGCTGGCGCGAGCGCTCGAGGCCAAGGGCGCGGAGATGGCGACCAAAGACGAAGAAATGGATCGTTTCGTCTACACCGTCTCCCATGACCTCAAGAGCCCGCTGATCACCATCCAGGGCTTTCTCGGCCTGCTCGAGCAGGACGCGGCCGCCGGCGACGTCGAGCGGACGAAGCGCGACGCCGACCGGATCCGCGGTGCGGTCGATGTCATGAAGGGGCTGCTCGAGGACCTCCTCGAGCTGTCTCGCATCGGCCGCATGGTCAACCCTCCCGAGGAGGTGGGATGGACCGTGCTGGCCGAGGAGGCCGCGACCCGCGTCGCGGCGGAGCGCCCGGATCACGGCGTCGAGATCGAGATCGCGCCCGATCTGCCCACCGTGGTCGGGGACCGGTTCCGGCTGCTCCAGGCGATGCAGCATCTGGTGGAGAACGCCGTCAAGTTCACCGCCGGAGTCGACGACCCAAAGGTCGAGGTGGGCGCGGAGGTGAACGGTGACGAGACCGTCTGCCGCGTCCGTGACAACGGCATCGGCATCGACCCGCGCTTCCACACCAAGATCTTCGGCCTGTTCGACCAGCTTGCCTCGGACACCGGCGGCACCGGCATCGGCCTGACCCTGGCCGAGCGAATCGCCGCCATCCACGGCGGGCGGGTGTGGGTCGAGTCCGAGGGCGAAGGTGAGGGCAGCACCTTCTACTTCGCCCTACCGCTACCGGCTCACTGACGTTCCGGCGTGGGCTCGAGCCCGATCGCGCGCAGGACCTGCCGAAACCGCGGCTCGTCTCGCAGGGGATCGAAGAGCGGATCGTGGTTGATGAACGGCAACGACGGATCTCCCTGCGCCACGCCGCGCTCGAGCTCGACGAGGGCACGCTCCGAATCGCCGACGGCGACCGCCAGGCTGGCGATCATCGACGGCGGCAGGTGGTGCGAATCGTCCGAGCCGAGCTCCTCGATCAGCGCGATTGCAGGCGCGCGGTCGCCGGCCGACGCCCGAATTATGGCGTCCACGAGGCGCGCGAAGTCGCTGCCGCCCGAAAGCTGGCGGGCCTTCGCGATCGCCGCCAACGCCTGGCGCTGTTCTCCGAGCTGCTGCAGCGCGGTGGCCAGCCCGTAATAGTTGAGCCAGAAGCCTGGATTCTCCACCGTCAGGTCGCGGAAGTAGCGCTCGGCCTCCGGGAAGCGGCGCCGGCCGATCAACATGCGACCGACCTGCCCCTTGATGATCGGCGACAGCGGGTCGAGGAGCTCCGCGCGCCGGAAGGCTCGCAGGGCTTCGTCCCAACGCTTCTGGGGCAGCAGCGTCTCGCCGTACCACTGAGAAGCGGTGGCGTAGCTCGGGGCCAGCTCGAGGGCGCGCTCGAATTTCTGCTCGGAGGTCCGCCAGTCCCACCGGTGGTAGTCGACCATCGCCAGAGTGACGTAGGCCTCTCCGAGGCTGGGGTCGATCTCGAGCGCGCGGCGGGCATGGACCTGGGCTGCCTCGTCGGCCTCGCGCACCGGCAGGTCGTAGAACGGCATGTCGCCGAGGATCTGGTACGACTCGGCGAGGCCGACGTGCGCCAGGGCGTATCCCGGCTCGATCGCCAGCGCCTGTTCGAACAGGCCGATGCCACGCCGGATCGCCGGCGTGGTGCGCTCGTTCCAGGCGGCCCGGGCGCGCAGGTAGAGATCGAGCGCCGCCGGGTCGATTTCGGCGGCCACGGCCAGAGCGCTCTCCTCGCGCGGCGTCAGCCGCACTTCGACCTGCTCGACCACGGCGCGCGCCACCTCGCGCTGCAGCGCCAGGATCCCCCGGAGCGGCCGCTCGTAGCTCTCCGACCACTCCACCTCATCGCGCTCGCCGTCGACCAGCTGGGTCGAGATGCGCACTTGATCCTCGGCGCGCAGAACCGAGCCCTGGAGCAGGTAGTCGACGCGCAGCTCGCGAGCGATCCGCGGCAGCGGCGTGGCGGTGCCTTTGTAGCTCATCGCCGAAGCACGCGAGATCACCCGGAGGCCGGAAACCTTCGCCAGATCGGTGATCAGAGCCTCGGTCATGCCGTCGGCGAAGAACGCCTGGTCGGGATCGCCCGACAGGTCGTCGAAGGGCAGCACGGCGATCACCGGGGGAGCGTCCTGACGCATGTCGGGCGTTCGGACCGGCGACCGCTCTCCGCGGCTCAACCATGCCCAACCGAGAACGATCAACAAGAGGGCCACCGAGATCAAAACAGCGGGGCTGGGGCGCCGCCACGCGCCCACCGGCTGGCGCGCCAGCGACTGACCCGACACCCGACGATCGACCGCCGTCGCGGATCCGGACGCCGGCCAGCCCTGCCCTGAGCCAGATGTCTCGGCGGACATGGCCAGGACGCCCACAACCTCCTCGGCCTGGGCGATTCGCCGCGACGGATCCTTGACCAGCAGGCGACCCACCAGGAGCGCCAGCCACGAGGGTACGTCCGGACGAACGACTTCGAGCGATTCCGGTTCGCTCTCGAGGATCGAGAAGATCACCGCCGGCGCGTACTCGCCGGTGAACGGCCTTGTGCCGACGAGCATCTCGTAAAGCATCACGCCCAGAGACCACAGGTCGCAACGGCGATCAACGGCGCCGCGAATCTGCTCCGGCGCCATGTACATCGGCGTCCCGAGCGACGAGCCGGCCCGGGTGAGCGTTGCGTCTCCCCCGACCTTGGCGAGGCCGAAGTCCAGGATCTTGATCAGCCCCGTGGCGCTGCTGTCGTCTTCGAGCAGCAGCACGTTGGCGGGCTTGATGTCGCGATGAATGATGTCCGCCGCGTGCGCTTCAGCCAGACCGCGGGCGATCTGCTCGGCGATCGTGACCGCCTCGTCGACAGCCAGGGGGCCGCGCTCGATCCGCTCCTTCAGCGTCTCGCCCCGGTAGTGGGCCATGACGATGTACAGCCGACCGTCGTCGGACTCGCGGATCTCGTGAACGGTACAGATGTTGGGATGATCGAGCCGCGAGGCCGCCCTCGCTTCACGCAGGAAACGCTCCTTCGCGGCCGGATTACCGGTCAGCTCCAGCGGCAGGAACTTGAGCGCCACGGTGCGCTCGAGCCGCGTATCCTGGGCGCGGTAAAGCACGCCCATGCTGCCGCTGCCGATTTGATCGAGGATCCGGTAATGGTCGATTCTCTGTCCGATCATCGAGGCCCCAACTCGATGTCCCTCTCGCTCTTTCGGCCCAAGGCTACCCGATCGCGGCGCCGCGGTGCCACGGGAGAAGGCCGGTTCAGGCGGCGTCCGGCACGATAGCCCTAGTAGGCGTTGACTTTCCATCGTCGCTTCATCTGACGACCCAGCCCGACAGCGTTCTGGCGGCCCCTACTCGACAGTACTGAGGTACCAGGCGGCCGAAAAGGGTTAGCCGGCGGCGAGAAAGGCCGTATTTCGTTTGCCCCCCTTCGGGGGGACGGCTCGCGCCCGCCGGTCCCCTGGCAAAACGAGATCACAGCGGCAAGAGGCGGAGATCGAGGCTGCGTTCGAGCAGCCAGACCGCGGGCAGCCCGGACGGTTCGGCCAGCCTTCTACTCAGATCCGTCGAGGTACCCCAGCGCCTCCAGCCGGCGGCGGGTCTCCTCGTCGATCGGTGTCTCGTCGACGGGAACGAACGCGATCGAAGTCCAGAGGCTTGGTGATGTAGTCGGCGGCGCCGTGCTTCATGCACCGCACCGCCGCCTCCACCGAGGTGCTGCGAGTGATCATGATCACAGGCACCACGGGTGGGTGGCGCGCTCTTCTACGCAGAGCATGACCGAAAGACGATAACGCCGACGGCGGCAAGGCCGACTGCGATGAACCATGTTAAGGGCAGCGAGAAACCGGAGGGTGGATCATCCGAGAGCGAAGCGAGTTTGTCCGGTGCTTCAGTCGAGCCCGACCCGGATGAGCTCAAGAAGTGCTCAGCCCTGCCTCCGAAAGCCGCTCCAAGCTCCTCCTCCAACCGTGCGGGGACCCCCTCGCCTCCCCATTCTGGACACCAGATAATGGCTTGGTAGTTGACTCCGCTCGGAGTGCCCTCGATCCACTTCTCAATCGTCTCGCTGTCCGAACAACGGGTGATGTTGAAGGCAAGTTCTTCCGACGACGCCCTACCGTACTCCCAGTGCGCATGGGAATCAAACTCGAACTGCGATGTGGCGAAGGCACGCTGAAGGTGGCTGCACACGGTGGCAAGAGGCACGGTGGAAGTAGCCGCGAAGTAGTGGACGGCTGTCCGACTTGGACGAAACCTCATGGTCCGCACCTCATATCCCACGGCTTGACTGTACCTGGCACGCGATGGTGGCCGAAGTCGTAACTGAGAATGATCTCATACTTGAGATGTTCCGGGACCTCGATGTCGAAGGCTCTGCCAATCCAGATTCCGGAAACGTTGCGCTTTGCGCGAGACAAGATCGCGGCAACCTCATCCTTGAACCCGACGAGGAGACCAGCAAGAAGGCCCAAGGCACCGGTGATGCATGCCCCCTCAGAGATCCTACTCTCTGCTAAGATACAGCCATGCGATTCGAGTGGGATCCGGCCAAGCGAGTCTCGATCCCGACCAAGGATCTCACCGCCCGGGCTCTGCTGCGCGAGATGAGCGACGAGGAGGTCGACGCGCGAGCATCGGACGATCCCGACACCCAGCCCACCGACGCCACCATGTAACCTTTGCCCCACCGTGTTCCGAGACGAGGCCCATGCCCTGTGCACCCGCGAAGCCGAGGAGACGCTCGCGTGCATCCGCGCCGACCGCCGCCGAGTCAAGTCGGAATGGGTGTCGAGGCTCCTGAGGGAGATCGAGGAGGACCTGCTCAACCCGGACATCACCGTGGAAGCGCTGCGGCAGCGCTGCGGCAGCCGGGACAAGAACCTCTCCACAGTCTTCGCCCGCGAGCTCGGCCTCGGGCCCCGGGACTACATCATCCCCCGCGGCCCGTCGACCGAGAACAGCACCGGCTCGTCGACGCCGTTACCTTTCCGGACCTCGAGCACCGGCGGCTTACCATCACCGCCTCCGCCGGCCGTTCCGGCTCGGCGAGCCCCGTTTACTCGAGGAAACCCTCGATCACCTGCTCGAGGGCGCTGCGGGTCTCGGGAGCCATACCTTCGAACTCGATCCCGGCACGGCAACCGGGCTTGTGATCCAGTGGCTCGGCGTGCACCACCTTGCCACGAGTGCTCAGCTTGCGGCCGGAGGGATGTACTTCCAGATCGAAGGCATCGCCGACCCGGGGCATGAGATCCGTCTCGATCAGCATGCCGGAGTAGCTGAGCTCTCGAACCAGGAAATCGTGGTGCTCGTCGAGCCCGATCGGTTCTTCGAGCGCCATCTTGAAGCGGCCGAAGACACGGCGCTCGACGTCGACCACAACGTGGTGCTCGAGGAAGGACAACAGCTCGCTGGCCTGTTCGCTGAGCACGTGCCTGAAATCGAGGCCGGCCTGATAGACGGCTGGCACCTCGCCGATGCCCGAGCGCTCGGTGCGCACCAGGTGACACCACTGAACGTCGACGCTGATTTGGATCGTCTCCCGATCATCCTGCAGCTTGAGATCGTATCTCCGACCGATCTCGAGCGCCTTCGCCGACTCGATCGCCAGGCCCGTGAGGCTCATGTTGAGCACCTTGACCCGCATCGGAAAAACCAACGTCCCGCGGACGTCGCGGACGTCGTAGCGATGATGTCTCCTGCGCTCTCGCTGCTGAATCGCCGGGGCTGCCATGAGATCCCCATTCTGCTCTCTCCCCGCAGGAGCGTCTATCGGGGAAACCCTGGAATCGGGGTTCGAAAAACCTGATACCGACCGTCCGGTCGGATGGGCCTCAGAGGTACTCGATCAACCCGTCGTAACCGTTGGTCACGTGAATGGGATGGTCGAGTCCGGCCAGGAGCTGCCGGGTGAGGTTGAGCTTTTCGCGCAGGAAATCGTCACTGTGCCCCGGATCGTGATGGATCACGATCCAGCGCGCGACCCCCGTGATCTTGGCCAGGAAACAGGCGTTGGGAACCGAGGAGTGCCCGTAGTGGACGGTCTGACCGTACTCTTCCGGAGTGTACTGGGCCTCGTGGACCAGGACGTCGACGCCGGTCAGGAAGTCGATCATCGGCTGGTAGAGCGACAGCAGCTCCGGGTCCTGGGGGATCAGCTCCGGCTGCCCCATGTAGCCCTGGAAGATCTCGTTGTCGGGCACGTAGGCGATGTTCTTCCCCGGCAGCGCGATCTTGTAACCCAGGGTCGCTCCCGGGTGCTGGGTGAACTCCCACGAGACCTCGACGTCGCCGATGCGGACAGGGTCGTCGCCCAGGTACACGAACTCCAGCTTGGCCTCCATGTTCTCCATCTGGATGGGGAAGTAGTCCGGGTCGAACTGCCCCCTGAACAAGGCCTCGAGGTTCTTGTTGAAGCCCCTGCCGCCGTAGATCGTGATCTCGAAGCCGGGGATGAAAGCCGGCGCGAAGAAGGGGAAGCCCTGAATATGGTCCCAATGGGTGTGGGTGATGAACAGGTGGAGCTTGCGCGGTGCCTGGGCGGCCAGCGCCAGGCCGAGGTCACGGATCCCCGAGCCGGCGTCGAGGATGATCAAATCCTCGCCGTATTCGATGGTCATGCACGAGGTATTGCCGCCGTGACGCATGAACTGCGGGCCCGAGATGGGGATCGATCCGCGCGTTCCCCAGAGCTGGAAGAATCCGCCGGCAGCGTCGAGCTCCGGGCGGTAACTCGATTTGCCGACGCCGGTGTCACGATGGAGCAGGAACTTGGCGGTGTCCATGGCGCCGGCCGGCCGCGCCGAGCGAGCCTTCTCGACCTTGGCCACCAGATCCTCCGGCTCGAACGGCTTGATGATCAGGTCCGCGACGCCCAGCTGCTTCGCTCTGCCGATCTCGGTGCGGAAGCCCTTGACCGTGCACACGATCACGGCGATGTGCCGGGTCCAGTCGTCCGCCTTGAGCCGCCGGAGCACCTCGATGCCGTGGATCTTGGGCATCATCAGATCGAGGATGACCACGTGAGGGTCGAAGGATCTGGCGAGCTTCAGGCACTCCTCGCCGTCACGGGCGACAGCGGTTTCGTAGCCGGCCTCTTCGAGCGTCCAGCTGATGGACTGAGCGATGACCTTGACGTCATCGGCCACCAGTACGCGGAACTGCTGTTCCTCCCCTCTGGAGCCCTTCATCGGCGCCTCCCAGGCGGATGTGCCTGCCTCTTCATGTTCCCACGAACGCTTCGAGGTCCCTCATGAGATTTTGAATCTCTCGCTCCAGTGTCTCACACTTCTCATGCAGATGCCGCTGATCGTCTCCCCGGGCCACCTCTTCGAGCTGCTCGGCGGCCGCCGAGGCCGTGATCGCACACAGCTCGGTTGTGGCCCCGCGGAGCGCGTGGGCGACAGTGACGATCGACCCCGTATCACCCTCCTCGATCGCGCGAGCGAGGAGGGTGAGGTGCTCCGGAGCGTCCTCCTCCAGGAAGATTGTCGCCAGCTGTAGGGCTCGGTCGACGCGCCCGTCGAGGCGACGCACCAATAATGGTTGGTCGAACGAGGACTCGCCGGCGACCGCCACCGGCGTCGCCGACGGCGGCGGCTCGGCGACGACCAGATTGGCGAAGCCGACGCGACGCATGGCTCTCGCCAGCACGGCCTTCTCGATCGGCTTGGCGACGTAGCCGTCCATCCCGGCTTCCAGACAGCGCTCCCGATCTCCCGGCAGGACGTTGGCGGTCATGGCGATGACCGGGATGTGGCCTCCTGACTCCCGGTCCGCCTCGCGGATGGCGGCGGTGACCTCGAACCCGTCCATGTCGGGCATGTTCATGTCCAGCAGCACCAGGTCGAACGCCTGCTCCTCGAGCGCGGCGAGCGCCTCGGTGCCGCTGGAAGCGATCTCGCTCACAATCTGCCAGCGCTCGAGCATTCCCTGCGCCACCACCTGGTTGATCCGGTTGTCCTCGACCACCAGGGCACGGCGGCGTTCGCTCTCGCCATCGGCCAGCGACCGCAGTGCCGCGGCTTCGTCCATCAAGGCGAAACGAGCCGTGAAATGGAAACTGCTGCCGCTCCCCGGCTGGCTCTCGACCCAGATCCGTCCACCCATTTTCTCCACCAGACGGCGAGAAATGGTAAGCCCGAGACCGGTGCCCCCGAACTGCCGGGTCGTCGAGGTATCGGCCTGCTCGAAAGCCTTGAAGATCCGCTCCTGTTTCTCCTCGGGAATACCGACGCCGGTGTCTCTGACAGTAAGACGGAGCACGGCCTCGGTCTCGCTCGCCTCGTCGACCCCGACGTCGACGACCACCTCTCCCTCGGCGGTGAACTTGATGGCGTTCGAGACCAGGTTGATCAGAATCTGCCCGAGTCGCGCCGGATCGCCGACCAGACCGTCCGGCACCTCGGGCTGGACGCGACACTCGAGAGCCAGGCCTTTTTCCGCGGCTTCCACCTCCAAAGCACCCAGGATGCCGCTGAGGTGATCGCGCAGATTGAAACCGATCTCCTGGAAATCGAGCTTGCCCGCTTCGACCTTGGAAAAGTCGAGAATGTCGTTGAGCAGCACCAGCAACGAGTCGGCCGAGGCCTTGATCATTTCGAGATAACCCCGTTGCCTGCTGGTGATCTCGGTGTCGAGCATGAGCTCGGTGATCCCGAGGATGCCGTTCATCGGCGTCCGAATCTCGTGGCTGATGTTGGCCAGGAACTCGCTCTTGGCGCGTCCCGCCGACTCGGCGGCTTCCTTGGCGAGCTGCAGAGCGCGGCGGGCCCGGTGCCGCTCGGTGATGTCCTGCAAGAAGAGGTTGAATTCCATCTTCTCCCCATGGGCCGCCATGGTGAAGGTCGCTTCCATGGGGAACTGGCGGCCGTCGCGGTCGATACCGGAGACCTCGACCCGCTGATCGATGTAGGTGCTCTCGCCACCGGCGGTGAGAAAGCTGAACAGGCCGCTGCGGGTTACCTCCCGGTCTGGCTGGGCGGTGATCAGCTCGAAGACATCCTGCCCCATCGCCTCTTCCCGCGACCAACCGAAGAGCGCTTCTGCCTGCGGGTTCCAGCCCACGATCTCGCCCTTCTCGCCGATCGTGATGATCGCGTCGAGGGCGTTGTCGATCGTCCGGCGGTAGCGATCCGCGCTGGCGCGAAGCTCCTGCATCGCCTGTTGCAGGGCACCGATTACGCGGTTGTATTGTGTCGCGATCTGACCGACCTCGGTCTGTGACCCGGCGTCCGCTCTCAGGCTCAGGTCACCTGAGATCGCCTGTTTCTCCATGGCGGTCACGAGATCGAGCAGCTCGGTCGTCGCGCCGTGCTCGACGACGTTCAAACCCTGGAGCTCCTCTTCCGGCGTCACCCGCAGCCGCAGCACGCCGCCGATCAGCCGCAGTGCCAGATAACCGCCTCCAAAGGCCCAGAGAGAGCACGTCACCACCCCCAGGGCCTGAACGGCGAGCTGATCGACGCGGCCGAGACCGCTCGCCAGCGTCTCGAGATCGCCGAAGAGGGCCACGGCCAGAGTTCCCCAGGCGCCGGCGGCCGCGTGCACGGGGAAGGCGCCGACCACATCGTCGACGCGCCAGCGCTCGAGCAGGAGGCTCGCCGCGACCATCACCAGGGCGCCGATCGTGCCGATCAAGAGCGCCGCGAGGGTGCCCACCGCGTGACAACCGCCGGTGATCGCGACGAGTCCCGCCAGCGCGCCGTTCATCGCCAGCTTGACGGCCGGGCGCCCGCGCATCCAGGTACCGATGACGAGTGCCGTGATCAGTCCGCCGGCACCGGCCAGGATCGAATTGGCGATGATCGCCGGGATCCGATCGCTCCAGCCCAGGGCGGCCCCGCCGTTGAAGCCGAACCAGCCGAGCCACAGCAGAAAGGCACCGAGGATCGACACTGGCAAGTCGTGTCCCCGAAGCTCCCGGGGCGGGCCATCGGGCGGGTAGCGGCCCCGCCGCGGGCCGATGACCAGCACCGCCGCCAGGGCCACCCAGCCGCCGACGCCATGAACCACCGTGGCGCCCGCGAAGTCGCGAAATCCGAGCTCGCCGAGCCAGCCGGTGAACACCCGGGCATCGGTACCGTTCCACGCCCAGTGACCGAACAAGGTATAGATCGGCCCGGACAGCAACAGGCTGATCAGCAGATATCCGCCGAAGCGCAGTCTTTCCGCCACGGCCCCGGAGACGATGGTGACCGCCGTGCCACAGAACATGGCCTGGAAGACGAAGAACGCCGCCGGCCAGCCGGCGAGATTCTCGAAACCGGGGAGGAAGCGGTCGCCACCGAACCAGCCTCCGACGCTGGCCCCGTACATCAAGGCATAACCGAAAGCCCAGAACAGGGATACAGAAACGCCGAAGTCGGCGAGGTTCTTGATCGCGACATCGATCGAGTTCTTCGATCGCGTCAGACCCGACTCCAGGCACATGAAGCCGGGCTGCATGAGGAACACCAACCCCGAGCAGAGAAGGAGCCAGAGCGTGTCGACGGTTTGTGGATCCATATCGAGCGATCCCAGGATATCCGATCCCGCGAGTGTTAACCTTCCCGTTCGACGAACCCCCTCTCGAGGAGACACAGCATTGCACGAGAACACGACCAAGATACTCACCGCTCTCGGGCTGGCGCTTCTGGTCGGCGCCTGCGTGAGCACCGAGCGGGCGACGCTCGAGACTCCGCCCACCGAACCCCAGGCACCAGAGGCGACGACGGAGGCCGTGGTAAAAGCCGAGGCCTCCGAGCCGGGCGGAGGCGCCGAGCAGGGAGACGCCGAGCAGGGAGATGCCGAGCAGACCGCCGGGTCCCCCGAGGTCGCGGCAGCCATCGAGCGCGCGCTGGCCGAGGGCTGGCAGGAGTTGCGGATCGTCAGCGAATGTCTCACCGAGTCCGGACCGGCCGCCGTCGAGGTCTTCGGAAACGGTGTAGCGATCTGGCGGACCGAGGCCCAGTTCACCCTGACACACGATCAGATCCGCCAGCAACTGGAAATCCTGCGGGACGGCGGCTTCGCCGACCTGGGCGAGGTCTTCGGGGGCAGGACCCCGGCACCGCCCGAAACGATCGAGGAGATGAAGCGCCGGATGCTCGACCGCGGTGAATCCACGGGCTCCTCGGGCCAGCCCAGCAGGATCGTCTGCCGGGTGGAGTTGGAGCTGGACGGCGTTTACAAGCGGACCGCCCAGCTGCGCCGCGGCGAGCAGTCCACCACCCTGAGGCAGCTGGCCGAGCAGATCCTCGACCTCTGCCGCGAGCCGGCGAAGTTGGGAATCACCGCCGCCGATCTCGGCGAGGGGCTGGCCAAGGCCGCCGCCGGCGAGCTCGCTCCGGAGACCATGGCGCTGCTGCTGCACCACAAACCCACCTCCGGCGACGGCGCCGAGGGATTCCTGCTGCGGCTCGACGGGCGCGAGGCGTCGAGCCGCACGTTTCGGCAGGGGGAGGGCTACGGCGACATCCACGAGCTCGAGCTCCACGACGACGATCTCACCGTCCTCCTGCAGCTGCTGGCGGACCAGGGGCTGGGCGAGCTGCCGATCAACCTCTACGCCGAGCACTACACCGACCTGACGGTCGAGGTGCTGCAGCACCGGTTGGCGGTCCAGGCGCGCCAGTTCGCCGACATGACTCCGACCCAGCACGGTGAGAAGCAGACGAGCTTCGAGCGGATCTTCGGCGAGATCCACGAGCTCCACCGGCGGGTGATGGCCGAGGGCCGGCCCGCGGCCTGAGGCACTCGGGCTCCCTGAACGAAGAAGGCCGGCACTCAGTGCCGGCCTTCTTTGTGTCTAGCGATCGATTTCAGAAGCGTCAGTCGCTGTCCGAATCGCTGTCGCTGCCGGAATCGCTGTCATCGTCGTCCTCGACCAGCTTGAACGAGCAGACGCGGGTCTTGAAGTCGAAGGCGCCGCTGTCCTCGTAGTACTCCTGGGTGTACCAGAAAGTCTTCTCGTCCTTCGGGTCGACGCTCATCGAGGAGTAGTCGCCCCAGCGGTCGAAGCCGCGACCGTCGGGAATCGGCAGCTGCGAGCCGGTGCCGGCATGGCACTCGACCTCCGTGCCCATCTCGCCGAGCGGATCGCCGCTCCGCCGGCCGGTGACGCGGACGGACGGGAAGGTGTTGACGCTGGAGACGCTGTAGCCGAGCGCGATGTCGCCCTTCTTGTTGATCGAGGCGGCACCCATCCAGCGGTTCTCACCGTCGGCCGGGGCGTAGGTTCCGGACTGGTACACCGAGTAGCCGCTGCCCGTGTCGCGCAGCTCGGCCCAGCGCATGCCGGCGGTGTCGGCACCGTCGACGTCCACCGAGTGGCTCACCACGATCGACTGATGGCCGCTGTCGCTGTCGCTGTCGCTGCCACTATCGCTGTCGCTGCCGCTGTCGCTGTCGGCGTCGAGCCCGAAGTTGCGGTAGGACGCCCGGTACATGGTGAACTGGCTGAGGGTGTCCAGAACGTCGGTCGCGGACGCCGGCGGCGGCTGCGGGATGCAGGGGCCGAAGCCACACAGATTGGCGTCGAAGTTCGTGGTGCCGATCAGGCCTTTGTCGGTGAACGTGAACGCGTTGTTGGCGAAGTCAGCCGAGAGCTCCCAGTGCCAGTAGCCGTCCGGGCCATCCGGGCCGCCCACGCCCCAGACCTCGTCGTCGAAGGCCTGGATGAAAGTATTCGGCGAACCCGCCGGCGGTGCCTTCTTGGCAGACTCCCAATGCGAGGGCTGGAGACTGAAGTGAGCTGGCGCGAAGCCCGTGAACGGAAGGTAGAACTTGACGCCTCCCGCCGGCTGACCCGCGATCATTGCCTGGCGGTCGAAGACGCCGGCGCTGGCGCCGACGAACTGGGTCGGCAGGCCGATCTCGAACTCGTTGACCGAGATGTAGTAGCCGTCCGGCCACACGGTGACCTTGGGATAGTCGTTGAGCGCCGCGAAACCGCCGAAGGTCGGTACGCTGTAGATGAAGTCGTAGAGGTAATAGGCGCCCGTCGGGTCCGAGGTCTGGGAGACCGCGAAGCACTGGTGGCTGACGAAGACACCGAAGGCAGGGATGAACTCGAAAGTCGCGAACTGGGTGAAGACCCAGCGCCTGGCGTCGTGGTCGTAGAGCGCCACCGGGTCCCCGTCGTTGAAAGCCTCGCAGAAGCTGCCGGTGCCGGTCCAGAAGGCGTTGTTGGGAAGCGGTCCCAGAATCGAGGCGCCGGTCTTCTTGTCGAAGCACTCGAACACAAGGTTGTTCATCTGGCAGTAGTAATCCCTGCCGACGTCGCCGTTGGTATCGGGGGGAACGATCAGCACGCCCTGGGTCGCCGCGTTGTCGGCGTCGGTCGTGCCCTCGAAGCTCAGCTTGACCTTGGCCGTGGTGCCGCCGCTCTTGTGGTACATCTGGCGCAGGGCGTCGGCGGTCGGCTTCGACACGCTCTTGCTGAAGTCGAACGGCGCGAGCCGCATGTTCTCGACCTCGCGGGTCTCGAGGCTCTTGTAGAAGGCCGCCATGTCGATCTGCTCTTCGAGGTTCTTGAGGGGGATGGTCTGGCCCTGAAAGGCGGTCTCGATGGTGATCGGATCCTGGGCGAGAACGCTGCCGGTGCAAAGGACGGCGAATGCCAGTACGGCGAGGCCGGGGCTTCTCCACTTCATGTCGTTTCCTTTCTCCTGAGGAGTGGTTTCTCTAGACCGGTTTGGATTGGTACCCAAATCCGGCCAGTGCTGAATTGAGGGCCTGTACGGTAAATAAGAGAATTGGCCTTTAATAATGGCAGACGGCAAGGCTTCGTGCAAGAGGGATGGAGAAGAAGATACTGCTTTCCGAGCTGCTTTCGCTGCTCCTGGCCAGCGACGATCGACAGCCGGCGGTATGGCATACTCCCCTGTCGAACCGCATGACGAATCGACCGGGCCGCGGCGCCGCGGCGCCGCGTCTTCGGCCAGGGAAACGCTCCGTGGACCAGGGGAATCAAGTCAACCAGGGCCGAGAGACAGCCGAAGGGTCCGATGCTGCCGGGCGCGGCCACGCCCGACGAGTCCCGAGGGAAGAGATCGAGCGCGTGATCGCCAACTTCCAGCGGGGTGTCGACCGCGAGGCGAGCTTCCAGCTGCTGTACGACATCTTCTACGAGCCCACCCGGCATTTCCTGGCCAGACGGGTTTCTTCACCCGAGGATCGCCTCGACCTAACCCAAGAAACGTTCCTGAGGGTCTATAAGGGATTGAAGGGCTACCGCGGGGACGCGCAGTTCGGAACCTGGTTGTTTCGGATCGCCCACAACACGTACCTGAAGTGGCTCCGCCGGCTGAAGACTGACGAGGCAGGTCCGGACGTCTCGGTGCAAGCGACCGAGGAGTCCGAGACCACTGCCTACGAGAACGACGAGCTGATCGCCGTCTCGCACGAGCACTCACCCCTGGAACGCACGCTGCGAGGCGAGCGCCATCGAGCGCTGCGTGAGGCGATCGAGGAGTTGCCCGAACAAATGCGCAGGTGTACCGAATTACGCATCTACCACGACTTGAGCTACCGCGAGATCTCAGTGGTCATGCGTCGCTCGATCGAAACCGTGAAGGTGCATCTGTTTCAAGCCCGCAAGAAGCTGAAAGGGGCGCTCGGTGACATCGAGCTCGGAACCGATCTCGGTCACTGAACCTGAGTTGCGAGGGACGAAGATGTGCGAGGGACGAAGATGAGCGACACAGCATCCATTCCGACTCCGGCCGCGATGGCCGAGACCGACCATCACCCGTCGGTCGACAGCTGGATCTCGTACCACGCGGGCGAGATGCCGACGGCCGAGGGAGAGCGCCTGCAGAGGCACCTGGCCAGCTGTCGGCAATGCCTGGATCTGGTCTTGGATCTCGACACCTTCGTCGAGCCGGCGCGGCCCGATCGCGCCGTCGTCTCCGATTTCGAGAAGGCAGCGGTCTGGCGTGCGGTCAAGAGCGCTCGTCACGTCTCGCGCTGGCCCGCGATCGGTGCCCTGGCGGCCTCCGTGCTGTTTGCCGCATTGGGCATTTCCGTCGTGCGCGAGCAGCAAACGATCGCCGCGCTCGAGTCCCGCATCGCTTCGATCTCACAACCACAGGCCAACGCGGTCATCGAGGATCTCTTCCCGGGCGCCCGTCAGCGCAGCTCGGCAGGGAACGATCCGAGAAAAGAGATCGCTGCCGGCGACCTGCCGGTGGTGCTCCTGCTCCATCTGGCGAAGGACTCCGAACACTCCGAATTCGAGCTGGCGATCACCGCCCCGAATGGTGACGAGGCGATCCTGGTTCCCGGGCTCTTGACCGGGCAGATGGGCGAGCTCCGGGTCACGCTGCCGCCCGAGTCGCTGCCGCCGGGCGAGTACGACCTGCGGCTCTTCGGCGCGGGCGACGGTCACGGCGAGCCGCTGGAGACCTATCCGATACGACTGCGGTGACGGATACGCCGCGATCGCTTCGCTCACCGGCGGCCGTTCTGGCCGCCGCCTCGATGCTGCTGGCGGCATGCACTGAAAGTGACCGGGTCGCGGCTCCCGGAAGACCACCCGCCGCCGCTGTCGCGCCTGGGCCGAGCGAGCTACTGCTCGGTCAGCCGATCGTCACCGATCTGCTCGACGCACGACCGCGCCTCTTCCAGCTCACCCTGGACGCCGGCGAGCTGGTGGAAGTCGTCGTCTATCAGTATGGGCTGGACGTCGTCGTGCGGCTTGTAGGCCCCGACGGCGACCTGCTGATCGAGCACGACAAGATGACCGGCAAGACCCGGCCGGAGCGGATCCTCTGGGTGGCGGACCACCCCGGTACCTACCACCTGGAGATCGACGGCCCCGAGGGCGGCGATCCTGCCGGCCTGTTCGAGGTCGAGCTCGAGGAGAGCCGGCGTGCGACGGACACCGATCGACGGCGACAGGACGCCGAGATCCTCTTCCATCAAGCCAGACGGACCTCCAGAGGAGACGCGGACACCCGGCTCGAGGCAATCGAAGATCTGGAAAACGCGATTCGTATCTGGCGTCAGCTCGGCGAGCGACCCCGCGAGGCCGACGCCCTGTACCGACTGGGCCGCCGCCAGGAGGAAACAGACCTGGGGCAAGCGCGTCAGTCCTACGAGCAGGTGCTCGCCATCCTCGAGGAGGTCCGCAATCTCCGCCAGAAGGGAGACACGCTGCACAGGCTCGGGGCGATCCACACTCGACAGGGAGACCTGGAGCAGGCGCGAGACAGGTACCTCGAGGCCCTGCCGCTCAGGCGGCGGGTGGGATACCCGGTCGGCGAAGGCCGGACCCGCAACAACCTCGGCTCGATCCTGCTGCGGCTGGGCGACGTCACCGAGGCCCTGGAGCACAACGCCGTCGCGCTCGAGATCTGGCGCGAGCTCGGAAGACGTCATGACGAGGCGCAGGCGCTCCACAACCGCGGCAAGTGCTATCTGCACCTGGGCCGGATCGAAGAAGCGCTCGACGATCTCGAGCTGGCGCTCCAGATCCGCTCCGAGCGCGAGAACCTCCGCGGCCAGGCGTCCACCCTGACCGCGATCGGCCAGGCCCACACCCGTGGCGGCGAACGCCGGCAGGCGTTCGACGCCTTTCGCCGGTCCCTGGAGATCAAGGAGCGCCTGGAGGATCGGCGTGGCCAGGCGGTCACTCTGCTCGAGATCGGCCATTTGCACCAATCCCTGGGACGCGTGGCGGAAGCGCGGGCGGTCTTCGAAGGGTCTCTGGCCCTCGCACGCGAGATCGAGGAACCGGGTTGGCAGGCCTACGCCTTGCACGCCCTGGGTGGCCTGCGCGAAGACGCCGGCGCCCGCCCGGAGGCTCTGGACCTCTACCGGCAGGCACACGCGCTGATGGCCCGGACGCCGGACAGCATGGGTCGGGCGCTGGTGCTCAAGAGCATGGCCCGTGCCGAGAGCCGCCTCGGCGACTGGAGCTCGGCGCAGACGCACATCGAGCAGGCCCTCGCCCTCATCGAGCAGCTGCGAGCGGCTCCCGCCAGCCATGCCTTCCGCTACTCGTTCTTCGCCAAGAAACAGAGCTACTACGAGCTCTACGTCGACCTGTTGATGGAGCTTCACCGCCAGGACCCGCGGGGGGGCCACGATGCCCAGGCCCTCACCGTCAGCGAGCGAGCTCGGGCGCGCTCGCAGCTCGACGCCCTGGCCGAGAGCGCCGCCCGGATCCGGCACGAAACCGCCCCCGAGCTGCGGCAGCGAAAACGGTCGATCGAGGGCCAGATCGAGTCCAAGGAGCTCCAACGTCAGGCCCTGCTCGACGAGAGATCCGATGACAGGTCGGCCAGCGACGGGAAAGCCACGGCCAGTCGGCTGGCGGCCGTCGATAGCCAGATGCGGGACCTGCTCAGACAATACGACCGGGTTCAAGACCAGATCCGCAGCGCAAGTCCCCGGCACGCGTCGCTGACCCAACCACAGCCGCTCGACTCCGGCCAGATCCAACGCCGGGTGCTGGACGAGGAGACTCTGTTGATCGAGCTGGACCTGGGGGAACAGCTCAGCTATCTCTGGTTGGTGTCGCCGACCGAGATTCGCAGCTTCGAGCTACCGCCACGCCGTGAGATCGAAGAGCTCGCCACGCGCGCCTATGACCGACTCGCTGCGAGCCACCTGACCACCAGCAGAGCCCAGACCCGGTTGGCGCTCGAGGACCTGAGCCGGCTGCTCCTAGCGCCGATCGCGGACCACCTGGGAAACCAGCGCCTGTTGATCGTCACCGAAGGTGCGTTGCAATACATTCCGTTCGGCGCCCTACCCGACCCGGCCGCGCCCGCGAGCGAGACCTCGCCCTACTACGAATCACCGCCACTGGGCGAGAGTCACGAGATCGTCAACATGCCCTCGGCGTCGACCCTGGCGGTGTTGCGCGAGCAGATCGCGCGGCGTGCGTCTCCCGAGGGCACGCTCGCCGTGCTCGCCGATCCGGTCTTCGAGCTCGACGACCCCCGCGTCGCGGGCCTGCCGACCGCGGACGATGGGCAGTCCTCCGTGCGAGGGCCCCAAGACGGCTCGCGCCGTTTCGAGCGCCTGACCTTCTCTCGCGTCGAGGCCGAGAGGATTCTCAGCACAGTGTCTACTTCAGCAAGCTTTGCCGCCCTCGACTTCGACGCCAGCCGCGACGTCGTCACCAGCGGCCGGCTGGGCAACTATCGCTTCTTGCACTTCGCCACCCATGGGGAGCTCAACACCGAGCATCCGGAGTTCTCGCACCTGGTCCTGTCGCGAGTCGACATTCGAGGGCGCCGGCGCGAGGACGGTTTCTTGTACGCCCACGAGATCTACGACCTGGAGCTGCCGGCGGACCTGGTGGTCCTGAGCGCCTGCGAGACCGCCTTGGGCGCCGAGGTGCGGGGCGAAGGGCTCCTGGGGCTCCCTCAGAGCTTTTTCTACGCCGGGGCGGCGCGCGTGGTCGTGAGTCTGTGGAAGGTCGACGACCAGGCGACCTCGGAGCTGATGGCGCGCTTTTACGAGAACCTGTTCGCCCGCGGCTCGCGACCGGTCGCGGCACTCCAGGAGGCGCAAGCCTCCATCCGCCGGGAGAAGCGATGGCAGGCTCCCTACTACTGGGCCGGTTTCATGCTCCTGGGGGAGTGGCGATGACCGGCGAGACTCTAAAAAAGAGATGTGTCCAGATAAACAAATCCGGCGTGCGCTGGGTCTATCTTGTCCAGAGGGTGGATTGACATGGTCTTCTTTGATCCCAACCGGGAGGAAATGTGATGCGCGACAATCAAGAGCTGATCGACCAGTGGATCCTGCGTGAGGACGATCCGGGACCCGGCGACGACCACGAAGAGCCCGATCCCGACACGCCCAGCACCTGATCCGTTTCGGCCAGCGTCGCGATCGGCGGCGCTCGGCCCTTGCCCGGCCGAGGCCCCACCTTCGGCCGGGACCAACCAGGACGAGGTAGAGTTCATGGCCTGATTCGGCCATGAACGTCATCGGCATCTCCGCCTTCTACCACGAGTCCGCTTGCTGCCTCCTGCGCCGCGGTGAGTTGATCGCCGCTGCGCAGGAGGAGCGCTTCACGCGAGTGAAGCACGACCCCCGTCTGCCGGTAGAGGCCTTCCGCTACTGTCTCGAGGCCGGAGGCCTCGGCATCACCGAGCTCGACGCGGTTGCCTACTACGAGGACCCCACGGCCAAACTCTCCCGGCAGCTGTGGGCCGGCGCCGCCCGTGGCGTGGCGGACGATCTGCCCTGGCTCGATCCGCGAGCGCCCGAGCGCGCCATCCGCGAGCACCTCGGCTTCGAGGGCCGGATCCTCACCTTCCCCCACCATCTCTCCCACGCCGCCAGCGCCTTCTTCTTCTCCGGCTTCCCGGAGTCGGCGCTGCTCACCGTCGACGGCGTCGGCGAATGGGCGACCATGACCTACGGCCATGGACGAGGCGCCGAGCTCGACCTCTTCGAGCAGGTCGACTTCCCTCACTCTCTCGGACTCCTGTACTCGACGATCACCTCGTACCTGGGGTTTCGCGTCAACGACGGTGAATACAAGGTGATGGGCCTCGCCGCCCATGGCGAGCCCCGGTTCGTCGACGAGATCTGCCAGCTGGTCGCGGTCGGCGACGCGGGCCAGGTGCGGTTGAATCTGAAGTACTTCGACTTCGTCGACGGGCCACGGATGTACGCGCCGGCGATCTGCGACCTCTTCGAACGGCCCGCTCGTGACCCAGGGGCGGAGATCGAGCCGTTCCACCGAAACGTCGCCCGCAGCCTGCAGCTGGTGCTCGAAGAGATCCTGCTCGAGAAGGCCACCTACCTGCACCGGCGCACCGGCTCAGGCAGCCTATGCCTGGCCGGTGGCGTGGCGCTCAACTGCGTCGCCAACGGCCGTCTGCGCCGCGAGGGCCCGTTCGACCGGCTGTTCGTGCAGCCGGCGGCGGGAGACTCGGGAGGGTGCCTGGGAGCCGCCGCCCTGGCCCACCGCGAGCTCACGGGTGAGCGCGCCTCGGCCGGATTCCTGCGGCAAGTCTACCTGGGTCCGAGTTATCAGCCGACCCACGTCGCCGGCCTGCTCGACGCCGCCGGCATCGCGGCCCGCGACTACCGAGAGAATGAGCCCGAGCTCCTGGCCGCGACCGCCGAGCTGCTCGCCGACGGGCGGATCGTCGGCTGGTTCCACGGCGCCATGGAGCTCGGACCACGGGCCCTGGGCGCGCGCAGCATCCTGGCTGATCCGCGGTGCCCCGAGATGCGCGACCGCCTCAACGCTCGCATCAAAAAGCGCGAGGACTTCAGGCCATTCGCTCCCGCCGTCCTGGCGCGCCGGGCCGCCGACCACTTCGAGCTCGATCACGACTCGCCGTTCATGCTCGAGACCTGTCAGGTCGTCTCGTCCCTGGACCTGCCGGCCGTCACCCACCACGACGGTTCAGCTCGTCCGCAGACCGTCAATGCGGACATCAGTCCGCGTTTCGCTGCCCTGATCGAGGCTTTCGACCGGCTCACCGGCTGTCCCCTGCTGCTCAACACCTCGCTCAACGTCGCCGGTGAGCCGATCGTGTGCTCGCCGGTCGACGCCCTGTTCACCATGGTCGGCACCGACCTCGACGTCCTGGTGCTCGAAGATTTCTTGATCTACCGTGAGATGCTGCCAGCCGGCCTGCCCGCCTTGCTCGAAGTGTGGGATCGCGCCGCGCCAGACCCCTTCTCCGGACGCGGCGCGGTGAACGACCGCCTCTACACCTTCGTCTGATCATGAGCGACCCCAGGAAACGCGCTTGCGACGAGCTGGCGCGATTGCTCGCCTCAGGCGACGGAGCGCGCACCGCGCGGCTCCTGCAGCTCACCGAGACCCTCGCTTCGCCCGAGGCGCCGACGCCCGAGGTCCCCGGCAGCAAGCCCGACGGGCCGCGGCCGATCAGTATCTGGGTGCCCCGGCAGCGTGGCGGAGAGCTGATCTTCGAACGCCCGGAGCCGCTGCCCCTGGGCGATCACTACGCCCTCCGCCGGGCGATCGAGGCAAAGAAAGCCCGCGGGTCGACGCGGGTCTGCTTGTTCGGCGAGTCGGTTGCCGCCGGCTACCTCTACGCGCCTCACCTGACTCCGGCCGGGGTCCTGAACGAGCAGCTGGGAACCACGTTCGAAGTGATCGACCTGGCGCGCACCAACGAAACGCTGGCCTCGATGCGGGCGACGATCGAGGCATCATTCCAACTCGACCCCGACCTGCTGGTGATCTTCGCCGGCAACAACTGGAACCTGCTCGAGACCCCGGCGATCTCGCCCTGGGTCCCTGGCGTGCGCTCCCGGCAGCGCTACGCGCAGGCTCTGCGCCGCGACGGGCTCGACGGACCGGCCGAGCTCGCCCGCCGGCAGATCACCGCCCGGGCCGGCGAGCTCCTCGCCGCGGTCGCCGAGCTGACCCGAAGACGGATTCCCGTGATCGTCGTGGTCCCGGAAGTCAACCTGGCGGACTGGCACGACCGGCAGCCCGTGACCTGGCTGCCGGGGGACGGCAGCCGACGATGGCACGCGAGCTATGCCGAGGCTCGTAGCCACCTGAAGACCGGAAGGCACCGCGCGGCGCTCGCCGTGGCCGAGGCCATGCTCGAGCTCGACGGCGGACGATGCCCCGCATCCCATCGTTTGCGAGTCATGGCGCTGACCACCGACGGCCGTCTCGACGAGGCAAGGCGAGCGGCGGAGTCCGAAGTGACCGCCGCCGACTATCCGACGCTCGCCTTCCTGAGCGCTCCGCGCGCGGCGACGTGGGTCCAGGAGTTTCTGCGGCGCGCGAGCGAACGACACGGGTTCGCCACCGTCGATCTACCGCGTTTGTTCGCCGAGTACCCCTCCGAAGAGGACAGCGAATCTCCGCTACCCGGCCGGAGCCTGTTTCTCGATTACTGCCACCTGAGCGCCGAGGGCATCGAGCTGGCGATGGGTGCCGTCGCCGACGAGATCCTGAGCGACAGCGACGCGAACCCAGAGCCGCCGACGCCTGTCGAGCCCGCCGTCGAGGCCCTCGCCAAGCTCGGTGCCGCGGTTCACGGCGCTCACCGGCTGCTCTCCGTCGGCGACAAGCGCCCACACGTGGAGCACTGGTGCCGTGAAGCGCTGGCCGCCGATCCGCAGATTTCCGAAGCCATGCGAGACCTCCTGCGGGCACGGTGCGCGCCCGGCCCCGCCGTCCTGACCGCCGCGCAGCAGCGCAACCTCGCCTCGCCCCACCGTCTGCTGCTGCAGCACGGCTGGCGCTGGAACCATCTCGACGTCGAGGTGATCGAGGCCCTCTGCACGGCCCTCGAAGAGGCCGGCCACCCGATTCGCGACGAGATCGAAACCCTGCTGCTGAAGCACCACGCCGTGGGCCGGCGCGGTGTCGACCTCACCCGGCCGCCCTACCTGTGGGAACCGCTGGAACGGTTCTTCCCCGAGGCCACCGCCCGCCGCGGCCTCACCGGCCGCGCTACCTACCGCTCACCCTGGCCCGAATCGGGCTTCTGCCTGATCACCGGCGCCGATTCGGACGTCGCGCTCGAGCTGACGGTGCGTCTGCCGTCGATCGAGGGAACGCCAGGAGGACGCCGTGGTGAAATCACCGTGCGTGTGAACGGCACCATGATCACGACTGTCCCCACGGGCGAGCGCTGGGGCAGAGAAACGATCGAACTGCCCCAGCAGCACTTGCGGCGGGTGATCAACCGCGTCACCCTCTCCTGGCCGCCGCTGCCCACCGTTGGCGCCGAGGTCCTGGAAAGCGCCATCCGGCGTTTGGAGTCCGGCGTCGAAGCCGATCTCCATCCGGTCTTCGGAGAGGTCTTCTCACTGATGGCGCGGCGCGCTCAAGACTGAATCGATCAATGGCACTGTTCAGCGTTCAAGGTCTCGGCCTGGGCTATGGCGGCATGCCTCTGTTGGAGGATCTGGGCTTCCAGATCGAGGCCGGCGAGCGGATCGCTCTGGTCGGCCGCAACGGCTCGGGCAAATCGACTCTGCTGAGGCTGCTGGCGGGCGAGCTCGAGCCCGACGACGGTCAGATCCTGCTCCAGGCCGGCTGTCGAGTCGCTCAGCTCGACCAGGAGCTGCCCCAGAACCTCGAAGGCGACCTCTTCGACGTCATCGCGGCCGGAGTGCACGGCGTCGGCGAAAAGCTGGCGGAGTACCATCACCTGACGGCGGATGCGGCGGAGCTGGGCCCCCGCCGGATGGCCCGGCTCGAGCAGGTGCAGCACGAGATCGAAGCCGCTGGCGGCTGGCATCTCCACCAGCGGGTGGAAACCGTGATCTCGCGCCTGGGCCTGCCGGAAGCGGGCCGATTCGAGGAACTGTCCGGCGGCCTCGCGCGGCGCGTGCTGCTGGCCCGTGCCCTGGTCGCCGAGCCGGATCTGCTGCTGCTCGACGAGCCGACCAACCACCTGGACATCCAGGCGATCGAGTGGCTCGAGCGCTTCCTGCTCGATCATCATCGAGGCAGCCTGCTGTTCGTCACCCACGACCGTGCCTTCCTTCGCCGGCTCGCGACCCGCATTCTCGAGATCGATCGCGGCCGGCTCAGCGATTGGCCCGGGGACTACGACCGCTACGTCGAACGCAAACGTGCGGCGCTCGACGTCGAGGCAAAACAGGACGCGCGATTCGACAAGAAGCTGGCCCAGGAGGAGGCCTGGATCCGCCAGGGAATCAAGGCCCGGCGGACGCGCGACGAAGGGCGGGTGCGTGCGCTCGAGAAACTGCGGGAAGAGCGCCGGGCTCGACGCCTGACCGAAGGCACGGCGCGCCTCGCCCGGCAGGATGCACAACGCTCCGGCAAGATAGTGATCGAAGCCATCGACATCACCCACAGCTTCACAGGCGAGCCACTGATCGAGAGTTTCTCGACCAACATCCACCGCGGAGACAAGATCGGCCTCCTGGGGCCCAACGGCTCGGGTAAAACGACCCTGCTGAAGATCCTCCTCGGGGAGCTGGAGCCAGGCCGCGGACGCCTGCGGCACGGTACGCGGCTCGAAGTTGTCTACTTCGACCAGCACCGGGAACAGCTGGACGACGACCGGCCCGTCGCCGACAACGTCGCTGACGGCGCCGATCGGATCACAGTTGCCGGCAAGACCCGACACGTGATCGGCTACCTGCAGGACTTCCTCTTCACCCCCACCCAGAGCCGCGGACCGGTGCGCCACCTCTCCGGCGGCGAGCGCAATCGCCTGCTCCTGGCGCGGCTCTTCACACGGCCCTTCAACGTGCTGGTGATGGATGAGCCGACCAACGATCTCGACGTCGAGACATTGGAGCTGCTGGAGGAGCGCTTGATCGAGTATGACGGCACCCTGCTGCTGGTCAGCCACGACCGGGCGTTTCTCGACAACGTCGTCACCAGCACCCTGGTGATGGCCGGCGGAGGCCGGGTGGAAGAGTACGTCGGCGGCTACAGCGATTGGCTCGGGCAACGGCCGAGCGTCGATGAACCAACCCGGAAGGCCTCCCGGACGCCCTCGAAGCCCAGGCCTCGCCACGGCCCGCGCAAACTGAGCTATCGCGAGAGGCGCGATCTCGAGACCCTGCCGGACCGGATCGAGGAGCTGGAGGCCGAACAGCAAGAGCTGCACGCGAAAATGGCCGACCCGGCCCTCTACCGCCGGGGTGACGGCGATGAGATCGGCCGCTTTCGCGAGCGACTGGCGGCGGTCGAAAAAGAGCTGGAGGAAGTCTACGAACGCTGGCTGGCGCTCGAGGGCCGCCAGGGCTCGTGACCCAACGTGGCGGCACCGAGAGCCGTCAGCGCGGGTCCGTTACCGGCAAGCGCCGGTGCTTGAAGCTCTTCTTTCCCGGCCCATAGTCGTCCGCGGCCTGGCCGCTGCCTTCGAGCAACCAGCGAGTGGTCAGGAGACCTTCCACGCCCACCGGCCCGCGGGCGTGGATGCGCGAGGTGCTGATGCCGACTTCGGCGCCCAGGCCGTAGCGGTAACCGTCAGCGAAGCGGGTGCTGGCGTTGACGAACACGGAGGCGGCGTCGACCCGGCGCAGGAAACGTTCGCCGGACTCCGGCGTACCGGTGACGATGGCCTCAGTATGGGCGCTGCCATAGCGATGGATGTGCGCCACCGCCTCGTCGACGTCGCCAACCGTCCGTATCGCCAGGGTGAGGGCTCCGTACTCGGTGCCCCAGTCCTCGCCCGTCGCCGGCAGCGCATCCGGCAGGCGTGCCGCGGCCTCCGCGTCGGCCCGCAGCTCGACGCCGCGGTCGGCGAGCGCCCGGCCGACCGCCGGCAGATGGGGCAGGAAGTCGCGGTGCACGAGCAGGGTCTCGATCGCATTGCATGCCGACGGGTAGCCGCACTTGCCGTCCACCGCCAGGTGGATCGCCATTTCCGGATCGGCGTCCGCGTCGAGATAGAGGTGGCAGACGCCATCGGCGTGGCCGAGCACGGGTATGCGGGTCGACGCCTGGATGGAGCGCACCAGCTCGCCCGAGCCGCGTGGGATCACGAGGTCGATCAGCGCATCGAGCTCGAGCAAGCCGCTCACCGCCTCCCGGCCTTCGATACCGGCCACCGCGTCGGCCGGCAGCCCCTCCGCCGCCAAAGCATCGCGCAGGCACTCGACGAGGGCGCGGTTCGACTCCGTCGCCTCCGAGCCACCCTTCAGGATCACCCCGTTGCCCGAGCGCAGGGCGAGGGAGCCGATCTGGATCACCGCGTCGGGCCGGCTCTCGAAGATGATCAGCAGCACCCCGAGAGGACTTTGGACCTGACGCAGCATCAGGCCGTCGTCGATCTCGGTGCGCCGCACCGCCCGGCCGACTGGATCGGCCTCCGCCGCCAGCTGCTCGACACCTTCACTCAATGTCGCGAGCTTGGCCGGCGACAGCTCCAACCGGCCAACCAGCGGCGCCGCGAGATCGGCGGCCCGGGCGGCGTCGAGGTCAAGGCGGTTGGCCGCCAGCAGCTCAGCCTCGCGCTCGGCGAGGAGCGAGGCCAGGCGCCGCAGGACAGCGCCGCGCAACTCTCCCGGCGCCGTCCCCAGACGGCGCTGGGCATCGCGCACGGCTCGGGCAAGGTCGGTAAGGGAATCGGTGGACGGGGAAGCGGTGGACGAGGAAGCGACAGCCGGAGATTCGGGGCTGGTCGTGACGCTCATGGTTCAGATCTCCAAGGCCAGGTGGTCACGGTGGACCAGGGCATGGTGGTTACGGACGCCATCTGGCGGACGGCCGCCGCACCAGTCACGCGCAGTGGCGGCGTCGCAGAACACGATCCCTCTGCCCACCGCCGAGTCGCCCGGGCCGCGCAGCTCCACCACGTCGCCTTCCTCGAAGTCGCCTTCGATCCGCACGACTCCTGCGGCGAGCAACGAGGCACCGCGCCGACGTAGTGCCTCGACCGCGCCGGCGTCGAGCTCCAGCGCCCCCCGAGGCGCCACCGCGTGTGCGATCCACCGCCGGCGAGCACCGAGGGCACGCTTAGCGGGAAACCAGCTGCCCAGGTCATCGCCCGCGAGCACCCGACCGAGGACGCCCGGCTCCAGGCCGCTGGCGATGACCGCGTGACAGCCGCCGCGCGCCGCCACCGCCGCGGCCTCGACCTTGCTGCGCATGCCGCCGCGCCCGACCTCCGAGCCACGACCGCCGGCGGCGGCGGCGGGCTCGTCCGGATCGTCGACGCGCGCCAACAGGCGAGCGCCATCGTGCCTCTTCGGATCCCGATCGAAGAGCCCTTCGACGTCGGTCAGGAGCACCAGCAGATCGGCGTCGAGCTTGGTAGCGACCAGGGCCGACAAGCGGTCGTTGTCGCCGAAGATGGGCCGACCCTCGCCCTCCACGTATGCCAGCTCCTCGGTCGACACCGCGTCGTTCTCGTTGATCACCGGCACCACTCCGCGACGCAGCAGGGCACTGAGCGTGCTGCGCAGGTTGAGATAGCGCACCCGGTCGTCGAAGTCCCCGGGCGACAGCAAGACCTGGCCGCACAGCAGGCCGAGGCGGGAGAAGCCGCCGTCGTAGAGCCCCATCAAGCGGGTCTGGCCAACAGCGGCGCAGGCTTGCCGTTCGTTGAGCTCCTCGGGCATCCTGCCCAACCGCAGCGCCTCCTTGCCGAGACCGACCGCGCCGGAGCTCACCAGCAGCACCTCCCTGCCCGACCGCCGCAGCTCCGCCGCCGCCTCCACCACGGCGAACAGCCGGGCGAGCGCCAGGGTCCCGTTCTCGTGGGTCAGGACTCGTGTGCCGAGTTTGAGCACCACCCGGCGGGCGGCGGCGACGTCGGGGCGCGCCGAAGCGCTCGGGGACTCGCTCATACACAGAGAATACACCTCAGGGGCGACAAGAGTATTCTCTTAACTCCCCCCTCTCCCGGAGGGGGCCTGGGGGGGTGAGGGCCGCCCCAGTGCCTCGAGTGCCTCGTTGAAAGCCCGGCCGAAGCGTTCATGGGCCTCGGCCCTGAAGGGGTCCTCCCGGTCTCTGGGGATCAAGATCATCGGGTTGGTGTTGATCTCCCAGACCTGGATCTTGCCGTCCACCAGGCCGTAGTCCACCCGCCCGTAGTCGATCCGTGCCAGCGAGAAGATCTCGCGCACCGCCTCTTCGTGGGGATTGGACTCGACATATTCGAGCTCTTCGCGGGCGGCCTCGGCGCCTTCCAGGTCGGGCACCCTCACCACCCAGTGTCGGCTGAAGTGGATCTGGCGCGCGATGACGCGCTCACCCACCTTGAACGCACCGTATTTGCGCACGATTCCGGCAGCGTCGGAGGTGTCGCAGAACTCGACTACGACCCGGTTCGCCAGGGCCTCCTCGTCCAGGGCCGCCAGGTGCCGCTCGAGATCCTCCGGTGAGTGCAGCAGGCCCGAGAACTCACCGGCGTGCTCGTTCTCGTCGCGCACGAAGACCGGCCATCTCTCAGGCCGCGGACCTTCAGCGGCGCGATAGATACCGAAGCGGTTGAGGCCGCGATCGTGGAGCCTCCGCAGCAACTCGAAGCGACGCATGCAGGTGGTCGGATGGTTGAGGATCCGTACCGTGTCCGGATGCGCCTCCAGGCGCCGCCAGAGCGCCAGGGCGCACTCGGTCTCCGACGGATCGAGGCGCTCGAGATCGGTGAACACGTAGATCCGGGGCACGCCGGTCGGCGCCCCGGGCTCGCGCAGCTCGCCGATCCGCCAGGCACGCAGCGACTGACTCAGTCGCTTCCATGGTGTGTGCCCCGTGCTGCTGAGGCCCGGGTAGTGCTTGACCTCGACCCGGCCGGCCAGCTCTCGGCCCCAGCTCGCCAGGTACTTGCGGACCGTGTATTCCTTGCCCTTGTGTACGAGAAAGGTAATGTGCATGATGTCGGCCCCCCGAGGCGCCGGATGCTAGCATCCAGCGCCCTGATGACCTGGAATCTCCGCCGGGCGCCGAGCGCGTTCACCGATCCAACGCATCGCTTCGGCTTCCGGGCCTTCGGAGCGCACCTGCTCACCGTCTGGGCTCTCGCCCTGTCCAACGCTACGCTCGGCCTGGCGATCTTGTGGAGTGCCTTTCACCGCCGCCGATTGGCCTGGCGATGGACCGAGACCGCGACACTGCTGCTGCCGCTGGGTTTCTACGTCATTTTCTACGCCGTCTCGGCGCTGACTTCGATCGAGCCGGCTGTCAGCGCACTCGAGCTCAAGAGCATACTCGGCCTGTCGACCCTGCCGTTGACAGTCCTACTGGTTCGCGACCGGCGCGACGTCCGCCACCTGTTTGACCTGATCATCGTGATGATGGTACTGCTGGCCGTCTACGGCATCGGCCAGTATTACCTGACCGACTACGGCCCGCTCGACAACCGCATCCCCGGGCCGTTCTCCCACTACATGACGTTCGCCGGCGTCCTGCTGCTGGGTGTTTTCCTGCTGCTCGGCCGTCTCGCCACGGTGAACGGCTGGAGGCGGCCCTGGAACTGGCTTGCTCTGCTGGTGATCAGCACCACGCTGTTCCTGACCCTCACTCGCGGTGCCTGGGTCACCGCGGGAGTGACTTTCACCGTGCTGCTGTTGATCAAGGCACGGCGGTTCCTGATCGTCTATCTCGCCGCCATCGCGGTCGTCGGACTGCTGTTCGCCTCGTTCGGCCCCGAAGACTGGAAACAGCGCATCTACTCGATCACCGATCCGCGGGACGAATCCAACTACGACCGGCTCAGCATGCTCCAGGCAGGCATCTTCATGATCTCCGAACGCCCGCTGTTCGGCATCGGGCCGGGCATGGTGGAACGCCGCTATCCGATCTATCGCCATCCCACGGCACCGCGCTTCAAGGTCGTGCATCTCCACAATTCGCTTCTGCAGATCGCCGCCGAGCGCGGCCTGCTCTCACTCGCCGCCTATTTATGGCTGATGATCGCCGGTTTGCGCCTGGCCTACCGCAGCTACCGGCGGGACGGAGGAGCACGGGGGGAGAGCGCCGACCTGTACCTGGGCACCATCCTGGTGCTCATCGGCTTCAACCTGGCCGGCATGTTCGAAGCCAACTGGCGGGACACCGAGATCCAACGCCTGGTGCTGTTCCTGTTGGCGGTGCCCCTGTGCCTGCGGCCGGAGCAGCGCGAGGAGAGCTCCGCCTAGCATGTTCTTGCCGATCGGCGACAGCCCCAACCTGGGCAAGACGCTCATGACCGGCGGCACCGGCGGCGTCGCGCACGGCGCTCACATCGGTGGTTTCGCCGTCGGCTGGGCGGCCGCCAAGTGGCTCCTGATCAAGGTCTCCGCCAGGCGAAAAACGTGACCGGAAATTGGTGGTTGACGGATCTCTCCTTCGGGTGTACTGTGTTTCTAACGAATCATTCAAAGGGGGCCCAATGTCTCCGCCGGACCATCTACAGCCTTCAGCGCTCTAAATCGAACGGTTCTTAGAAACCCCCGATTTCTCGGCTTCTGAAGGCTCCCCACGACGAGGCTCGGGCGACACCTTCTCCCGGCCCGTAGGGTTGTCAGCGTCACGTCCCTACCAGGCGTGGTTGCTCCCCAGGGCATCGAACCATTTGGCTCTCGAAGGTGTCGCCGAGTTGCAGAATTGATTCATCCGTCGGGGTCTTTTCCGGCGGATGAATCAATTTCATTTTCATATCAATTGAGCGGCGGGCGAATCCAAGCGTAAGTGACGGCCTGGTCAGTCCCAGCCGGTGACGTCCCCGGACTCGAAACCGTCGGCGAAGATCAACAACTGGTACTCCACCGTCAGCTTCGGCGTGGCCGATGGATCGGTGCGCTCACGGCTGTCGAATCGTTTGGCCGTCAGATCCTCGCCCTCCTCGCCGAGCAGCACCCAGCCGAGCTCCGATGCCGGATCATCGACCCAACCCTGGACGTCGGCCACCAGCTCAGGCGTCGAGTTGAAGGTGTAGGAGCCCACCGTGCCGACCGTCTTGGCGGCACTGGCCGCAGCCTGGAAGTCGCCCCCTGGGGTCTGCCAGAAATCGGTATCGAAGAAGGTGTGGACCCAGGTGGCGTCGCCGGTGGTCGCGTCCGCGCCCTGGCCACCACCCATCATGTCGGAAACGGACGTGCCTTCGCCCCAATCGGAGAGCAAACGGTAGAGCTCGAAGAGCCGGCTGTCGTCACCCGCCGTCATCGACATCTCGAGCGTCAGCTCGACATCGGTGACGATCGCACCGGCCGGTAGCGCCGCCGCGACATCGAACGCCAGCACGGCGCGCCGGAGGCTCGAGGTCGCCGTGCGGCCGGCGAACAGAAACTCTCCAGCGCCGTTGCTGAGGGCGCCGCCCACATCCTCGTACAACGTGTTGTCCCGGGTGGGCTCCAGGGTGATCGAGTCCGCGAACGCCGGGACGGCGGCGAGGGTCGAGGTAGCCACGAGTCCCAGCAACAGTCGGTGGCCAATCGGGGTCGTGTTCTGGCGGCTTGTCTTCCTATTGAACATGGTGTTTGCTCTTTTGAGTTGGTCGGCTTCGCGATTGGATTATAGCCAATCTTACATATATTTCAGAAGCCGCCCAAGTTCTGGAAGAAGGGTTATGATCTGCTGAGAGATCGCGAGAGGGAGACTGCCCGGTCAGCTCGACAGAGCACGGAATAGCAACCTCGAACGACAACCCGCGAGGTTGGGAGAACCGGGTGACGGAGATCGACATCGGCAGGGGGGCAGGCGTCTCTACCGAGACGCCGCGGCGCGCCGCTTTGCATCAGGCCCTGCGCGAGTGGAACGACACCGGCGCGGCGCTTTCCGCCGATGGCTGCTTCCTCGACCTGTTCGCGGCACAATGCACGCGCCGGCCCGACGCCGTGGCGGTAGTCGACGGAGCCGAGCATCTCACCTACCACCAGCTCGCAAGGCGCGCCAAGAATTCGGCGGCAGAGCTGCGCCGGCGCGGCGTCGGGACCGACGTGCCGGTCGGCCTGCTGCTCGATCGCCGCTGTGATCTGGTGGTGGGTGCCCTGGCGATCCTCGAGGCAGAAGGGGCCTACGTTCCTCTCGATCCCGCCTATCCCGATCATCGACTTGCCGCCATGGTGGCCGACGCCGGCATCGAGCGGGTGCTCACTTGTGAAGACCACCACTCGCGGCTGAGCGCCGCCCAAGGCCTGGAGATCCTCCATGTCGACTCGCTCGGCGCCGGCGTTGACCAGCACGGTGAGCACGACCAGGCAAGCGGCCATCACGGCGCGGCCTACGTGGTCTACACCTCGGGCTCGACCGGCGAGCCCAAGGGGGTGGTGATCGACCACGTCGCGCTCGCCTGGTACTGCGTCACCGCCGGCGACCACTACGAGATCCGCCGTGGCGATCGCCTGCTGCAGCTCGCATCGATCAGCTTCGACATCAGCATCGGCGAGATCTTTCCGTGCCTCGCGGCCGGCGCAACGCTCGTGTTCCCGAACGGTGGCGACGACGACTACTTCGCGCTTTGCCGCAAGCAGGCGATCACCGTGATGTTCCCGCCCACCGCCTTGTGGCAGGAGCTCGCTGAGCTGGCCGGGATCGATCCGGGTGCGGTGCCCGGGACGCTGCGCCTGGTGAGCTTCGGCGGTGAACGGGTGTTGAGGCGGCGGATCGAGACCTGGCGACGAGCGGTGGGTCCGCGGATCCGCCTGGTCAACGGCTACGGTCCGACGGAAGCTACCGTCGAGGCCAGTCTCAGCGAGGTCAGAGCCACACCGTCTGCCGAGGTCATCGGCAGACCCGTGGCGGGCACCCGCCTCTACGTGCTCGACGGCCGGGCGCGGCCGCTCGCCGGCAGCGTCGGCGAGCTGGCGATCGGCGGCCCTGGCCTGGCACGGGGCTACCTGGGCCGCCCCGCCGCCACCGCCAGCCGCTTCGTACCCGACCCCTTTGCTGCCGAGCCCGGTGGCCGCCTCTACCTGACCGGCGACCTGTCC
Source organism: bacterium (assembly GCA_024226315.1). Classification (GTDB taxonomy): domain Bacteria; phylum Acidobacteriota; class Thermoanaerobaculia; order Multivoradales; family J023; genus JAAELT01. The sequence goes on along the minus strand of JAAELT010000086.1, from coordinate 21,733 downwards.
CGCTGGCGAACGGACGGCCAGCTCGAGATCCACGGCCGCATCGACCGGCAGATCAAGATTCGCGGCTTCCGCGTCGAACCAGGGGAAGTGGAAGCACGGATCGCCGATCACCCCTTGGTGCACAGTGCCGCGGTGGTGGCGCACGGGCGAGGGCCATCGAGACGACTTGTGGCGCACGTCGTTCTGGGCCCTTGCGGCAGCGGCCGGCACGGGGCAGCCGGACAAGTGGACAGTCATGCGGGAGGTACTGGCATCCTGGGAGTCGGAGGCCCGCCTCACAGCTTGCCCTCTGTGCCCGCCGAGCTACGTCGATTCCTCACCGAGCGCCTACCTGCCCACATGGTGCCGGCGAGGTTCGAGCTCCTGGACGAGCTGCCCTTGACGCCGAACGGCAAGCTAGATCGCGACGCCCTGGCAAGGCATCCCACTACCCGACACGAAGCCGGCCCCGAGCCGAACACTCCCAGCGGCCAGCAAGAACGACCTCGGGACGAATTCGAGCACATCCTCGCCCGGATCTGGCACCAGGTGCTGCGCGCGGAGCGGATCGGGCTCGACGACGATTTCTTCGAGCTCGGCGGCGATTCGATTCTCGCCATCCAGATCGTCACCCGAGCCTATCGAGACGGCCTACGGCTGACCACGCAGCAGGTGTTCGAGCAGCCGACGATCGCGGCCCTGGCCGCGGTGGCGACTCCTGCCCTGCAACCGGCGAGGGCGGACGGTGGCGCCGTGACCGGGACGGCACCGCTGACGCCCGTACAGTGCTGGCTCTTCCACGACGCCGATCTGCCAGAGCGCTGGCACTTCAATCAGTCGATGATGCTTGAGGTTCGGCGGCCGATCGCGCCCGCGATCCTGCGACGGGCCACCGAGATCCTGCTCGATCACCACGACGCTCTGGGCTGCCGTTTCGAGCGCTCGGCCCGCGGCTGGCGCCAGGTCTTCGGTGGCCCGCAGCTCGGCGACCCACGGCCGCCGGCACCCGTCACCGCCCTCGACCTCTCGCGCCTCGAGGGCGGCGATCGGCGTCAAGCGCTGCTCTCCGCCGCTGCCGCGGTCCAGCCCAGCCTCGACCTCGAGAGCGGGCCGCTGCTGCGACTGGCCTGGTTCAACCTCGGCAAAGAGCAAACGCCGCGTTTGTTGATCGCCGTCCATCACCTCGTGATCGATGCGGTGAGCTGGAGCATCCTGCTCGGGGACCTCGAGCGCATTTGCCGGCGCCTGGAGCGTGGCCGATCGTCGGATCTGCCGCCCAGGACCACCTCCTACCGCGCCTGGGCCGATCTCCAGGCGGCGCACGCCGACTCCGCCGAGGTGCGTAGCGAGCTCGACTTCTGGGCCGCGCGTCCCCACGCCTGCCCGCCCCTGCCCCGCGACTTTCCAGACGGCGCCAACACCGTCCGCTCGGCTGATGCCGTCTCCGTCCGCCTGCCGGCCGAATCCACCCAACGACTCTTGCGCGACGTCTCACGCGCCTACCGCACCCACATCGACGACCTGCTGCTGACCGCGCTGGGCCGTACTCTCGGCGCCTGGGCCGGCGGCCGGGTGCGGGTCGATCTCGAGAGCCACGGGCGCGAGGAGGCCCTCGGCGACGTCGACCTGTCGCGGACGGTGGGATGGTTCACCTCGACTTTTCCGGTGGATCTCGACCTCGCCGCCGAAGGCGACCTCGGCGAGTCGCTGATGGCGATCAAGGAACGCCTGCGCCAGATCCCCCGCCGAGGCATCGGCTACGGCATATTGCGCTACCTGGCGGCAGACGCGCGTGAGCGCCTGCCGGCGCCGGCGGAGCTGTGCTTCAACTATCTGGGCCAACTCGACTCGCTGCTCGCCAGCTCCGAGCTGTTCGTCCCCGCGGCCGAGCCTCGGGGACGCGAGGCCAGCCGCCTGGGGACCAGGAGCTATGTGCTCGAGATCGACGGCGGCATCGTCGACGGCCGATTGTGGATGAACTGGCATTTCAGCCGCAACCTGCACCGGAGATCGACCATCCAGCGCCTGGCCGCGACCTTTCGCACCGAGCTCGAAGCGTTGATCGAGCATTGCCAGTCACCGGAAGCAGGCGGCGTGACGCCGTCTGATTTCCCGCTCGCGTGCCTCGACCGGCGGCAGCTCGACCGACTCGACATCGGACCCGAGACCGAAGACATCTACCCCCTGTCGCCGATGCAGCAGGGCATGCTCTTCCACGCCCTCTACGCGCCTGAAACGGCGGTCTACTTCGAACAGTCGAGCTGGTCGATCGAAGGCGATCTCGACGCCGATGCCTTCCGCCGCGCCTGGCGGCTGCTGTCGCGCCGCCACGCGATCCTGCGCACCGCCTTCACCTGGCAGGATCCCGAACGCCCGCTGCAGATCGTCCAACGGCGGGCGGACCCGCCCTGGCGGTTCGAGGACTGGCGCGGGGAGGGCGCCACCGAGGACCGCTTTCGCGATCTGGCGCGCACCGATCGCGCTCGCGGTTTCGACCTCTCGAGCGCGCCCCTCACCCGTTTCACCCTGGTGCGGGTCGGCGAGCGCTCCTGGCACTTCTTGTGGAGCGCGCACCATCTGCTGCTCGACGGTTGGTCGATCGCGGCGCTGTTCGACGAGCTGTTCGTCGCCTACGAGGCTCTGCGCCACCGCCAGCAGCCACGCCTGCCCACGCGCCGTCCGCTGCGCGATTTCTTTGCCTGGCTCGAGGCCACGGACCAGTCCGCCGGCGAGGACTTCTGGCGACGCACCCTCGCCGGCTTCGCCGCGCCGACGCCGCTCGGTGCCGCGCCGGTTCGGAGCGACCCGGCGGCGAACGCCGAGGCGGTCGAACACGGGCGGCACCTCGGCGCCCGAGACACCGCCGCCCTGCAGGATTTCGCCCGCCGACGCCGCTTGACCCTCAGCACTCTGCTTCAGGGCGCCTGGGCGCTGGTGCTGGCGCGCCACGCCGACCACGACGATGTGGTCTTCGGCGCCACCGTCTCCGGCCGCCCGGCGGAGCTGCGGGGCGCGGATTCGATCATCGGCCTGCTGATCAACTCCCTGCCCGTGCGGATCGACGTGGCGCCCGCCCAGAAGCTGCGGCCCTGGCTCGAGCACGTTCAGGCCCAGGGTGTCGAGCTGCGCCGGTACGAGCACTGTCCGCTGGTCGAAATCCAGACCTGGAGCGAGGTGCCGCCGCATCTGCCCCTCTTCGACAGCCTGATGGTGTTCGAGAACTACCCTGCCGAGATCGCGCTCGAGGCCGAGCAACAACGCGCCGGCCTGGCAATCGGGAGTTTCAGGGGCTACAGCCAGACCAACTATCCGCTGACCCTGGGTATCCTGCCCGGCTCGCGGCTGACGCTCGAGGCGAGTGTCGATCCGACCCGCCTGGAGGCGGTAACCGCGACCCGCCTGCTGCGCCAGCTCGAGACCGTCCTTGCCGGTATGGTCGAGCACGGCGACGAGGGGCGGCTCGGTGACCTACCACTGCTCACCGCTGGTGAACGCCACCAGCTGATTGTCGAGTGGAGCCGTCGCGACGGCGAAGTGCCCGCGAGGTCCGAGCTGACCGTGCATCAACGCTTCTGGACCGAGGCGGCGCGCGTTCCGGACGCCGTGGCGCTGGTTTCGGAGACTCCGGAGGGCGACGAGCGCACGCTCACCTACGGCTACCTCGAACGTCGCGCCGGCCGCCTGAGCCGAAGCCTGCAGCGCCTCGGTGTGGGCGTCGAGAGCCGCGTGGCGCTGGCGCTCGACGGCGAGGAGATGGTGGTCGCGATGCTCGCCGTGCTGGCGGCCGGCGGCGCCTACGTACCAGTGGCGCCGCGCCAGGCGCCCCGGCGCCTGAAGGCACTGCTCGACGGCTCCGGCGCCAGCCTGCTGATCGCTCGCGGCCTTCCCCCGGAGGCCGCTGAGCCGACGCCCGTGCTCGATCTCGACGACTGGGACGACCTCCGACAGGTCGACGATGCTGACCACGGCGACCGGCACCATCCCCCAGTCCAGGTAGCAGGCCCTCGCAACCTGGCCTACGTGCTCCACACCTCGGGATCGACCGGCGTGCCCAAGGGCGTGATGATCGAGCACGATGCCCTGTCGAGCGTGCTGAGCGCCTGGGAACACACGTACCGCCTGCGCGACGTCGCTCGGCGGCACCTTCAGGTCGCGGCGTTCACCTTCGACGTCGCCAGCGGCGACCTGCTGCGAGCGCTGGGCACCGGCGCCACCCTGGTGCTCGGCCGAAGACGGCGGGTGCTCGAGCCGCGGCGCCTGGTCGAGCTGCTGCGGCGCCAGCGGATCGACTGTGTCGAGCTCGTACCAGCCCTGGCCGAGCTGCTGGCCCGTGAGCTCGAAACCGGGAGCTCCAGGCTCGAGCACATGCGGCTGCTTGCCGTCGGCTCCGACGCCTGGCGCATGGCCGACCTGCGCCGGCTGGCACGTGGCATGGGCAGGAAGGCCCGGGTGGTCAGCTCCTACGGCGTCACCGAGGCGGCCATCGACTCGACCTTCTTCGAAGCGCGCTCGGCCGGCTTCGCTCTCAATGACGGCACGCCAGTGCCCATCGGGCGGCCGTTCGCCGGTACTCGAGCTCTCGTTCTCGACCGGCGCTCCGAGCTGGCGGCCGTGGGAGTGCCCGGGGAGCTTCATCTCAGCGGCCCCGGTCTGGCGCGCGGCTACGTCGGCCGGCCGGCGGCCACCGCCGAACGATTCGTACCGGACCCGCACTCGCCAGCTCCGGGCTCGCGCGTTTACCGCACCGGCGACCGCGTACGCGTCCTGGCCGACGGCAACCTGGAGATCCTGGGGCGGCTCGACCAGCAGATCAAGATCCGTGGCTTCCGGATCGAGCCCGGCGAAGTGGAGCGCGCGCTGCGCCGCCACCCGGCGGTGCTCGACGCCGCGGTCCTGGCCCGCCAGACCGTCACCAGGGACCAGGTGCTGGCCGCCTTCGTGGTTCCACGCCCACCGGCCGAGATGCCGCCGGCCCTTCGTGCCTTCCTCGCGGAGCGGCTGCCGGAGCCCATGGTGCCCTCGCTCTTTCTTGCCCTCGACGCTCTGCCGCTCAACCGGCACGGCAAGGTCGACGCGGCCGAGCTCGGGCGAATCGAGCTCGGCCGCGTCGACGGCGGACGGCAGACGTACGAGGAGCCGGTCACGGAGATGGAACGGGCGCTGGCGGACGTCTGGGCTGAAGTTCTGGGCGTCGGTCAGGTCGGCCGCCACGACGACTTCTTCGCCCTCGGCGGCCACTCCCTGCGCGCCGTGCGGCTGATGGCGGAGATCGAGCGCCGATTCGACCGGCGGCTGTTTTTGGCGACTCTGTTCGCCGAGCCCACGCTGGCCGGCCTGGCCCGCCACATCGGAAAAGCTGTGGAAGACGCCCCGGGAGATGCTCCGGAGCAACCGGCGCTGGTCGAGATCGCCCAGGGAAACGGCCGCCCGCCCTTCTTCTGTGTGCATCCGGTGGGCGGCAACGTCCTGTGCTACGCCGATCTGGCTCGCCACCTGGGCGCCGACCGGCCGTTCTACGGCCTGCAATCCCCCGGCCGCAACGGCCAGCCCCTGCTGCGCGACGTCGACGGTATGGCACGGCACTACCTGGGCGAGATCCGCCTTCGCCAGGCGCCGAGACCCTATCTGCTGGGCGGCTGGTCCATGGGCGGGGTTGTGGCGTTCGAGATCGCCCGCCGGCTCCACGCCCGCGGCGAGCGCGTCGGCGCCCTGACCCTGATCGATTGTGCCGCACCGGGCTCGCCGAGCGCCCAGGCCATCCACGCCGAGCCGATCCTGCAGGGTTTCGCCGCGAACCTGGGGCTCACTAACGGTTCCACGCCGGAGCCCCCGATCCCCTGGGGCGACCTGACCACCGAGCAGGGCCTGCGCCGGATCCTCGACTTCGGCCGGCGCTCTGGCCTGCTCGCGGGAGACCTCGATCTCGGCGAGCTCGAACGGCTGTACCGCCTGTTCGAGACCAACGACGGAGCGATGAAACGCTACCGGCCGCGACCCTATCCCGGTCGCCTGACGCTGCTGCGCTCGCACGACTGGCGGGGGGATCCGACCCTCGGCTGGGGCGAGCTGGTCGGAGAGGTGGACGTCCGCCTGGTCGGTGGCGACCACTACAGCATGGTCCGCGAGCCTCACGTCCGCGAGCTGGCGACGGCACTCGAACAGGAATGGCTCCGCGCCGCCCCATGAGCCTTGCCGTATAATGATCTCTTGGCCGAATTGTCGTTGACTCGCTTCGGAACGCGCGCAAAAAGGAGGGCCGCCATGTGTGATCACACCACCCCCAGCCACCCGATGCAGTGCATCCTGCCGCCTCACATGATCGAAGCCGTGCGCATGCGCGGCGACGCCAAGATGCGGAAGATGTGCGACGCCCTCCATCGCGAGGCCCACAAGGCGCGAATAGCGCGCCAGGAGGCGTCTCCTCCGACCGCCTTCCAGGCGGCGCCGAGAGTCTCCCGCGGCGCCATCCCCATGCTCCGGCGCGAGGTCTACGACGCGAAAAAGCGGGCGACCCTGCCGGGCACCCTCGTGCGTACCGAGGGCGAGCCGTCGAACGGCGACCAGCAGGCCGACGAGGCCTATGACGGCGCCGGCGACACCTACAACCTCTACTTCGAGCAGTACCAGCGCGACTCCCTCGACGGCCAGGGGCTGACGATGAAGTCGAGCGTGCACGTGCGCCGGAAATTCAACAACGCCTTCTGGAACGGCGAGCAGATGGCCTACGGCGACGGCGACGGCCGCATCTTCAAGCCCCTCACCGGCTCGCTGTCGGTGATCGGCCACGAGCTCTCCCACGGCGTGGTGCAGTTCTCCGGCGGCCTGGTCTACCAGGATCAATCGGGCGCCCTCAACGAGAGCTTCGCCGACGTCTTCGGCGTACTCACCGACCAGTACAAGAAAGGCCAGAGCGCCGCCGAGGCCGACTGGCTGATCGGCGCCGAAATCCTCGGCGACGACATCAACGGCGAGGCCCTGCGCTCGATGAAGGCGCCAGGCGCGGCCTACGACGACCGCCTGCTGGGCAAGGACCCGCAGCCTTTCCACATGGACGACTACCTCAACACCACCCGCGACAACGGCGGCGTCCACTTGAACTCGGGAATCCCCAACCACGCCTTCTACCTGACCGCCCAGTACCTGGGCGGCAAGGCGTGGGAGAAGGCCGGCCACATCTGGTACGACACCCTGCAGGACGTCAACAACCCCCACGCCACCTTCGCCGAGTGGGCAGACATGACGGTCGCGAAGGCGCGCAAGCGGTTCGGTGCCGGCAGCCGCGAGGCCATCCTCACCCGGCGGGCGTGGAAGCTCGTGGGGATCAACGTCTGAGGCTGGAAGGGGCCGAGATGAAGTTGCGACTCAGAAGCTCCGGCGGGCTCGGCGCTCTCGACGTCGAGGGCGAAATCGACACCGCCGACCTGCCCGAGGAGCTCGCCCGCCGAATCGAGGAGCACTTGACGGCGGAAAACTTGAGCGCGACTTCCGTTTCCCGTTCTCTGCCGATGCCCGACGCCCGGCAGTACGAGCTGCATTTCCTACCCGAGGACGTCGACGGCGAGGTCGCGACCCACGTGGTCGACGACATGTGCCCGGTGGGCGAGGTGCTCGACGTCATCGACGACCTGATGGCGCACCTCATCGAACGCAAGGCCACGGATCTGGCCCAGGAGGAGACCGAGGAAGACTGAGGGCGTCAGCCCGGATCCTCGTAGACCACGGCGGGGCGCCCCTTCTCCGCGATCCGGCGCTCGAAGACCTCGACCATCGCGTCGCGCCGCGCCAGCAGCATCTTGATCTCCTGCCCGGTCAGACAATCGGCCAGGCGGGCCTCGAGGCTCTCTCTGTCCAGGCCTCGCAAGCGCGCCAACAGCGTGCTCTCGATCCGACGCAGCGCAGCCGGGTTCTTTAGTTTCTTGGTGGGTTTGAAGGCGCGGGTGAAGTCCACCAGCCAGACCCGCCAGCCGTGGGTGATCAGGATGTTGCCTTGATTGAGGTCGAGGTTGTAGACGAGATGTCTGAAGACCTCCCGGTCGTGGAGCTGGTAGCTCCAGGAGCGCGGGCTCGGGGCCCGCAGCCCTCTCTCCTGCCGCTCCTTCTCCATCATCTGGACGTCGTCTACCCACCAGGTGACCGCCGCCTTCTCTCCCTTGACCACACGCTCGACCGACACCGGCACCATGTGGAGCCCGAGCATGCGGTCCAGACGGTAGGCGGCGATGTTGTAACGGTAACTGTCGCGGAACACCAGGTGGGTCTGATCGCCCACCTGGAGGTTGCGCTTGAAGACGTCGATCGTCTGGATGTGGGCATCGTGAGACCGTGAGCCGAGCGACAGCGTGGCGCGCCGCGAGCCGGTGATACCGACCGAGAGTCGTTGCTCGCTGGTGATCTCGGCCCGCAGCAGGAAGTCTTCCTTCTCCGCGTCGGTCCATGCCTCCTCACCCACGGCCGGTGTGGCCCAGACCATCGCCACCAAGGCGACGGCAATCATGCCCGCGAGGATCTTCCGCCTGAGGGACATCGTGTCTTCTTTCCTCCATCTGCCTTCCCGTGGGCACCGGCTCCCGGAGAGGCCGCTTCTCATTCTTACAGATCACGGTCGGTTTGCGGCGTTGAGTCAAAACCGGGCTCCCGTTCCGCGTTGCTGAATGGGGGCGGGATACAGCCCGCCCGACGGACACAAATGCAGCAGCAACTGGAGGAGACCATGACCCAACGTTCAGCTCGGGTGATTTCGTACCTTTCCATCGTCTTGTTGGCCTCGGGAGCCTGGGCGCCGGCAGGATCGGCCGCCGAGGACGCCATCGAAGGCCAGTACCTGGTGATGCTCCGCGACGAGGCGGCCCGCGGCCCGGGCGACATCGACTCGGCGAAGCCCTCGGTGCGTGAGGCGATCGAGTCGCTCGCCGTCACCTACCGCGGCCAGACGATGGTGACCTACGAGCGGGCGATCAAGGGCGCGCTGCTCGAGATCTCGAAAGAGGACGCCCTGGCGCTGGCCCGGGATCCGGCGGTGGCGCTGGTGGAGCAGAACCGCTTCGTCGCCTCCCCCGCCTTGACCGGCGGCGTCATCGGCAGCTGCCATCCGGCCGTCGGCTCGCGGCTGACCCAGGTGCTCACCGGCGGCGGCTCGCAGGCGATCGACTGCCCCGAGCTCGATCCCCGGGAGCCCGGCTACGACTGCCAGGGCAACTGGGGCCTCGACCGCATCGACCAGGACGCTCTGCCGCGAGACGGGTTCTACGACTACGAGCTCACCGGCGACGGCGTCCACGTCTTCATCATCGACACCGGCGTCAACGACTTCCCCGGCGAGTTCGACGGCCGCATCGTGCGTGGCATCTGGGCCAACCGCACCATCCTGAACCCGTTCGATCCGCTGCGCGACAACACCTTCGATTGCATCCCGCACGGCCACGGCACCCACGTGACGGGAATCATCGGTTCGACCACCTGGGGCGTGGCCAAGGACGTCACCCTGCACCCGGTCAAGTTCTACGACTTCTGCGGGTGTGGTGACGAAGTGAATCCCGACATCGACGGCTGCGACGATCCAGATGGGTCGGGGCCGGCCCCCCCCCGTCGCGGCGGTACCGCCGACATGGTCATCCGGGCGCTCGACTACATCATCGGTCGAGGCCTGACGCCGGCAGTGGTCAACATGAGTGGCGCCAACGTCACCACCTGGGACGGCATCATCGCCGCCAGCGTCCAGAGCCTGCTCGACGCGGGAATCCAGTTCGTGCAGGCGGCCGGCAACCAGGACGATTCCGTCGCCTGCAGCCGCACCATCGGCGACGAGGTTCCCGACGCCCTCGTGGTCGGCGGCGCCGACGTCAACCGGGTCGGGGCCGCGGAGATCGACGGCCGCTGGCGCCGCGAGGGACCGCGGACCACCGATGGCGACCCGGATCCCGGCTACAACGTCTGGTGCGATCCGGACCCGCCGGGCGGCCCGCTGTACGACTGCGGCTCCAACACCGGCACCTGCATCGACGTCTGGGCTCCTGCCTCGCACATCACCTCGGCCGCGAAGGACGCCAGCGGCGGCTGCCGCCTCTCCGGCACCTCGATGGCGGCACCTCACGTCACCGGCGCGGCGGCGCTCTATCTCGAAGAGAACCCCGCCGCCACCCCGCAGCAGGTGCAGCAGGCGATCATCGACCTCGCTGTCGTCGGCGTGCTCGAGGACACGCCGGGCAGCCCTTACTCGATCGGCAACTCGCCCAACCGCCTGCTGCGCGTCGGCGCGGCGCCCGCCGCCGACCTGGCGGTGGAGCTGACCCAGACCAACAGCAACGACAAGGCGAGCTTCGCACAGGCGGCCGGCAAGGCGATCGGCGGCGGCGGCATCATCGCGCCACCACCCATCGACGTCAACGCCACGGTGGACAACCTCGGCCCAAGCGCCGGCGAGGACGTCGAGCTGGTCGTCGTCTTCGGCCGCGTCCACGCCCCCGGCTTCCAGGCCCTGCCCCTCGGTCAAACAGTGGTGCCTCTGGGCGCCGCCCAGGACTGCGACCTGGTGATCAGCGGACCGGGATGGGAGCCCTTCCCGCAGACCTACACCTGTGACCTCGGCACGCTGTTGGCCGGCGGCAGCACCACCCTCTCCTGGCGGGTGTGGCGTTCGGAATCCCCGCCCAGCCCGCCGCTCCAGGCCGACGCCACCGTCAGCGGCTCGGTCGAGGACCCGGATCCGGCGAACAACCAGGACTCGACCGTCGTGCAGTAGAGCCAGGGAGAGACACGCCGTCGGCCTCGGTGCCGTGGCTGGCCCCCAGACCCGGCTGCGGCGAATCCGCGTTCGAGGCCGCCGGCGGGCTCTCCCCGGCTCACTGTTCGGGACCCTCCGAGGGTCGCGGAAGTTCCGAAAAAAGATGCTTGACCCGTCTACGGCTTCACACCTTAGGGTGGGCTCTCACTTCGACCAAAGAGGAGCCCACCATGCACCCCAGCCCACCCAAGACCGACCGCGCCCGCCTGCGTTTCAGCGAGACCCAGCACGTCAGCGCCACCCCCGAGGCCATCTTCCCCCTGCTCTGCCCCGTCCGCGAGTACGACTGGATTCCCGCCTGGGGGTGCGATCTGGTCTACACCGAGTCCGGCCTGGCCGAAGACGGCTGCGTCTTCCGCACCGGCGACGACGTCAAAGACACCTGGGTCGTCAGCCGCTACGAGCCGCCCCGGCGCATCAGCTTCGTACGCGTCAACCCCTTGCGCGTCATCCGCTACGACATCACCCTCGAGCCCGATGACGACGGCTCCACCCGGCTGCTGTGGCGACAGGAGATCACCGCCCTGGACGAAGCCGGCGATGCCCACGTCGCCGCGCTGCGCGAGGAAGACTTCGCCACCTTGATCAAGACCGAGGAGCGCATGCTCGAGCACTACCTGAAGACAGGCGAGGCATTGCACGTCGAGTCGTGATCGGGCGGCGATTCTCCGATCAGTTGATCCGCGTCAGAGCCCTGGCGGTGGATTCGGAGACCACCGGCGTCGCGACGACTGGACAGATCGCGTCCGATTGCATGTTCGCCAGCCGCTTCCGAGCGACCTCGCCGCCGCCTTCGGCGGCGAGGCGCTCGAGGTAGGCGGCGGTCGTGGGGAATGTGCACTGCCCGGCGGCGGCGGTCTCGACCCACTGCGGCAGAAACCGGTCGGTGGGCACCTCGGCGCCACGGCGAAGCGTGCTGTTGCGGTGCAGCTTCTGGAACTCGGCCCGGGCGGCGGCGCGGGCTTCGAGATACCAGGCCAGACGCTCGGAGTCCCCGGTCTTGGCGAGATGCGCCATCAGGCCCAGGTCGCATTCCCCGCAGGCGTCGAAGCGCTGGCGCAGGGTGAAATAGTGCAAGAGCAGATCGCTGGCCTGCTCCCAATGCCCCTCCCGGCGGGCGACGGTCCCTTCGAGATAGGCGGCTTCGGCCCGGTGCCGCGCGTTGGCGTGCGGCGACGCCTCGATGATGCCGATCGCCGAGGCGACCAGGTCGTGACGCCGCCAGCGCAGGGCCGTGAATCCCACCGTCAGGGGTATGTCGGGATTCTCCGGATGGCGGGCGGCGACCTGCAACAGCCACCGCGCGGCCTCGTCGTGGAGCCCGTCCCGCTCGTAGACCGCGATCAGGTTGTGAGCAGGCTCGATCAAATCGGGCGATCGATCCACCCAGCGCCGCGCCGCGAGACGCCGCTCCTCGGCGGAGAGCGGGGACCCGGGCCCGGACAACCTCCGATAGTCGTAGAGGAGGGGGTGGGGCTGCTCCAGCTTGCGGCGCGCCGCGACCGCCGCCAGGGCGTTTCTCGCGGCCTCGAGATCGTTAACCGGAGACGCCAGATAGGGCGCCAGGGTCTCCAGGGCGAGATCAGGGCGGGAACAGCTCTCGAACAGCCTGGCGAGCGCCTCGGCATTCCGCAACGAGTGCTCCGACGTACCGGGAGCGACCGTCCGCAGGAGCTGCCTGGCGGCTTCGACGAATCGCGGGCAGCCCGTCTCCTCCGCACCGTCGACAACATCGTGCCAGGCGTAGACCAAGTGATCCGGCGGCAAGCTCGCGAGCACATGCTCGATGGTCGCCCAGTCGTCGCGGCGCCTGGCATCGTGCAGCAGGCTCTCAACCAACGACTTCCGCTCGTTCTCCGTCTCTTCGCTCGGATCGGCGGCCAGTCGGTCGAAGAGGCGCCGCTCACAGGCACGCTCGGCACCGTCGTCCGCCTTGCCGCGCGGTGAGTCGAGCTGCCAGCAGACCCGCCCTGCTTCGTTGGGCGGCAGGTCCTCGGCCTCCAGGGTCTCGACCAGCGCGTCGCGCGGCCCGACCAGATCGTGCCGATGGTAGTAGGCGAGGAGCTGCAGCCGGTTCTCCAGGTTGGGCACCCGGGCCGCGCGCACCTCGAGCAGCTGCTGCCCCCTGCCGCCCGGCTCCTCTTGGCGGTGAAAGTCCAAGGCGTTGCGCCAGGCCAGGTCGTCGTCGGGATGCGAGGCCAGGAAGGCCTCGGCCAGTGCCTCCGCCTCCGCCGTACGGCCGACGCTCACCAGGGCCTTCTGCAGACACCCGGCGAGCTTCGCGGAATCGGGCTGCCGGCCAGTGCTGCGGCGCAGATCCTCGAGCTCGGCCCGCGGATCGGCCGCTTCCGAAATCCGGCAGGACGATGACCAGGTCTCCGGCTCGCCCTGGCGGTAGACGCGCTGCCAGCGCCGCATCTCCTGCTCGATGCGGGCGTCGGCGGCGGTGTCGACCAACCGGGGCTCGGCCTGCCATTTGAAGCGCTCGCGCCATCTGGCGACCGAACGCTCGTGGGACGCCCTGTACTTCAGATGGCTGATCAGTTGCCGCACGTGCGACGAGTCCGCCGGGTCCTGTTCGATCGCCTCGAGCAGCTCCTGCTCGCGCTCCAGATCCCGGAGCGCCCAGCGGTACTGGCAGTACCGCGTCTGACACGAGGCCAAGACCGGGCCGGCCGCGCCCAAGACCAGCACGATCCCCACCAGCAAGCAGCTCGACCACCTCGCTTTGCCCATGACGCCTCCTCGCACAAACGTGCTTCGACCGGGCTCTCCCCAGAGCGTTCCGTTCCGCCGCGTATACGGTACCATCTCCCCGGCCAATGACACAAGAGATCATCCTGGTCCTCGTCGTCCTGCTGGCGGCGGTGGTGCTGTTCGTCACCGAGAAGCTGCGCGTCGACCTGGTGGCGCTGCTGGTACTGCTCGCCCTGGCGATCTCCGGCGTGATCGATCACGAGCACGCGCTGCTCGGCTTCAGCAACCACGCGGTCATCGCCATCGCCTCGGTGCTGGTGCTCTCAGGCGGTCTACAGCGCACCGGCGTCGCCAACCTGGTGGGCCGCCAGGTGCTGCGCCTGGCCGGCACCGGCGAGCGCCGCATGATCGCGGTAATGATGACTACCGTCGGCCTGCTGTCGGGCATCATGAACGACATCGGCGTCACTGCCCTGCTGCTGCCCGTGGTGCTCGACATCGCCCGCCGCCTCGGACGGCCGCCGTCGAAGCTGCTCATGCCGCTGGCTTTCGGCTCGCTGCTGGGCGGCATGACGACGCTGATCGGCACCAGCCCCAACATCCTGATCGCCGGTGCCCTCGAGGACCACGGCCTGGAGCCGTTCTCGATGTTCGACTTCACCCCGGTGGGCCTGGCGGCGCTCGCCGTTGGTGTCGTCTACATGACGTTCTGGGGCCACCGGCTGCTGCCGGACCGCGACCCGGGCCGCGAGTCGAGGGCCGCTTCGGAAGGCGACTTCGAGAGCGTCTACCACCTGGGCAAGGTGCTCTTCACCCTCACCCTGCCACCGGGCTCGGCGCTGGCCGGCCGCACCCTGGCGCAGAGCCGGGTGGGCGTGGCCCTGGGGCTCAACGTCCTCGCCATCCTGCGCGACGGCCACCGCATCCTGGCGCCCGGCCCCGGCACCGCGCTGGCGGCCGGCGACGCGCTGATGGTGGAAGGGGACCGCAAGCGGCTGCAGGATCTGCGCGACTGGCAGCACCTGGAGGTGGCGGACGCCCACGAGGATCTCCGCAGGACGGTCGACGAGGCGGTCCGGGGCCACTTCGTGCTCGCCGAGGCGGAGCTCGGCAAAGACTCCGAGCTCGCCGGCAAGACACTGCGCGACCTGGATTTCAGAAGGCGCTTCGGGCTTCACGTGTTCGCCCACCGGCGCGGCGCCGAGCTCCATTTCACCGGCCTGCGAGCCAAGCGTCTCGAGCCCGGCGACGTGCTGCTGGTCTCAGGGCTCCGGGCCGGTCACGACAAGCTCCGCGACCAGGCCGGCCTGGGCTCGTACCGCTACCTCACCGCCACTGACCTGGAGAACAACTATCGCCTCGAGCAGCAGCTGCTGAGCGTGCGCGTGCCCGAGACCTCGCTGCTGGCCGGCAAGAGGCTGGCCGAGACCCGCCTCGGCCGAGCCTTCGGGCTGTCGGTGGTGGGCATCCTGCGTGCCGATGAAACGCTGGTGCTGCCCGACCCGGCCGAGGCCCTGCACGCCGGCGACCATCTGCTGATCCAGGGGCGGCGCGAGGACTTGCGAGTGCTGGGGGCGCTGCAGGATCTCGAGGTCGACGAGCACCTGCGCCCGGACGTCGACCAGCTCGAATCGGATCAGGTGGGGGTCGCCGAGGTCGTCCTGTCGCCGCGCAGCACGCTGGCCGGCAGCACCCTGCGCCAGCTCCTGTTCCGCGAGCGCTACGGCCTGTCGGTGCTCGCGGTCTGGCGCCGTGGCAAGGCCTACCGCTCGCGCCTGGCGAGAATGCAGCTGCGCATGGGTGACGCCTTCCTGGTCTACGGTGACCGCGGCAAGCTGGCGCTGCTGGCCCGCGAGCCGGATTTCGTGGTGCTGTCCGGCGACAGCCGCGCGGCGCTCGAGGTGCACAAGGCGCCGCGCAGCGCCCTGATCATGGCCGGGGTGCTGGCGTCCGTGGCCTCGGGCCTGCTGCCGATCTACATCGCCGCCCCCGCCGGCGCCGCGCTGATGGTGCTCTCCGGCTGCCTGACGATGGAAGACGCCTACCGCTTCATCGAGTGGAAGGCCCTGCTGCTGATCGCCGGCATGCTGAGCCTGGGCCTCGCCATGCAGGAGTCCGGCGCCGCCGAGCTGATCGCCCACGGCGTCCTCGGCACCGCCGCCGCCTACGGCACCACAGCGCTCATCGCCGGCCTGTTCGTGATCACCGCGCTGTCGGCCCAGGTCATGCCCACCGCCGCCGTCGCCGTGCTCATCTCCCCCATCGCGCTCGCCAGCGCCGACGAGCTCGGCCTCTCCCCCTATGCCATGCTGATGGTCGTGGCCGTGGCCAGCTCCTGCGCTTTCATGAGCCCGGTGGGCCATCCCGTGAACCTGCTGGTCATGGGCGTCGGCGGCTACCGCTTCACCGACTACACCAAGGTCGGCCTGCCACTCACCATCCTGGTCTTCCTGGTGGTGCTCTTCGTCCTGCCGCTGGTGTGGCCGCTCGAGCTGCCGCCTGAGATCCCGACGGTCGAAGCGCCGGCACCGTCCTGACCGTGTCCTGCGGCCCACCTGCTAGACTTCTGAGTGGCAGCGAAGCACTGACGCGAGGAGATGGACATGACTCTGGCGGCAACCACCTACGAGCACATCGTCATCGACCAGGCCGGAGTGCCGGTCATCGCCGGCGCCAACACCAAGATCCTCCAGCTGGTGATCGACATGATGGCGCACGGATCGAGCCCGGAAGAGCTGCGTTTCCAGTACCCCCATCTCAGCCTCGGACAGATCCATTCCGCCCTGGCCTATTACTGGGATCACAAAGAAAAGATCGACGCCGACATCGAGCGTCGTTTCGAGCGCGTCGAGCGCTGGCGCCGTGAGACCGGCCCGTCGAGCCTGGTCGCCCGCCTCCGGGAGCGCGGTGCGCTCTGATGGCGATCCGCTACTTCATGGATCATCACGTCCGGCGCGCGGTCTCCGACGGTTTGCGGTCGAGAGACGTCGATGTACTGACGGCATTCGAAGACGATTCTCACCGACTCCCGGACTCCGAGCTGCTGGACCGAGCGACCGAGCTGGGGCGCGTCCTGTTCACTCAGGACGACGATCTCCTTGCCGAGGCGAGAATGCGGCAAGAGCGACGGATCTCGTTTCCGGGCGTGATCTACGGCCATCAACTCAAGGTCTCCATCAGCGGCTGCATCGACGACCTGGAGCTGATCGCCAAGGCCTGCGAGCCGGAGGAGATGGCGGATCGAGTCGAGTACCTGCCGTTGCGTTAGGTCGGGCTCGCGGAGAAGCCCCGTTCTTCCGGCTCCGGGCCGCTCCGAGTTCGAGAGAAGCCCTATTCTTCCGCCCGGTGGGCTCTCGACAGCAAGACCAAGCCCTGTTCTTCCGGAATCAGGCCACCCACCGCTCTCAGAAGCCACGTTCTTCCGGCACCGTCGTGATCTATGGCCGGTTTCAGGCCCCACTCTTCCGGCGATATCCGCTCCGCCATCGGTGGCAAGGCCCTTTTCTTCCGGCAGAACCGGCTGTGTCACCAGTGGCTGGGCTGCTTTCTTCCGGTGGAATCGCCTATGCCGTCAGTGGCGGGGCCAAATTCTTCCTGCCGAAGAGCCTCCGCCACTGCTGACGGCGCCGTCCCCTCGATCAATCTACCGCTTCGCCGCCCAACGACTCGATCAGCTCCGGCGCCCGGTCTCGCGCGCAGACGTCGCAGATCGGTGCCAGATCCTCGAAGACGCGCAGCGGCGTCGCGGCGGTTTCGAGCTCGCCGCCACAGCCGGCGCAGCGCGATCCCTCGGGCAGGGTCGCTCGGCCGGCGAGGTAGCGCGGCGCGGGCGGCGGGCGGCCGGGCCCGGCCGCGCTCGCCACCGGCAGCGACAGCTCGCCCTCGAACTCGCGGTAGATCGGCGGGCGGACGCCGTACCGCTTCTTGAATGCGCGCGAGAAGCTCTCACTGCCTCCGTAGCCGCACAGGCGGGCGATGGTGCCGACCTCGAGATCGGTGTCGACCAGCAGAAGAGACCCGCATTCCAGGCGGCGATCGGTGAGGTAGCGGTGGATTGGCGCTCCGACCGCGTGCCGGAATTCGGTAGTGAGGTCGTGGGAGCCGACGCGCAGGGCAGCACGGATCCGCTCCACCGTGAGGCGGCGCTTGAAGAGGTTGGCGCGGATCATCTGCAGCACGGGCCGGAGCTTCTTCGGCAGCCGCGCCAGGTCGTGGTCGATGCGCCGCAGGCTGACCGCCGCCGCTTGCCGGTGCAGCTCCTCGATCTCGCGATCGGGCTCGCCTGCGGCGGCCGTATTCCCGTCGCCGGCGCCCTCGGCGGCCGGGACCTTCGGGGCGACCTCTTGCCGGGCGCTCTCGGCCGCCTCGGCGGCGCGCTCGAGGCGCTGCAAGCGATCAGCGCCCAGGAGGACCGCGACCGGCTTGCCGTAACGGGTGATCGTTACCTCGTCGCCGCTCTCGACCTGGCGCAGAGCTTCGGTGAGCTGGGTCCTGGCGTCGGCGGCACGGAGGTTACGTCGCATGGCTGGGCTCACGATGTTTGCAAACTTCGAAGTCTATAAACTTTAAAACATTTGCCGACACCGGTGCCGGTCCGAACAGGCAAGCACCCGATCAGGCGACGCCGGGCGTCTGTTTCTTGATCTTCTCGGGCGGCCGGCCGCCGCCGGGCCGCAGCTTCTTCGCCAGCCGCTCGAGCCCGGCCAGCAGGTAGAACATCTCGGCCAGCCGCAGCACCTGCCTATAGGTCTTGTCGAACGCGCTCAGGGCCTTCTTCTTGAGCCTCACCGTCACGTGGACGCCGTCCCCCCGCAGGCCGAGCTGATCCAGCAGGTCGCGGGCCGTCTCGAACGACGGCTTCAGGTACTCGGCCCACGCGGCGGGATTCACCTCGACGCCCGGGGTCTTCTTGGGCTTCAGGATGGGCAGTCGGCGAACCATGAGATCGGCAAGGTCCACGAGGTCCTCGGCGCCGCGCGGCGTGCGACCCTCGAAATCCAGTAGCTGCCTGACCAGGTCAGCATCGTAGAAGTGCCGCAGTCGGTCGCGGACCTGCACCACCCGCTCCCGCAGCTCCGGCGCCGCCTTCTCCTTGAGCTCGCGGCGCGCCCAGGCCTGCTCGGCGCCCTCGTGGGCCCTCTTCGCGTCGGCCGCGTCGAGCCCCTTGCTCTCGGCTTTCACCATGCGCCCTAGCACGTCGAGCAGGTGCGCCACGTCGGGCATCGCCTCGCCCTCCTCGAGCACCTTTTCCATCCGCGGAGCGAGCTTCTCGGCGATCCAGGGGCCGTTGTGGCGCAACATGCCGGCCAGCCGCCGGGCGGCCTTTTCTCGGTGGAGCGGCATCACGTAGGGCATGGAGAGTCCTTCCCGGGTCGTCGACGAGCGCGGCCTCGGGGCATCGTTGATCTCCCGAATCGAGTGTCTTCGTCAAACATGAACCGGAGAGTAACACGGATTCCGTGCAGCCCTGGAACGTGACACCAATCCAGCGGCTCAACCCTCCCTAGCGATAAACAAAGCCGCCCTCCGGGGACTCTAACTCGTCGATGGGTCTTGGATCGTGAGACCACCCCAATCCCTCGAAGACCGCCTACTCGAGATTCGTCCCCGGCTAGATCCTGGACTCCGTTGACGCCCCCTCGGGGCATTCCTTCTGATGTATGCTGGGCTGGAGACGAGATCACGAGAAGCGAGCCAAGGGGGACCTCGTGCCAAGGAGCACCCCATGAGTCATTTCCAACGGACCTGCCATAGAGTACTGGCCTTCGCCCTGATCCTGGCCGTGACGACCGGCCTTCCGGCCCTCGCCTCCGAGCCCTACGTGGATCCACAGCGGGTGTTCGTCGATCTGCAGCAGCAGTCGGCGGATCCGGAGAGCCTCGCGCTGGTCTTCTGGATGCCTGAGGAGTTCTGGCGCTTCATCATGACGGCGGGCGGGCCCGCGATGCCGGAGGAACAGCTCCAGGAGGCTCTCGGGGTTCTGCACCCCTACATGATCTTCGCCGTCATCGACGGCACCATAGGCCCCTTCGGCGGCATGACCTTCGCCGAAGACGCCGCTATCAGAAGCACCTTCGAGGTCGTCGACCGCGAGGGCAAACAGTATCGCCCGTTGCCGCCGGCCGACATCGCGCCCGACGCGCAGAACCTCATCACCATGATGAAGTCGATCATGGCGGCCAACATGGGGCAGATGGGCGCGGGAATGCACTTCCTCTTCGTGCCGGCGACGGACGCCGACGGCAAGCGCTTTGCCGCGGTGCGGGAAGAGGGCGCCTTCACCGTCAAGCTCGGGAAGCAGTCGTTCGACTTTCGGCTGCCTCTCGGGGCCTTCCTGCCGCCCAAGACCTGCCCGGTGGACGGCGAGTCTCTCGACGGAGCCTGGAAATACTGCCCCTACCACGGCAGCGAGCTGAAGGCCCAGGGCTCGCCGGAGCCGTCCGAGAGTGAGAAGCCAGAGTGAGACGACCTGCCGGGGACACGCGCGCCATCGAGCCGCAGGTTGTCGAGACCGGCCTCCCGCGCCCGGTCGAGGGTCTGCCGCGACCGTCCGGAAGGGCGGTCGCCCGGCTACCCAGGCGGGCGGCTCCCGAAGAAAGATACGCCGCGTAGACTGTTCTTGCGGTGTCGGCCGAGACTCGCCGGCTTCCTAAACAGGTGGGTTCGGTCCTGACCGTGAAGCCGGCTGGGTTCGTGACGCCCGCTACGCTGTAGGAGGGCGCATGAAAGACTCCGCGTCGGAGCTCGCCAGGGCAATCGCAGGCAGCGTCAGAGACCTGGCGCCGATCCTGGCGGTGGTTCTTTTCTTCCAGCTCGCGGTGCTGCGCCAACCCCTGCCGAACCTAGTCGAGACCGGAGTCGGTATCCTGCTGGTTCTGCTCGGCCTCACCTTCTTCCTCAAAGGCCTGGAGCAGGGACTGTTTCCGCTCGGGGAGTCGCTCGCCACCGCTTTTGCCCGCAAGGGCAGCCTATTCTGGCTGCTGGCCTTCGCCTTCGCTCTCGGCTTCGGTACCACCGTCGCCGAGCCCGCCTTGATCGCGGTGGCGGCCGAAGCCGCCGCCGCCGCCGCCGGGTCGGGAGTCATCGAGCACACCCCCGAGGCGATGGCCGGCTACGCGCTCGGTCTGCGACTCACCGTCGGCCTGTCGGTCGGCATCGCGATCGTGATCGGGGTCTTCCGCATCCTGAAGGGCTGGCGTATCGACGTCATGCTGATCATCGGCTACTCGATGGTGGTGGCGATGACCCTCCTCGCTCCGCGGGAGATCATCGGCATTGCCTACGACTCCGGCGGCGTGACGACGTCCACCATCACCGTACCGCTGGTCACCGCGCTCGGCGTCGGTCTGGCTTCCTCCCTGAAGGGCAGGAATCCGATGCTGGACGGATTCGGGCTCATCGCCTTCGCCTCGCTCGCGCCGATCATCTTCGTCATGGCCTTCGGGATGCTCGTCTGATGGCAGGACTGATGCACCTTCTGGGGCCCCTGGCGCTCACCGTCCGAGACGTGCTTCCCATCGCGGCGGTGATCGTCGGTTTCCAGCTCTTCGTCATTCGCAGGCCGATCCCGAATCTGCGCAAGGTGACGATCGGATTCGTGTACGTGGTGGTGGGCCTGAGCCTGTTCATGATGGGGCTGGAATCGGCGCTCTTTCCACTGGGCCGGATCATGGCCGAGCAACTGACCGATCCGGCATTCCTCGCCGCGCCGGCGCACGTCGAGGCGCCGGCGCACTGGGCGAGTTTCTACTGGGTCTACTGCTTCGCGTTTCTGATCGGCTTCAGCACCACCATCGCCGAGCCGTCCCTGATGGCGGTGGCTATCAAGGCCAACGAGGTCTCTGGCGGCAGCATCGGGATCTGGGGCCTGCGCATCGCGGTGGCCCTGGGCGTGGCTGTCGGCATCGCGCTGGGCTCTTACCGCATCGTTGCCGGACATCCGATCCACTACTACATCATCGTCGGCTATGTGGTCGTCATCGTCCAGACACGCTTCGCGCCCAAGCTGATCGTGCCGCTCGCCTACGATTCGGGCGGGGTCACCACGTCGACCGTGACCGTGCCGCTGGTGACAGCCCTGGGACTCGGCCTGTCGGAGGCCGTGACCGGCCGCAATCCGTTGATCGACGGTTTCGGGCTGATCGCATTCGCCAGCCTATTTCCGATCATGTCGGTGCTCGGATACGCTCAACTCGCGGGCCGCAGGAAGGGCGAGAAAACGACGACGGCGACAGCGAAAAACGAAGTTGAACCACCAAAATGAGCAAAGGAGAGCTG
>JAAELT010000085.1 GCA_024226315.1 bacterium | reverse complement strand
TGGCGCCGCCGCTCCCGGGCACGAGCCCCCCATCTGTCCCTCTCCAGGGGACCCCGCCGGGCATCGAGGAACGAAGGCTGGGATGGTTGAAGACCATCCCGGCGTCCGCCGCACGCGGCTGCTCGAGGCGATGCGCTCTATGCTGGCCAACGCGGTGCAATACCTGGGAGATCAGCCGGCGCCGCGGATCGAGGTGGGGGTACGCGCTGCGGCAACGCCGGACGCCGAGCCACCGACCTTCTACGTCGCCGACAACGGCACGGGCATCGATCCGAAGTACCATGACAGGTTTTCGGACTGTTCGAGCGCCTCGACCCGGAGGCGTCGGGATCGGTCTGGCGTTGGTCAGGCGGATCGTCGAGGTCCACGACGCCAAGGTCTGGGTCGAGTCGGACGGGAAAGGCAGAGGAGCGACGTTTTGCTTGACACTGCCTCGACCAACGAGCCAGAACCACTGAGCCTTTGAGGCCGGGAGCTTCGACCGCCTGAATCTGTAAGGGTTCGCAGGCGATGCGGCCAACCGAGCTGATGCAGG
>JAAELT010000084.1 GCA_024226315.1 bacterium | reverse complement strand
GCGGCCGACGTCGAACCTGACGCTCAACCTCGGCGTGCGCTGGGAGACCCAGCAGCTGTTCAACCACCTCGGTGAGGTCCAGGCCGACATCGACGACAACGTGGCGCCGCGGGTGGGCTTCACCTGGGATCCGACCAAGAGCGGTCGGGCGAAGATCTTCGCCCACTACGGGCTGTACTACGAGACCATCCCGATGGACATCGTCATCCGCTCGTTCGGCGGCGAGATCCAAATCTTCACCTACAACCTGTCGAACAGTCCGACCCAGGTCGCCAACGATCCGACGGTGCGGAATTCCCGCTTCCTCGGCGGCGGCATCTCCCGCGTCGACGAGTCCACCAGCGGCGAATACCTCGACGAGCTGGTGCTCGGCGGTGAGTGGGAGGTCAAGAACAGCTGGTCGGTCGGCGTGAAGTACATCCAGCGCGACCTCAAGGACGTCATCGAGGATGCCCTGTCGGCCGACGGCGACTACTTCATCGGCAATCCCGGACAGGGCCTGATGGAGGGCACCTACGATCTCGGCTACGCCTTCGGCTACAACGAGACGCTGCATCTGCTCGACAAGCCGTCGCGGACCTACGAGGCGGTTGAGTTCACGGCGTCCAAGCGCCTGACGAACAACTTCCAGTTCCTCGCCTCGGCGCTGTGGTCGGAGCTCGAGGGCGACTACGACGGTAGCTTCCAGCTGTCGACCGGTCAGCTCGACCCGAACCTCAACTCGGCCTTCGACTATTTCGACTTCTCGGTCAACAACCAGGGCGCGCTGTCCAACGACCGCGAGTGGCAGTTGAAGTTCGACGGCATCTATCAGTGGGACAACGGTCTGGTCGCCGGTCTGTCGGCGTTCTACCGCACCGGCACCCCGGTGACCGCGATGGGCTACTCCGATGCCTACAGCAACTGGGAGTACTACCTCTCCGAGCGCGGCGCCTTCGGGGATGTCGACGACGCCTACGAGGCCGACCTCCACGTCGGCTACCCGCTCAAGCTGGGCGACAAGTTCGAGCTCAACCTGCTGCTCGACGTCTTCAACCTGTTCGATGCCCAGACCGAGATCCTGCGCGAGAACCGGGCTACCATCGCGCAGGAGCAGGCCAGGCAGGGCGTGAATCACGGTACGGTGATCGATTGGGAGACAGGCCAGGAGCTGCCTCCGATCACACCTGGGAATCTCCAGGGCTTCACGCTGACCAACTCGTTCAACTCGGCGAGAGCGTGGACCAACCCGCGGCGCGTCCGCTTCGGCGTGCGTTTGAGCTGGTGACCCAGGTCATCGGCTAGTCGATCCTCGAATCGACGCCAGTAGGCCGTTCGAGTCTTGGAGAACGGCCCACTGGCGCGGCGGGGATGGGCCGAGAAGCCGAACCGCCGGTTCGGCTTCTCGGGGCGGAAAGGGGGCCTGCGGGTCCCCTTTTTCGTGGCCGCGAGAATCAGCGGTCGTACCGGCGCAACCGCTCTTCGATCCCAGCCGCCAGTGCCTCGTTGCCCTCCGCCATGGCCTGCTCGACGGCTCGACGCGCCGTGGCCACCGCTTCCTCGAGCCGGCCGGCCGCGGCATAGGCGGCGGCCAGGGTATCCAGGGCCACCGGGTTCCCGCCGCCGGTCAGCTCGACCGCGCGCTCGGCAAGCCGGACCGCCTCACGGGCCTGGCCTTCTTCGGGCTCGCCGATCAACATCCAGACCATCGGGATCAAGGGCGCCGGCCACTCGGGGCGCAGGCGGACGGCGACGGCGAGATGCCGAAAAGCCTCGTCCAGACGGCCGGCGGTACGCAGCGTGACGCCGAGGCCATGGTGCGACTCGGCGTCCTCGGGGTCGATCTCGATCGCTCTCAGGTAGTGGGCGATGGCCTCGTCCGGACGGCCGACGGCGCGCCGCAGACCGGCGAGGACGAAGTGCGCGCGCCCGCGGTCCGGATCGAGCTCGATCGCCCGCTCGAGGTGCTCGGCGGCCTCGTCCATCCGGCCCTGCTCGACCACGTTCTCGGCCAGGGCGAGGAGGATTTCGGCCTCTCGGCCCTGGCCGCCCTGTTCTTCCAGGGCCAACCGGAGATAGCGTTCCACGTCCTCGGGGTGGCGATCCTTGAACTGCGCCGCCAGCCACTGCGGATCCAGGTTCGCGAGCCGCGCGATCCATCGACCCGGGAACGGAGCCGACGTCGCCTGCAGGCGCTGCGCCGATGCGTCGAGGTCGGCCAGGTCATCGAGCAAGGTCTCGAGATCGAGGCGGCCGCGGTAGATCGCGGCCAGCCGCCCGTCGCGGTCCAGGAGATAGCTCGCCGGCACCGAGAACGGCCGGCTGCGGTCGAAGAGGATCTCTTCCATCAGCTCGACCTTGTCCAGGAGGTCGACGCTGGCCATGCCCGAGGCAAAGGGGAATCCGAGGCTGTCGAGCAGGCGCCGAGCGTCGGCGGGTCGCGTGGTCTGGTCCTGGGCCAGGCCGTCGACGGACAGCGCCAGGACGTCGAGGCCGGCGGCCTCGAGCCGCTGCTCGTGGGCGGCCAGCTCCTCGAGCTCGGCGATGCAGGGCAGGCACCAGGTGGCCCAGAAATTGACCAGCAGCGGTCCCGCCCCGATTTCCAGCTCGGGCGTCCCCGGATCCTCGAACCGGGCGTAGCGCAGGCGCGGCAAGGGGACCCTCACGGGCAGGAAGGCACGCTGCGCGCCGGCGGACGGCGGAGACTCCTGAGCGGAGGGCGCGAGGGCCAGGTCAGCTAGCCGACTCTCGACCGGGCTGGCCTCGCCGCGGCCTTCGACCAGCAGGTAGCGGCCTCCAGGGCGAACGCCCGAGAAAGACTCGACGCCGCCGCTTGTTCCGCCATGACGCGGTGGCCAGCGCACGGTGACCCGCTCGATCTCGGGATCGGATCCCAGGCCGTAGTGCAGCCATTTGCTCGACTGCGACAGGAAACCATCGCCGGCATGGACGGTTTGAACGAGCGTTTGCTGCGTGGCCATCTGGCCCAGCCCCTCCGAGCTCGTCGGAACGATTGTCAGCTCTACCCGCGCGCCGACCGCGTCACGGTTGGAGCGGGTGCCGCGCAGCCGCAACGCGACCGAGCTATTGCCTGGCACGCCTCGGTTGAGCATCAGCCGCAGGCGCGGCCCGGTGCGGTTGGCGAGCCACAGATCGAGGTCGCCGTCGCCGTCCCAGTCGACGACGGCCAGGCCCCGGCCGTCGTCGGCGAAGTCGAGCCCGGTGACCGCGGAAACGTCGGCGAACCATGGGTCGCCCGAAGCGGCTGCACCCACGTTCAAGAAGGCACAGTTGCGCTCGTGACCGCTCCAGGATTTCCCCCGCCGCAGCAGCTGCAGCGTCGCCTGCCACCCGGCCAGATAACCCTCGGAGGATCGATTCGATGTTTCGGGCGAGCGCGACACGACCTGCCGCCAGAAGAAGCTTCACAAGTCGCCGGAATCTTCGTTCGAGACGTAGCCGTTGGCCACCACCAGATCCTGCCAACCGTCATTGTCGAGATCGGCGAATTTCGAGGACCAGGCCCAGCGCCCCATGGTGACGCCGGCGACTTCCGAAGCATCGCGGAAGCCGAAGGTGTTGCCTCCGGCGCGACTTCCGGCATTCAGGAACAGGCTGTTACCACGGGCCATGCGCCGCAGGTCCGCCGCCGCGGAGCCGGTGGACTCGGAGAAGGCGCGCTGGTAAGCGACGCGGCCGCCGGCCGAGGAAAACATATTGCCGACGTAGAGGTCCATCCAGCCGTCGCGGTCGGCGTCGCCCCAGGCCACCGACATTCCCGAGGCGACGTCCTCGGCGCCGGCGGCCGGCGCCACGTCGGTGAAGCGCCCGCGGTCGTTCAGGTAGAGGTTGTTGCGGCCGAAGTCGTTGGCGACGTAGAGATCCATGTCGCCGTCGTTGTCGGCGTCCTCCCAGGCGGCGGCGAAACTGAATCGGGTGTTGTTCTGGCCCAGCCCGACTCGATCGGTGACGTCCTCCAACTCGAAATCCCCCATATTGCGCAGCAAGGCGTTGCGGCCACCGTTCTCGGCGTCGTGGTACGGGAAAGGACCGGGCAGCCCGCGGTTCTCTGGATCGCCGTCATAGCCGCAGACGTACAAGTCGAGATTGCCGTCGCCGTCGTAGTCGGCGGCGGCGAGCGAGGCGGGGCTGGCCACGACGCGGCTCAGGCGCCGCTTGAGAGCGAACCGGCCGCCGCCGTCGTTTTCCGCCAGCAGCAGCCACCGGCGGGTTGCCGCGGCCAGGTCCTGGTCGCCGTCGTTGTCGAGGTCGATCAAGAGCGCTGATGGCGTCCACTCCAGCCAGTCGACGCCGGCCGCCGCCGAAGCGTCGGTCGCCGTGCCATCCGGGTTCTGGAGGTAGAGGCGGTTGGGCAGGCCGCCCGCCTCGCAGGCGTAGAGGTCCTCGAGCCCGTCGCCGTTGACGTCGGCGACCGCCAGGCCGTGGTGACCGAAGAGCGACATGCCGGCGATCCGGCTGACCCTCCCGAGCCAATGATCGATACCCGGCAGCACCTGTGTCCGGTAGGCGTCGTTGTGGCCGAGGGCCGACGCGGTGACGTCAGCGAACAGCGGCCTGCCGCGAACCGAGACTTCCTCGTAGCTCTCGAGCTCGATCGAGAGCAGCCGCGGCGGCTCCCCGGCCCGCGGAACCTGCCATCGGCCGCGCCAGCCCGCGACCAGCTGGCGGCTGCCTGTGGCGGAGAGGCGGCTCGCTTCGAGCCGGATTCGGGTGGTGAAGACCGACTCCGAGGACTCGATGCGGACGATCTTGAATTTGGTGTGGACGTCACCCTCCCCACCGAGGCCGTCCTGCAGCACTCTCAGAGCCTGCGCCAGGCCCGCCGCGCCGTGGTGAGGTGCCGCCGCCGGTTCCCTTGAGGTTTCGGGCGGCGCTTGCCACCGACGCACCTCGAAGAGGTCGCTTTCCGAAACGGTGGTGAGCCGAGCGGGCCGCAGGGGCGAACAGGTGAAGTCCGGAGCGATGAGGGGGGAGACCTTCGCGAGCGCTGGCGGCCTCCCGCCTGCGAGCAGCGCCCCCAGAGCCTTGAGCTGTTTGCCGGCGGTCACATTCAAGACCTCGGTGTCCCAGCGGTCCCTCGAGGCATCGAACCTCTCGGACAGCGTCTGCGCCAGCGTCGCCGGCCGTTCCCGGGCAGGCAGGGCGACGGTCTCGGACCTGGTCGCGGACGCCACCGGGGACTCGGCGCCCGGATGAGGCTTGCCGGCCCCGGCTCCGCCGGCGAGCAGCACGCCGGTGAGCAGAAGTATCTGGACCGGCCAGCGACGCAGAGTCATCCGCTGCCGGTCGCGACGCCGACGGAGATGAACGAGGAAGTGGCGCCGTAGGCATCGCGGATTCCGGCGCCGAAGAGATGCCGGCCGGGGCGCATCACCAGCCGCGCCTCATAGGTGTAGTGCTTGCCCCGGGCGTCCTCGAGATCCTCCGCCGGCACCTGGATCGAGATCTCGTCCTGCTGCACGTCGGCGATCGCGCCTTCCTCGTCCATGGCGGTGAAATAGACCTGCACCCGGCCCTCGTAGACGCCTTCACGCGGCACCAGTACGACCTTACCGAGCGGGATTTCGATGACGAACGGCACCACCAGATTGCGCTCGTTGTGCGGGCTCATCTGGCCGACGCGGACCGCGACCTTCAAGGGATTGGACTGGTAGCCGTGGCGCAGGCTCGACGCCGTCCGCTCCTTCATTCGCTGATTGACCGGCTTGTCGCGGTAGCCGTCGCGGTGGCGCACCTTCAAGCCGTCTCGTGCCACCGTGACCTTGACCTCGTGGTAGCGCCCGTCGCCGGCGCGCCCTGGGGTGTAGCCCAGGGAGTAGTAGGTGCGGAAGTCGGCGCCGACGCGGCCGAGCAGCCTGCCGATGTCGTTGACGTTGACGATCGACGTGCCGCCGGTACGGTCCGCAATGTATCGGATCGAAGCCTGCATGTTGTCGCGGTCCATCTCGTCGGCGAAGGCGCCGCCGCCGTCGACGCTGCTCGCGCGGGCGTTCTCCGCGTTGGCCGAGGTCAGCGACAGGAGCCCCGAGGCGTCGATCGTGTAGAAGGTGACGCCTCCGGAATTGGCGTGGTTGGCCAACACCTGGAAGTCGCGAGTGGCATCCAGCTGACGGGATTCGAGGACTGCCGACAGATCCTCGAACTTGCGCTGAGCGTGGTAGAAGAGGTCACGGCCCGGCACCATCGGCAGACCGTCCGAGACGTAGACCACGGCCTTTCGCCCCGGCAGCCCCGAGAGCGAATTGATCGTGTCGCGCAGAGCTTCGAGGCTGAACTCCAGATCGTTCTTGATCGACGACGCGTGCTGGCGGATGCGCGCGAGAACAGCGTAGTTGGTCTTGCGGTCCTCGTCATCGCTGGCGGCCCTGTCGATCACCTTCAGGATGTCGCGGCGCTCCCGGTTGTACTGCAACCGGCCGCCGGTCATCTCCTCGAGCTCGAAGGTGGCGGCGGTCACCAGACCGGCGTCTTCGGTGAATCGCTGCCGGATGTGGAGTGCGCGGTCGTAGGACACCAGCATGACCCGGGCTTCGGCGTCGAGGGTGCGCAGGAACGTCCGCAGCTGGGAGAATACTCGGTTGCGGTGGAACGGTTCGATGTTGAAGTTGTCGACGTAAACCACGACGTGCAGCCGCTGAGCCTCCGGGAGGCTCTCGAGCCGCAAGCTCGGATCGCGGGTCTCGGCCGCGCCCTCGGCGCCCTCGGCGCCCCCGGCCGGCAGCGCCGGCTTGCCGCCGGCCACCGCGTAGAAGTTACTGATTCCGATCGGCCGGCCGTCCTCGAGCAACGTGAAGTCGCCGGCGGTCAGGCCGGTGACAGGGTTGCCCTTCTTGTCGGTGACGAAGACTTCGATGTTGACGACGTTGACGTCGAGGGTGTCGAAGAACGCGCCTTCCGGGTGTTCGCCTGCTCCTCCGATGCCGTCGCCCGAGGCGTCCTGGGCCATGAGGCCGGGGGCGAAGAGTAACAAGGCCAGGCATCCTGAAATCAGACGTTTCATGTCGCAGCTCCTCGGGTGGCGATCATACCATCTGCCGGCTCCGGCATTGGCCCTTCCCCTCCCTCCTGCTATCGTGTCGCGTCATGCGTCGCCTGTTCGTCATGCTCGGCCTGATCCTGGTGATCGTGCTGCTCTGGCTGACCGTCGCCTGGGTGCCGACCGACGGCTCGCTGCACGCCTGGAACGGGTCGTCGGGAACGCTGAAAGTGCCAGATCGGGGAATGGCGTTCCTGCCCCGGTGGTCGTACCGGCGGCTGGCAGGCTCGCGGCTGGCGGCCTCGGTAGCAGCGTCCTCGAGCGACGGGGCGAGCGTCGGAGTTAGCGTGGGTTGGGATCCGGCGCCGGGAACCTATCGACTGTCGGCCACGGAGGATCTCGTCACCGGGCTCGGGGATCGGGCAGCCACGCCGATCGTCGCGGTCATTCAGGAGGTTCCCCTGCGCTGTCTGGTGCCCGAGACGTTGGCCGACACGACGGTTGGCGAAGAGGAATGCCCGCCGGATCTGGTGCCGACGCTCGCTGGCCAGATCGCATCCGTGATCGGTGCTGAGGCGGCTAGTCTCGAGGTGACTCTGGCACCCGACCCGACGGCGGTGCGCGAGCTGCTGCTGGCGACCATCGCCGAGGAATTCGGACCGCCGGACACCCGGGTGCTGGTGCTCGCCCTCGACGGCCTGGACTGGGACTTCGTGTTGCCGTGGGTTCGGGCCGGCGACATGCCCAACCTGGCACGGTTGATGGACGCTGGTACCTGGGGGCGGATGGAGACCCTGGTGCCGACCCTCTCGCCACTGATCTGGACCACGGTCGCGACCGGCGTCTCGCCCGACCGCCACGGCATCCTGGACTTCGTCGAGAAAGAGCCCACGCGCGGCATCCTGCTGCCGGTCACCGGCCGAAGCCGCAAGGTGCCGGCGGTGTGGAACCTGGCCTCGGCGTTCGGCCGCAGCGTCGGGGTCGTGGGTTGGTGGGCGAGCTGGCCGGCCGAGAGGGTTCGCGGCACCGTGGTCACCGACCGTCTCTACTACACCCTGACCCAGGGAATCTCGGAGGCGGTCTTCCGCTCGGACCCCCCCGAGATGGTCTTCCCCGCCGAGCGCACCGCCGAGATCGCTGCGCTGCGCGACCGGGCGGTCAAAGAGACCGACTGGCAGGCGGTGCAGTACTTCATGAACATCCCGGAGCAGCAGTTCATCGACGCGGTGGCGGCCAACCGCGGCATGGAGGACCCGGTAGACGGCTTTCGGCGCATCCTGGCATCCACCCGCACCTATCTCGGCGCCGGCCTCCAGCTGGCCGGCGAAAAGCCCGACCTGCTGATGGTCTACCTCGAGGGTACCGACACGCTCGGCCACCTGTTGGCGCCCTATATGCCGCCGCCCACTCTCGATGTCGATCCGGCCGAGGCGGCGGTCTACGTCGAGGCGGTACCGAAGTACTTCCAGATCGTCGATCGCTGGATCGGCCGCTTCCTCGAGCACTACCCGTTGTCCGAGACCGCCGTCCTGGTGGTCTCCGATCATGGCTTCAAGTGGACCGAGAGCCGGCCGCGGGGCCTCTCCGGCACCGCCGGACCGACCGCGCCCCTCTGGCACGAGACCGACGCCGTTTTCGTCGCCGCCGGCCGCGGCATCGAGCGCCGCGGGGAGCTCCCCCGATCTGGTTCGGCCAACGATCCCCCGGCCTCGATCTACGACGTTGCCCCCACCGTGCTGGCGCTCCTGGGGCTCCCCGCCGGCGCCGGCTGGGAGGGATCGGTGCTGCCCGGCTGCCCCTCCCCCGAGCTCCAGCCGATCGACTACGAGCCGCTCGTGCCACCGTCGTCCTACCAGCCGCAGCTGGCCGACGACGCCACCCCGGTCGACCCCGAGTTCATCGCCAAGCTCCGGTCCCTCGGCTACCTGGGCGGCGCGCCCGGGTCCGCGCCATCGCCGCCGGCTGCTGCTCCGTCCAACGACGATGAGCACGCCGCACTCGACACTTCCTCCGCCACCCGCGGCCAGCTCAACAACCTGGCGGTGGTCAAGATCAACCAGAAGGAGTACGCCGAGGCCGAGCGCCTGCTGCTCCAGGCCATCGGATTGAGCCCGGAGTACCCCTCACCGCACTACAACCTGCGGCGCATCTACATGGAGACCCAGCGCTACGACGACGCCGACCGCGAGCTGTGGACCGCGGTGTCCAAGGGCCTGCGCGACCCCGAGCGCACTCTCGACCAGGCGGCAAAGGACTACGACGATCTCGACCTGCAGGAGCGAAGCGTCGCCCTGCTCACTCGGGCGATCGAACGTTTTCCCGATCACGAGCCTTTCTGGGTCCACCTGCTGGTCGTCAGGATCCGCCTCGACCAATGTGTCGAGGGTCTCGAGCTCGGCCGGCGAGGCGTC
Source organism: bacterium (assembly GCA_024226315.1). Lineage (GTDB taxonomy): Bacteria > Acidobacteriota > Thermoanaerobaculia > Multivoradales > J023 > JAAELT01. Next base: position 17,279 of record JAAELT010000084.1, on the reverse strand, counting down.
GTTCGGTTCCCGGGCAGCGCCCCTGTCCATGCCTTCCACGGCCTGGCCGCCGGTTGCGCCGGCGATCTCGGCACCGCGCGCTCGGCGCTCGAGCGTTCGCTCGAGATCAACCCCGACCAGGAGAAACTGCGACGCACCCTGGCCAACCTGCCCCCAGGATGACGAATCCCCGCGGCGACATGGTGTAGACTAAGAACGCAAAGCTGATGAGAAGGTTTTTCTCGCTGATCGCCGTCGCCTTGTTGTGCGCGTCGGTCGCGTCCGCGGCCACGATAGGAAAGGACCGGCTCAGGCTCGCCCGCTCGCACACCGCCAAGGGCGACAAGCTGGTGAAGCAGACCGAGTACGCCGGCGCCGAGAAGAAGTTCCGCAGCGCCATCGCCGTCGAACCCTTGCTGCCGACAGCCTACCTCGGGCTCGCCAAGGCACTGATCGGGCAGCAGCGCTATGACGAAGCCCTGCCCGTCCTCGAACAGGCTGAAAAGCGCTTTGTCGAGTGGGAGCAGACGATCCAGATCGCCGAGATGAAGAAACAACAGCTGACCGAACGGCAGTTGCAGAGCATCCGGGACGTCGAGGCCGCGGTCAGTGACAAGAGCGGCCGGTTGGCCGGCGGCGCGCCGACGCCGGGCCAGGCCGCCCCCGGGCAGCTGACCCAGGCGAAAATCGAGTCCGAGCAGTTTCTGTTTCGCGAGAACAGGAAAATGGAAGCCTTCCAGGCCATCCCGTCGCAGGTCTTCTACCTCGAGGGAATCTCCTACCTGCGGACCAACCGGCGCGCCCTGGGCATCGAGGCACTGGAAGTCTGCCTGACGATCAACCACCGCCACGAGCTCGCCCATTACAACCTGGCGGTCGCGCTCTTCACCCGCGGCGAGCTGGAGGAAGCCAAGACCCACCTCGAAGCGGCGGTCGACTTCGGTGTCGAGCCACACGCCAGTTTCGTCGCCGATCTGGACCGGGCGTTGGGCTTGCAGCGGGTCGCGCGGGATTCAAAGCCGCCGAGCTAGCGCCACGGGCGGTCGCTCGGTTGGCGCCGGCGGTAGCGTTCGAGGTTGTATTCCAGGTGCTGGACGGTGCCCGGGTCCGCGCTGCCGCGGGCCGACTCCAGCAGCGCCTGCTGTGCCGACGCTGCCTCGTCGAATCGCCCGGTGGCGGCCAGCGCCATCGCCAGGGTCTCGACGTCGTCCAGACGGTCACGCTCCAGCGTTCGCGCGATAGCCAGCGCACGCGCGCCGTCCGGCGGGTCGGCGGTGGCCAGCAGACGCGCCAACGACCTGCTCATCTCGACATGCTCGGGGTGGATCCGCAGCGCCTCTTCCAGCACCTCCCGAGCCACCCCGTACCGGCGCAGCGCGATCAGCGCCAGGCTCTCGAGATAGCGGGCGCGCACGAAGCTCGGCGCGATCTCGATCACCGCCCGGTAGTGACCAGCCGCGGCCTCGTACTCCGACTGCTGCATCAGCGCGCCCGCGAGACGAAAGTGAGCCTTGAGGTTGCGCGGGTTCTTCTCGAGCGCCTGCCGGTAGAAGCCCATGGCCTCGGGCGTCTGCCCACGGGCCTCGTAGACCGTGCCCAGGTTGAAGTAGGCGAAGCCGTACTCGGGGTCGAGACGCAACGCCTCACGGGCGCTCGCCTCCGCGCCGCTGAAATCCTGGCGCTGCGCCATCACCACGGCGAGGTTGAGGTGTGCCCGCTTGTTCTCGGGGTTGACCGCGATGGCGCCGCGAAAGGCCTTCTCCGCCAGATCGAAGCGCTCGGCCTTGAGTGCCTGGGCGCCGGCGGTCAGGAACATCTGCGAGCTGACCGACATCGAGCCCACCTCTTCGAGGATCGGATCGGGCAGCGAGAGCTTGGCGGTGCCGGCCTCAGAAGCGTGCTCCTTCGCTTTCTCGACTTCGCCGAGGCGCCGATAGGCCAGCGCCAACGGGTAATGGAGTTGGCTCGCCGCAGGCTGCGCCGCCAGTGCCGCCTCGTAGTGCCGTGCCGCCTCGGCGTGCTCGCCGCGGACGGTGGCGATCTTGCCGAGGGCGGCGCGGACCGGGGCGGCGAGTGTCTGCTCGCCCCCCAGCTTCTCGAGCAGCGGCGCCGCCTTCTCGGCTTCGCCGGTCTCCACCTGGATCCGCGCTAGACGCAGGGTTGCCAGTGCATGGTCGGGATCGAGCTTCAGTACCTTCTGAAACTGCTTCTTCGCCTCGGCCAACCGTGACGTGTCCTCGAAGATGTAGCCCAGCAGATAGGGCCACAGCAGCTCCTCCGGATCGAGCTCGGCGGCGTTCGCGTAACAGGCCTCGGCGACGGGGAAGACGTGGTGCGCGTGAAAGACCTTGCCGGTGTGGCCGTAGAGGCGGCCGCGCTCCACCGCCTCCGTGTCAGGGCTCTCCACCGCCGCGAGCAACGCCGCGCGGGCGGTATCGAGCCGCTCGCGGACGCCTTCCTCCAGGCCCTTCAGCTCGGGCTCCGGCAACGAGACCAATCCACAAACGGCAACCGGCAGCAGAACACTGCCCGCCGCCCACAGGAGAATACCGACACCGCGAGCGCCCACGCTTCTCACCCCTTCGGCTCCGGTTTGGCCCCGCCGCCCTTGCTCAACGTGGTGTAGCGCCGCAGCGACAGATCGGTCCAGACCTCGGCCGAGCCGTCCGGCCACACCACGCGCACGGCCTTCACCTTCGGCGCCTCCCCCAGGCCCACCAGCACCCGCGGATCGTTGGCCGAGGCGAAGCTGCCGTCAGCCCGTACCCGGCGCCAGATCTTCCGGCCACCCTCGAGCTCCACGGCTACACGCGCGCCCAAGGCATCGCGCTTCAGCGCGGGATCGAGCAGCCGCAGGCCCAACCACGCTTGGCCGCTGCCGACGTCGTTGCGCAGCAGGCGAGCCGGACCGTTGTTGTTGACGATCACCACGTCCGTGTCGCCATCGTTGTCGAGATCGCCGAAGGCGGCACCGCGACTGACCTCGGAGAGCTCGAAGGCCGGGCCGGCGCTCGCGCTGATCTCCTCGAAACGCACCGCGCCGCCTTCCCCCGGGCCGAGGTTGCGGAACAGCTGGTTGGGCTGGTGCAGCGGAAACGGGTCCTTCGCGAGCGCCAGCTCTTCGATCACCTGCACCGCGCCGTTGGCGATCACCAGGTCCACCCAGGTGTCGTTGTCATAGTCCACCCAGGCGGTGCCGAACGAGGTGAAGGCGACGCTCGGCGCGCCCAGCCCGGTGGCCAGGGTCGAGTCGCTGAACCAGCCGTCACCCTCGTTGACGTAGATGGTGTTGGTCTGACGGTCGAGGTGGGTGAGGAAGATGTCGTCGTCGCCGTCACCGTCGAAGTCGGCGGCGTCGACCCCCATCGAAGCCTCGGCGGCGCCGTCCATGTTGACGGCCACCCCCGCCAGGGCGGCCTCGTTGCTGAAGCGGACGATTCCGTCCTCGCCACGTCCGCGGTTCATCCAAAGCTGGTTCGCCAGCTGATCGTTGGCGACGTAGAGGTCCGGCCAGCCGTCGAGGTCGAAGTCCGCCGCGATCACTCCCAGGGCACCGCCGAACTCCGCCGCGATACCGGCGACCGCGCTGACGTCCTCGAAGGTGACCCGGCCGTCCTTGCCGCGCCCCTGGTTGCGGAACAGCCGATCGGGGAGCGGATTGTAGGAGCGCGGTCCGCAGTAGTCCCGGGCGCTCGAGGTCGAGAAACAGGGCTTGTGGGTCTTCAAGCTGAAGTCCACGTAGGCGCTGACGTAGAGGTCCAGCCAGCCGTCCCGGTCGAAATCGACGAAGGTGGCGCTGACGCTCCACTCGGCGAGGCCGACGCCGGCCGCGGCGGTGGCGTCGGTGAACGTGCAGTCGCCGTTGCCTCGCCACAGCTGATCGTCGCCGAAGTTGGTGACGAAGAGGTCCACCGCGCCGTCGTTGTCGTAGTCGGCGGCGGCCACGCCCATACCGTAACCAGTCGCGCGGATGCCGCTCACCGCGGTGGCGTCGCGGAACTTCAGCCGGCCGGCCGAGCTCTCATTGCGGAACAGCCGGTCGCCCGGGGGCTCGCCGGGGCGGGGAGGAAACAGCGCGTCCTCGATCTTCTTGCCCTCGCCGAGCAGATTGCCCTGCGACAGGTAGACGTCGAGATCGCCGTCGCCGTCGCAATCGAACACCCCGACGCCGGCGCCGGCGACTTCGGAGAAGTAGAGCTCCCCGGACATGCCGTTGAAGTGCTCGAAGTCGAGCCCGCTGGCCTTGGCCACCTCGGTGAACGGGAACGGCTCGGCGGCCGAGAGCGCCGGGGGCCAGGCGAGCACGACGGCGAGAGCCAGGGACGCGGATCTCCGCCGCCGAAGCGGCAGCTTCGCGACGTTGGGCTGGTCTCTCACGGGGTCGTTTCCGATGCCAGGCGGGGGATCATGCCGAGGACTCGAGTGTACCAGAGCGGTTCGGTCGTATGATCTGCAGTGATGATCGCCTTTGCTTCCCTCTTCCTCGGTCTCCTGGTCGGCCCTGAGCCGGTCGAGCTGCTGGTCGGCAGCGAAGTCGCCAGGGTCGAGATCCGGCTCGACGGCGAAACGGTCAGCACACTCCAGGGCGCTCCGTGGACCACGGTGTGCGATTTTGGGCCGGAGCTCGTGCCTCACGAGATGGTCGCCGTCGGCTACGACCAGAACGGCCAGGAGGTCGCGCGGGCGCGGCAGTGGGTCAACCTACCGCGACGCCCGGCCGAAGCCTCGATGCTGCTCGAAGGGGGTGAGAAGGGGCGCGGCGTGATCGCGCACCTGAGCTGGGAGAGCGTGGTGGCCGACGCGCCCGCGGCGATCGGCGTGACCTTCGACGGCCGCCGCGTGCCGGTCGAAGATCCACGGCGTATCGTCCTTCCCGACCACGATCCCGAGAAGCTCCACCTCCTGCGCGCCGAGCTCGACTTCTCGCGCAACGTCACCACCGTGCTGGAGCTCGTCTTCGGCGGCTCCTACGCCGACCGGCTCGACGTCGAGCTCACCGCGGTGCCGGTCGTGCTGGAGCGCGGAGCGCGGCTGCCGCCAGTGGCCGAGCTGCGGGGCGGCCTGCTCGAAGGCGGCCACCCCCTCGAAGTCGTCGCGGCCGAGGAGGGACCGGCGGAAGTGGTCATCGTTCGAGACGAGGAGGTTCGCCAGGTTCTCAACCGTCTCGGCCGGACCAGCGAGAAGGCCCTGCGCAAACAGGCCCGCCTGGGCCTCGAAGGAGTGGCCGCGAAGTCACTGCGCTACAAGATGCCGCTGCCGAAAGGCCACCAGGTTCGCTTTCTCTGGCCCTTCCCGGAACGGCAGGAGACCGCGAGGCTCGACTTCGAGACTTTGTCGCCGTCGCAGACCTTCACCTCGCGGGACGGCGGCCTCTACTGGCTGTTGACCGAGTTCTCGCCGCCCGCCACGGTGATGAGCGAACAACGCCTTGCCGACGCCGTGGCGGTCGCCGGTTTGCTCGCCGCCGGCCGCAATCGCCGGCGGGCGGTGGTGCTGGTGATCGGCGCCGGCACCACTGACGCCAGCAGGTTCACCCCCGAGCAGGCGCGCCGCTACCTGCGCCAGTTGCGGGTACCGCTCTTCGTTTGGTCGCCCCTCGGCAACGCGGAGGCGCCGACGGGCTGGGGCCCGGTCACCGACATCTCCACCCTGCGCAAGCTGGGACAGGCGGTCCGAGACCTGGAACGGCGGCTCGAACGGCAGCGGATCGTGTGGGTCGCCGGCGTCCATCCGCCCGCCGACATCGAGCTGGCCCCACACGTCGCCGGGATGCACCTGGCTCCGTGACCTCGGATACCATCGAGGTCTCCCGGCACAGAGTCATGTCACCTAGTAGGTTCCTCCCGATCGCGATCCTCTTGTCCTCGGCCGCTCAGTTGGGACTGGGACAGCCGAGCGAGCCCGAAGAGCGCCCTCTTGGAGCACCCGCCGAGATCGCGCCGGCGGAGACGGAGCTGATCCGTGTCGAGCCCGGCAGCCGTCTCCGCGGCCAACCCGACGTCCGCTCACAGGTGATCGCCGTGGTCGACGCCGCTATCGAGCTCGAGATCCTCGAGCGCCGCGACCCGTGGGTGCGGGTACTGTACGGATCCAGCAAGGGCTGGCTCACCACGGCAGAGGACGTCATCGCGTCTGCCGACGACGCTCTCGCTTCAGACCGCGCAGCCTGGCGCCTGGCTCTCGCCCGCCAGATGCTCGGTTATACCTCGATCTCGCGCGACTCCAGTCGGCGTGGTCCCAAGCGCCTCGGATCCTTCGAGCTGCTCACCGACGTCCGCGACCGCTCGCTACTACGGTTCCTGGGCGCAATTGCCGTCCAGCTACCGCGGGCGTACCGGGATCGCTATCGGCTCGGTCCGCGTATCGGCGCCCCAAGCGCCGACTCTTCCGACACGGTCATCCTCTTCGCCCACGAACGGGATTACCGGGCCTACGAGGCGGAGATCCGGCCGCGGGCTGATCGCGGAGCCCTGGGGCACGCCTACCAGGGCCTCGCCGTGCTCTACGTCGGACGCCAGTCGCCCGACGACGTCGCTGCCGTGCTCGTGCACGAGCTGACCCACGTGCTCAACCGCCGGGCGCTCAACGCGGCGCCGCCCTGGCTCGAGGAGGGGATGGCCAACGACCTCGCTTTCTGCCGCATCGGCGCCTCCCGCGGGCTCGAGCTCGGCTCCCTGGGCGGTAGAAACGTCGTGATCGAGCAGCACAGCTACCGGCCCGGAGGCTGGCTCGGCATCGATCAGGCGATTCACCTGAGCGGCCCCTTGGCCTCGTTCAGCCTGCTGCGAGACCGCTGGCTGGCCGGCGAGACCCTGTCGCTCGTGCGGCTCGCGAGCATGCGTGCAAGCGAATTCTTCGATCCCGAAAGCCGCCAGGCCCACTACGACGCCAGCGCCTTCTTCCTACGCTACCTGCTCGACGGCGAAGACGATCTCACCGCCCCTTTCCACGCCTTCCTCGCCTCACTGGCCGCCGAGCGCCGCGCCGAGGACCCGCCAGCCCTGGACTCAGCCCTGGGCCGGACCTGGCCAGAGCTGGAACGCGATTTCGGGGGCTGGCTGGAACAGCAGAAACCGCGCCCCTGAAGCCCTCGCGGACCCCCGGATCGGGGTGTCTGATCAGCGCGCCGTGACCGTCACCTCGGTGGCGAGCTCTTCCTCGCCCCGCCGGTAGACGACGTCGACCGTCTGCCCGGGAGTCAGGCTCTTGAGGACTTCGGAGAAGGCTCTCAGGTCGGCGATCTCGTGGTCGTCGATGCGCAGCAGCAGGTCACCCTCCTTCAGACCGGCGCTTTCGGCCGGGGAACCGGGGGTGACGCCGGAGAGCAGGACGCCGGGGCCGGGATGGGAGAATTCGGGCACGGAGCCGAAGCTCACCCGCCGGCCGCTGGCGCCGGCCGGGCGCGGCGCGGCCTTCTCGCCGGCGGCCTCGATGGTAACGGTGAGCGGCTCCTGGCGCTCGCCGGCGAGGTAGGCCACGGATTCCTTGACGAAGGTGGCCACCTTCACCAGACCGGCACCGTCGATCTTGTCGGCCGTGTCGCCCGGCCGGTGGTAGTCGCCGTGAGCCTGGGTAAAGATCTGCACGCCGGGGACGCCCTTCTCGATGAAGCTCCACTGATCGGAGCCCTCGGCGGTGCCCGCGACGTTGCGGCTCTCGATGCCGGTGACGAAACCCACGCCGCGGAAGATGTGCTGCCACTCCGTGGCGGTGCCGGTGCCGAGCACGGTGAGCTTCTGGTCAAACAGCCGGCCGACGGTGTCGAGGTTGACGACGCCGAGGGTCTTCTCGAACGGGAAGTTCGGGTGCTCGACGTAATGCAGCGAGCCCAGCCGTCCGGCCTCCTCGGCGGTGAAGGCGACGAAGACCAGGTTGCGCAGCGGTGGCTCGCCGCCGGCGAAGCTCTTGGCCAGCTCCAGGAACACCGCCACGCCGCTGGCGTTGTCGTCGGCACCCGGGTGGACTTTGCCCTCATCGCCCTGGTGCACGTCCGGCCAGCCGCTCCCCAGGTGGTCGACGTGGGCGCTCAGGATCACGCTCTCCTCGGCGCGTTCGGCGTCGCCCGCCGGCAGCACGCCGATTACGTTGCGCACCGTGACGCTCTCACCCTCGGGCCCCGCGACGGTGAATTCCTGGAACCAACCGCCGTCGTCGCCGCCCGGCTGGAGGCCGGCCGCGGCCAGTTTCTCGGCCACGTAGTCCGCGGCCTGGCGCAAACCGCCGGAGCCGACGCCCCGGCCTTCCAGCTCGGGCGCTGCCAGGGTTTCCACATGCGCCATCAGCGCCTTCTGTGAGAACACCGGCGGCAGCTCGGCCAGCGCGGCGCGTTTCTCGAGCTTCGGAGACGGCAGCGCCGAGGTACGCTCGCCCGCGGGCCGCAGGTCCACGCGCAGGGGCGAGTCGGCGGTCGGCCACTGGCCCTTGACCACGTTGGTCGGCTCGTCGCCCTCGAAGCCGAGGTAGGAGTACTTGCCGTAGTGCGGCAGCTTGCGCGCCATGCCGGGGAACGCCGCCGCCGGCTCGACTACCAGCCAACCGACCGCGCGGGACGGGTCAGCCGGATGACGGTTCACCACCACCAGCGAATGATCGCTGTAGGGAATCTCCTCCTGCTGGATGCTGAGCCCCTCGGCACCGACCTCGAAGCCGAGCGCTGGATCCGGCGCGAACAGCTCGCCGGCGAAACGGTTGCCGGCGCCGAGCAACCACACCGCGCGATCCGCGGGCAGGTCATCGACTTCTGAGTCCGTCCGCACCTCGATGTCATGGCTGTCGCTTTGCCAGGCCGCCATCAGCTCGCGGTATTGCCCCTGTTCTTCGCTGCCGGCGTCGCCGGGCAGCACGGCGAGGATCCTGGGCTCGCCGAAGATCTGGCCGATCGAGGGCGGGATCTCGCGCGGATCGAGCAGGCGGAAAAGGTCGAAGGCGGGGTCGGCGTGGAGCGCCAGTGGCGGCTCCGCTGTCACCAGCTCGAAGCCGGTGCCCGAGCCGTCGGCCGGCAGCACCTCGGTCACGGCTCCGGACGCGGTCTGGACGACCAGAGGCACCCGCAGCGCCAGAGGCTCGCCTCCTTGCGTCTGTTCGATCCGGCCGGTGACGCGGTAGGACTCGCCTGCCTGCTCGACACCTTCGACCGTCAGGCGCAGGGCGGCGGCACCGGCGCGCCGGGTCCAGTCGTGGAAGAAGCGCTCCAGGTCCTGCTCCGAGGCCTTCTCGAAGCTCTGCCGCAGATCCTCGAAGGTGGCCCGGCGCCCGCGGTTGCGGCGGAAGAAGTCCTGCAGGCCGCGCACGAACGCCTCGTCGCCCATGCCGCGCCGGAGCATGTGGAAGCCCATCAGCGACTTTCCGTAACCCACCGCCTCGGTGGCGGCGCTGTGCCGCGAGCGGAAATCGACGAGTGGAAAATCCTCGCCCTGCTGCACGTAGCTGCGATAGCGCTGCAAGGCATCGCGCCGGTAGAGCGCCCCCTGGCCGCGTTGCTCTTTGATCAGGTGGTCCGCCAGGTAGGCGGTCAGCCCCTCGCACCAGTTGCCGCTCAGGTAGTCGACGAACACCGAGTTGCCCCACCAATTGTGGAGGATCTCGTGCGGATAGGACGAGTGCAGGATGAACGGGAAGCGGATCACCCGCGGCCCCAGCAGGGTGAACGAAGGCATGCCGTAGCCGGTCTCCCAGAAGTTCTCCACCAGGGCGAACTTGTCGTACGGGTAGGGGCCGAACAGCCCGCGGTACATCTCGAGGTACTGAGCGGTCGCCTCCAGGTACTTGCCCGCCAGCACGTCGTCCCGCTCGCGCAGATACACCAGGGCCTCGACCGCCCCCGCCTGATCGCGGTGCACGACGAGCGGGCCACCGACCAGGTAGACCTCCTCCATCGGCTCCTCGGAACGCCAGCGGGTCTTGCCGTCCTCGCCGCGCGACGTGCCGCCGCCCTGGCTGATCACGTGCCAGCCCTCGGGCGAGCTGGCTTCGAGCTCGAAGGTGAAGAGCTCCGGGTCGAAGTACGGCACCCAGAAGCTGCTGCCCGCCAGGAACACGCCCTCCTCGCCGACAATGCCGGCGGTCTCGCGGAAGCCGCGGGCGTACTCCTCTTTCTGGTCGCCGAGCGCGAAGTGGAAGGTCCCCTCGTAGGTGACCGACAGCTCGGCCGCGCCGTCGACACGGTAACGAGCCAGCTCGACGTCGAGGTCGGCGCTGGTGCCGTTGTTGCCGAAAAACGGCTCGACGTCACCCGTCGGCACCTTCTCGACCGGCACGCTCGAGTCGGTGACGGTGAGGGCCGAATTCAACAGGAACTCGACCGCGCCGTCGTCGCCGCTCAGGGTGATCCGATCCGTGACCCGCAACGTCTCGTTCGCGGGATCCAGCTCGATCTCGAGGTCATGATGAATCGGCGCGGCACCGGCCGGCCCGACGGCCAGGACCCACACTGCGAGAGCAGCCGCCACGACCATGACGGCGACGCCCTCACCCTCTGACTTCCCCCCTTTGAAAAAGGGGGGACCGAGGGGGGATTTTCGGGAGGGCCAGACCCTACTCATCGTCGCCCTTCTCGCCCGTCTCCACCGTCCGCCGCAGCACCGCCTCGATCGTCACGTTCTCCCCTTCCCGCTCGACGGTCACCGAGATCGGGTCCCCCCAACGCTTGGTCGCCATCACCCGATTGAACGCCCCCCTCGTATCGATCGCCACACCGTCGGCCGCCACCAGCAGATCGCCGACCGCGAAGCCGGCGCTTTCGGCCGGGGTGCCCTCGGCGACGTGGATCACCTGCCGGCGGTCGTCGTCGGTCTTGCGGGTCGAGATCCCCAGGCTGGGATAGATCGGTCCGGTGTCCTCGGGAATGCCCCACAGGAAGTCAGCATAGGAGCCTTGGACGCTGGCCACCGGCTCGTCGTCCTCACCGCGCACCGGCACCGGGATCAGCGACGCCACCTCGCCGTCGAACCACTGCGCCGCCTGGCGCTCGATGCCCAGGCCGTAGGACACGTGGCCGCTACCCGCCAGCACCACCAGGATGGCGCCCTCTTCTCGCCGCGCCTGGAACGCCTTGATCGAGTTGTAGCCCATGGTGGCGTCCCACGTGCACTGGGCGCGCAGCATGCTCTTCCAGGCGTCTTCGCTCATCTGCGAGTGAATCGGATCGTCCTCGTCGAAGTAGGCCTTGAACAACCGCAGGTGCTCCTCGCTCCCGGTGTCGATGTCGCTCGGGATGTGCGCGGCCTCCTCTTCGGTGAGATCCTGGAACCCCTTCTCGCGCACCGCCGTGATCACCTCGCGCGGGGTGTTGACCGCGAACATCGGCATGCCCCGGTCGCGTGCCAGCACGAACAGGTCGCGGTAGTAGTCCCAGTGGTAGCCCCAGGCCTCGTACCACTCGGCGATCTCGAGGAAACCCTGCTCGCTGTAGTGACCGCTCACCCAGCTGTCGAGATGCTCCTGGTAGGTGTAGGGGAACATCTCGAGCCCGATCATCACCTTGCGGCCGGCGCGCGACAGCTCGTCGAGCACCCGGTACTGCACGCGGTGGAAGTCGACGCTGGTGTGGCTCTCGCCGACCAGCAGGATGTCGACCTCTTCGAGCCGCGCCGGCAGCTCGGCGGGCGTCAGCAGCTCACCGCTGTGCGCGTCGGTGATCGCGTCGAGAGCCAGCGGGACCTCACGGTCGCTGCGCGCGGGGTCGCCGATCGGCAGGTGCAGCAGGTTATCCGCCAATACGGGGTAGGCGAGCAGAGCCGTGAGAACGTAGAGTGCGATTCGCGGATACATATGATGGACCCTTTTTTTAAATGGAGACGTCGAGCCATCGTAACCGAGGTTTCTCGGATCGTCGAGCCAGGCGCCGAATGATATGGTTGCTCGGCAAGGGCGGTCGCTCCGCTGCTGCCCGGCAGCGTTCCCCGCGATGGCACCGATCTCGCTACAAAAGACGGCCGTCTCGCCGGCGAGGCTCGCCGCCGGATCGGGCGGCGGATCAGCCGGCTGCCCGCCGCCAGGGCCGCCAGCCGGCGACCGAGCGGTGCAACCCCCGGCCGAGCTCTCGACCGTAGAGCGCCTCGGCCGTCTTGCGCAGGTCCCGCATCGCCGGATTGAGCTCCCGGCGCGCCGGTCGCTCGCATTCCTTGCGCGCCCTGTGGCGACGCGTCCCCGCCCTCACCCGCAGATTCACCTGCCGCGAGGATCGCGGCCGCCTCTTGCGCCACACCTCGGACCGCGGTTTACGGCGGGTTTTGGGTTTGAGTCTGAACATCGTCGTCTTCCTGGCAGCGGCTGTTGCTGGGCTTCCGCAGCCTGATGTCCGACGACTCTACAGATCAGTTTCGAGATGTCAAATGAGATCGGGGCTTTCGGTGAATATGGCCAATGCCTCGAGTATACCTATACTGAAAAATATCCGGTTTAACGATCTGTCACGAAGCCTCCGGCGCGTCTGCCGTCGAGCCCTCTCCGGGAGCAGCCCCAGCGTTGCCCGCGCGCCCTTTGCCTGGCATCGCCTCGGCCAGAAGCGCCCGCTTCTTCTCCTGAGACCTGTTCCAAACGTAATGTCGTTGCCCCTCCGGTAATTGCTAACGGTGAAGGATTTCCTCCTCAGGTATTAGCATGAACGAATGAGCTGAGCGGCCCGCGCCGCCCAAAGTGTTGAATGATCCTCGAAGGCACCACCACCCTCCGAAGGCGAAACCTAAAAAATGGCTGCGCGGGTCCGTCCTCAAGCGATTTGTTACGCGGCGTTTTGACCTCTTCGAAATTTGTGATCATGGCGCATGCTCTTTTACAAACAGGCTGGTGCTTTAAATAGGAATCTATTCTATTGCAAATGACATCAACTCAACTGGAACGGGGCCTCCAAATCTCTGACCTTGAATGCTCTCTTGGTCCGAATCATTACCGTTCGAGCCATCACTGCTCCAGACTACGATAAAATTGGAGCTTTGATCGACTGCAATCTTTGTTATGCTCTGTGCATTGGTGGTATAAGTGTTGACCTGGAATTCGCTACCGACAAATGAACCATCAAAAGCGAAGCGCTGGCTCTGAATGCTGTAGCCGGCCACATCTGGTCCGCTCGAACCGTCACTCTGCCATGCCACAACAAAGTTTCCGTTGAGATCGACTGCCACACTAGGGGCAGCTTGGTTGTTAACGGTATAGTTATTGACTTGTATTTCCAGTCCGATAGATGAACCATCGGAGGCATAGCGCTGGCTCTGAATACTGTAACCTGTGTCAGAGCCGCTTGATCCATTGCTTTCCCAGACAACGACAAAATTTCCGCTGGCGTCGAAACCAACCCTTGCCCGCCGTTGATTATTGGAAGTATAAGAATTGACTTGGAATTGGGCGCCTGTCGGTGAGCCATTGGAAGCGTAGCGCTGACCCTGAATACTGTAACCGGATGAATCGAAACCGTACGAACCTATGCTCCTCCATACTACAACAAAATCACCCACCGAATTTAGCGCAACATCTGTATCGGTTTGGGTGTTACTTGTGTAGGCATTGACTTGAAATTGGGATCCGATTATTGAGCCATCGGAAGCGTAGCGCTGGCCCTGAATACTGTAGGCCGAGGAATCTGTGCCACTGGAGCCGTTACTCTGCCACACGACGACAAAACTTCCACTAGGGTGAACAGCCAAGGCCGGCCCGGATTGAAAGTTCGTAGTGTAGGTATTGACTTGAAATTCACCTCCGGCCATCGAACCGTCAGAAAGAAATCGTTGGCCCTGAATGCTGTAGTTGGAATCGGTCCCGCTGGAGCCTCCGCTGCTCTGCCAGATGACGACAAAGCTGCCGCTAGCATCAGAGCCTACTCGCGGTCGTCTTTGGTTATCGATAGTGAAGGTATTGACCTGGAATTCGCCACCGACTATTGAACCATCGGAAGAATATCGCTGGCCCTGAATGCTGTACCCGGACGAGTCCGTAGAACCGGATCCCAAGCTGTGCCAGACGATCACGAATTCGCCGGCGCTGTCAAATGCGACGGCCGGTGCTAATTGGATGTTTGTAGTGTATGTGTTGATCTGGAATTCAGAGCCGACAGGCATGCCTTGAGAGTAGGCAAACTTTGGACAGGCTGCAACACAGGTAAACAGAAGAAGTCCCCCAAAGCAGATTTGGGCAGGTTTACTCATCGCTAAAGTCTCCCAATGTTTCTCGAAGCCGCATAACTAAAAAGGTTCTATGTGAACTCGGAGTGAAGGTCTCCCATCGAGCACCACCGGCCCGCTAGTTCACATGGAACCGAGTTGTACGAAGCCGCCGGACCGGCACCGCGGTACCCGCAAGACTGCGGTCCCGAAGGCGATGTCCGAGGGTGTCTCACGGCGCAGCGTCTCTCCCGTTGGCTCGGCCCACCGAGGAGGTACCTGTGGGAGGGGGAGAAGTGGCGACCCTGTCGATGCTGGTCGCAGTCCGAACACGCCATCAGGCCCGCTGCACGTCGCGAGAGACGGACGGAGTCGTGAGCGGCCTGGCACGGCCGTTGCACTTAGGAATTTGTATCCCTCGGCTAGGACCAGCGCCTCGGAAGGTGAGGCGGTTGGATACAGACGAGATCGCAGCATGCTTGGGCTTTCCCCGGCGCTGAAGGGGCTTCCAGGCCCACTCAGAGCCGGTTGGCGGACTGTGACACGCCGGAGCATAGCACGAGCGGCAAGGGCGCAGCCGGCCTTCACGACGGTGGGACTGGAGCCGACGCAGGTGGCGCGTGGTTCCTGCAGACGATCGGCGATCACCTACCCCATCCTATCGGCAGGTCTTTCGGAGTGAGGCTGCCGCGAAGCGGCTTCGTGCAACGACAGAGCCAAGCGCGCGGCGAAGCCGTCTGCTTCGGCTTCTAGTTCGACGTACTCTCGATTCAGCGCCACTCATCGATCAGCGGGACTCCTCTCTGGATACTGCATCATCTGCAGAATCTCCCCTAGACGCAAGATCCCCAGTTCCGTCGAAGGCCCTTTCGTTCTTACTTATCCAGATCCAGAGTGTATCTAGATTAACTTCGGGCTTCGTGACGTCTTTTTCCGGAGACTCATTTTTCTCTTTACCGGTCAGCCACATCCATGTGATCACAGACAACACGATCGGGGGCAAGATCACCGACGCCATCAAGAGCAGTGCTACCAGGAATCCAGGAGTACGATTGTCACCAATCATCCGTGACAAGGCCACAGCCACAATAGCGACGCCCCAAGACCATAAGATTACTATCTTACCATGATGCCACTTCCCTATTGTCATGCCCCTTCCCCCAAAATTAGGCAGCATTTGCCCCCCATGCTTTTATCTGAACCTTCCTTCTTCAATTCGGCAGTTATGTATTTAGATTTAAATGTTATCTTGATGCCACTTAAAGTGTCCTCTAGGAAGCCCCTAAATGTCTCGTAGATCGCCATCCACTTCGGCTTGCCTCTAGGTTTACTGTATTTTCCAATTTCATGTTGCAGCATCAGATCAGCCAGGACATTGAGGCAGGCGCCGACTTCCGGGGCGTCCTTGCCATTAAACTCAATGATAGCCGTCTCGTCGGTTCCTCTAGCGCGATCAGGGTGAATTGTCGTATAGACGATATGCGGACCATTCACCAGCGACAACTCATATTGCTTGCAGAAGTAGCGGCTTCTATCTATGTCGATATGATCGGCAATGAGATGATGATCTGGATCTTCATTCGGAGAGATCTCTTGGCCGAACCACAGGGCGACATGCTCGCCGCCTATAGCGTTGCCGAAAGCGCCAAATCGTTCATACAGGCTCCGTAACCTCTCATCGTTTTCCGGAGCTAGCCAGTCTGGGGTGCATACAAGGAAGAGCGTCCAGCTCTTGTATTTCTTATTGCTACGGGGGTTCTCATAGGGAATTTCTTCGTCGGGATCTAGGAATTCCTTCTCTGGAGGCCTGGCTTTAGCCGCAGTCGCAGCAAAGATGGCCGCAAGGACCAGAAGTAGGATGAAAAGATTACTGGCGCTAGAAAACTTGGCACTCATAGAAGCACTCCAAGGGTGGGGACCATGGGAAGAGATTTGAAATCGTGGATTGGTCGAGCCAGAGTCGTCGAACAGTATTACTAATATTCGACTTCAACCAGAGTGTTACCCCGCGCTCGTACGCCGATTAGGCAACCCCGCCTGTCTTGCTCGATTCAGCGGCAACTGCTGGCGGTCCTCCACTTGCGAGATTCTACTTGGCACTTGACGCGGCGTCAAACACCGCGCGGCTGCGCCGAATAACGCGACGGGTGGCAGGGCACTGGTCTCCGGCCGGCTGTTCGCCGGCTTCGAGAGCGCCGAATAAACAGGCCGGTGGTGTTGAGCAGTGGCACCGCAAGTCGTGGATTACAGGCCGGTTGGCGGGAGCGTCGACCGCCGGCGACGTGCCGAACGCGGCGCGGGAACGCTCGATAACGTACCCTCGGTTGGCTATCAGGCTCTGCCCGGGCTGGATAACGTGACAGCGGGAGTGTTGCGATCGCCGTGACTTCTGCCATCCGCCGTGCTTCGCGTAGATTCGCTCGCTGCTGGCAAGAACGATATCCGGCGCGACGAGACGCGGGATATCGTCCTGGATCGATCGAGGTCCCGGGCAGCAGCAGCCGCAGCGGAGTGGGCGCACCGCAGCCTCGAGACCGTCCGGGTGGATGATGGGCTGGGATTGAGCGACATCGCCTCAGATTTCAGACTCCATCTGCCTGGATCGGCAGATAGCCTGGTCCAGAACGTCCGTGCAGTGGCTACATGAGCGTTCCGGGAATCCCAGAACGGCCGTGCGGCCGCTCCGTGAGCGTTCCTGGAGTTTCGAGCTCGGCCGTGCGGTGGTGACATGGGCCTCCTGGAGTCTTCAGCTCGGCCGTGCGGTGGCGACATGGGTCTCCCGGGAATCCCGGGCTCAGCCATGCGGTGCCGACATGGGTCTCCTGGGAATCCCCAGCTCGGCCGTGCGGTGGCGACACGGCCTTTCTAGAGTTGTCGGCTCGGCCGCGCGGTGCAGACATGACCTCTCTGGGAATGCCAGAGCGGTCGTGCAGTGGCTGCCACGATCCTTCTGGAGTCTCCCGGTCGGCCGTGTCGCGACAACATGGGCGAGCCGAGCGCGCCAACTCGGCCGTGCGGCGACGACATGGGCGAGCCGAGCGCGCCAGCTCGGCCGTGCGGCGACGACATGGGCGAGCCGAGCGCGCCAACTCAGCCGTGCGGCGACGACATGGGCGAGCCGAGCGCGCCAGCTCGGCCGTGCAGCGACGACATGGGCGAGCCGAGCGCGCCAACTCGGCCGTGCGGCGACGACATGGGCGAGCCGAG
>JAAELT010000083.1 GCA_024226315.1 bacterium | reverse complement strand
GACCACCGACGCCAGCGCCCAGACGCCCTCGACCTTTCTGATGACGCATCTCACCAGCTCGACCAGTAAGGCCGACTCCCGCGACCACGACGTGCCGCTGCTGATCGAGCAGAGCCCGGACGTGACCGCGTCGAGCGCGCGGCAGGCCGAGCTGTCGCTGGCCAAGAAGGCCTCGACGGTCACCGTCGAGCCCGGCGAGCCGCTGACCTACACGTTGACCGTGACCAACAACGGTCCGTCGGAGGCCGAGGGCGTGGTGATCAACGACGCCCTGCCGGCCGGCGTGACGCTGGTGTCGACCAGCGGCTGTGGCGGGGACCCGGCCGGCGTGCCGGCGTGCAGCGTCGCCGACATCCCGTCGGGCGGCTCGGCGGTGGTCACGATCGACGTCACCGTCGACCTGAGCGCACCGCTCGGCGGCCTGGTCAATGAGGCGACGGTCACTTCCGCCACCAGCGACCTGGTCGCGGAGAACGACACCGCCAGCGTCGAGACCCTGATCGGCGGCTTCGGCCGGACGGATCTGACGCTGGCCAAGACCGACGACCTGTCCGGCGAGCCGGCGATCACCGGCACCAGCTTCGAGTACGTGCTCACCGTGACCAACCTCGGCCCGGCCAGCTCCTCGGGCGGTACGATCGTCGACGCCCTGCCGCCTGGCGTCACCTTCGCCGGCTCGGCCGACGGCTGCCTGTTCACCACGCCCAACGTGACGTGCCCGTTCGGCCCGATGGCGGTGGGCGGCGAGGCCACCTTCCGCTTCCAGGTCGAGGTCGATCCGGGCGCCCAGCCGGTGCTGATCAACCAGGCCCAGGTGCTGGGCAACGAGGCCGACCTGGTGGCCGGCAACAACACCGCCAGCCACGACACCCCGACGCTCGACGGCACGCCGCCGCGCGTGGCCGCGCTCGAGACCGTGCCGGCGCACCCGGACGGCGCCGTCGCCGCCTGCCAGAGCGTCGACCTGGCGGTCACCGGGCTCACCGTGCGCTTCGACGAGCAGATGTTCAACCCGCCGGGCGACACCGATCCCGACGACGTCACCAACCCGGCGAACTACAGGCTGATCGCCCCGGGACCGGACGCCGGCCTCCTGACTCGCTTCTGCGGCCCGGTGCTGGGCGACGACGTCGCGATCCCGATCGACTCGGTGAGCTACGACCTCGTCAACCCGGGCGCGACACTCTCCGTCAACGGCGGCGCGCCGCTGCCCGAGGGCATCTATCGCCTGCTGGTCTGCGGCTCCACCACCGTCCGTGACCTGATCGGCAACCCGCTCGACGGCAACGGCAACGGCATCCCGGGCGACGACTACGAGCAGCGCTTCCGCGTCGACCGCGGCAACGCCCTGGTCAACGCCCACTTCGACTGCGCGTTCGACCCGTGGGTGGGCGACAGCACCGATCCGACGGAGATCTTCCGCGGCACCAACGACATCGACGGCTCCAACGTCTCGGGCTCGGCGCAGATCGAGAACCAGACCGCCTCGACCGACTTCGGCCTCGCCGAGTGCATCGAGATCACCCCGGGCGCCGACTACGAGCTGATCGGCCGCGTGCTGATCGACGCGGCGCCGGGCGTGACCGTGGACCTGCGGCCGTTCTGCGAGTCCTTCGCCGCGGCCGAGTGCGCGGCATCGGTGCTGTCCTTCGGCGCCGCCGCCGAGAGGTTCTCGCTCCAGGAGACGGGCGGCGCCTGGGTGGCAGTGAACAGCCCGATCTCACTGCCGGCGTCGGCAGCGTCGGCAATCTGCGGCTTCGAGATCGAGGCGGTGGGCGGCGAGGACTTCACGGCGTTCCTGGACGCGCTGGAGCTGACGGGGGACGGGGTGCTCTTCGTCGACGGCTTCGAGTCGATGGATACGTCGGAGTGGTCGGCGACGGTGACCGAGCCTTGAGACGGTGATCGGCGGCGGTCGATCCACGATCCCCGGGGGTTGAAACCCCCGGCTACTATCTATCGCCCTTGCAGGGCT
>JAAELT010000082.1 GCA_024226315.1 bacterium | reverse complement strand
GCCAACGACGACAGATAGATCACTCATCATTCACCTCTCTCTCTGCAAAGAACGATTCCTCGAAATCCGACCAGGTCGCGCCCGCCGTCACCGGCAGCGTTCCGGCCTCGACCGCCGGGCGGTTGATGGCGGGCAGCACGGCCACTTGGACCTGGCCGTGGGCCAGCGCAAAGACGACCCACTCGGCGGTCTCCCGGTCCACCACCACGTCGAGCGCCCGGAGTTCCCCCTCGATGTACCTGGGTTCGTGCTCCATCCCTGGCGCGCCATAGTTCGGGTTCTGCCGCCGTTCCCGGTTCAGCCGGTAGACGACGCCCTCGGCGATCTGCTTTGCCAGCGGCATTTCCAGTTCCGTGGTGATCGTCACCACCTGGGCTTCGTCCCGACCGTCCCAACCGGACGTCTCGGTGAAGGATGCCGTGGACTCGACCTCCGCTTCCGGCTCCTCACCCACGACCGTCTCGGTGATCAGTTGGTTGGCCTGCACCCGCCCGGCGGAAAAGTATAGGGCGATCACGTCACCCGGCACCAGGGACGGGACGCTGCCCTGCTCCACCGGCACCGACACGATCACCCGGTCCGGATCGTCCAGGGCGGCGGCCAGGCGGGTCAAGCCCTGGGCCTGCGCGCCCGACGCCACCTGCTCGTGCAGCAGCGGTTGGCCGGGATGCAGCGGCTCGATGGCGGCCACGGCACCCTCCGCGGCCATCGCTGCCCACTCGTCGGCCAGGATGTACATCTCGGCCACGGTCGCCGACACTGATTGCACGTCGATCGCCACGTTGTCGGCGTCGATCTGCGAGAACGCCGGGATCTCGTCGGCGGCCACCACCACCTGGTACTCGGGGGGTTGGTTCAGCTTTCCCACCACCAACACCCCCAGTCCGGCCGCGACGGCCAGGACGACGCCTATCAACAGTTGTAACTTTCTCATTCGTTTGCCTCCTTAACTTGATAATAATTGTTCGGTTAAATTCTGGGCGACTTCCCGGCTGTACGGTGTGACCACCGCTCTGGGAAAGCGCCGCTTGAGTCTATGCACGTGATATTGGGCCACGAGAGCGTTCGTCCGCGATGCCTCATCTTCATCCGTAGCATCCTTGGCCGTAACGACGATCACGACGTCGGCCAATTCGGCCATCCCCTCCACCGGCTCAGTGCCGCCGTCGGCGACGACCAGCGACCGGTCGGCCACGGCCCGCACCATCCCCCGCACGGCGTCCGGGTCGAGCTTGCATTCGGGCGACCACAGCAAGGAGATGCGCCGTTTGACGATCTGGTCCACTGCCCCCCGCGCGTTCCTGTCGAACAACAGCCCCGCCAGCAACCAGGTCCGGCGTTCCAGGCGGGCGGCCAGTTGCCCGTCGCTCAGATCGAGGCCGACGCCCCGCCCATCCCGCGCCAGGCATCGAGCCAGGCTGGTCGTTCCTACGCCGCCCTTGGCTCCGATCAACAAGATCAACACCGGTCAGTTCCTCCTCTACGAGTCATTCTGTCACCTCGATTGAGATCAGCTTGCGCAAGTCCCACCTGCCTCCTGGCAGCTTTGGCAGCTTGCGCCTGGAGACCTTTGGCGAGGTCACGTCCCCCTCGTCTTTTTCCTCGACACGTGGGGCGAGGCCCACCAGACGCCGGACGTGGTTCTCTGATAGCGGACGCTCGACCACGATCCACTCGGCGTTGAGATCACCCCGTCTCCGCCCCCCGTCCACCACGACACCGTCAAAACTCTTGATCGCATCCTCAGTCGGCGCACCCAAGAACAAGGTGATGTCATCACGGGCGACGGGCTGCTCGCCGGGTTCCACGCCCACCATCACGTGCAGATCGCCCCGCCTGGCGGCGTCGAACAGAGCCACGCACTGCCCCTCCCCGGCCAACGCCCGCGCTGCCGTCAGTGCGGCGGTCGTTGTCCCCACGCCCCCGCGCGCGCCATACAGCCCCAGGCGCACGCTCGGCCCCCGCCGCAGACGCGGCAGGCGTAGCTCGAACTCGATCCGCTCGGCCTCTTCCTGTGCAGGTGCGGGCGCGGGTGTCACCGGCGG
>JAAELT010000081.1 GCA_024226315.1 bacterium | reverse complement strand
CTGGGACTCGAACCAGTGACCTTCTGCACAACAAGCCAGTCAACTACTCCATTGCACTAAACAGTGCAATGAAGTAGCCAGCCGAACTCGAGTTCCTTCCTGCCACCAGTCTCCTTCACAGCCAAGGCATTTCGTTTTGTGTTTCGGCTTTAAGCCTTCTTCAGAGTTTAATACATTAAATGAACTGCATATAAGCTAACACGTGATACATATTGATCATAAGTGGGCTACCACAATTGTTATAATTACCTTGACTGGAACTCGAACCAGTGACCTTCTGGACAACAAGCCAGTCGACTACTCCATTGCACTAAACAGTGCAATGAAGTAGCCAGCCGAACTCGAGGTCCTTCCAGCCACCAGTCTCCTCCACAGCCAAGGCATTTCTTTTTGTGTTTCGGCGTTAAGCCTTCCTCAGATTTTTTCCAAATAAAGCGTATATTTATAAAAAACATATGACATGAGATTTTCGTTTAAGAGCACAAATAGTAAGTAAGATACTTTTAATTTGTGGGGATGCATCATATGACATAAAACAGATTAGATGTCTGTCAACGTAAATTCGCATATCAATTG
>JAAELT010000080.1 GCA_024226315.1 bacterium | reverse complement strand
CCGGCCCCACGTCGCGGGCGCCATCGAGCCCTCGGCCTCGATCGGCGGCATGTTCATGCCGCCGATCATGGGCGCCGGCGGCTTCTTGATGGCCGAGCTCACCGAGACCCCGTACGCCCACATCATGCTGATCGCCATCTTCCCGGCGCTGCTCTACTTCTTCTCGGTCTTTTGCATGATCCACTTCGAGGCCAAGAAGCACGAGATCGAGGGCTACGTAGATCCTGATCTACCGCACTGGACGGTGGTGCTGAGGCAGCAGTGGTACTTCTCCTTGCCGCTGGTGATCATCACAGTGCTGATGATCCTCGGCCGTTCCCCGGGCTTCTCGGCGTTCTGGGCCACCCTGTCGTGCATCGCCATCAGCTGGTTTCGCACCGACACCCGCATGGGACCCAGGGAGATCTGGGAGGCGATCCAGACCGGTGCCCGCAACACGCTGATCATCGGCGCCACCCTGGGCGTCATCGGCATCATCGTCGGCACGATCTCACTCACCGGCATCGGGCTGAAGTTCTCGGACATCATCATCTCGCTGGCCGGGGGGCACCTGCTGCCCGCCATCCTGCTGGTGGCGCTCGCCTCCCTGGTGCTCGGCATGGGGGTGCCGGTGACCGCCGCCTACCTGATCACCGCGGTGCTGGCGGTGCCGCCGCTGACCGAGATGGGGGTGGTGGTGATCGCCGCCCACATGATCGTCTACTGGTTCAGCCAGGACTCCAACATCACGCCGCCGGTGTGCGTCGCGGCCTACGCCGGCGCGGCGATTGCCGGCGCCGACCCGTGGAAGACCGGCTGGACGTCGTTCAAGTTCGCCAAGCTGCTCTACGTCATGCCGGTCCTCTTCGCCTTCACCCCGGCGATCCTGTTCGAAGGCAAGCCGCTGGTAGCGCCGCCGATGAACGACGTGCTCATGGGCGGCATGGTCACCGAGCTTAGCGTCGGCATCGGAGACCAGGTCGCGGAAGGCGACGTCATCGCCAAGGTCCTCGACGGCGAGGAGATGCGGGAAGTGACCGCCAACCGCGGCGGCGTGATCAAGGAGTTGACCGTCGCCGAGGGTCAGTTCATCGCGGGCGGAACGGTGATCGCCGAGACCGGCGCCAGGCCGTTCGCGGTCTTCTCGTCGATGTTCTCGGCCTTTCTCGGCACGATGGCGTTTTCCGCCCTGACCATGGTCTTCTTCATCCGCAAGACCAGCCTCCTCGAGTGGCTGACCCTGGCCGCCGCCACCCTGCTGCTCTACTGGCCGGGCTTCGTCACCGACGCCGCGGGCCTGGTCCTGGTGGCCGCGATCTACTTCAGCCAGAAGGCTCGTGCCAGGTGCGAGCTGCGGGCGGCAGCCTAATCATTAGTAGGGGGCTACCCGCGAGGGAGGTATCGATCCAGCGTTCGAAAGAAGCCATGCTGACGCCAGAGGTCGCGGTTGCCCACAACATAGAGAGCGCTCTTGGCTCGGGTAACCGCCACATTGACCAAGTTAGGTCGCCCGCCAGCCCAAGAGCGGGCTCCGCGCTGACGAGGCAAGGAGGCACCCAGGAGAAACACGACGGCTTCGGCTTCTTTGCCTTGAAACGTATGGACAGTGCCTATGCGCTCGTAGAGCCACTGATTTGGATGCTCAGTAAAGGCCTCTAGAAGCTTCGGCTCCTTTCTTAGACGATCGCGCAAGCGCTCAGCGACGACGCGAAACGGCGAGATGATGAAGATGTCCGCTTGGTCAATTCCTGCATTGGCGATCTGACCTAGGAGATCAACAACTATCTCGCCTTCATCGGGGCACCACTTATCCTTCGCAGATCCGGTGACCGAAATCCACTTCGAGGGGCCGAGTAGGTCTTGGAGCGGTGATTGTCGCTCTGGAGTCGCCATGACCATCAGGTTGTGGTAAGCCACCTGATTCGAGATACCGAACATAGGACTCTCGCAGCGACGGTGCACCAGCAGCGGTATTCCGATCCAGATGCTCCCTTCGCCGAGCGCCAACTCCGTACCATAGCGGCTGGCCTGATCGACGACAGTCTGAACCGACGCCTTGGGCGCGCCCCAGATGTCGGGGTCGACACCAAACTCGAAACAGATTGCATCGGTCAGGGAGTCTGGTAGCGCGACTACGGGCTCGATTTGCAGTGGGTCACCGACGACCAGGGCTCTTCGCGAGCGCATCAGGGCGCCTACAGCCGCCTGCGGCACCGACTGGCCGGCTTCGTCGATGAGGAGCCAACCGAGGCTGCTCGGAGGCAGGTCGTTTAACATTCGCCCAACTGAGGCAAAAGTGGTCGAAATCACCGGAGTCACGAGGAAGAGCGAGGCCCAGAGGTCAGGGATCACAGGGCGGTGATTGGCCCTGAGCGTCTTGCCGAGAAAGATCTGCATCAAGGCAGCCAGGTTGTGGCGCAGTGGCTTGGCAGCGGCAGCGATGAACGCTTCGTGAACCTCGATAGCAGCAACGAAGACCCGATCGCGATCACGCTGCAGCGAAGGATGGAGCCAAGGTGTGGACTTGTGCAAGGCTTCACGATCTTGCGACCAGTAGGCGTCGTCTGCGACTGCTGAGCCAACTACTTCGCGTTGCTTTGTGATCCCCTGAATGGCAGTCTTGAGCTCGGCATCAGCTTGGTCAAGGGACGCAGACCTTCGCGAGAGACTCGTGTGAGCAGCGTCTCGCTCGGTTTCTATCTCTCGCTTTTCTAGCTCGGCTTGTCGAATCCGGGTCTCACAACTGCGACGGGCCTCTCTGCGCTTGAGGTCCTTGGATTTCCAGGCCTTCCAGGCCCGCGTTCTGAAAAGCCACGCGAGCAGACTTGGCCGGAACAAGCGATGGTCGGCGACGGCATCAGCAGCTTTCTCAGCTGCCTGCTTGAATCCTCGCACCGCAGCCGAAGCTCCTTCGAGTTTTAGATCGACTCTTTCGAGAGCTTCGATCGCCTTCTGGCGTCGGCCTGCTGCTAGATCGCGAGCGTGCTCGATCAGCGGCAGGTGCAGGAGATCGCGGTGAGTTCTCTCCAACTGCTCCAGATCTTTGCGAACAGGCGCAAGTGCGGCATTAAGTCTATGGCATGCCTTCTTCCAGCGGCGAAGAGCCTCATCGTGGTTGCCGGGCGGTTTCTCGTTCTGAACCACTGCCGGAATCCGAGGTTGAGCCGCCGGGTCGTCCGGGTCTGGTACTCGAACGGGCTGCCCAGCGGCTTCCTTCAGGTAGCTCTTGAGGCTCGTCTCGTCGTCCTGCCAAAAAGCCTTTCGGAATTTTCCTTGGTTCGCCTTGTTGCCGAGAACTGCCGTGATCAATCCCCAGGTCTGCTCGCCTTCCTCCCCGGCTGCTGCGTCGCTCGTGGTACGAAAGTAGCGAGGCGGAGGAAGGTCACTTGCAATCGCATCCAGCCCAGGTAGCTCTTTCGAGATATTCTCCACCGCCTTGTTGTTGGAAGAAGCCACCAACATCTCGTAGCCCTTGATATCTGAAGCAAGAGTGTACAGATGGACGAAGCCCGCGCCGACCTTGATTTGTCCATGATGGGTAAAGGCCACTGCCGGATCGTCGTAGGCAACCATCGCTTCCGCGCGCTGAACGATCAATGCTGCCGCGAGATCTCGAAGTAGCGTAGTTTTGCCAGTCCCTGGCGGTCCATTGACACCCAAGACACCTTCGTTCTCGAGCTCGCTGATGGCGAGGTTGATGGCAGCCTGTTGGAGAAGAGCGAGAGAATGGCGGCCCTTGTTGGGCCAACGGCCGAGCGGCGTCTTCGCAGGCGAAACGGCAGCGGCCAAGGCCGATTGCTCCTGCAGCAGGTTGACTCGAGCTTCTGGTGCTTCGATGCCCAGGAATTGCCGGAGCGAGCGATTGGCCTTGCCGCCTTCGACCTTCTCCTTGACTTTGGCGAGATCGCCGAGGAAGAAAGAATTGAGCAGAGGAGCATCCGGATGCTCTCGCAAGACATACCATTGATAGGCACGGAGGGCGTAGCGAGGGGCCTCGACCTCGCCGCTTTCGAGAGCAAGCTCGGCACGAAGCCAGAGAAAAGCTGCGTCGATCACCTCCCTGGTCAGCGGTAGGATCTCATCGTCATCGTCCCGTTGAACCAACAGCTTTCGGAGGCCGCATTCGAGCACGGGTTCCTGCTCGGGCCAACAGGCGAGTCGTCTCAGATCTCCCCTTGCCACGCCGAGTCCCCAGGCAAAGCTGGAGATCACGACTCCGTCGTCTTCTGCGGGTCGCCCGCTCCTGTCGATAGTTACAACGGCGACTGCCGCTCGATCCTTGAACTTCGGAGGTTCCGGCCGAGTGTCGGCGTAGACGTCAAGCAGCGACTTGGTCGCCTTGGCCATATGGACCGAGCCAAGAACGACGTGGTAGAAGAGCCTTGTTCTTGGGAGCGCTTTCTCGCCTCCGTTCTCCCAAGGCAGGGATGTCTTGGAGAAGTCACAGGCCCGTCGCCGATCACCATTGCTCAGATCTTCTGGTTTTCGATATGTCAGTGGCGACAAGACTTCCTGGGCAATCCACGCCGAGAGGATCTCGCCGGGCGAGTTGGTGACAGGTGGCTTGACCCGAGGCTTCCAGGGTCTCACTGGGGGGTCTGGACTTGGCTTGGATGAGTCTTCAACCTCGGGCTCCACCGAAGGCATTGGAGGCGCAGGCCGTGAGTCCTGCCGAATTGGCCTTGATGATTCCGGAATGCTCACCGATCGATGAGTCGCCGGCTTCACGGATGGTGAAGCAAATTCGCGGAGTTTCTGCTTGGCGTGCCTTGCCCGAGATTCGAGCCGCTTCGCCCTTTGCGTAGAGCGGTGCGTCAGCTCGTTGAGCAGTTCGTCGAGGGCGGCGAGGCCGTTGCCCTCCTTCTCGAAGAACACCTCGAGCTCGGTGATACCGAGAGTGAGGAACGGCCTGTCAGCCATCGAGTACCGTGTGCTCCGAACTCCGCTGACCGCGGCAGGAGATCCGGCGTCGATCGAGGTCGAGGACTGCACCAGCCCGGAGGAGGTAGTCCATACCGAGAATCCCGTCGATGGTAAAACCGTACTCGAGCGCGCCGACCTCGATCCGAAAGCCCTTCACCTGGAAGCTACCGAGCGTCAGAGCCTCCACCTGCTTGGTGAAGACGAATTCCGTACCTCCGACGCCGCGGATACGGCGGACTGGATCGCCTCGCTCGAAGTGCAAATCGACATCGAGCAGCTGATCGGCGGAAAAGACGGACCCTCCCGAGCCGGTATCCAGCAGGACATGCTCCAGCTCGATTCGATGACCGCGGTAACCCAACTCCGCACGGACGAAAGGCAGTCCGCCGACGACTCGGATCTTACACACCCCGGATGCCCAGCCAACGCCGTTCCTGGACCTCGAGCTCCTCCCGGTCGGTATCGAAGACGTAGAGCTCCCTCTGCGGCGCCTCCCGATGGAGACCCGCGTAGCTTTTCATGGCGGCGTCGGAATCCTCGAAGGCACCAACGACGGCCAGGTCTTCCAGAATCCGCTTGTTATTCTTCGAGTGCGCCCGAAGCGCCTCGACCAACAGCCAACGATCCGGGTAATGTCGGCGGATCTCTTGCCACTTCATCTTCGGTGCTCCACGACGGTCATCGACGCCTGGGCTGGCGCCATCTAAGAGATTACCACGGCTGACCATCGCTGCCATGCTGGGACCGCAGGCATCTTGCCTGCTTCCCGGAGCAGGCGAGACGCCTGCGCTCACTGCACGCGGCTTGTCGCTCAGAGCACGGTCCGGGACCACTCCTCCACCGCGTCCGCGAGCTCATCGAGGACTTCGCTGAAGGTGCGGCCGGAGCGCTTGAGGACACAGAAGGAGTGGTCGCCACCCTCGACGATATGCAGGGTGGCGCGGTCGCCGAGGCGGTCGCAGACGGGACGCAGGAGATCGAGGTCGGCGAGCTTGTCGCGGGTGCCCTGGAGGAAGAGCATGGGGACGTCGACGCCGTCCAGGTGGTCACCGCGCTCGGTGCCGGGCTTGCCGGCGGGGTGCAGGGGGAAGCCGAAGAAGACCAGGCCGCGGACGCCGGGCAGGGCTTCCGCCGCCGCGGCGCCCGAGGTCATCCGCCCACCCATCGACTTGCCACCGGCCAGGAGCGGCAGGCCGGGGGCGGCGTCCGAAGCGGCGGCGACGGCGGAGCGCACGGTCTCGAGCAGGATGTTGCGGTAGTCGGGCCGCTTGCGCCCCTGCTCCATGTAGGGGAACTGGTAGCGGAAGGTGGCGATCCGCCGCGCGGCCAGGCGCTCGCTGATCTTCTCCATGAAGGTGTGGCGCATGCCGGCGCCGGCGCCGTGGCCGAAGACCAGCAGGCAGCGGGCATCCGGCGGACGCAGCAGCAGGGCCGAAACCTCTCCCGAGCTGCGCGTGGCTTCGAAGCGGAGCTCCTCTGCCTCCGTCATCAGCAGACGGGATCGAGGATCATGATCTGGTCCTGCTCGTTGGGCACCACGCACAGGAACTCGAACGGCGCCTCGACGACCTCGTAGAAGTGGGGCTCGCCGGCCGGGATGTAGAGCACGTCGTCGGCGCCGACTTCGTGCACCTTCTCGCCGATGCCGACGCGGGCGCGACCGCGCAGCACGTATTGCTCGTGCTCCACCGCGTTGACGTGCAGCGGCATGCCGCCGCCCTCGCCCATGGTGAAGCGCCGCATGGCGAAGTTGGGGGCGCCGTCCTCGGGCCCCAGCAGCACCTGCGTCTCGGTGGCCTTGCGCGGCCAGGTCGGTCCGTACCGCGAAGCCGAGGCCAAAGCCGTAACCGGGCTGGAATTCCGGTTGCATCGTGTCGCCGAGATGGTTGGTGGTCATCAGCTCGACGCTCTTGCGGCTCAGAATACGCGCGCCGTCCAGCTCGCCGCCGTTCAGGAACATCTGCAGGAAGCGAGCGTAGTCGCTCGCCGTCGACACCAGCCCGGCGCCGCCGAAGGCCGCGGTCGGGCGCCGGCCGTAGCCGCGGAAGTAGGGGTCCAGGCCGGTGAAGTTCGCGCAGTTGAAGCCGCCGCCGGTGCCGAGGCACAGCTTGCTGGTGCCGGTCTGCCAGGGCTTGTCGTACGACACGTAGACGTCGAGGTTGCCGTCGCCGTTGTAGTCGGCCCAGGCCAGACCCGTGTAGCTGGGATGGTTGATCACGTGACGCCCGGGATCGGAATACACTGTGCGGGCCACGTGCTGCCGCGGCAGTATTGCGGCCCGGCCTGCCACTTGTAGAAGACCCGGCTGACCGGGGTGGGTGGCACCCCGGTCGCCGCTCCCCGGTCGCCGCTGCGGGCGAGGCGACTTGGGAGCGGTCGCTGGGGGGTGGGTGGCACCGGTCGCCGGGTCCGGTCGCCGCCCCGGGCTAACGTCTCGACAGACGGCCAGCGGCGTATTGGTGCAGAACGCTGGCGATCAGGGTCTGGTAGGGCATGCCCCGCTCCAGCGCCTTGATCTTGAGATCCTCCAGATCGCGCGTCGAAATTCGGATATTGACGCGCTGGTCTTTGCGGCTCACAGCACGGGCAGCGGCCCTATAGCCGTCGAGCTCCTTACCGGTCAACGTCAGACGTTCGAGTTCGCCGGCGTGATAGGCATCCAGGATCTCTCCTTCCTCAGCGTCGAGATCAGCCATCGCGAAACTCCTTTTTGGCCTTCCGGCTGGGAATGATGGTCTTCAGGAAGATCTCCTCGTCGTTTTCGACGAACGGGACTAGGTAGACGTAGTCAGCGTGCTCGATGACGAAGATCCTCTGGTGGGCGTAGCTTTCCTGGTTCGGATGCTTGCGGACGTCGAGTACATCGTCGTTCTCTATGTGGTGAACGACCTCTTCGAACGAGACGCCGCGCGTTTGCTTCAGGAGCTCGTTCTTCTCATGGCTCCAGCGCAAAACCTTCATGAAGGCAGAATAGGAAGATGTGTGCCGATTGTCAACAGCGCGGCGGCTCGTGCAGCCAGCAGCAGATTGTGGCTGAAGGCCGCCAGTGCCGAAGCCGGCAAGCGTACCAGCGCCGCCGCCCTCAGCTGACCGGGGTGTGACCGGGGTGGGTGGCACCCCGGTCACACGGGATCGAGGATCATGATCTGGTCCTGCTCGTTGGGCACCACGCACAGGAACTCGAACGGCGCCTCGACGACCTCGTAGAAGTGGGGCTCGCCGGCCGGGATGT
>JAAELT010000079.1 GCA_024226315.1 bacterium | reverse complement strand
CCTTTTCTCCCGCAGGTCACGCAGGAAGGCCTGGACTGCCTGCCGGAAGAACTCACTGCGGCTCTCTCCCCGCTTCCGGCGCTCTTTCTCGACGGTCTGGAAGATCGTCGGAGGGAGGCTGATGGCGACTTTGACCGCGTTGGGCATCGATCCTCCTACCACTTTCATACTCAAGTATGATCCACCGGAAGTATGATCCACCGGTCGATGAGTGTCAACACCCTCGGCGCAAGGATTCGTCTTCGGGTCGGCGCTACGTCGGTGCCAGGCGATACTCCGCCGCTGACCGGGTTGGCCGTGACCGGGTTGGCTGACCGGGTTGGCTGGCACCCCGTTCGTGGCTGACCGGGTTGGCTGGCACCCCGTTCGCGTCCGTTCGCGTTCGCGTTCAGGCCCATCGCATCGCGATCCGCCGTTCAGCGTGCCGCCGAGAGAGCTGACCGAGTTGGCTGGCACCCTCATAGGCCTCATGGGCACATCGGGCAGCGCCAAAGGTCGGCGAAACGCTGGGGCAGGAGCATCCTCAGGCAACACGTCAACGTCTCCCGTGTCACGGAGGATCGTACTGGCTTCTGCCCCTGTCTGGAGATAGAATGCGACAGCGAGGTATTCCATGAGTGCACAAGCTCAACTGGCCGAGATCTCTCGCCCCTACGTCGAGCGGCGCTCCGGCGTCCACGGAGGACGCCCCGTCATTCGGGGAACCCGGCTCCCGGTCAGCTCGATTGTACAGCGCTATCGCCACGGTCGATCCGTCGAGGAGATCCTGAGTGATTATCCCCAGCTCAATCCGGCTCAGGTCCATGACGCCCTCTCCTACTTCTACGACCATCGATCGGAGATCGAACAAGAGATCCTGGAGCTGAACGATCTCGACAAGGCCATGAGGGAATACCCGCCCACACTCCAGCCCCCGAGATCGTGACCGAGGTCAAGGTCTACGTCGATGAAGACGTCCATGGCTTGATAGCGAAGGCGTTGCGTCTTCGTGGCTGGGAGGTCCTGACCACTCTCGAAGCGGGAAGAGGTGCCGCCACCGACAAAGACCAGGTTCGTTTTGCCTCGGAGAAGGGCTTCGCCATCTTGAGCTACAACGTGGCAGACTTTCCTCGCCTGCACTATGAGTTTCTTGAGCGCGGAGAGGACCACGCTGGAATCATCGTCGCCAGGCAGATGGATGCCAGTCGAAATGTACAGCCTCTCTTCAACCTGCTGAGTCAAGTTTCTGCCGACGAGATGCGCAACCAGCTGGTCTTCCTTGCCAACTGGGCGTAGTGACTACCTTGAGGAGGACGCAGGCCGGTCCTGACCGAGTTAGCTGGCACCTCATCGGGTCCGGCTCGCAGGAGCCGATGGATGACTTCCAGCATCGTACTCGTCCTCCAGATTCCGTTTCTCGGGGGTGGCACGGAGTTTAGCAACCCCGTGGGCGACGTCGCCGATGGCCGCGGTGCCAGCGCGATCGCGCAGCGCCAGAATGACCGAAAAGTAGCCTTTGCGCGATCGCGCAGACACTACTTGGGGCTCAGCCCGGCGCTACGCAACCGCGAGAGCCCGGACTGAGAGACAAGCTGGCCGCGGGCGACCGCGAGGAGGCAAAATGACCGACAAGCTGTGCGCCGAGCGGCGACCGGAGCCCGCAATGAGCGACATCGAGCTCGCGCGCGACCGCGCGCGACTACGATGAGCGCCACTCAGCCGGCGCGCGGCCGCCACAGGCCGGAATGACCGCCATGCCGCTCGCGCGCGACCGCAAGAAGCCAGCTTGACCGCCAGGGCGCCGACGCGCGCCCCGGCGACGGCTGCAATGACCGCCAAGCTGTCGGCGCGCGACCGCGGCCGATCAGGTTGAGCGTCAATCCACGGTCGCGCGACCATGGACAGACGAATCTCCTGTCAAAGAGCAGCCTGCACCGACAGCGTAGCCGACAATGCAGGCCCGCGCTACCTCAGACAGCCCAGTACCTTATACGGCCCACACAGCCGACGCCGGCGCCGGGTTTCCAACTCGGCGGGGCTCGCGGGTTCGCGTCTCCGCCGGCGAGACTCAGTCCCTGAAGCCCAAGGCAAAGCGAACGGCTGCCTCGACCTCCCTGATCCTCTCGGGGCGAAGGAGCGCGACGCGCTTTCTCAGCTGCGACTTGGGTACCGTGACGACTGAGTCGAGGTTGACGACGCAGCGCTTGGGAAGGCCGTCCTCGGGACCGAGCTCGACCTCGACGGGGATCCGGCGAATCCGCGTGGTCACGGGCGCGATCGTGACCTGGTTGCGCACGGCGTAGGCCTCATCCCGCGACAAGAGAACGACGGGGCGACGGCCGGCGGGCGGTGGAAGATCCGCCCACCAGACCTCGCAGCGTTTCACTCCCAGGGTTCCTCGGCGAGGGCCGCGTAGCTCACGGTGCTCACCTCGCGGACTTCATCGGCGGTCTCCGGTTGCTCCAGATAGCCCTGGATGTAGCGCTCCACAT
>JAAELT010000078.1 GCA_024226315.1 bacterium | reverse complement strand
GGGAAGCTGTAGGAGCAGATCTGGGTGTCCCACTGGAAGCTGCCGGTGGTCTCGACGTACTCGTTGGTGACCCAGAAGGTACAGTCGTCCGCCGGGTCGACGCTGACCGAGGCATAGTCGCCCCAGCGGTTGCCGCCGAGCTGCGAGCCGGTGCCGTCGATGCACACCACCTCGGCCTGCAGGGTGCCGGGCGGATCGCTGGTCTCGCGGCCGGTGAAGTAGATCGACGGGCTGACGCCGCCGCTCGACTTGGTGAAGACGAGGCCGATGTTGCCCGAGCCGTCGATCGAGGCCGAGGGCATCCAGCGGCTGACGCCGTCGCCCGGTGCCAGCGTGCCCTCGTCGAGAACGGTCTCGTTGTCGACGTCGATCTCGGCCCAGCGGACGCCGGCGACGTTGCCGCCCGAGTCCACCGAGTGGCTGATGGCGCCGCGCAGGCCCGTCCCCGGGAAGTAGCGGGTGCCGAAGCGATACATGGTGAACTGGCCGAGGGTGTCGAGTCGCTGCGTGGTCCCGGGCTGCGGGATGCAGTCGCGGGAGTAGCCGCACAGCTCGGCGTCGAAGGCGGTCGCGTTGGCGAAACCGGTCTCGGCGAAGGTGGAATTCGCCGGCGTGGCGAAATCCACGCAGTAGGTCCAGAAGCGGTAGCCGTCCGGACCCCCACCGGTGCCCCAGGTCTGGTCGTCGAAGGCCATGATGTACTTGTTGCAGGTGCCCGCCGGCGGCAGGTCGTTGCCCTCGAGATGCGAGGGCTGCAGGGCGAAGTTCGACCTCGAGCCAGTCGAGGTCCCGAGGCTGAACTGGACGAAGGAGGCCGGCCCGCCGAGGAGCATGGCGTCGCGATCGAAGGCGGTGGCGTTGACGCCGACGAAGCTGCCGGCGAACTCGTTCGAGCTCATGTGGTAGGCGCTCTGACCGCCGCCCGTGTCGTTCCACACGGTGATCTTCTCGTAGTCGTTGAACTGCCCGGGGCTGACCACGAAGTCGTAGAGGTAGTAGGGGCCGGCGGGGTTGTTGCCCTGGGTGACAGCGAAGCACTGGTGGCCGTCCGGGTTGGCCGAGCTGGTGAACTGGCTGAACACCCAGCGGTCGGCGAACTGGTCGTAGAGCACGATCGGGTCGCCAGCGTTGTCGGTCTGGCAGAAGCCGCCGAAGCCCTGCCAGAAGATGTTGCCGGGGAACGGCCCGCCGACCAGGGCACCGGTGGACTTCAGGAAGTACTTCCAGCCCAGGTTGTTGTACTGAACGTAGTAGGTCTGGCCGACGTCGCCCTCGGTGTCCGGCGGCATGATGCGGAAACCGAACTGGCTGGCGTTGTCGTCACTGTCGTAGCCGCCGAAGCTGAGCCCCGCCACGGGCGCTCGCGAGGAGCTGATGCGCTGAGCCAGGGGATCGGCGATCGTCTCGACCGGCTCACGGTCCATCAGGGAGTCGGGGACGCGGTTGGGAACCTCCTTCTCGGCGCCGTATGCTCGCGGTGCCTCGACGTTCTCCATCAACTTGTCGACTGATGGCGCGATGCCACGCCGGCCCTGGCGCACCAGGAGAGTCGAGCCGTCCTTGGTCTGAATTTCCTTGACCGCGGTTTGATCGGGCTCCTGGGCCGGCGCCGGGCTCGAGAAGGCCAGGCCGCTGCAGACCAGCAGGGCGAGCGTTGCTACGACAGTCATTCGTTTCATCGAGGACTCCTTTTGGTGGACGTTTCCGGGTCGAGCCTCGGCGGACCGGTGGCCGACACGCCGGCTCGGCGGGCCGCTGTAGGCGGGTTCTACGCAACAAGGCGTAAGAGCTATGAGGTTTCCCTCACACCTCTCCCTTCAGGCTGATGCCTGGCGGCAGAAAGGTGGTGACGCTGTATGGAAGTCTGAGACGGACGAGTAGAAACTAGCAGATGGAACGGGCAATTTCAACCGGGCGGTAGAAACTGATCTAGCCCGTCGCCAATGCCTGTTCGAAATCGGCGATCAGGTCGTCCGCGGCCTCGAGCCCTACGGATACCCGGATCAGGCCGTCGGAGACGTCGGCCCGGCGGCGCTCCTCGGGGGTGAGAGGCGCATGGGTGGTGGAGGCGGGGTGGACGGCCAGGGTCTCGACACCGCCCAGACTCACCGCATGGGTGACCAGGCGCAGCGCCTCGAGCAGGGCGCGGCCGGCGTCGAGGCTCTCGACCTCGAAGGCGAGCATGCCGCCGAAGCCGCGCATCTGGCGGCGGGCGACGTCGTGGCCGGGGTGGTCGGGCAGGCCGGGGTAGTGGGTCTTCAACACCCTGGGATGCGAGCTCAGGAAACGGGCGAGCTCCAGCGCCGAGGCGTTCTGGCGCTCCACGCGCAGGCCCAGCGTCTTGATGCCTCGGTGTAGCAGCCAGGCGTCGTGGGGGCTCGGGCAGCCGCCGAAGATCTTGAGATAGGGCCACACCCGGTCGATCCACTCACGCGAGCCGGCGGCGGCGCCGGCGATCACGTCGCTGTGGCCGCCCAGGTACTTGGTGGCGGAGTGGATCACGGCGTCGATGCCGAGCTCCAGGGGCCGCACGTTCCAGGGTGAGGCCCAGGTGTTGTCGGCGAGGGTGAAAACGCCACGGGAGCGGGCAAGCTCGGCGACCGCCTCGAGATCGGTGATCGCCAGCGTGGGGTTGGCCGGGGTCTCGACGTAGATGAGCACGGTCTGGGGGCTGAGCGCGCGCTCGAACGCGCCGTCTTCCGCCGGGTCGACGAACGTGGTCTCGACGCCCAGGGGCGGCAGCACGCGCTCGAACAGCTCGGTCATGCCGGCGTAGAGGCAGTTGGCGGCCACGATGTGGTCGCCGCTCTTGACCATCGGCATCACCGCGGTGACGCCGGCGGCCATGCCCGAGGAGAAGGCCAGCGCCGCCTCGGCGCCCTCGACGTCGGCGAGCGCCAGCTCGAGCGCCTGGGTAGTGGGGTTGCCCCAGCGGGTGTAGAGGTGGCTCGGATGGACCGCCTGGCACAGGTCGGCGCCGTGCTCGGCGCTGTCGAAGACGAAGGTCGAGCTCTGGTAGATGGGCACCGTGATCGCCGAGGTCTCGTTGGCCTCGGCGCCGGCGTGCACCAGGCGGGTGGAGCGGTCCCAGGTCTCGAGGCTGGATCGCGTCTTGAGGTCGTCTTTCATCGGGTTCTCCGGGAGGTTCGTGCTCCCGACTGTAACCGATCGATCGTCACTGCACGTAGCCGAGGCTGCGCAGGCGCTCCAGGTCTTCTTCGCTCATGCCCTCGGTGAGGGCCTCGTCGGAGGCCAGCTGCTCGGCAGCCGCGCTTTCACGCCAGGCTGCGAGCTGGGCGGCCAGTTGCTCGACGCGCTCGGGGTGCTCGGCGGCGAGGTTGTTGGTGTTGATCGGGTCGGCGCGGTGGTCGTAGAGCTCGTACTCGGGCCAGGTCTCGGGCCTCCGCGCGTTGTGGATCAGCTTCCAGCCGTCGAGGACGATCGAGTAGGCCTCCTCGACCCCGCGCACGTCGTCGTCGCCGGAGTAGGCCTTCTCGGTGAAGGCGGGGTGGGCGCGCCGCCGGCCGTCGGCCGCGTCCTCGGCGCCGGTGGCCGAGAACCAGGGCACCAGGCTCTGGCCCTGCATGCCTTCGGGCGGGTCGAGGCCGGCGACCTCGAGCACCGTGGGCATCAGGTCGATGCTCTGAATGGTCTGCGGCACCACCACCCCGGCCGGCACCCCTGGTCCGGCGAGGAGCATCGGCACCCGGTTGAGCTCGCCGTAGACGGTGTGGCCGTGAAAGTGCTCGTCGTGGTCGAGGAACTCGGTGCCGTGGTCGCTGGTGAAGGCGATCAGGGTGCGGTCGTAGACGCCGATCTCCTGCAGTCGCTCGATCAGGCGGCCGATCTCGAGGTCCATAGCCAGGATCGAGGCGTCGTAGGCGTTGAGCTCGTACTCCACGTAGCGCTCCGGGTCGAGCTCGGCGGCTTCGAGCGCCGCGCGGGTCGGCATGCCGAAGCGCTTCATCAACGGGTTCTGGATGTGCTCGCGCACCGCGTCCTGCTGGCGCACGTACTCCTCGTTGTCGCCCGGCTGGCCCCACATGTCGGTGTAGGGCGCGTACGGCTCATAGGGGCTGTGGGGATCGGCGACGTGGAGGAAGACGAAGAACGGCACGTCGCGGTGGCGGTCGAGCCAGCCGGCGAGCCGGTCGAGGTAGGTGCGCGCGGTCTTGGCGTTGCGGTCGCGCGGCAGCGACGAGGACTCGTGGAACTCCTCGTAGCCCTGGTGCAGGTTGGTCATGCGGCCGGTGAAGGGGATCGACGACAGGCCGAGAGTGGCGTACCCGGCGTCGCGGAAGACCTCGGCCATGGTCACGGCCGAGGCGGGCAGCCGGTCGGTCATCTGGTGCACGGTATGAGACAGCGGATAGCGCGAGGTGAAGATCGAGGGTACCGAGACCTTGGTCCAGGTTGCCTGGCTGATGCAGTCGGCGGCGCGCACGCCGTCGCTGGCCAGGCCGGCGAGCACCGGTGCGGTGACGCGGGAGTAACCCCAGGAGGCGAGGTGATCGCTGCGCAGGGTGTCGCCGACGATGACCACCACACCCTGCGGCCGGCCATTCGTCGCGTCGCCCAGCCGATTGCGGACCACCGGCGCGCCCCATAGTGCCGGGGTGCCCGCGCCGTCGGCGCTGGCGGCGAGGGTCAGGGTCACCTCGCGACCGGCAAATTCCGCCAGGTCGACCGCCGCCGGCTCCCAGCGGTGCGGGGTCGACACGGTGCGTTCGAAGACAATGCTGTCGAGACCTGGGCGCTCGCCGTCGCCGCCGTCGACCGAGACGCGGAAGGTCACCGGGGCATCGTCGATGGTGGCCAGGGCTAGATCGAGCCAGGGGCGCTCAGGCAGGGCGAGAGAAAAGCTCGCGACCTCGGGGGCTCGGGTGGTGATGGTCTCCCGGAAGGCGCTCGACATGCCGTGCCAACCGACGCCGGCGGGGGAGGACGCGAGGTGCTCCTTGCGGAAGATCAGCCGCACGGACTCGATCTCGAATTCGGCGCCCTCGGCGTCGGTCGGGCGCAGCAGCACGTGGCGGGTGTCGGCCGCCGAAATGTCGAAGCTGGAGCGGAGCGTGTAGGTTCGCGTTTCCTCGCCCGGCTCGACGGTGGCACGGGCGGTCCACGGGAAAGTCCTGGCGCGGCCGATGATTGCCGGGAGGATCGGTTTCTCGTCGCCGGTGAAAGACATCGAAACCTCGGTGCCGGCCGAAACCCTGAGCGTCACCTCCGCCGCGTGGAGCAGGTCGTCGTCTTCGATTCCCGAGGCGCGCTCGACGTGGACGATGGGGAAGTCGTCGGTGCTGCGGCCAGTCAGTCGTCCGTTCGCGACCTCGAGATCCGCCACGCCGCTGCCGGCCTGCCAGCCTTCGGTCCCGGCCTCGCCGTCGAACCGCCAGGCGGCCGACTCCGCCGGTTCGGCCGCGGCGGGCGTGCCGTCGACGACGGCGTCCGCGAACAGGTCGACCAGCCGGATGGCCGCTGGCCCCTCCGGCGGCTCGGAGCAGGCGACGAGCGGCGCGCAGAGACAGATCGAGAGGCGTCGAAGGGTCATGGCTGGTCCTCCGGGTCGGCGTCGGTTCTCAGGGCAGGAGATCCATACCGTACACTACGCGGCGGCACTTTTCGGGGACGTGAGACGAGATGACCAGCCGAAAATCGAGCGACAGCTACCGGCGCATTTATGCCGTGGTGCGTCGCATCCCCGAAGGGCGGGTGGCGACCTATGGCCAGGTGGCGGTGTTGGCGGGGCTGCCGGGGCACGCCCGGCAGGTGGGCTACGCCATGTACGCGCTCGACGACGAGTCGGTGCCTTGGCAACGGGTGATCAACGCCCAGGGACGGGTGAGCGCGCGTTCCGAGCCCGGTTGGGAGGGCTTTCAGCGCCACCTGCTGGAGGAGGAGGGCGTGGTCTTCAACGAGCGGGGCGCGGTGGATCTCAAGCGCTACCGTTGGGAAGGCTCTTGAGCCTCTCGACCTCGCGCCGCAGTGCTTCCCGCTTCATGATCGCCACCACCACCCGCATGCGTCCCACTTGCCGGTCGCCGATGTACGCGCCGCCGGTGAGCCGGGCCGCGCGCCGGCTCATGGTATCGAGCCGCACCTGGAAGCGCAGCAGATCCCCGGGCAGCGCCAGGGAGAGGAAGCGGGCGGACTCCACGTGGTGGCCCACGATGTCAGTGTCCGCCACCGACTTCAGGCGGTAGCGCACCAGGATCGAGCCGGCCTGGGCGAAAGCCTCGCTCATCAGCGCCCCGGGCATCACCGGCAGGCCGCGGAAGTGGCCGTCCAGGTAGGGCGCGCTGTCCGGGATGCGGAATTCGGTCTCCACCTGCTCTTCGTCCAGATTGATCACGCTGTCGACGAACAGGAACTCGTCGCCGTAGGGCAACAGCTCGCGCACCGCCCGCCGGTCGAGGCCGCCGTCGGCGTCGCGCAGGGCGTCGATTCGGGTCTTGCCGTCAGTCACTGAAGCTCCGGATCACCAGCGACGAATTGGTACCGCCGAAGCCGAAGTTGTTGGACAGGATGGTGCGTGGCCGCCGATCGCTGGCGGTGGTGACGATCGGCAGGCCCTCGAAGGCCGGGTCGAGGTTTTCGACGTTGATCGACGGTGCCAGGAAACCCTCCTCCAGCATGCCGATCGAGAAGATCAGCTCGAGCGCGCCGGCGGCGCCCAGGGCGTGGCCGGTCATCGACTTGGTGGAGGAGAAGGGCGGCACGCGCTCGCCGAACACCCGCTGCAGGGCCCGCACCTCGGAGACGTCGCCGTGCACGGTGCCGGTGCCATGGGTGTTGACGTAGTCAACCTCCTCGGGCTCGACGCCGGCGCCCGTGAGCGCGGCGCGCATGCACTCCGCGGTACGCTCACCATCGGGCTGGGGCAGCACCAAGTCGAAGGCATCGGAGTTGGCGCCGTGACCCAGGATCTCGGCCCGCATCCGCGCGCCGCGCCGCTTTGCCGCTTCGAGCTC
This sequence comes from bacterium, assembly GCA_024226315.1. Taxonomy (GTDB): domain Bacteria; phylum Acidobacteriota; class Thermoanaerobaculia; order Multivoradales; family J023; genus JAAELT01. The sequence continues at coordinate 43,372 of JAAELT010000078.1, read as the reverse complement.
TTCGATCACCACGATGCCGCCGCCGCCCGACACCACGAAGCCGTCGCGGCCAGCGTCATAGGGTCGCGACGCCCGCTCCGGGGTGTCGTTGTAGCGCGTCGACAGCGCCAGGCGCAAGGCCTGGAACGAGGCGGTGATCAGCTCGCTGACGCCCTCGCCGCCGCCGGCCACGGCGCGGTCGAGCAGGCCGCCCGCGATCAGCTCGCGGGCGTGCCCGATGTTGTGGGCCGAGGTGGCGCAGGCGGAGCTCAGGGAGTAGCTGCGGCCGCGGATGCCGAGCAGGTTCGAGACCGCGGCGCTGGCCGAGCTCGACATGGCCCGCAGCACGGTGTAGGGGTCGATCCGGCGCAACCGGTCGGAGTAATACAGATCGCCCGCCCGGTGGACCGTCTCGACGCCGCCCGTGCCGCTGCCCACGATGCAGCCGGTGCCGGCCTGACCCAGGTCGGCGTCCTCCAGGCCGGCGTCGGCCACCGCGTCGCGCGCGGCCAGGCTGCAGTGCAGCGCCGCCTCTGACATCCCGGGGGCGAGCTTCTTGGGCAGGCGCGCGTCCTGTTTCTTCTCCTCCAGCCCTTCGGGCCGCCCGGCGACCAGGCTCTTGAGCCCGTGCTCTCGCCATTCCGGCATCGCGCGCACGCCGCTCGATCCCCGCCTGAGGGCGCGGATCACGGTGGCGTAGTCGTGCCCGAGGCAGGAGACCAGACCCAGACCGGTGACGACGACGCGACGCTTCACGCGGGGACCTCGGACCGGGCTCAGGCGACCGCGCCGCGCTTGGAGTCGAGCAGGCTCAGCACGTCGCCGATCGTCCGCAGCTGCTCGAGCTCCTCGTCTTCGACTTCGATGCCGAATTCGTCTTCCAGGTCCATCATCATGGTGATCGCCTGCATCGAGCTCAGGTCCAGATCTTCGCGCAGCGAGGTCTCGGGCCCGACGTCGGCCGCCGTCAAGTCCTCGTCCGACTCCGCGAGAATCAGCTCGATCACCCGGGCGCGGATGGTTTCGGTGTCCGTCATCTGTGGGGCGGAGTCTCTTTCAGTCCCGTGCCGGGGTCAAGGCACGCGGGCGTTTCAGTGCTTGGCGCAAGTCCCGGATGGGGATCGCCTCGCGCACGTGCCCCTTGTAGCCCTTGACGGTGGTGGCGCGGGTGAGGGAGTTGTAGACAGCTTCCTCGACAGCTTCGACGGTGGCCAGGAAGATCGGGCTCATGCGGTTGTTGGGCAGGTCCTCGATGCGGCGCACGCCCGCTGCGTCGGCGCGCGTGCGGTTCTTGGTCGTGAACGCGATCACGAAATCGCCCGAGCCGTTGGACAGAAAGCTGCCGGTGCGCGCCAGGCCCAGCACCGCTCGTCGGGCGACACGCTCGAGGTTGCGCGGCGAGAGCGGCGCGTCGGTGGCCACCACGATCATGCACGAGCCGTCTCCGCTCTCGGCCGGCGTGGAATCCACGGGCGCAGAGTCTTCGGGCGCAGAGTCCGCTTCCTTCGCGGCGGCTGCGGCCGCTTCCTTCGCGGCGGCTGCGGCCACCTGCTCCGCGGCGTACGCCGCCATCGCCTCCAGCTCCTCGCGGAAGCTGTACTGGCCCAGCTCCTCGCCCACCGGCGCGCCGTCGACGGTGAGCACGCCGCCGAAGTTGGTCTGCACCAGCACCCCCACGGTGTAGGAGCCCAGCGACGGCGGCAGCTTGCGTGACGACGTGCCGATACCGCCCTTCCAGCCGAACGCGCTGGTGCCCGTGCCGGCGCCGACGCTGCCTTCCGCTACCGGGCCGACCTGCGCGCTCTCGATGGCGGCGATCACGTGCTTCTTGCGCACGTACATGCCGGTGATGTCGTTCAGGTAGCCGTCGTTGGTCTCGCCGACCACGGCGTTGACCGAGCGTACGTCCTGGTTGTTCGGCTGTGCCAGGGTCCAGTCGATCACCGCCTCGACCGCGCGGCCGACGCTCAGGGTGTTGGTGAGCACGATCGGCGTCTCGAGCGTGCCGAGCTCGGCCACCTGCAAGAAACCGGCGGCCTTGCCGAAGCCGTTGCCGACGTAGACTGCCGCCGGGGTCTTGTAGCGGAACAGATCCCCGCCGTGGGGCACGATCGCGGTCACCCCGGTGCGCACCGACTTGCCCTTCCTCACGGTCTGGTGGCCGACGCGGACGCCGGCGACGTCGGTGATCGCGTTGAGCTCGCCGGTGGGCAGCACGCCCGGACGCACGCCCAGGTCGCGGATGCGTGGGCGGTGCTGCCCCTGTCCGGCCGCGGCGGTTGCCAGAGCGGCGGCCAGGGCGACGGCGACGAGCGGTGTCCGGGTGCGCTGCATCTTCGAAGCCTCCGATCTCGAGAAACGAGCGCCGATTCTATGTCAAGGGTGGCCGGCGCTGCGTGATACCGTGCGGTACGTCGGCACCGAAACATCTGGCCTTCTAGAAAGGGACATCTCGGCATGACCAGGATGCGGTTTCAGCGGCATTTCGGAATCCTTCTCGGCGCGACCCTGCTCGCCCACTCATGGGCCCAGCCAGCCGCCGCCAGGATCTTCGCGGACGGTTTCGAGAGCGGCGACTTCTCGGCCTGGTCCTCGGTGGTGGGTATCGCTCCGGAGGTCTACCGGTTCACCGACCTCGACCTGCGCGATCCCCACGTGTTCGTCACTGTCGACATCGGCATCCCGCTGTGCCTCGACTTCACCGACGATCCACTGCCGGTGGTGGGCTTCTCGCTGAACGGCAGTCTGGAGGAGCAGGTCACCCTCGACGGCGACGGCGATGGCCTGCTCGATCTGAGCACCCTGCTGCTCTTCAGGCCGCTGGATGTGGCGGCCACCAGCGAGCAGGTGGACTTCGGCGCCGGCCAGTGCACCGATCCCCCCGCCACCACCGTCTGCGGCCCCGAGCCCATGGCCGAGCGCCTCGAAACCGCCTACAGCGGCCAGGCCGCCGGCACCTGCCTGGAGACCGTCCCCGGCACCACCTCCGGCTACGTGCCCGCCGTCGACGAGCCGGCCGGCTCGTGCTTCGTCACCGTCGCCGAGACCGTCTCTCTACAGCTCGGCGACATCACGCTCGACTTGGAAGACCTCCAGATCGCCGCTGCCTTCATCGGAGACCCAGTCACGTCTCTCGACACCGGCCTCCTCCGCGGCTTCTTGAGCGAAACCGTCGCCGACGCACTCCTCCTGCCACCCGAGCTGCCCGTCGTCGGCGGCCAGCCACTCAGCGTCCTGCTGCCCGGCGGTTCCGGCAACTGCGCCCCCGGCGACGACCGGGATCTCAACGACGGGGTGTCGGGTTGGTGGTTCTACTTCAACTACACTGCGGAGGTGGTGCCGTACACCGGCAGTTGAGAGCCAGCCCTCAAACCATCCCTTTCAGCTTTCCCCGGTCGATCTTCCCCAGGTGGGTACGCGGGAAGTCGTCGAGCAGGATGACCCGCCTCGGGTGCTTGTAGGCCTGGAGACGCTCCAACGCGAAGTCCTTCAGCTCGGTCTCGAGATCCTTCGTGCTGTCGGTGGCCAGCACGAAGGCGTAGGGCTTGGTGAAGCCCTCGGCGTCTTCGGCGCCGATGACGGCGCACTCCTTGACGGCGGGATGCTCGAGCAGGCAGCTCTCGACTTCCTGGGGCACCAGCCACTTGCCGCCGACCTTCATCACGTCGTCGCTGCGGCCGCAGTAGGTGACGTAGCCGTCGGCGTCGCGGCGGATCAGGTCGCCGCCGACGAACCACTCGCCGCGCAGGGCTTCGAGCGTCTTCGGCATGTTCTGCCAGTAGCAGATGGCGCGCGAGTCGCCACGCACCCACATGCGGCCGACCTCGCCGTCGGGCACCGGGTTGCCGGCGTCGTCGCGAACGTCGAGCTCGAAGCCGGGGATCACCTGGCCGAGGGTGCCGGGGCGGACGGCGCCCGGTAGGTTGCTGACGAAGATGTGCCACATCTCGGCGGTACCCAGGCCGTCCAGCAGCTCGACGCCGAAGGTCTCTTTCCAGCGGTGATAGAGGGGCACCGGCAGGGCCTCGCCGGCGGAGGTGGCGAAGCGCAGGCTGGAGAGGTCCTGCTCGGCCGCTGTCGGATGAGAGACCATGCGCCCCACCAGCTTCGGCACGTTGATCAGGATCGTCGGCCGGTGGCGGGCGATCTGCTCGAACATCACTTCGGGCGTCGGGTGCTCCTCGAACAGCACCGCCGAGGCACCGACGGAGAAAGGAAAGAAGAGGTTCGAGCCGGTGGCATAGCCGAAGTAGAGCTTGGGCACCGAGATGGTGACATCGTCCTGGTGGTAGCCGAGGGCGCTCTTGGCGTAGAGCTCGGTGGTGTTGGCGAACGAGCGATGGGTCTGAACCACGGCTTTCGGCCGCCCGGTGGTACCGCCCGAAAAGAGCCACATTGCGGGATCGTCGCGGTGGGTCTCGGTGGTCTCGAAATTCTGGGCGAGGGATTGCTCAAGGGTCTCGAAGGCGTCTTCGGCACCCGTCGCCTGGCCGACGGTGAGGAAGCCGCCCGGGGGTTGCCCAGCCTGCTCGAACTTGGCGCGCTCGGCGGCGTCGACGATGGCGAGCCGGGCTCCGGTGTAGCGGTAGAGGGCGGCGATCTCCTCGGGCCCCAGTTGCGGGTTGACCATCACCACCACCGCGCCGAGCTTCAGGATGCCGAACAGCGCGCCGACGAACTCCGGGCGGTCCGGCAGCGCCACCATCACCCGCTCTTCGCGGCGCACGCCGCGCTCCTGGAGCAGGCGGGCGAAACGGTTGGCGAGTACCTGTACCTCGCGGTAGCGGACGTGGCGCTCGGCGAGGCGCAGGGCGACGCGGTCGCCGTGGCCCTCTCGGATCCGGGCGTCGAGTAGATAGTCCGCCAGGTTGAAGCTCTCGGGAGGCTCGAAGACCGGTGGCTCGGCGGGCATCGGGGCTACTCCGCGCCGTCCCAGGCCGGCAGCAGATGCTCGACCTCGCGGAGCGTCGGCGCCTCGCGATCGCGGTCCGAGAGCAGCGGATCAGAGATCGGCCACTCGATGCCGATGTCGGGGTCGTTCCAGACCACGATGTAGTCGTCCGTCGGGTCGTAGAGGGCGGTGCACTTGTACTCCACCTGCGCCGATTCGGACAGCACGCAGAAAGCGTGGACGAAGCCGGGCGGCACGTAGAGTTGGCGGAAATTCTCGGCCGAGAGCAGCTCGCCGACCCAGTGGCCGTAGGTGGGGGAGCCGCGCCGCACGTCGGCCGCGACGTCGAAGATCTCTCCCTCGATGGCGCGTACCAGCTTGCCCTGGGGCGTCAGGCGCTGGGCGTGCAGGCCGCGGAGAGTGCCGCGTCTGGACTTGGAGTGGTTGTCCTGAACGAAGACCTCGTCGATGCCGCCGGCGGCGTACTTCTCGCGGTGGTAGGTCTCGAGGAAGAAGCCCCGGTGGTCACCGTGGACGTCCGGCTCGACCAGGATGACGCCGGGCAGGGATGTCTTTTTGAAGTTCATCAGCAGGATCTCGATCGCTACTGGATCAGGAACCGAGGCCGAGCCGCTCGCGCTCGTAGCGCCCGGTGGTGACGGCGTGGCACCAGCCGTCGCGCTCGGCGAGATACCAGCGCACGGACTCGCGGATGCCGCTTTCGAAATCGTGGCGCGCTCGCCAGCCGAGCTCGCTTTGGGCCTTCGAGCTGTCGATGGCGTAGCGCTGGTCGTGGCCGGGGCGGTCGGGGACGAAGGTCTTGAGCTCGGAGTAGCTGGCGCGGTCGTCGAGCGCCGGGTTGTCGGCGGCCGGCAGCTCGTCGCCCAGGATCTCGCAGATGCGGTCGACCACTTGCAGGTTGGAGCGCTCGTTGGCGCCGCCGAGGTTGTACTTTTCGCCCGGCCGGCCACGCTCCAGCGCCAGCCGGATGCCCGCGCAGTGATCCTCGACGTAGATCCAGTCGCGCACGTTGGCACCGTCGCCGTAGATCGGTAGCGGCTTGCCGTCGATGGCGTTGAGGATCATCAGCGGGATCAGCTTCTCCGGAAACTGGAAGGGGCCGTAGTTGTTCGAGCAGTTGGTGATCACGGCCGGCAGGCCGAAGGTGTGGAAGTAGGACCGCACCAGGTGGTCGGCCGACGCCTTGGAAGCAGCATAGGGCGAGTTCGGGGCATACGCGGTGTCTTCCGAGAATAGCCCGGCCGCGCCCAGCGAGCCGTAGACCTCGTCGGTCGACACGTGCAGGAACCGGAAGGCGTCGCGCTCGGCGTCACCCAGTCCGTCGACATGGTGGCGCGCTGCTTCGAGCAGCTCGAAGGTGCCGACGATGTTGGTCTGGATGAACGCGGACGGCCCGTCGATCGAGCGGTCGACGTGGCTCTCGGCGGCGAAGTTGACGATCGCCGTCGGGCGGAACTCCGCCATCAGCTGTTCGACCAGGCGCCGGTCGCCGATGTCGCCCTCGACGAAGCGGTAGCGTGGATCGCCTTTGACGTCGGCCAGGCTCTCGAGGCTGCCGGCGTAGGTCAGCTTGTCGAGCACCAGCACGCGGGCGCCGGCGTGCTCGAGCGCGTGGCGAACGAAATTGCAGCCGATGAAGCCGGCGCCGCCGGTGACGATCATTCCCGGAGTGGGGGTTCCTGGCATGTCGAAATCTCGCGTGGGTGTGGGCGGTTCGCGAAGCGGCGCTGATGATACCGTACGCCCGGCCGCCAACGGGCCCTTTCCCCTCACTTGATCCCGAATGACTCTGATCGAAGCCATCCTGCTCGCGCTGATCCAGGGCGTCACGGAGTTCCTGCCGATCAGCTCCTCGGCGCACCTGATCCTGATGCCCTTCATCTTCGGCTGGCGGGGCCACTCGCTGACGTTCGACGTGGTGACCAACGCCGGCACGTTGCTGGCGGCCCTGGTCTACTTCCGGCGAGATCTGCTGGCGGCCGGGCGAGAGGTCCTGGAGCGCAGCGTGGCGGGTCACGGCGGTCTGGCCGAGCCCGGCGCTCGGCGCCCAGGCCTGATCTGGGCGGTGCTGGCGGCCTCGATCCCGGTGCTGCTCGCCGGCGGCCTGTTCTACGATTGGCTCTCCACCGTCGCCCGGCAGCCGGTGGTGATCGCGGTCATGACCATCGCCTTCGGTCTGCTGCTGTGGTGGGCCGACCGGGCCGCCGTGCACGAGCGTCCCCTCGAGGATCTGACCTGGCGTGACGCCCTGTGGATCGGTCTCGCCCAGGCTTTCGCCCTGATTCCGGGCACTTCGCGTTCCGGGGTCACCATGACGGCGGCTCTCTTCCTGCGCCTCGAGCGCCCGGACGCGGCGCGCTTCTCCTTTCTGCTGGCGATCCCGGTGGGGATCGGGGCGCTGGTGAAGGATCTCTACGAGCTCACTCGGGAGGGCACGGCGGGCGTGGAGCTGCTGCCGCTCGTCGTCGGTTTCGTGGTCTCCGCGGTCTCGGCCTACCTGGTGATCGGTTGGCTGCTGGCCTGGTTGCGCCGGCAGGGCATGGCGGTCTTCGTCGGCTACAGGATGATCCTCGGGCTGGTGATCCTGGTGCTCGCCTCGCTCCGTTGACTTGCCGGATCAGGGGTGCGGGTACTGGAGTAAAAAGACTCTCTGAATTGATCAACAGGCCGCGAAAGAGAGGTCTTGACATTCAGACCGACTGGTTGGTAGGCTGGTTTTGCGAGGGGGCAACAACCTCCTCTCATCCCTCCCAACGAGGGGCGCCAAAGCGCCCCTCCTTTTTTTTGGGCGGAAGAATCTTCAGCCGCCTAGCAGGCCCTTCTTCAGAGCGCCGGTGGCCGGCTTGTCGCCGATCCAGCAGGCGAACAGGGCGTCGGCGAAGCCCTTGCCGGCGATCGAGCCCTTGGCCGAGCCCTTGACCTGGACCTCGGTGCCGCCGGCGGGGGTGTAGGTGAAGGTCAGCCGGCCGCCTTCTTTGACCTCTTCCATCCAACCGTTGAGCTGCTCGAAGCTTTTCTTCAGCTCGGCGGATGCCTTGGGGCGATTGGCCTCCAGGCAGTCGTCCCAGCCGTCGGCCAGCTGATCCTGGCTGAGCTTGCTGTAGAGCACGTGCATCACCATCCGGCGGGTGGCATCGGCGGCGAAGATCTTGCCGGCGTTGGATTGCTTCGCCGGCAGGTAGAGGCCGCCGACGTAGATCTTGAAGATCGCCTTCTTGCGCAGCCCGAGGCCATTCAGGACGAGGGTCTCCTCGCCCACCTTGGTGGTGTCGTCCATCTGGACGCCGGCCAGCTCGGCGGCGCCCCCGGGCGCGGCCAGGAGTAGCGCTGGGGAAAGGAGGGCCAGAGAAAGAACCAGGACTCTCGACATCGTACTTCTCCTAGGTTATGTCTGTCGGGAAGGAACCGTGCGGGTCAGGGAAGAGATGAAACCCGAAGGTCCCAGTTTAGTACATCTGGTAGATCCGAGCCGCCTGTACAGGCCGTGGCGGCATGCGATGATCCGAGCACGCCCATGCGTCAGAAAGACCGTACGACCGCCAGCGACGCCGAGCTCGTCGAGCAGGTTCTCGCCGGTTCCTCGGAAGCGTTTCGCCAGCTGGTGGAGCGCTTCCAGCGGCCGGTGCTCTCCGTCATCGCGCGCATGGTCGGCGACCCGGCCCTGGCCGAGGACCTGGCGCAGGAGGCGTTCATCAAGGCCTACCGCGCGCTCGGCTCTTTCGATCCGCGGCGCAAGCTCGCCAGCTGGCTGTTCAAGATCGCCCACAACACGACCATCGACCATCTGCGCCGCGGTCGCCCCGAGACGGTACCGCTGGAACCGGCCGGCCCGGACGACGAGGAGTCCTGGGAGGTGCTGGCGGCGAGCGAAGACGAGGGGCCGCAGCGCCGAGCCGAGCAGGCGCAGCTGGTGCGCGGGCTCGACGCCGCTCTCGGGCGCCTGGCGCCCCGCTACCGGGAGATCCTGTTGCTGCGGTTCCAGCAGGGGCTCGCGTATCATGAGATCGCCGAGGTCACGGGGCTGGCGATGGGGACCGTGAAGGTCCACCTGCACCGGGCGCGGAAGCTGCTGGCGGCCGAGCTGGCTGCTGCGGGCTTCGTGCCGCCGGAACGCTGGCGGGAAAAGAAGAAGGGGCGGGCGTAACAACGCGTGGCGGAACCTCGTAGGGTGCTCCAGGAGCGAAGGGGATGACCGAACGACTCGACATGACGATGCGCCGCTGGCTGGCCGCCGAGCAGGCCGGCCGCGAGGCCGACGCCGAGCGAGCGCTGGCCAGGATGTTCGCGGCCCTTCCAATGTCGGCCGCGAGCGCCGGGTTCGCCGACCGGGTTCTGGCCTCGGCCGGTTTGCGCTCGACGGCCTTGGCCTGGTGGGGCCGAGCCGCGGTCGCCGCCCTGCTGCTGATCACCGGCCTGGCCCTGGCCTACACCCTGCCCCTGGTGGTCGGTCTGGCGGCCCTGGTGGCTCCCGGGGAGGTGTTCGCCGCCGTCGTCCAGGGGTTCGTCGGCCTGGCGAACCGCGTCGACGAGGTGGTGGCGATCTGGCACATCCTCGCCCGCGTGATGGAAACCCTGACGGCGATCGCCACGGCTCCGCCGGTGGCGATCACCCTGCTGACGCTGACGATCCTGTCCGCCGCCACCTTTCGTGGGCTGAGCGGGCTGTTGTCCCCTGAGAGGAGTCCCGGGTATGTGCAAGCTCACTGAATCCCGAACCGTCCGCGGCCGATGGTGGCTCGCCCTGGCGGCTTTCGCGCTGGTGGCGCTGCCGGCGCTCGGCGCGCCTTTCGGCGCCGACCCGGAGCAGGCCGCCGCGCTGCTCGAGAGGCTCGGCGACCGCTACGAGGTGCTGACGCTGACCGACAGCTACGTGCTCCAGCCGACGGACCCCGATGCCGATTTCCGTGCCATCGAAGTCAAGGCCTCCTCGGTGGCGGTCGATTCCGAGCCGGTGAGCCGCTCCGAGCTCGAGGAGCTGGTGGGTGAGGACGCCGAGCTCGTCTTCGAGCTCGCCGAGCTGGGCTCGGCCGAATGGTCGGCGACCGAGGAGCTGCGCCTGCGGATCGAGCGCATGGCCGAAGAACGGCGCCTCGAGGTCCAAGAGATCGAGGCGCTGATCCGGGAGCGTGCCGAGGAGATCGAGAGCCTCGAGGCGGAGCATCTCGAGGTGATCGAGGAAGCGCTCGAAGACCAGCGGCGGGCCGAGCGGAACCGCCACCGCGAGGCGCGCCGCGGCCGGGTGCGACGCGATACCCGGGTGTCGTTCGGCAGCAGCCTGACGATCGAGGACAACGAGACTTCGCAGGACGTGGTGGTGCTCGGCGGCTCGCTCGACATCGAAGGTGACGTGAGCGGCGACGCCACCGTGGTCGGCGGCTCGGCCGAAGTCAAGGGCGAGGTCTCGGGCACCGTGACCGCGGTTGGGGGCTCGATCTTCCTCGGCCCCGACGCCAGGATCTTCGGCGACGCGCTGTCGATCGGCGGTGCGGTGCACCGCGATCCGACGGCCGAGATCTACGGCGAGATCACCGAGGTCTCGCTGGGCCCGGGGGTCGAGCTCGACGACCTCTGGGAAGGCATCTGGATGCCCGATTGGCTGTTCGGCTGGTTCGATTTCGGCATGGGCAGGCTGGCGTTCAAGGTCGCCCTGACCGTGTTCCTGACGATGCAGCTGTTGATCATCCTGTTGCTCTTTCCGAGGCTGACGGCGGCGGTGTCGCAGCGAGCCGAGCACGAGACGTGGAAGGCGGGCCTGGCGGGTCTCGGTGCCCAGCTCCTGTTCCTGTGCACGATGATTGTCATCTGCGGGATCCTGGTCTTGACGGTCGTCGGCATCCCCTTGGCCGTGATCCTGCTCCTGCTCGCTTGCCTGGTGCTGGCGATCTTCTTTCTGCTGGGTTACGCCGGCGTCGCCATGGCGGGCGGCCGGCTGCTGCAGCGGCGCTTCGGTTGGCAGGGAGTCGCTCCCTATCTGCTGGTGCTGCTCGGCGTCCTGCTGATCCAGGGTTGGTCGATCCTGGCGGTCGCGCTGGGGTCCTTCGGCGGCCCGGTCAAGATCTTCGCCTGGCTGATGGTGCCGCTCGGCTTCGCCATCAAGTACGTCGCCTGGACGATCGGCCTGGGCGCGATCCTGCTGCACCGGTTCTCGTCACGGCCGGCCGGTCCCGCGATTGCGCCGCCGCCGCCCGCGCCGGACGAATGGGAAGCTCTCCCGGCGGCCGAGGAGTCGCCGGCCGTGGAGCCGGAGGCGAGCGTCGACCTGGACGATGAGTATCTGCTGGCGGGCGAGGAGCCCGACGAGAGCGAACCGTCGGACGAGTCGGACCCTTCCGACCCGTCCGACAAGTCTGACTCCGGCTAAGCCGCGGCTTTCAGCACCGTGCAGACCGAAGCGCAGATCGGTCCGCCGATGTTGAAGGTCGCCGCCAGCTTGGGAGCCGGCACCTGCAGCTCTTCGGGCGCCTTGCCCATCAGCTGCCAGGCGCACCAGCCGACCATCGCCACGCCGGTGGCGCCGATCGGGTGGCCTTTGGCGATCAGGCCGCCCGAGTGGTTGACCGCGCACTCGCTCTGGGTCCGGCATTCGCGCCAGTAGCGGGCACCCTCGCCGTAGCCGGCCTTGCCCAGCACCTCGACGCCGATCGCCCCCATGACCGTGAAACAGTCGTGGATCTCGGCGACGTTGACGTCCTCGGGCGAGGCGCCGGCCATGCGGTAGGCGTCGTTCATCGCGCGGTAGGCTCCTGCCGGCCGCAGCACGTCGCGTCCCTCTTTGCGGATCGGGTCGGTAGCCTGGGCGAAACCGGCGAGCAGCACCGCCTCGGACTTCGGCACTCCCAGCTGGCGTAGGCCCTCCTCGGTGGCGAGCAGCAGCGCGGCGTAGCCGTCGGTGATCTGCGAGCAGTCGTAGGTCTTGAGCGGCAGGCCGTCGACGATGTAGCGGTTGATGCCCTCGATCGCCAGCGCCTGGTCGAGGGTGACCTCGGCGTGGCGCATTTGAGCGTAAGGGTTGTGGCGCGCCCTGCCGTACTCGGTGACGGCGATCGACGCCAGGTCCTCCTCGCTCGCCCCGTGGGTCTCCATGTACAGCTTCATCACCTCGGCGAAGAGGTGAGGGAACACGAACACCTTGCCGGCGCGCTCGTCCGGGTGGGAGAAGTAGCCCAGCACCTCGCCGACCCGCTTGCCGTCCATCTTGCCGTGCTCGTCGCGCATCTTCTCGAAGCCGACGGCGACACCGACGTCGCCGACGCCTGCGAGCAGTTTGTGGGCCACCGACAGGATCGCTTGCCCGCCCGAGGCGCAGGCGTTCTCCACCGCCTCGGACGGCTTGCCCTCGAGCCCGGGAACCATGGCCAGCAGGCCGGCGAGCAGCCCCTGCTGGTTGAGGGTGAAGCCGCACGCCGAGCCGACCGAGCCGACGTCGATCGCCGCCGGCTCGACGCCGATCTCGTCGCAGGCGCCGGTGACCGCCCGGTGGATCATCTCGGGCACCAGCATCTCCTTCAGCTTGCCGAACTTCGACTGGTGATAGGAGGCGATATAGAGGGGTCTTTCGATCATGAAGCACCTTCTTTCGTGCGGGCGGACGGGTGCGCCCGACGCAGACGTCACCTGCCGCTCCGCGAGCTCATGACCCAGTATCGCGCCGCCGCGGCGAAGGTGCTTCACCCGGGCGGGCTGTTGCGCGCGGACCCCGGGGTGACGCCCGGCCTACCCGACCGGGCGGGTACTCCCGCCGCGAATGGGCGTACGGTGGGTGAGTTGCCCCGGACGCCGAGCGAGGGGAGGGCCGTGCAGGAGTCGAAGAGATTTGGGATGAATCGATTCTTTGAGTCATTTCGTGTTTTTTTGCTTGCGTTCGCGACGAAGTCGCCCTAGGATCCGCGCATCGAGCATCGAATCCCGCCGAAACGGCAGAAATCCAATGGCGACCCGTATGAGGACATCATGACCAGAGAAGAGATCCTGCGCCTGTCCGACGAGGAGAAATGCCGCTTCCTGCGGCTCCAGTTCACCGACCTTCACGGGGTCATCAAGAACGTCGAGGTGCCACGGAGCCAGTTCGAGAAGGCCCTCGACGGCCAGATCATGTTCGACGGCTCTTCGATCGAGGGTTTCACCCGGATCGAGGAATCCGACATGCTGCTGGTCCCCGACTGGGACACCTTCCAGGTCAATCCCTGGCAGAACCCCGACGGCTCGCGAGTGGCGCGCATGATCTGTGACGTCCACCGGCCCGATGGCGAGGACTTCGCGGGCTGCCCGCGGCTGGCGCTCAAGCGCCAGGTCGAGCGCGCCGAAGCCATGGGTTTCGAGATGATGGCCGGCCCGGAAGCCGAGTTCTTCCTCTTCCAGAAGGACGCCGACGGCAAGACGCTGCTCGACACCCACGACGTCGGCGGCTACTTTGATCTCACCCCGGTCGACCTTGGCGAGGAGTGCCGCCGCGACATCGTCATCGTGCTCGAGTCGATGGGTTTCGAGGTCGAGGCGGCGCACCACGAGGTGGCGCCTGGGCAGCACGAGATCGACTTCAAGTACGCCGATGCGCTGGCCACCGCCGACAACGTCGCGACCTTCCGCTTCGTGGTCAAGAAGGTGGCTCTCGAGCACGGCCTGCACGCCACCTTCATGCCCAAGCCGATCTTCGGGGTCAACGGCTCCGGCATGCACATGAACCAGAGCCTGCTGCACGACGGCGCGAACGCCTTTCTCGACGAGGATGCCCGCTGGCAGCTGTCGAGGACCGCCCTCGCCTACATCGGCGGCATGCTCGATCATTCCGCCGCCCTGGTCGCCATCACCAACCCGCTCGTCAACTCTTACAAGCGGCTGGTGCCGGGCTACGAGGCGCCCACCAACATCGCCTGGTCGGAGAAGAACCGCAGCCCGCTGGTGCGCGTGCCGGCGCGGCGCGGCATGTCGACGCGCTGCGAGCTGCGCATGCCGGATCCGTCGTGCAATCCCTACCTGGCCCTGGCCTGCATGCTGGCCGCCGGCCTCGACGGGATCGAGCGCGAGCTCGATCCCGGCGAGCCGGTGAACAAGAACATCTTCGCCATGAGCGCGCGCGAGAAGCGGCGCCTGAAGATCAAGGAGCTGCCCGGCGACCTGAGCTCGGCGCTCGACCGGCTGGAGAAGGACAAGGTGATGCTCGAGGCCCTGGGCGGCCACATCGCCGAGCACTACGTCGCCGCCAAGCGCCAGGAGTGGGCCGACTACATCTCCCACGTGCACCCGTGGGAGCAGGAGCGCTACCTGCACGGCTACTAATCCGGGATAGGATGCGGTGATGGCTGTCCATCGCCTGTCGGAGATGACCTGGACCGAGGTCCGGGACCTCGACCCCGAGGCGACGGTGGCGATCCTGCCGGTCGGCGCGGTCGAGGCTCACGGGCCTCACCTGCCGCTGTCGACCGACCGCATCATCGCCGCCGCCATGGCCGAGGACGGCGCCCGGCGTCTGGCCGGGCGCGGTCTCACCTGTCTGCTGCTGCCGCCGGTCGACTACACGTCGGCCGGTTTCGCCGCCGCCTTCCCCGGCACTGTCTCGATCCGGCCGGAGACTGTGACCTCGCTGCTGGCCGACGTCGGCGCCGGCCTGGCGCGCACCGGTTTCCGCAGGCTGGCGGTGGCCAACGCCCACTTCGACCCCGGCCATCTGCAGTCGATCTACGACGCCCTGGGCCGTATCCGTTCCGAGACCAAGCTGGCGGTGGCGTTCCCCGACGTCACCCGCAAGCCCTGGGCCTCGCGCCTCAGCGACGAGTTCAAGAGCGGCGCCTGCCACGCCGGCCAGTACGAGGGCTCGGTGGTGATGGCCCGGCGCGAGGATCTGGTGCGTGACGACGTGCGCCGGCGGCTGCCGGCCAATCCCGAATCACTGTCGCGGGCGATCTGGAAAGGGCATGAGAGTTTCGAGGAAGCCGGGGGCCCGGAAGCTTATTTCGGCGACCCGGCGGCGGCCACGGCGGCCGAGGGTGAGGAGACGATCGCGGTGCTCGGTCAGATCCTGGAGCGGGCGGTCTTGGAGTTGATAGGGTCGCGCGTGAATTAGGGTCGCGCGTGAATTAGAGTCACGGCCATGAAATTCAACGAACAGCGGGTCGTCGTCACCGGCGGCGGCCGGGGCATCGGCGCCGCGGTAGCCGGGATGCTGGCCGCCGAGGGCGCCTCGGTGGTTGTGGCGGCCCGCTCGACCGACCAGATTGAGGCGGTGGCGAGCGAGCTGCGGGCTGCCGGTCACCGCGCGGTGGGCATGGCTTGCGACGTCACCGATCCGGCATCGGTCGAGGCATTGCGTGCCCGGGCGACCGAAGAGCTCGGCGGCGTCGACGTGCTGGTCAACAATGCCGGCATCGCGTCCTCGGCGCCGCTGCGCGCGATCACCCTGGAAGACTGGAACCGCATCTTCGCCGTCAACGTCACCGGCGTCTTCCTGTGCACCCAGGCCTTCCTGCCCGCCATGGTGAAGCAGGGCTGGGGGCGCGTCGTCAACGTCGCCTCGGTGGTGGGCAAGATCGGGGCGCCCTACATCGCGGCCTACGCCGCGTCCAAGCACGCGGTGGTCGGCTTCACCCGCAGCGTCGCGGCCGAGGTCGCCGCCCAGGGGGTGACCGTCAACGCCGTGTGTCCGGGCTACGTCGAGACCGAGATGACTGTCGACACCGTCGAGCGCATCGTGCGCAAGACCGGGCTGTCGGCCGAGCAGGCGCGCGCCAACCTGGAGAGCAACAGCCCCCAGCGCCGCGTCTTCGAGGCCGACGAGGTGGCCTACCAGGTTCTGAGCCTGTGCGACCGAAGGGCGCGCGGGGTCAACGGCCAAGCCCTGGTGCTCGACGGCGGGGCGGTGCAATCATGAGCCGGATGATGCCGATCAACCCGGCCTCGCTCGGGGCGCCGCGCGGCTATTCGAACGGTATGCTGGCTCCGGAGGGCGGTCGCCTGCTCTTCGTCGCCGGCCAGGTCGGTTGGGACGGCGAGCAGAAGATTGTCGGGGACGGCTTCGCCGAGCAGTTCGCCCAGGCGCTCGCCAACGTCGTCACCGTGGTGCGCCAGGCCGGCGGCGAGCCGTCCGACCTCGGCAACCTCACCATCTTCGTCACCGACCACCGCGAGTACGTCGCCAGCCTGCGCGAAGTCGGCGCCGCCTACCGCCGGATCATGGGCCGGCACTATCCCGCCATGGCCCTGGTCGAGATCAAGGCCCTCCTCGAGCCCGGGGCCAAGGTCGAAATCCAGGGACAAGCGGTGATCACACCATGACCATCCAACCCGACAGCTTCCTCTACCAGCACGACGCCGACACCAACGTCGCCACCGTCACCCTCAACCGCCCCGACCGGCTCAACGCCCTGACCTTCGAGGTCTACGACGAGCTGCGCCAGACCTTCGAGGCGCTCGACACCGAACCGGGGGTGCGCGCCATCGTGCTCACCGGATCCGGCGAACGTGCCTTCTGCACTGGCGGCGACGTCAACGACATCATCGGCGAGCTCCACGACCGCGACTACCAGGGCCTGCTCGACTTCACCCGCCGCACCGGCGCGCTGATCCTCTCCATGCTGCGCTGTCGCCGCCCCATCGTCGCCGCCTTGAACGGCCAGGTCGCCGGCGCCGGCGCCGTCATCACCGCCGCCTGCGACATCCGCATCGCGGCCGAGGACGCCCGCATCGCCTACCTCTTCACCAAGGTCGGCCTCTCGGGAGCCGACATGGGCGCCTCCTGGCTCCTGCCGCGCATCGTCGGCCTCGGCCGCGCCGCCGAGCTGCTGATGACCGGCGACTTCATCGACGCCGCCGAGGCTCACCGCATCGGCCTCTACAACCGCGTGGTGCCCAAGACCGAAGTGCGCCAGGAGGCCCGCGAGTGGGCCGAGCGCCTGGCGCGTGGCCCCTCCTTTGGCCTCGAAGTGACCAAGAAGATGCTCTTGCGCGAGGCTTCCATGGACCTCGAGTCGGCGCTCGCCGCCGAAGTCGAGATCCAGGCCGCCTGCATGGGAGACCCCAACTTTCGCGAGTCCTTCGACGCCTTCGTCGCCAAGCGGAAACCGGAGTTTCGCTGAGCCCGGCCGCCTGGGTCGTGGCTCGCAAAAGCATATGACTCGTTGACATTCCGAGTCTCGGGATTGCCCTGATCGTTGTCGTTTCGGTTATTGCATGGCGCGATTTTGTTTCAGGGGCAGCCGAGATGCTTGCATGGCGCGAAGGTGCCGAAGGTGCTGCCTGCCAGAGTCGCCTCCGAAGAGGTGATCCAGGCATCGGCACAGTTGCCTGGATGGGGCGGGCCGGGCAAAGGAGGGGCTAAGCAGGTCATGACCTGGCCCTCTCCTTGAGCAGCCTGAGACGCCTGGCACGAGTCTATGGAATAGCCGCTGCCCGCGCAGCTGGGATCCGAGGCGAACTCGATCAAAATACCCTCGAGCTGGATTTGTTTGCCTTCATCAGCGGTGTCGAGGATCATGACTTCTGCTCTTGCCTTGCCTCTGACCCGGATCTGCGTGGGATCTTTTTTCTTGGGTGTCGTGAGCGTATTCGCATTTACATGCAGAACGGATGCTGGCCATGCCGGTATCGCTATGGACGACGCAAGAACAAGAGCACATACTGCCACCTGGGTCTTCATTTCTCTGGGCCTCCCATTGCTCGCGAGAACTCCTCCTGGATGACCTGGAAGACCTCCTCGGTTTCCAGAGCGTTCGGCTCGTTGGAAACCAGCGCTTCTCCCGGCACGATTTCTCGATCGATGAAGCCCTCGACGGTATCTGACGAGATGCCGAGCTCCCGAAGATCGGCCAGCATCGAAGCGTAGATCTCGCTGATTCGGCGCGCGCGATCTCGGTGAAAATCCACTTGTACTGCTCGGCGCTCTGCAGGATGTGTAGAGAATGGAGCCAAGTCAAGGACCTCTACAAAAACAGACTGGGCCGAGAACATCGCTCCTGCGACCACCTGTGCGCCACGCGAACCCGGTTCGATTTCCAGTGGCCTCAAGAGGTTGTACGCGAACGCATCCTCTCCCTCCTGGTAAGCGTCGAATGCATAGTTCAGGAAGGACTTGACCGCGAAGTACCTGGGAACCTGGGGGCCGCGGGCAATCGTGTATGGCGTGATGAGCGGTTCAGGCTCAGTCTTAGCTTCTTGAGCCTGGCTGCCTGATGCCAGGACGATCACCAAACTCAGGGCCCAGAAAGTTACTGCTCGAAGCAGGCGTGCCATTCTTCCTCCTCTCAGTCAAGATTGAACACACTTGCCGGTCACCTCAGTATCGCTACAGATCAAGGTGAGTGGCGTTAATCGAATTGGGATCGTAGCATAAGGGGCGCTAGAGGTCAAGAACAAGAATCAGTAGTTAAACCCTGCCGATCTCATCGGGGCAAGCGAGTCCCTGCTGCGGACCTGCCGCGGAGGCATGGCGGCAAAACTGAACCGGTGCGATGCGCGGTAGCCCGGTTGTCTCATAGACTCGGGCGTATGCCGGATCTCGCGACGATCAAGGCCTTCCTGGAGCCGCGGCACCATCGGTTGGCGGAGGAGGTGCGCGCGTTCGCGGACGCCGAGATCGCGCCGCTCGAGCCGCGGCACGACGACGAGGGCGCGCGGGCGCAGGCGCTCGAGATCCTGCGTTTGCTGGGGCAGGGGCGCTGGCCGGGCCACGCCATCCCCGAGGCGTTCGGCGGCCATGAAGGCGCGCCCGACCTGCGGGCCTGCTGCCTGATCCGCGAGACGCTGGCGTCGGCGTCGCCGCTGGCCGACTCGGTGTTCGCGCTCCAGTGCCTGGGCTCGATGCCGATCACGCTCGCCGGCAGCGAGGAGCAGAAGCGGCGGTATCTGCCCGGGGTCGCGGCCGGTGAGCGCATGGCGGCCTTCGCCATGACCGAGATGGAGGCGGGCTCGGACCCGTCGGGCATGGAGACCCGTGCCCGGCGCGACGGCGAGGGTTACCGTCTCGACGGCGGCAAGGCCTTCATCACCAACGCCGGCATCGCCGACTATTACGTGGTGTTCGCCTCCACCGATCCGGAGTCGGGGACCTGCGGCCTGACCTGCTTCCTGGTGGAGGCGACGGCGCCGGGGTTCCGGTTCACCGGCCCGCAGGTGCTCTCTGAGCCGCACCCGCTGGGCGAGATCGCCTTCGAGGGCTGCCGGCTGCTGGCGTCGAGCCGGCTCGGTGCGGAAGGCGAAGGATTCAAGATCGGCATGCGGACGCTCGACCGCCTGCGCCCGACGGTCGCCGCCGCAGCCTGCGGCATGGCGGAGCGCGCGCTGGCCGAGGCGCTGGCGCACGTCAGGCGCCGGCGTCAGTTCGGCAAGCCGCTGGCGGAGTTCCAGCTCACGCAGCAGAAGCTCGCGCGCATGGCCACCGACCTGGCCGCGGCACGGTTGCTCACCTACCGCGCCGCCTGGGAGGCCGACTCCGGCGCCGAGCGCATCACGCTCGAAGCGGCGATGGCCAAGTCGTTCGCTACCGAGGCGGCGCAGCGCGTGGTCGACGACGCGGTGCAGCTGTGGGGCGGGCGCGGCGCGCTCAGGGACAGCCCGGTGGACCGGCTGTATCGCGCCGTGCGGGCGCTGCGGATCTACGAGGGCACCACCGAGATCCAGCACCTGGTGATCGCCCGGCAGGTGCTGTCGCGGGCCGAGTAGCGGTCAATCCAGGACCAGGCCCAAGAAGCGCTTCAGCAGCTGATTGACCTCCGGGCTGTCGCCGAAGCCGTCGATCGTCGCCTCCAGCTCCTCGGGGCTCATCACCGCCGCGTACCCGTCGAGGTAGCGCTCGAAGCGGCCGAGGTTGGCCTCGCGATCGAGCTCGGGATGGAACTGCGAGGCCCACACCGGCTTGCCGGGAATGCGCAGGGCCTGTACCGGGCAGCGCTCCGAGAAGGCCATCGGGACGACGCCGTCCCAGTGGCCGGCGGCGCGGTCTTTGCGCCCGAGCTGCGCCTGGAAAGTCTCCGGTAGGCTGCCGAACAGTTCGTCACTGCGGCCTTCCTCGGTGAGCGACACGTCGAAGGTGCCGACCTCCATGTTGCCGGAGTCGTAGACGATCTCACCGCCCAGGGCGACCACCATGCACTGGAAGCCGAAGCAGGAGGCGAAGGTGGGAAAGCCGAATTCGACAACCTCGCGCAGGTGGTCCAGAGTCTGGTCGAAGTACGGCAGGTTGCTCTTCGAGACGTAGAACTCCCCGGCGCCGCCCACCATCAAGACGTCGTGGCGGCGGATTTCGCTCATCGACGGCGGCCCCTCGATCAGGTCCCAGGGCGTGATCTTGTCGGCCCCGATGCCGCATCGGGCGGCGAACGACCGGACCTCCTCGCCCTTGGCCGGGTCGTCGGGGCCGCGCGCCTGCAGCAACAGGATTCTCGCTTGGTCTCTCATCGTCTCATCGAGCAGGGTTTCTGGCAGGGAACGGGCGCGGCGGCGTCAATCGACGTATCCGAGGGATCTGAGGCGCTCGAGGTACTCGTCGTCCGAGGGCGCCTCCTCGTCCGCGCGACGCGGCTCGTCGCCGGTCTCGTACGAGGCTAGCCATTCTACATCCGGCGGCCGGGAAAAGATCTCCACCAGCGGCCGCCCGGCCATGTCGCGGGCCACCGGCAGGCCGAGGGCGTAGAGCACGGTGGGCGTCAGGTCGAGGGTCGAGGCGCGCTCGATCCAGCCCAGCCGGCGCAGGGCCGGCAGTAGCAGGTCGACGGCGTCGAGCTTGTCGGTGAGGTGCCAGAGCAGGTCGTGTGCGGCGCTCGGCACCACCCGCTGGCCGATCGGGCCCGGCTCGATCCCCGGACCGTGCGCGAAGAAGACGCCCTGGTGATCGTGATCGCCGGAGATCGACGCGTCGACGCGCTGGAAGCGGCTCAACCGGTAGACGCGGCCCGCGGCGACGACCTCGGGCCCGTCGCCGGCCGCCGTGCGGGCCCGGCGCGACAGCGCCACCTGAACATCGGCGTCGCCCCGGCTCTCGCGGGCCGGGTCACGGAGCCGGCGGACGCGGCCGAAGAGCTTTGAACCATCGGTGAAGCGCACCTTGCGCAGATCGGTGACCAACCGATCCGCCAGCTCCAGTGCCCCGCCGCGCTCGACGATGCCGTGCGGCTCGCGGCCGCGAAGGTTGAGGTTGACGCGCAGCTCAGGCGTCCACGGTGTTTCGACCAGGGTGTAGGCACGGCTGGCGGCGTGGTCGACGCGGTCTCCAGGGCCGTCCTCCAGCCGGCAATAGTCGAGCGCCTCGAGGACGCGGTCGAGGCGCAGCCGTACCCTCGGCGTTCGCGCGGCACGTTGGCCATGGTCGGAGACGACGATCACCAGGGCGTCGTCCCCGACGATCTGCAACAGCTCGCCCAGCCGGCGGTCGAGGTGGCGGTAGACGTCCTCCACCAGGGTGCCGGGCCCCGGCCCTGTTGCCGTGTCGGCCGGCCAGACCTCGGAATCGAAGTCCCCGGGGCGATAGTCTCGCCAATAGCGGTGCTCGACCCGGTCGACGGTGGCGTCGAACAGAGCGAGGAAATCGAGCCGGTCTTTGGTCAGCCGGTCTTTGGCCAAGAGATACGCCGCGGTGGCGAACACGCGGTCGGCCTCCCACAGCAGATGCTCGCGCGTTCCCTCGGGGCGCTCGCCCCAGAGCTCGGCCAGCTCGGCTTCGAGCTCGGGCGGGTGCGTCCGGTTTTCGGCCCGCAGGTTGAGGCGCGAGACTATGTAACCGTCGACCTCTTCGGGGGGGTAGGTGATCAACCAGTTGACCACCCCCACCCTGTGCCCCGAGTCGCCGAGGATGTTCCAGATTGCCCGCGCCTTGCGGTCGGAGGACCTCATCGGCGCTGCCCGGTAGCCTCGCCCGCGCGCCTTCACGAAGTCGTCGATGCCGTGGTCGCGGACCCGCTTGCCGGTCGCCATCGACGTCCACACCCGTGGCGAGGAGGCGGTGCCGTATGTCAGGTAGGTGCCCCAGGCCCCTTCCCCGGTCAGCCGGCGGAAGGTCGGTAGCTCGCCCGCGCGGAGCATCGGCGAGAGCACACGCAGCGTCATGCCGTCGAGCCCGACGACGACCACCCGCGCCGGCTGCCCGGGTCGGGCTCGTGCGTCACCGCGTGGCGACGAGACTCTCAACCCCAGCTCACCGAGCGTGACCAGTGCCACGCCGGCCGCCAGCGCTGCGAGCGCCGGCCGCCATGAGGGCCTAGCCGCGGTCCGTCGACGCGCCAGGCGGAGCCCGAGGACGGCGCCGGCGCCGCCAGCGAGCAGTGCCACGCCGGCATGCAGCAGGCCGCTCCAGCGGCGCTCGACCGCCGCCATGGGCAGCCCCGAGAGCACGTCGAGCTGCCACCAGGCGGTGAGGTAGGTCAGCACGGTGAGCGCCACCATCGTCGCCGACACCAGGACGAAGATCGGGCGCCTGTCCCGGCCCAGCAGGGCGAAGCCGGTATAAAGCACTCCGCCGAGCGTCAGCCCGGCGGCACCGAAGAGCAGAGCATAGAGCCCCACCGAGCGCACGATCAGCCACACCGCGAACGCCCGCGTCGGCCAGTACACCAGGAAGTCCGCGCCGTCCCGCAGCAGCGCCACCGCGAGGAACAGCCAGCCTCCCAGGCAGCCCGCCAGAAACCCGGTACCGAGCGACGCCAGGAAACCTCTCTCTCTGTCTACCGTCTCGCTCATCGGGCGCCGTTTATAGCACGGCGCCCCCTATCGCTGAGCTATAGTCGACGCCGATGTGGCCGCCCGCTTGCGGCGAGGATCGTTGTCTCCTGACAGCACGCTGTCAGGAGGGCCATGCCATACTCCAGGAGTTGTTTTCGCGATCCCCACTGAACTGTGCAAGAAGGAGACCGCCCATGGATCCCCAGATCTTCGTCAAAGAGCTCGAGAACACCAAAGCCTACTTCGACCGTTCGACCCGCTGCCTGACCGAGGACGACTCGACCTTCGCGCCGGCCGGCGAAACCATGTCCGCGGCCCAGCAGGTCGCCCACGTGGCCCACACCATCGACTGGTTCATGGAAGGCGGCTTCCGCCCCGAGGGTTTCGACATGGATTTCGAGGCGCACGCCGGGAAGATCATGGGAGTCACCTCGCTGGCCGCGGCCCGCGAGTGGCTGGACCGTTCGGTGACCGCCGCGGCCGAGAACATCTCGGGACGCACCGCCGACGAGCTCTTGGAGCCGATGGCGGAGGGCATGGTGATGGGTGGCCAGCCGCGTGCCGCCATCATCGGCGCCATCGTCGACCACACCGCCCACCACCGCGGCGCCCTCACCGTCTACTCGCGCCTGCGTGGGTATACGCCGGCGATGCCGTACATGGAGGCAGAGGCACTCGAGCCCGCCTGATCGCGGATCCCGCTACTCGTGGCCTTCCGCCGCCCGGCGGACGGCCGCGAGGAAGCCTTCGAGCGAGGTCTCCGCGTCGGGAGTGAAGCGTTCGTCGAGGACGCGCATCTCCTCCATGCGGTCGGGGCGGAAGCTGCGGAAGTCGGTGCGCAGCTCGCACCACGCCGCCAGCAGCCACACCGGCCCGTAGAGCGCCATGCCCAGCGGCCGTACCGTGCGCTCGGTCTCGGCGCCCTCGGCGTCACAGTAGCTGAAATGCACCTTACGCGACTGGCGGACGGCGTCGCGCAGGCCCGCCAGGTCGATCGACACCTCCACCGGCCCGTAGCCCTGGGGGGCGAACAGCGCGGTCTCGCGCACCAGGTGGTCCTTGCCCGCCGGCAGCACCGCCTCCACCTTGTCCAACGCCTGCTTGGCCGCCTGCGCCAGCTTGGGGTCGGCCCACCTCTGCACAATTCGGGTCCCGAGCACCAGCGCCTCCACCTCGTCGCGGGTGAACATCAGCGGCGGCAGGTCGTAGCCGCGCAGCATGTAGCCCACCCCGGCCTCGCCGTCGATCGGCACGCCGGAGAGCACCAGGTCCTGGACGTCGCGGTAGATCGTCCGCTCAGACACCTCGAGCTCCGCCGCCAATCGTCGGGCGGTCACCACCCTGCTGAGTCGCAAGAGCTGGATGATCTGGAACAGGCGGTCGGCGCGGCGCATGAGGTCTTAGGTGTACCATGCGGGGGGCACTTCTGGAACAAGAAACCATCCGGTCTCACCTTCATCTTCGCCGAGAGCGAGCACGGCCTGTTCCAGAGGCTCCTGGGGTCGAAACCCCAGGCTACTCCTGTTCTGCCCCGTTGGGGCAGTCGCGTCCTGAGGGGACGCCCGGGACCTCGGGACAGGGTTTCGAACCCCGGTGATTCGTCCCCGCGGGGGCGAGGCCGGCCTTGGGGAGGCTGGCAGGAGGGACGGCGGGGTGGCCGTCCCGTCTGGCGGAGATGGGATGGGTGAGAGCGGGATGTGGGGCGGGAGCCGACCACGCCCCCGCGAGGACGAATCCGGTGCGGAGTGCCGAGGAGACCCCGAGCGTCCGGCTCGGGGTCTCGGGGGCGCTATGCGAAGCGCAGGCGCAAGCGTGCGGGCCGGCGCTCGGGGGTGCGGCGCTCCTCCCGCTCGGGCAGGCCGTAGACCTGGCAGCCGGTGAGAGCGATGGCTTGGATCAGAAGGATGTCGAAGAGTCGCGAAACTTTCATGGGGACCTCCCGGTCAGGAAATGATGAAACGAAACACGGGGAGGCGGGTACGGCCCGCCTCCCCGTCAGGGCTCACTTCTCGGAGTCGTCGTCTTCGGACCCCTTGGACTCCTTCTTCGACTCTTTCCGGCGCTCCAGGTCGCTGACCCGGATCTTCTCGGTCAGGGTCGTGTCACCGGAGATGGCGACGAAGGCCTCCATGAGCTCGAAGGTTTTCTCGCCGATGCCCCGCACCAGCATCAGGTCCTCGGCCGCCTCGAACTTGCCGTTCTCTTCCCGGAACTCGACGATTCGCGCCGACAGCGCCGGCCCGACCCGCGGCAGCAGCGCCAGGTCGCTGGCGTCGGCCTCGTTGATGTTGACGACCTTGCCTTCGCTGGCGGCGAAGGCAACGGAGGCGGTGAGCGATAGGGCGATGAGCAGAACGAGAGTGGTGAGTCTGTTGGGCTTGTACATGTGTTCTCCTTGTTTTCATGTGATGCATTCAGTGATCGGCGGGCCGCTCGCTCGCGGCCCCGGAGGTGTCGGCCCGCGGCAGCTCGCTAGAGCTGCCGCGGAGCCGGACGTTCAGGGCCGCGTTCGCGACCCTCCCTTCCCTTTCTTCTGTCGTCGTTTCCTGGCGCCGCACCTCCTTTCGGTGGTTGAACGATGCGGAGCACTCTCTTCAAGTGCCTTGCCAGGTCAGCGGAAATCTCCCAAACTATTGATAGGGAAACACTTACGCCCCGTGCGTCAGGTTGACGCCGAATGACGTTCTGTCAAGGGATCTGGCGCCCATCGAGGGCTCCGGGGCGCCCCAAGGGGCGTAAGGCCGCTAGAAACGGGGGTCGCGCGGCCTTGTCAAGCGATTTGGACGCCGGCCAATTCTTTTGCGGGGCGGGCTAATCGAATCCCGGGGCGAGCATGGCGGTCATGCGGCCGGGGCGCAGAATCTGCTCCTGACGCATCCAGGCGTTCGCGGCCTCGACCTCGGTGGCGCCGGCAACACCGCCGACGAGCTCGCCGTGGGCGGCGTAGACGACGCCCATGCCGCCGGAGCCGAGACGTTCGCGGATGGTGAACCGCTCGTGAACGGGCAGCCCGGCTTCGCCTCCGCTCATCGCTTCGCGATCAGCTGGCCTTGCGCTTGGGCGTCTTTTCCTTCGCCGGCGGCTCTTCTTCCTCAGCCGCGGACTCGCCGCTGAGGCTGGCCTTGAGAGCTTCCATCAGGTCGATAACCTGGGCCTTGGGCTCTTCTGTCGGCGCCGCCACGATGTCCTCGCCCTGGATCTTTTTCTCCACCAGCTCCCAGACCTGGTTGCGCAGGTCGTCCTCGTAGCCCTCCGGCTTGAACTCGTCCGACGCTGTCTGCTCGATGAGCTGGAGCGCCAGCTGGATTTCGGCTTCCTTGGGCTCCGCGTCGCCCAGGGGCACTTCGGAGAAGGGACGCAGCTCGTCGGCGTAGCGCAACTGCTGCATGATCAGGCCGTCCTCGAAGGGGCGCAGCATCACCAGGTAGTCCTTGCCGCGGGCGGCGTACCGGCCGAGCGCCGCGCGGCCGGTCTGCTTCATGGCCTCGGCCAGCAGACGGTAAGGCTTGGCGCCGCCCTTGTCGGGGCCCAGGTAGTAGGGCTTGTCGAAGTAGAGCGGATCGACCTGGTCGAGAGGCACGAACTCGGTGATCTCGACGGCGTGGGTGGCCTCGGGCTGGAGTGCCTTGAGCTCCTCGGGGGAGAACAGCACGAACTGCCCTTTGGCGAACTCGTAGCCCTTGGTGAGCTCGTCGCGCTCGACGATGCGATCGTCGGTCGGACAGTAGTACTGGTACTTGACCCGCGTTCCGCATTCCTTGTGCACGTTGTTGAAGCGTACGGTCTTGGCGGATTCGATCGGACTGAAGAGCTTGATCGGGATTGCGACGAGGCCAAAGGAGATGGTTCCGGATGCCAGTGGTCTTGCTGCCATAGTGCGCCGATCTTATACCACCCGCTCCTGCTGCTATTCTGCGCCGCGATGCCGGGGAAGAGCAGCACGGGGAAGAGCAGCACGGAGAAGACCGCGGGCTCGCGTCTGGATACGTACCGCGCCAAGCGCTCGGCAAGCGCGACGCCGGAGCCCTTCGGCCGCGAGGGCGTCGATCGCCCCGGATTGTTCGTGGTACAGAAGCACGCCGCGCGCAATCTGCACTACGACCTGCGGATCGAGGTCGAAGGCGTGCTGCGCTCGTGGGCGGTGCCCAAGGGGCCGTCTTTCGATCCGGCCGACAAGCGCTTCGCGGTCGAGACCGAGGACCACCCACTCGAGTACGCCGACTTCGAGGGCGTCATCCCGGCGGGCAACTACGGCGCCGGCGCCATGATCGTCTGGGACCGCGGCCTGTGCGTGCCCAGGATCGATCATCTCGAGGGCTTCGAGAAAGGCAAGCTGCTGTTCGAGCTGCGAGGCTTCAAGTTGCGCGGACTGTGGACCCTGGTGAAGACCAAGGGCGAGAAAGAGTGGCTGCTGATCAAGGAGCGCGACGGCTGGGCGAGCGACAAGCGGGTCGACGATCTGGGCGCCGAGTCGGTGTTCTCCGGCCTCACCGTGGAGGAGCTGCGCGCCGGCAGCACGCGGGCGGCGGAAATCCGGACGCGACTGGAGGAGCTCGGGGCGCCGCGCGACAGGGTCGACCCCGAGAAGGTGAAGGTGATGCTCGCAGAGTTGCGTCGCGAGGCTTTCTCCCGGAAAGGCTGGATCTTCGAGCTCAAGTACGACGGCTACCGGCTGATCGCGTCCAAGGAGAGGCTGAAGGAGGGCGCCAAGGGGCGTCGCCGCCCCGCGCGCTTCTTCTTCCGCAGCGGCATGGACTCGACTGTCTCCTTCCCCGACCTGTCACGGGCGCTGCGGGCGCTACCGTTCGAATCGCTGGTGCTCGACGGCGAGGTGACGGTGCTCGACGAGGAGGCCAAGCCGAGCTTCGAGCGCCTGCAGAAGCGGGGGCGGCTGACGCGCCCGCGGGATGCCGCGCGCGCCGCGGTCGAGCTGCCGGCCACCTACTACGCCTTCGACCTGCTGGGCTTCGAGGACTTCGACCTGCGGGGCCTGCCGCTCCTGGCACGCAAGGAGATCCTGAGGCAGGTGCTGCCCGCCGCCGGCCCGCTGCGCTACGCCGATCATGTCGAGGAGCGGGGCGAGGATGTCTACGCCGGCGTCCGCGGCCTGGGGCTCGAGGGTATGGTGGCCAAGAAGGCAGACGCCGCCTACAGGGCCGGGCGTTCGGCGAACTGGCTCAAGGTGCGCGCCGACCGGACCGGGGACTTCGCGGTGGTCGGCTTCACCCGGCCCAAGGGCGGCCGCACCGGCTTCGGAGCCCTGCACATCGGGGTGCTCGAGGGCGAGCGCCTGGCCTACGCCGGCAGCGTCGGTTCGGGCTTCGCCGGTCCCCTGCTGGACGAGCTGCGCGCTCGGTTCGAGGCTGACCAGCGGCCGGAGCCACCGGTCGCGGGCGCGGTGCCGCGGGGCGCGGGCAACGTCTGGGTGGAGCCGCGCCTCGTCATCGAGGTGCGCTACACCGAGACCACCGAGGCCGGCCATTTGCGGCACCCGGTTTTTCTGCGCCTGCGCGACGACAAGCGACCGGAGGACTGCGTACGCGAGAACGCACCGCCACCCGAGATCGATCCCGGCGAGAGCCTCGCCGCCGACCGGCCGGAGGTCCAGTTCTCCAATCTGGACAAGATCTTCTGGCCTGAGGAGGGTTACACCAAGGGCGATCTGATCGACTTCTACCGCGCCGCCTCGACCTGGCTGTTGCCCTACCTGAAGGACCGCCCGGTGGTGCTCGACCGCTACCCCGACGGCATCCACGGCAAGAACTTCTACCAGAAGAACGCGCCCGACTTCGCCCCCGACTGGATCCGCACCGAGACCGTCTGGACGGAGGAGGGCGGTACTGAGACCGAGTACTTCGTGTGCGACGACCAGGAGACGCTCCTCTACCTCGCCAACCTGGGTGCCATTCCGCTCCACGTCTGGTCGAGCCGCGTCGACACTCTGCAGGCGCCGGACTGGTCGATCCTCGACCTCGACGCCAAGGAGGCGCCGTTCGCCGACGTCATCGAGGTGGCGCGGGCCATCCATAGGCTTTGCGAATCGATCGAGCTGCCTTGCTTCGCCAAGACCAGCGGCGCCACCGGCCTGCACGTGCTGATCCCGCTGGGCGGCAACTGTACGTACGCCCAGTCGAAGCAGCTAGCCGAGGTGCTCTCGCGGGTGGTCGCCGAGGAGCTGAAGGAGATCGCCACCATCGCCCGCGTCGTGGCGGCGCGCCAGGGCCGGGTCTATCTCGACTACCTGCAGAACGGCTACGGCAAGCTGCTGGTGTCGCCGCTGTCCGCCCGCCCGCGACCTGGCGGCACCGTGTCGACGCCGCTCGCCTGGGACGAGGTCCAGCCCGGCCTCGACCCGGCGGCGTTCACCCTCAAGACCGTGCCCGAGCGCATCGAGCGGATGCAGGTCGACCCGCTGGCCGAGGTGCTCGAGCTGGCGCCCGATCTGCCGACGATCCTGGGCCGGCTGGCGGAGAAGCTGTGAGGACTCGAGCGGCTCGCCGCCCCGGCGTGCTAGCATTTCGAGGACTATTCCGTGCGTGGCCGCCGCACTATCTCTGGATCCGCTCCAATGTGAGGCCTCGCCTCTCGAGAAGATCTTGATCTGTATCCGAGCGATCACAAGTGACTCGACCGAGCGTATTCGTCAGCTACAGTCACCGTGACGCATCCTGGAAGGCGGAAGTCGTCCGGCATCTCAAGGTCTGGGAGGCGGAGGGTCGCTTCGTCGTCTGGGAGGATCACAGCATCGAAGCGGGAGAAGACTGGAGCTCGAAGTGCCTGGCGGCGATCGATCGGGCTCAGGTCGCGATCCTGTTGATCTCTCAGGACTTCCTCAGCTCGGAGTTCGTCCGGGAACAGGAGCTGCCGCGATTGCTCGAGCGCCGAGACCAGGGCACCCTCTCGATCGTGCCCGTGATCGCGAAGCACAGCGCCTGGCAGGAGTTGCCGTGGCTTTCCAGCCAGGAAGTCCGACCCAGGGGCGGAGAACCGTTGCAGGGAATGTCGGAGGCGGAGCGCGAGCGCACGTTGGTCGCGATTACCAACGAAGTCGCGGCCAGGTTCGAAGAGGGACTCGATCGTGGAGGGGGTGACATGGGCAAGATCGTCGGAATCGATCTGGGCTCGACCAAGATCGCTGCCGGGACCTTCGACCTCACCCGTGCTGGAGACGAGTTCAAGAAGTTCAGTCCCTATGTCGAGAAGGTCACCCGGCCCACGGACGAGATCAAGATCCTGGATCAAGTGGAGGCGGTGATCGGAAAGGTGCTCGACAAAGACAATCTGGCGAGGAGCGACGTCAGGGGGATCGGAATCGCGGCGCCGGGCCAGGTCACCGTGCCGACCGGAACACTCTTGTTCGGACCAGGTCTGGGCGTCACCAACGTCGACTTCAAGGCATACCTGGAAGATCAGTTCCAAGAGGTCGAAGTACGCGTCGACAACGATGCCCGCTGTGCTACGCGATGCGAACTCCACTACGGGGTGGGCCGAGGCTCCGAGAACTTCGCGTGCATCTTCATCGGGACCGGAGTCGGCTCCGGCCTGGTCATCGACCGACGCATCTACTACGGCAATCAGTTCTGCGCCGGCGAGATCGGTCATTCGACCTTGAACCTGCTCGATAGGAATTCTGCGCAGCCCGAAAATCAGCCGCCACGCTGCAATTGCGGCAACCGGGGGTGTTTGGAAGCCTACGTCAACGGACCAGCGATCGTCGAGTTGGCGAAGAAAACCGCCGCCTCGTGGCCGGACTCAGAAACCCGGCTGAGCCAACTTGGTGAGAGCCTGTCCGCCAAAGAAGTCGCACAGGCGGCGAAGGACGGGGATCCGGCCGCGATTCGGGTAACGCGCGAAGTCGCCGAGCTCCTGGGACACGGAATCTCCAACTACATCAACATCGTCGCCCCTGACGCGATCGTTCTCGGCGGGGGCATCATGAAAGGTTTCTACCAACAGATGACCCGCCACATCCGTCCGATCATGAATCGACGTTGCCTCGATCCCCTGCGTACGACCAAGCTGGCGCGCGCGCGGTTCATTACCCATGGCGCCGTGATCGGAGCGGCGCTGCTCTTCCACAAGAGCGAGAACGAGGGGCTGTGGGCGTGAGCTGTCGGTTCCTACTGGCGGCCGATATCGGCGCGACGAACAGCCGCGCGCGGCTCAGCGTCCTGGATGATTCCAATGCCGTGGCGACGTCGGTCGAGACGCGAGGGAGCAGCGGCACGGCCTCAGAAATCAAGGAGTTCATTCGCCGATTCGTCAGGCAGAACCTCCCGGCATCCGAGCCTGGGTTGCGGGCGGCGGTCATCGGCCTGCCCGGAAAGATATCGACGGACCGGCGGTCGTGCGCGATCAGTTATCTGGCTCCGGACCGCTATGTCAGCTTCGACGACCTGTTCGCGGACCTGGGTGCCGAACTCGGCATGTTGCGCAACGACCTCGAGTGCGGCGTCCAAGGGATCGCGCTGACCAGCGACGAGCAGCTCCTCTTGCTCTCGGGCGAGGCGATCTCGGCAGAGCGGCGAGAGCAACGTCTCGTGCTCGGCATGCCGGGTACCGGCCTGGGTCTCGGCTTGGGGCTGGGAGCCGGGCGCTCGGTACCGTCGGAGGGTGGGCATCTGTTGGCGGCGCTCGATCCCGACGACCAGACCGAGGGGCAGATCGGCCGCTTCATCGTCCGCCGGGAGCAGCCCGAGGGCCCCTCGATCCCCACCTACGAGAATCTGTTGCGGGGCCGAGCCATCCCACAGATCTTCGAGAGCCTCGTGGAGCAAAGGCCTGACGTCGGCGGCCGTGGAGTGTTGGCCGAACTCGCGTCCCTCGCTCCAGCGGAGCGGCCGCTGGCGGTGGAGGCCTGGGCGCTCGAGCGGCATGCCGCCGCCCGCGATCAGGCCCGCGAGACCTTCCGTGTCTACGGGCGCCTCCTCGGACGTCTGATGCAGTCGATGGCGCTCGCCGTCCTGCCTGATGCCGTCTACCTCGGTGGGGCCTTGGTGTTGGCCACCCACACTCTGTTCGCCGAGAGTTTCGTCGACGCCTTCCAGTGCAGCCCCGTCCACGGCGAGTTACTCGAGCGTTTGCCGGTCTACGTCGTCTCCAATCCGCACCTCAACCTCGACGGAGCCACGCACGAGGCGGCTCGCCTCTGGCGACATGCTCAGACCTCGAGCCGCGCGTCGACCAAGGCCTGATCGGCTGTCCCCCACGGCATTGCAGAAGCCTCGGACGGCCGGGCCAGACCCTCGAGGGGCGGTCTCGGCGATAATGGGTCCCATGGTCGCGCCCGCCCTCGCGTTTCAGCACGAGCTCCGGCACCGGATCCGCGGCGACGTGCTGTTCGACGACGTCACGCGCGGCATCTACGCCACCGACGCCAGCAACTACCAGATCCTGCCCGTGGCGGTGGTCGTGCCGGCGGGCGAGGAGGACGTGCGGGCGGCGGTAGAGGTCGCCGGCCGGCACGGCGTGCCGATCCTGCCGCGCGGCGGCGGCACCAGCCTGGCGGGGCAGACGGTCGGCGACGCGATGGTCCTCGACTTTTCGAAGCACATGAACGCCCTGCTGGAGCTCGACGTCGAGGGTCGCTGGGCGCGGGTGCAGCCCGGCCTCGTGCGCGACGAGCTGAACGCCATGGTGGCCGCGCACGGCCTGCACTTCGCGCCCGATCCGGCCACCGCCAGCCGCGCCAACGTCGGCGGCATGATCGGCAACAACTCCTCGGGCACCAAAAGCATCCTGTTCGGCAAGACCATCGACCACGTTCTGGCGCTGAAGGTGCTGCTGGCCGACGGCGAGGTTGTCGAGCTGGGGGAGGGCGAGCCGGTAGGGGAGCGGGCCGGCGAGATCCGCGCCGGGCTCGAGCGGATCGTCGACGCGCACCGCGCCGAGATCGCCGAGCGCTTCCCCAAGGTCATGCGCCGGGTCGGCGGCTACCCGCTGGACGAGTTTCTGGGCGAGAGCTTCAACCCGGCCAGGATCCTGGTGGGCAGCGAGGGCACGCTGGGCATCATCCTCGAAGCCACGATACGCCTCGAGCCCCTGCCTGCACACACTTGCGTTTGCGTCGTCCACTTCGCCGAGATCCTGGAGGCGATCCGGGCGGTCGAGCACATCCTGCCTCACGCGCCGTCGGCGGTCGAGATCCTCGATCGCACCGTGCTCGAGCAGGCGCGCGGCAATCTCGACATCGCGCGCCTAGCGAGCTTCCTGGAGGGAGAGCCCGAGGCGGTGCTGATCGTCGAGTTTTACGGCGACACGGAGGACGACGTGGCCGGCCGCGCGCGGGCGATGAGCGCCGATCTGCAGGGCCGAGGCCTGGGCTTCGCCTATCCCCTGTTCTTCGACCCGGCCGACCAGGTCCGGGTCTGGGAGCTGCGCAAGAACGGTCTCGGCCTGATGCTCGGCATGAAGGGCGACCGCAAGCCGATTCCTTTCATCGAGGACGCCGCCATCCCGATCGCGGTGCTGCCCGAGTACGTCGACAAGGTGCTCGGCATCTGCCGCGAGCTCGACGTCGAGGTGGCCATGTACGCCCACGCCTCGGTCGGCGTCATTCACCTGCGGCCGATCCTGGATCTCAAAAGGCGCGGCGACATCGAGCGCATGAAGCAGATCGCCGAGCGCACCTTCGAGCTGGTGATGCACTACCGCGGCGCCTGGTCGGGCGAGCACGGCGACGGCCTGGTGCGCAGCCCGTTCAACGAGCGCTTCTTTGGGCCGAAGATCTACCAGGCCTTCCGGGATGTCAAGCGGCTGTTCGACCCGCGCGGCCTGATGAACCCGGGCAAGATCGTCGAGGCGCCGCCGATGGCGGAGAACCTGCGCTACGGCGAGTCGTACCGCGCCGACGCCGCCGACTCGCTGTTCCGCTACCGCGAGGACGGCGGCTTCGCCGCCGCGGTCGAGATGTGCAGCGGCGTCGGTCAGTGCCGCAAGACCCTGGGCGGCACCATGTGCCCCTCCTACATGGCGACCCGCGACGAGGAGCACTCCACCCGCGGGCGCGCCAACGCCCTTCGCCTGGCGATGTCCGGCCAGCTCGGCGATGGCCTCACCGATCGGCGCCTGCTCCAGGTGCTCGATCTCTGCCTGTCGTGCAAGGCGTGCAAGGCGGAATGCCCGTCGAACGTCGACATGGCCAAGCTCAAGAGCGAGGTGCTGCAAAAGCACTACGACCATCACGGTACGAGCCTCCGCGACCGGATGATCCGTGGCTCCGCCGCCGTCGCGTCGCGCCTCTCGGGGCGCCTGGCACCGCTGTGGAATGCTGCCCAGGGCTCCGGTTCCTTCCGCTCGCTGCTCCAGGCCTGGGCGGGCATCCACCGCGACCGGATCCTGCCGTCCTATGCCCGCGAGCCCTTCGACCGCTGGCTGGCGCGGCGGTCTCAGCAGCCGGCGGGAGAGGCGGGGAAGGCCGTGGTGCTCTTCGCCGACACCTACCTGCGCTACCACCAGCCCGAGGTCGGCGTCGCGGCGGTCGAGCTGCTGGAGTCGTGTGGCTACAGCGTCGAGGTGGCGCTCGCCGGCTGTTGCCAGCGTCCGCGCATCTCCCACGGCTTCCTGCGCCAAGCGCGGCGCGACGGCGAGGCGACCCTGCGACGGCTCGACGAGCACCTGCGCCGGGGCACGCCCGTGGTGGTGTGTGAGCCGAGCTGCGCCTCGGCCCTCACCGACGACCTGCCCGACCTGATCCGTGACGACGAGCTCGGACGACGGGCGGCCGACGGCATCCGGATGATCGACGTCTTCCTGGACGCCGAGGTCGAGGCCGGCCGCCTCGACGCGCCGCTCGAGTCGGCCGCCGGCAAGGTCCTGCTGCACGGCCACTGCCACCAGAAGGCGCTGTACGGCACGGCGGCGATGAAGCGGCTGCTCGGCCGGGTGCCAGGTCTGGATGTCGCCGAGGTGGATTCCGGTTGCTGCGGCATGGCCGGTGCCTTCGGCTACGAACGGGAACACTACGAGGTGTCGCGCGAGATCGGCGAGGACCGCCTGTTCCCGGCGATCCGCGCGCTCGGTGACGACACCCGCGTCGTCGCCTGCGGCTTCAGCTGCCGCCACCAGATCGAGCACTTCACCGGCAGGAGGGCCGTGCATTGGGTCGAGACGCTGAGGGCCGGGTGAACGGTCGGGCGGGATAGGAAGCACTGTGAGCGTCGTGACCGTCCCACCCTCGGGACGCCGTGCCCCCTCGGGACGACGGCTGAGGGGCAAGAGGACCCGCTTCGGGCCTGGAACGCGTCTTGCAGCCCCGAGTGGCAGCATCTACCTGACGGGAGGCAGGCCATGATCACGTTCTTATCCTTCTTTCTCGGTTTGATCACCGGGCCGCAGACGATCGAGCTGGCGGTCTCGGGTGCGGTAGCGACGGTCGAGATCCGTATCGACGGCGAGACCTGCGGGGTGCTCAGCGAGCCGCCCTGGAAGATCGAGTGCGACTTCGGCGAGAAGCTGACCGGCCACCGTCTGAAGGCGATCGGCCGTGACGCGCGGCGGGTGCCGGTGGACGTGAAGACGCAGTTGATCAACGTTCCTCGGGCGCGCGTCGAGACCGAGCTGCTGCTCGACGACTGGCAGCGGGACGTCCCGCGCCGCGGCCAGGTGATCTGGCACTCGATCGAGAAGCTGCAGCCGACATCGGTCGCTGTCCGCCTCGACGGCCGGCCGCTGCCGCTGCTGGCCGACCGACGCTTCGAGCTGCCCAGCCTGCCGGCCGACAGCCTGCACTTCGTGAGTGCCGAGATCGAGCTGCCCGACGGCACCGCCTCTTCAGCCGAGGCGATCTTCGGCGGCGTCTTCGGTACCAGTGTGCGCACCGAGCTCACGGCCGTGCCGCTCTACGCCCGCGGCGGGCGCGTCGAGCGGGCGAAGCTCGAGGGTTGGATCCAGCGTGGCGGCGAGCCGCTCGAGGTGATGGCCGTCGGGGAGGGGCCGGCACAGGTGATGGTGGTGCGCGACGAGGACGCCCTCGCCTCGTTGAGACGGGTGGCCGGCAAACTGCGCGCCAATCCGGTGCGCCTTGAGAAGATGCACCACATCGGCCTCGAGAAGACCGACGAGATCCACTTCCTCTCCACCCGCACCAAGGTGGTCGAGCACGAGCACCTCTCCTATGGCCTGTTCCCCGAGTCGGGCGCCTTCACCCGGGAAGACGGCTCGCTGCCCGACCTGCTGTGGGCGCTACGCTTCGAGGATCCGGGAACCGGCTCGCAGCAGATCGTCGAAGCCGTGGCGGTGGCCGGCCTGAGCGCCGCGGGCAGTCGCAAGCGGCGGGCGGTGCTGGCCGTCGTCGGCGACTGCGCCCGCATCCCCGGGCGGCGCGATCCCACGGTGGTGCGCGAGTTCCTCGCCGAGCAGCACGTGCCCCTGCACGTCTGGACGCTCGAGCCGCCGAGCAAAGACGCCGCCGATCAGGGCTTCTGTGCCATCGCAGAGGACATCTCCGGCAGCTCCAAGATGATGCGCGCGATCAATCGTCTGAAGAAAACGCTCGAGCGGCAGCAGGTGGTGTGGGTCGACGGACGGTACCTGCCGGGCGAGATCGAGCTGTCGGAAAAGGCCGAGGGCGTGCGGCTGGTGCGGTGAGTGGGTGCAGGAAGAGTAACCACATGGAAACGAATTTGGGGTCGCTGCGACTCCGCGGTTGCTATCGAGCAGTCCGCGACCATGACGATTCACCGTTTAATCTTCCTCACGAAGCTGCAGACGACCACGATTCACCGTCAAGGCACTCTCGGAAAAATATTTCCGACCACGATTCGCCGTTCAGGCACTTGCCGAGAAGAATTCGTGGCCAAGTTACACCGTTCATGCAGCCTTTGTAGAACCCAGGGTGGCGACGCTTCACCGTGATGTGAATCACTGGTTGCGCTTGCCTAGATGCGTCTCACGGTGAAGTGAGCCTCCGGCTTGATTGGACAGCGCCGTTTCACCGGTAGGAGCGTTCCTGGAGGAGGTTGGGGAGGTCGGTTGAACCGTGAGAGCTGACTCGCGGAAGTTTTCTCGGCTCGGTTTGACCGTGAAGACTGGTTCGCAGAAGTTCTCACGGCTCGGTTTGACCGTGAAGAGTGGCTCTCTGAGAATCCTGGGGCTCGGTTGAACCGGTATGGCGGCTCGGTGCGAGTTCTCGGATGTCGGGTTGACCGTGAAGGCCGGATCGCTGCGATTCTGGAAGCTCAGTTTGATCGTGAAGGCGAGGCCGATAGAGTTTCGGGCTCGCGCCGGGCGGCCGGTTGCTCACCACCGTCCTCCACCCCTCTCGGCTGCCGGCTTCGGATTCAATATCAGATCGAACGACAGTCCATTAAATGCCCCAATGGACCACTGCTGTGCCAATGGAGGATCCAATCACTACGTTAGTTCGAGCCCTTGAGCTCTCTTGGTTCCTTATCGAGCCGGCTCAAGAGCTGCCCGCCGGTGCCGGCGGCGGCGCCGCGCGCCCCGGAGCGAGGCTCGCGTGCAGCTTTTGAAGCAATGTCTCGCAGTACCCTACGCCGGCCTCGGTCAAATGGTAGCGCATACCGCGTCGCCGGCCCTCGGTACGCACGTAGGCGCGGCGTTGATTGAGCAGGCGGCTGGCGCGATCGAGCTCGATGCCCGACTGCCGCGCGCTGCGCAACAACGCGGGAGCCGTGACCGGCGATTGCCCCTGCAGCACCAGCTTGCCGTAGAGCAGCAGCAGCAGTGTGTCGATGTTGCGCTCCCTCTTCTTGAGCCCGCGCGGTATGCCGCGCAGCGAGATCTCGTTCGCGGCGTTCACCGAGAAACACTCGGCGACCATCGCCAGATCGAGCGAAAAGGCCGGGTTGTTGCCGGTGGCGGCGGGAACCGGCGCCCGCGCCGGGCTCGCCGTCTGCTCCGGCACCATCCGCATCGCCACCGCCGGCTGCGTCACCGTGGCGGCCGGCGCCCTGGCGGCGACGCCGGTCACGCCAGGTGCGAACAGCCGGTCCATGAGGCTGTCGAAGCGCTTCTCCACGGCGGACAGACCGGCCTCGAACCGCACCTCGCCGCCGGCCGTCTTGACCACCAGCTGTGCACGCGGTTCTTTTGCGGTGGTCTTGGCGGTTCGGGAACGGGTGGAATCTGGCGATGCCATTTGTTTGTCCATTTGTGTGATCTAGGATATCAATATCGTTTCGGTCTTCAAATGGCAAAGACGGTTAAATGGACTCGGCTCTTATCTGCCCGCCAGCACTCGCCTTCGGGGCCACCAAGACTTCCGAAGAGGAAAATGCCCGGCCCGCGAAGGATTTTGCCGCGACGCCTGCTCTCATCCATCGAGTAGAGTCGAAATCAGCGGCAACCCGGCAGACCGAAGCGATCGA
This sequence comes from bacterium, assembly GCA_024226315.1. Taxonomy (GTDB): domain Bacteria; phylum Acidobacteriota; class Thermoanaerobaculia; order Multivoradales; family J023; genus JAAELT01. The sequence goes on along the minus strand of JAAELT010000078.1, from coordinate 5,512 downwards.
TGTCCCTTCTTCATCTCAGCGACAAAGCCCTGGCCAGGAGAATGCTCGCCGGTGACGAGCGGGCGTTCGGAGAGTTCTTTCACGAATACTTCCCAGGGATCTACCGCTTCGCGCTGTCTCGCGTCGGCCGCGATGCCGAAATCGCCGAGGAAGTCGCCCAGTCGACGATGATCAAGGCGGTGCGCAAGCTCGCGACCTACCGCGGCGAAGCGGCGCTCTTCGTCTGGCTGTGTACCTTCTGCCGTCACGAGATCAGCGCCTACCTCGAGAAGTTGCGACGGGTCCCTGATCCGATCGGCCTGATCGAGGATCTGCCCGAGATTCGCGCCGCTCTCGACTCGCTGGCGGTCTCCGGCACAGACGGCCCCGAAGACGCCCTGCGCCGCAAGGAGACCGCTCGCTGGGTGCAGGTGACGCTCGATCATCTGCCGCGCCACTACGGCCAGGTGCTGGAGTGGAAGTACATGCACGAGCTGTCGGTCAAGGAGATCGCACGTCGGCTGGAGCTCGGTCCCAAGGCCGCCGAGTCGCTTCTGACCCGTGCCCGCCAGGCCTTCAGAGACAGTTTCGCGTCCGCACCACATCTGCTCGGCCAGCAGGGCGCCGCCGCCCTCGATCGATGACGAGACTGCCATGAACGACTCCCGAAGCACAGACCCGAGGACGGTACCGGCCGCGGGCGCCGACGATGCGGTGATCCAGCTGCTGCGTGGCTCGGATCCGCGAGAGCTGGTGCCGCCGGATGTCCTGGAACGTTCGTGGAACCTCACCCACGGCGCCTGGCGCGAGACCGTCGTCCGGCGCCGTCGACACCGAGCCGGCTGGCTGGCGCTGGCGGCGGCCGCGGTCGTCGGCTTGGTGGTGGGCGGAGGTCTGATGCCGGGACTGACCAGATGGGCCGGAGGTCTCTTTGGACCCGAAGAGCCCGTGGCGGTGCTCGAAGTGGTCGCCGGCTCGGCGACGGCCGAGTTGACCCGCGGCGCGCGTCTGGAGGTGGGTGCCGAGATCGCCACCGAGGCCGATGGCCGTGCCGCCTTCCGGCTCGCGGGCGGACAGTCGCTGCGCGTCGACGCGGGCAGCCGGGTGCGCTGGCTGTCGGACCGGGTGGTGGAGCTGGAGCGGGGCGCCGTCTATGTCGATTCGCAGCCGAATCGTGATGGCACCGACCCCGAGCCGATCGAGATCCGCACCCCGCACGGCTCGGTCACCCATGTTGGCACCCAGTTCGAGGTCCGCCTCGACGAAGGAGCTCTGCGCGTGCGGGTGCGCGAGGGGCGCGTCAAGATCGATCAGGGCAGCCGCACGGTGGACGCCGCCGCGGGCTCCGAGTGGACGCTCCATGACGGCGGCAGGGTGAGCCGCAGGCCGGTTGCGGCCCACGGCGAGGCGTGGCGCGGCTACCTCGAGATCGCGCCTCCCTTCGAGCTCGAGGGGAGAAGCCTGCGAGACTTCCTACATTGGGTGGCGCGCGAGACCGGCTGGCGCCTGGCCTATGCCGATCCGGCGGTCGAGCTGTCGGCCCCGGAGATCATCCTGCACGGCTCGCTGACCGGGGTGGCGGCGGATCGCGCGCACGAAATGGTGCTCGAGACCTGCGGTCTGCAGGCCCGGCTCGAAGACGGAATCCTGCTCATCGAACATCGAACCACGAGGTAACCCCATGCGTTCCTTCAACCAGCTCCTGCCGTTCTCTAGCCGCCGGTCGACGAAGTGTGGACTTCTTTTCGTGGTCCTGGCGCTGCTGTGTCTGCCGCTGCCGAGCGCGGGCGAATCCCAGGGTGGCGAGTACGCCTGCTGGATGCTCGACGAGGCGCTCGAAGACTTGCGGCGCCGTGGGCTCGAGCTGATCTACAGCAGCGACCTGGTGCGTGCGGACATGCAGATCACCGGGGTGCTCGATGCCGGCCCGCTGCGGCAGGTGTTACAGGAGATGCTCGCTCCCTTCGGCCTGGGCATCAAGAGAGGGGATGGGGGAGTCCTGCTGGTGGTGCGCGCGGCGATCGAGAGCGCCGGTCCTGGCGGTAGCGCTCCAGCTGGTGGCCGGCCGCTCTCCGAAGACCTGGTGCTGCCCGAATGGATCGACGCCGGCGGCTGGTTGGAGCAACACTTCCCGAGCGCAGATGAGTCGTCGACAGTGCCGCCGGGCACCAACGTACTGGCCGTGCCGCCGGGCACCAACGTATTGGCCGTGCCGCCGGGCACCAACGTATTGGTAATGCGAGTCACGCCTGAGTCGTTCGACGATTGGAACGGCGCGGCCTTCGAGCTCAAGAACCGGATCCTCGATGCGCGCGCCGAGGCGCCGCTCCTGCGGGTGGCGCTCGAAGGGCGCCCGAAGACCCTCGAGGAGCTGGTGAGCCGGGGTCTCGCGCCCTATGTCGACGCCTACATCTACCGCGCCTTGCCGTTCGTGCCGCCGAGCGATCCGGCCGCCCGCCACTGGTGGCGCACCGAGAGCCGGGCTTCGCGGGTGCTCGCGCGCTTGCTCGAAGCCGGCGACCGCGGCGACCAGATGGTGATCTTCGAGAACGTCCTGCTCAGTCCCGTGCACCAGGCCTTTCTGACCCGGATCCAGGCGACGCGCGGCGGTGCCCTGGCCGTTCAACCGCAGATCGAGGGCATCGATCCGGAGCAGGCGCGGTTCTTTCTCGATCCCGAGACCGGCAACCACTTCCTGGCGCTCTACGCCGACCCCGACGGCAACGAAGTCCGGTTCGACCTCAGACATCAGCAGCAGGCCGAGCTGCTCTTTCCGCGCCAAGCGCCCTACGACTTCATGAGCCTGCCCGGGGCGACCCAGCTCGACCTCGACGGCAGCTCTCCCTACTATCTCTTCGAGCTCACCCTGGAGCAGGCGGAGCCGATCACCCGCGACCTCGAGGTCAGCGACACGCGGATCGTCGACCCGTATGAGGAGGTGGTCAAGAACCAGGTGTTCCAGGAACGGCAGCTCGAGCGGTTCGAGTCGCTCGACGTGATGGAGTACATCACCAACGTGCCGCAGCGTCCGGCCGCCGACCGGATCACCTGGGAGCACCGGATCCTGCAGCGCAAAGGGCGGCTGACTGACTACCACCACCTGGGCTACGAGCGTAACGGCGTCCCCTACCCGGAGAAGAAGCTGCTCAAGGGCCGGCTGTTCCGCAACGAGGCGCTGCTGCAGCTGAGTCCGCTCGAGGTCGAGCTCGACGAGACCTACAGCTACGAGTATCTCGGCGAAGAAGAGATCGACGGCCACCGCACTTACAAGATCCGCTACACGCCGGTGCGCAAGGGGACCGTCGATGGCGGCAACTTCGTCTCGGGCGTGGTCTGGCTCGATGTCGAGACCAGCGCCCACCGCCGACTGCGGACGGTGCAGAAGGGTCTCGAGGGATCGTTGATCAGCCAGGAGCGGACCTATCACTACGAGTGGATCCCGGACGAGGGCCAGTGCTACTGGGACTGGCGCCGGCGAGAGGGCACATACATGGTGAGCTGGCTCGGGGAGCAGTACTCGACCCTCAGCAAGACCGAGAGGGCCGGCTTCGAGTTCAACCGCCCGGAGATCGAGCAGATCGCCCGCGAGGCCTACGACAGTGACGTCTTGATCCACGTCGAGACGCCGCCCGAGGGTCATCGCTGGCTGGTCAAGACCAAGAACGGCGGCAGGCGCCTGGCGGCCCGGGCTCCCGCTTCCTCGAAGCCGTGGATGGCGATGTCGGACTCCTCGACCTACAACGAGCCGGTGGGCGCCGGGGCGGCTGAGGAAGGCAGCGTCTCGGCGGGGAGGGCTTACGGCGGCCGCGGCGCCGGTACCCCCGCTGAGCCGGAGAGCTACGGCGGCCGCACGCTGGCCGACATCCACGCCTATTCGACGCGATTCGGATTCACCCTCTTCGGCCAGGGCGAGGGCGACGGGCTCGACCTCTATCCCGGCCTGACCATCTCCGACCGGGATTTCCTCGATCGCGGCTACCAGGCCTATGCCGGCTTCTTCCTCGAAGATGCCATCTTCTCGCTCAGCTTTCCCAATCTCTTCGACAAGAGCTGGATCCTCACCACCAGCCTCTACGTGCCCTACTCGCTGGAAACGCGGGGGAGCGGTACCTTCGTCGACGGGTCCTTCGTGGATACCTCCGTCAAGACCTGGCAGGACGCGCTGACCGTGAGTCTGGCGGTGCCCCTGAGCCGGCGGTTCTCTCTCGGTGCCGCCTACACGCTGTCGGAGATGGACTTCGAGCCGTCCGACACGGCCGATCCTTCGTTTTTGACGCCCGACGACACCCACGAGCACCTGATCGACCTGTCGGTCAACGGCCGTTTCGGCGGCCTCTCGACCGAGCTGGGCCTGGAGCTCGGCATGCGCCAGGACTGGGGGCCCTGGGGCATCGACGGAGCGGAGCCGCTGCTGGACGAGTACCGGGTGCTGCGCGCCAGCGCGGCCCAGTCCTGGCGCGTCGCCGAGCACCAGACGCTGAGCACCGGGCTCGGCTACTGGAAGGGTTGGGACCTCGACCGCTTCTCGCGTCTGCGCAACGGCCGGGCGCGGGCCGGCCTGCCGGGATTCGACAACGACCTGGGCTTCGACGAAGCGATCCTGGCGAACGTCTCCTGGGGCACCCACATCGCCAAGCTGCCGATCAACCTGCGGCTCGACCAGGCCTTCGAGTGGCTCGACGCCACCCGCTCCGAGGGCGCCTTCGAGCGTACCTCGCTGCGTTTCCGTTTCCTGCTCAACGGCCCCTTCAAGCTCGACGTCTGGCCGTCGATCCACTGGCTCGCCCTTTCCGGCGACCCGGCGGAGCAGGGCGACGTGCGTTTCGGACTGTTCCTCCAGCGGCGTCAGTGACAGAAGGGCAGGTAAGTCGCCCGGCCGGCAGTACCGGCGTCCGGGGTTAGCCGCGTCCCTGCTCGCTCGCTGCCGTGATCGCGCGCGTGTAATTGCCGAGACCTATGAGGTGCCGGCCGACCTATGAGGTGCCGGCAACTTCGGTCGCCCCTTGTCGGCCGCTCGGGCGATCCGTCGCCGTCCGGGATCGGCGAGACGCAAGAGCCGGCGGGCCGTCCGTAGGGCGACCCGCCGGTGGCGGATCCGACTGGATCCAACGACTCAGACGAGCGCGGGCTCGCCAGCCGCCGCCTTGTCCCGAGGGGACTCGGCAATTGGGTCGGCCCCGGCCTCCTGCTCGGTGGAATCGCCCTCTGGGGGCCCGATGGGGCCCGATGAGGTGCCAGCCAACCCGGTCAGCACATCAAGGAGCTGCTGGCTGGCCGGTCCCCGTCATAGAATCGAGAGTTCCGATCGCGGAACCGGGAGCGCCGAGCGTGTTGACACTCGGCATCTGTCGGTTCATACTTGAGTATGAAAATGGTAGGAGAACCTATGCCAAACGCGGTCAAAGTCGCCATCAGCCTCCCTCCGACGATCTTCCAGACCGTCGAGAAAGAGCGCCGGAAGCGGGGAGAGAGCCGCAGTGAGTTCTTCCGGCAGGCAGTCCAGGCCTTCCTGCGTGACCTGCGGGAGAAAAGG
>JAAELT010000077.1 GCA_024226315.1 bacterium | reverse complement strand
CGCTGGTTCCCATGCTCGACCAACTCGCCGACGCGGACCTCGCCCCGGACACGCTGTTCGCGGACACGGGCTACGGCAGCGGGGCGAACCTCGTGGCGAGCGCGTCGCGCGGCGTCGACTTGCAAGCCCCGGTCCCCGACCCCGACGCCCCGAAGAAGCACGACCGGATGAGCGAGCCCGTGGAGGCGTCGAAGCTCATCGAGCCCGAACCCGAGCCCGAGCCTGCGTGTGAGGGGGAGGGTGACGCCTCCCGCGCTGACGAGGTCAGCTCCCCCTCCGTCGCTCCCCCCGCTCCGCCGAAGCTGTCTGCTGCTGACTTCACTTTCGAGGAGGGCTTCACTCGGGTGGTGCGCTGCCCCGCGGGCGAGGCCCCGACCGCGCAGCACCTGAACGGCAAGCGGACACAGCTGTGGGCGACGTTTTCGTCGACAAGCTGCGAGGACTGCCCGCTGGCTGCCCGCTGTCCGACGAAGCGGCGGAAGGACGGCCGGCGGACCCTGCACAGGTCGGTGGCCGGGGCCGCGACACAGACGCGCCAGCGGGAGCAGCAGACGCCCGCGTTCAAGGAGCGGTACAAGATCCGCTCGGGCATCGAGTCGACGAACGCGGAGCTGAAGAGCCGCCACGGAGCAGGTGAGCTGCGAGTCCGTGGCAAGGCGCGGGTGAACATGGCGATTCATATGAAGGCGACCGCGCTCAACGTGAAGCGGGCTACGGCCTGGCACGTGACCCAAGGGCCACCGGGTCGGGCCGGTCCTGGTGAACTCGACGCGAGCCTCGTCATCACCGAGCCCCCCGACAAGCCCGCGCCGCCACCCGCCTGCACCTCCACGCCACCGCCTCGACCACGGGAGGAGGCGGCCGACCCGTGGTGGAGAGTGCTGGGGCGGCGCCTGCTCAGGCGTCTGGGACCCGCGGCATCGCCCGCGTGGGCGGCGCCAGCGATGGGCGCGGCGCAGGCGTAGTCTGCGGAGTGCATTCGGTGGGCGTCGCGAAGCGCTGGACGGCCGCCGTGGAGGACGGGCCGGTGAGGCCCGCGGTGTCGGAGGGCCGGGCGGTAGTGCTCAGGCGGGCGATCTGGGCCCTCTGGACGGCGTTGTGCCGTGCCTCTGCGCCGAGCTGGAGGGTGAGAACAGGCGCCGTGGGGTTGTTACGAAGGCCTCAAGGTTGTTCCCCCTGTCGACATGTTTGGGGAGCCGTCCACGGACTTCAACCCGTGCAAAGGGGGTGGCCGTCTCCGGCCGCTGTCGACCTGGGGTTCGGCGAGACGCGCAACCTGGTCCTCTTTCGCTTTGTGGAGATCGTCCCATACCTGGCTCGGAGCAACGCCGAATATCGCGATGTACGAACGATGTACTAACGATGCCGATCCGCCCCGCAAGCCCGCTCAGGTGGCGGATCCGCCCACGGTCGACACGTTCGTAATCAGCAGGTCGTCGGTTCAAGTCCGATTCTCGGCTCCACTCAAACCCCTGGAACTCCCAGGGGTTTTTCATTTGGATCCTCCCACCTCTGCCGAGCCCGAATCCTGGT
>JAAELT010000076.1 GCA_024226315.1 bacterium | reverse complement strand
TCCGTCCTCGGCCATCAGGCCGACCGCTCACGATCCAAGGGTCGCCACCATCACCGCCTTGATGGTGTGCAGGCGGTTCTCGGCCTGGTCGAAGACGATCGAGTGCTCGGACTCGAACACGTCGTCGGTCACCTCAATGCCGTCGAGGCCGTACTTCTGGTAGACCTCCTCGCCCTTGGTGGTGTCGCGGTTGTGGAAGGCCGGCAGGCAGTGCAGGAACTTGACCGCCGGGTTGCCGGTGGCCTCGATCGCCGCGGCGTTGACCTGGTACGGCCGCAGGAGCTCGATGCGCTCTTCCCACGCCGACTCGGGATCGCCCATCGACACCCAGACGTCGGTGTAGAGGAAATCGGCGCCACCGGCGGCTTCGGCGACGTCCGCCGTCAGGGTGATGCTCGCGCCGGTGGAGCCCGCAATGGCACGACATCGCTCGATGAGACCTGCTTCCGGCCGGCAGCCCTCGGGGGCCGCCATGCGGAAGTCGACGCCGAGCTTGGCACAGCCCACCATCAGCGAGTTGCCCATGTTGTTGCCGCCGTCGCCCAGGTAGCACAGCGCCTGCTGCTCGAGCGGCTCGCGGCAATGCTCCTCCATGGTCAGCAGGTCGGCCAGCACCTGGGTGGGATGGAACTCGTCGGTCAGGCCGTTCCACACCGGCACGCCCGAATGGGCGGCCAGCTCTTCCACCCTCTCCTGGCCGAAGCCGCGGTACTCGATGCCGTCGTACATGCGGCCCAGCACCCGGGCGGTGTCCTTCATCGTCTCTTTGGCACCGATGTGCGAGCCCGCCGGCCCGATGTAGGTGACGTGAGCACCCTGGTCGAACGCCGCGGTCTCGAAGGCGCAGCGCGTGCGGGTCGAGGACTTCTCGAAGATCAGGGCGATGTTCTTGCCCGTCAGGCGGCGCCGCTCGATACCCGCGTATTTGGCGGCCTTGAGGTCGGCCGCAAGGCGCAGCAGGAATCCGATCTCCTGCGGCGTGAAGTCGAGCAGCGTCAAGAAGCTGCGGTTCCTGAGATTGAACGCCATCCCTGATCTCCTTCGAGTGGATGGCGATCGTATCGTCAACGGATCGGCTTGGCCAGCAGGTGCACCACGACGTCGCCCAGGCGGTTGAACCAGTGCTCGGTCAGGGAATCGGCGCCACCCCAGATGGGCAGCGAGCGGCCCACCTGAGCCATCGAATCGTAGAGGATGAAACGGGCCACCTCTCCCGAACGACCGGTGCTGTCGTAGACCAGCTCGGCGGGGTACGCCGCGTTGCCCACCACCGGCAGGCAGCTGATGCCCAGGGCCATCCAGGGCCGGCGCTGTCGCTGTACCACCGCCTGCGCGAATCGGCCGGCGGTGTAGGCCACCCGACCGATCAGCCCGCCGGCGATCAGGATGAAGCCCACCGCCGCCATGTCGATCCAGCCGAGCGCCAGCATCGGCGGCAGCGCGAACCACTGCAGCGCCTTGATGAACGGCTTCATCGCCAGATGGACACCGAAGTCGGTGACGTAGGAGCTGACGTCGTCGTGGCGCAGCTGGGAGTGCAAGCGCTCGACCATGTCCCGATCGAGAAACCGGCGGTCCGCCCAGGCCTGGATACGCGCCGCCACCAGACGCCGTGCCAGTCGCGCGCGGTAGCGCTGCGAGGTACCGAACGACCAGACGGCGCGCACCGGGGGCAGGACCTCGAACCGGGCCAGCCAGGCCAGCCCATGCCACGCCTTGCGCGCCAGTTTGCGGGTCGCGCGCAAGGCTCCCGCGGGCAGCGTCAGCGCGTACCAGGCGAAGGGCCGCTCGCGGTAGTGTTCGGCCTGGGCCTGGTCGATGCGGCCCTGGGAGAGCTCGTAGCCGATGCTCCGGCGGTAACGGGGGATCGACTTCCACTGCCGCTGATGGCGCTCGAGGTCGTCGGTCTCGACGCTGATCTCGGCCAGGGCCGAAGCGCCGATCGCGGATTCGAGATCGGCTCGATGCTCGTCGACGTAGCGCCGCAGCTTCGGCACGTCGACGTCGTCGAACAGCCAACCCCGGTGGCGCAGCGACTTCGGCAGATAGAAACCCGCGGTGGCCAGTGGGTTGAGGGCGAAGAGCGCCGGAACGCCGGACTCCAGGTCGATCCACACCCAACGCCGCTGGCCGTTCTGAGCCGCCGAGTCGCCGTCCTCGAGCATGGGGTCTTCCAGCATGCTGTTTTCCATCATGGGGTCTTCCAGCATAAAATTGCTCGACGCCACCGGATTGCCGCGGCCGGCCTGCCACACCAGACCGTCGAAGCCCGACTCGTCGAGGTGACGCTGCAGCGGCTTCATCACCTCGTCGACCAGGTCGCGCACGGGGTCAGCCGCCGCGTGGATCTCCTCGGGGCCGCGCAGCGGCACGTGGCAACCGTCGATCAGCTCGGCGCCGATCTCGTAGGCGCGGTGCTCAGGGTTCCAGCACCAGCTGTCCGCGCGCGGCAGGCGCACCTTGTCGCCGAACCAGTAGCCGACCAGGTGGCCGAGGATGCGCCGCCTCGCCCACGCCGAGCGGATCGCCGGTTCGCACCAGGTGTAGGGATTCGGCGCCCCGGTGAGCAGATAGAGCACCACCGTACTGGCGAGATCGCCGGTGAAGATCTTGCGGGCGATCGGCCGGCCGCCGGCATCGTGGCCGAGATAAACCTCGGCCGATCGGCCCCGCCCCACCTTCTCGAGAGCCGGCTCCGCCGCCTCGCGCGCTGCTCCGCTGGTCACGGCGGCCAGTCTAGCTGCTGTCAGCTCGCTCAACCGACTCGCGACGCCCGGGCGGGCATCGTCCGGACAGACGGAGCGCCCGTCGCCGTGAGCGGCTCGCGCACGTACTCGGCGATCGCGCCGGCCAGCTGACGGGCGATCTCGCGGGCGTTCGAGTCACCATCGAGCCGTAGACCGATGACCGATCCGTCGCGGTCGAGCTCGCAGAGCAGGTCCTTGCGCACCTCGACTGCCAGCGACAGCGGTCGCTCGCCGGAGCACCGATACTCGCGCAGTAGCGGCTGCCAGTTGCCGGCCAGGAAACGCTGGATCTCACAGTGCGCCTGCCGTGCCTCGGCGAAGTCCCATTCCAGGCCCGCCGGAGCGGCGCCGGAGCGGCGCAGGAAACCGAGCAGGGCGCCGGCCTCGCGACTGCGGCCGCTGACGTCGAGCAGCATGGCCCACACCCGCTGGAAGGCGCTGCGCCCGGAGGTCTCGGGAAACATCTCTTCGAAACGGCCTCGCAGATAGATGTAGAACAGCCGCGCCTGGGCGCGCAGCTCGACCGAACCCTCGTGCATCTCGTAGGGCTGGTTGACCGACACCTCTCGACCGGCACTCTCGAGACGGCGCACCATGCGCCGCGTCAGGTTTCGGTCGCAGGTCTCGTGGAGCTCGGCCGGAAACAGCGAGCCGTAGGGTACCGACTGCATGACCGCACGCTCGCGACGCTGTTCCGGACCGGTGATCAACGACAGCTCTGGCCGTGGCTCGCCGCCCGAGTCGGTCGGGTCGTAGGTGTGCACCGCCAGCGTCAATCGCTTACCGACGAAGCGGCGCGTCATGTCCTCTTCCAGCTGGTCGTAACGCGACAGCAGAGCCTCCTTCGAACCGTGCGACAGCAGCCCCGAGACCGGCGCGAAGATCGCACGCCGCTTCAGATGAGGCATGCCGGGCTCCGAGCAACCGGGCAGGCGCCCGTAGTCGAGGAGCGCGCGCGCCAGCTCGACCTTGACGAAACCGCCCAGCCCGAGATGACGCGACAGGTGCCGGGCGACCAGGTTGGCTCCCCAATCGCGCTCGGTGCGGTAGGCGCTGGCCACGGCGGGATCTTCCAGGAGTGCCGACCCGGAGCCGAGCACCACGTCGCCGGGCATCGCCCGCCCGTCGTGGATGGTATAGACCAGAATCTGCTCGCCGGGCAGCTCCGCACCGACATAGCGCGAGGTCTCGAGACCGTCCACGACCTTGATCGGCGGGACCGACGATGAGTTGCCGTCGAGCGACGGAATCGCTGGGCGGCGGGGCGGCATGGGGCCCCTGCGGGGCGGGATGGATCTTGCCCCCGGGGGCGTCGAGATTGCTTTGAGTTGTGAGGTCTTCATCGTCCCCTCCCGTCCGCGCCGTGCCGGCATCATTCGAGGATGGGACGATCATAGAGAGCCAAGATTACGGCCCGTATTGCGACCCGCGCGAATCGGCTCGAAACAGCTTAGCCAGCTAGTGCCGCGGCCACCGCTTTGACCTCGCCGAAGAAGATGTCCAGACCGGCCTCGTCGAGATCGCCGTTGACGCACACCAGCCGAATCCAATTCTCACCCTGCAAGCGGGCGTAGCCGACCAGCAGACGCCCCTCTCGCTCCAGCCGCTCACAGATCTCGGAAGCCGAGCAGCCCGTGACCTGGAAGCAGATGTTGAGCGACTCCGGATGGCGGAACAGACGCAGATCGGGGTCGGCCTCGATTCGGTCCGCCGCGCTCGCCGCCAACGCAAAGAGTCGATCGATCCGGTGGGCGTAGCCGCGGTCGCCGTGGAAGCGCCAGGCGGCCCACAGCTTCAGCGCGTCGTTGCGGCGACCGCATTGCAACGACCGGACGCCGGGGTTGAACTCGTCGTCGTCACCCTGGAAGAGATAACCCGCCGACTCGTCCAGGTGCTTGGCGAGCAGGCCCGGCCGGCGCATCAACAGCGTCGAGCAGGTCAGCGGCACGCCCATGATCTTGTGGGCATCCCAGGTCAGGGAATCTGCGAGCTCACAGCCGTCGAGCAGACGCCGATGCCGCGGCGAGAGCAGCACCGAGCCGCCGTAGGCTGCGTCGACGTGCATCCAGATGCCGTGTTCCGAGGCCACCTCGGCGATCTCGGGCAGGGGATCGAAGGCGCCGAGCTGGGTGGTCCCCGCGGTGGCGTTGATCATCACCGGCCGAACGCCGGCGCTCAGGTCGGTCTCGATCTCCCGGCGCAGAGCCACCGCGTCCATGCGGCCACCCTCGTCGGTCGGCACCATGCACAGGTTGTTTCGCCCGAGGCCCAGGATCCCCATGGCGCGGCGCAGCGAATAGTGCCCCTCCCGCGACGTGTAGGCCCGGAACCGGCCGGCGCCCAGGCCGTCCTCGCGCGCGCCTTCGAGGGCCTCGTTGCGCGCCACCACCAGCGCCGCCAGGTTCGACAGTGAGCCCCCGGGGCTGAACATTCCGTCGCCGCCCTCGAAACCGGCCTTGGACGCCATGTGGCGCAGCACTTCGCGCTCGACCAGCACCTGTGCCCCACCCGCCTTGTAGGTGTACATCGGGTTGTTGGCCACCACCGTCAGGATTTCGGCCAGGGTCGCCACCGGGTCGCGGCCGCCGAACAGCTGATTGAAGAACCGTGAGCTGGCGATCCGGGGCGTCTCACGGTACAGCTGCCGCAGGCTGTCGAGCAGTGCCGGCATCGGCTGCCCCTCGCCGCACAACGTCAGGTCGAGCTCCGCCAGCAGCTCTTCGGGCTGGCGGTGCTCGCGCAGCGGCGCTCGCCGCTCGAGGTCCACCATCTCGGTCGCCAGCTCGAAGGCGTGGCGCAGGCTATCTCGCATCGTCATTCAAATCTTGCCCTTCCAGGGAGTCAACCAGCGTTCGAGGCTGCGCATCAGGAGGTCCGAGAGATAGGCGTCACGCCGATCACCACGATCCCCATCACCACGACGTCCGAGACCAGGAAGTCGGACGTCTGCTGAATCATAGCCCCGATCCCCGCCTGCGCCTCTGATCTGCCCCAAGGAAATCTCGACGGCAAAAACGCCCAGAACTGCCAGGCCGCTAGCCACCAGACCCAAGAGCAGAAGCCCGAACGCTCTGAGGTCAAGCTCTACGCCCAGCGAATCCCAGACTTCGGGAACTCCCTCCCGCAGGCAACGGAATAGCAGCCGGACGAGCATGAAAACGACCAAGGCGGCAGAGACCACCTTGGCCAATAGGGCGATATCGGCCATTCATACACGGAAGGCGCAGCAGGTCCGCTACGGGTCTGGGTACTCTTCACAGTGAGGTCCGGGCGGATTGCAGAAGTAGTCGCTGCCGAAGTCCCTGGTCAGCGGCGACATGACGTCGAAGGCCGCCTCCAGCCCGAGCAGCGCGGCGGTGCCGGCGTTGCGCGCGGTGATGTCGTCGAGCAGATGCTCCTTGAACGGCACCTGCACGCAACCATTCGGCGTGCCGATCATGCCCGAGTCCTTGGTCACCTCGATCTCCTGGACCGGACCGCCGAAACGGTTGTCCACCGTGCCGTTCGAGAACGTCATTTTGAACGCCTTGTCCGGGTCCGAGAACTTGAAGTGGACGTCCTCGCCCGCGGTCCACATGCGCCCCTCGATCTCGGCCGGAAAGTGGACGTCGGCGGTCTGCGTGAAGATGCCGTCCCGGAACTCGAAGATCACGCTGCGCGGCTGACCGCTGTGGGTCACCTTCCCGCGAGTATCCACCGAGATGTTGCCCCGGGTCCTCATCGTGTCGAGATATTCGTGCATCGAAAAGATGTCGGCGATGTCCTCCGGGGCCACCTTGAGCGGAGCCGGCTCTTGGAATTTCTCGCGCAGGTCCTCCAGCTCGCCGACCTCGTCGGCGTTGCGGTAGTTGACCAGGAGACACCGCGGATCCTTGGCGTCGCACAGAGTCGAGCAGCTTGTGTCGTACACCGTCAGGGATCCGACGGCGGTGGCCTTGAAGACGGCCGACAAGGCGACCAGGATGAAGACGAGAGGCATGGTCAGATACAGAACCTTCTTCATGAGTGACGCTCCTCAGCGTTAAGGGGCGGCGCGTGGCCCGCCAAGTTCAGACGTGTAGACGGGTCCCTACCGGACGCCGTCCGCTCTTCGGAGAGAGACCCGGGCCGCGCGGGCGTGCTCTATCGGCTACGAGTGCGTGCCACGCCGCGCGAGGGATCCGCGAGTCGGTCTCATGAAGTAACGCGGATCAGGGCGACCCGATCACCTCATCGCGGTGATCTCGCGCCCGGTGGCACGCTCGAACGAACCGTCGGCGATCGCCACCTTTCAGGGGTTGTAGATCAGTTGGTAGCCGACGGTCACCGGCTCCCCGGCCGCCGGCACGGCACCAACCAAGGACAACAGGAGTGCCGGCAGGACGAGAGAGGCAGCGTGTCGCACGGCGGTCTCCATCAGTTCCAGGCCGACGTGTTGCCCGACTCGAAGCCGTCGGCAAAGATCAAAGATCCTTCTCCGACCTGGATCTCGAGAGCCTCGACGCCCCAGAACATTTGCCCGCGGACGTTGTTGACTTCGGTTGGATCCACCGAGTTCGTCTCCAGCAGCCCGTCTTCGGTGCGCGAACGCACCAGCCAGGATTGAGGCAAGAGGTTGGGCGTCGGATTACCCTGATCGAGCAGGCTCGAATCGACTTGCGCCGCCGGCGTCAGGTAGTAGGTGCCGGCCGTCGGGATGCTGACCTCGGCACTGAACAGGGTCGGCGTCTCGAAGCAGGGCGTGCCGGTGGTCTGCTGCTGCGAGGTTGTCTGCCCGGAGAACGTGGTGAGTGGATCCGGGTCGGTGCCCCAGCGCACGTGGGTGTCGTCGACTTCGAAGCAGCCTCGCACCTCCCACTCCACGGTGAAGGGTTCACCCTCGCCGACCTGGGCCGGGATCGACGCCCGGTTGGTCCACAGGATGTAGGGCTCGACGATGTCGATGGCGGCCAGGCCGACGCGCACGTTCTTGGGCACGTAGCCGTCTTCGAGGCCGCCCGGTGTCAACAGGTCGGCGTCGCCCCCGAGGGTCGCGACCGGCGGCATCTTCTGGTTCGAGATCTCGATCGTGTACGCCACCGCCCGCCAGCCGTCGGTGGGCCACAGGGGATCGGCGTTCGCCACGTCCCAGCTCGAGGCGTAGGCGGTGTCGTCCATCGGCCCGTGGACCGCGCCCAGCAGATCGTTGGACGTGCCCACCGGAGAGAGCCCGTTGTAGGGCCCGCCGAAGCTCTGCATCCGCAAACCGAGCGCGTCCGCGCCCGCCTCGTCCGGGCTCTCGGTATTGGCGGTGTGCAGCGGCGTGCCCCAGGGGTAGATGATGATCTCGATGCCGCCGTGATAGTCGAGCATGACGCGGAACAGGTGGCGCCGCGCCAGCTCGTGGATCGCCCGCGCGCCGACCGTCGACAGGCTGTCCTCGTCGTCGAACGCGCAGAAGCCGGTGCAACGATCGTAGATGTGGTCCCGGTTCATGTCCTCGGAGCCCTCGTCGCCCGGGCTCGAACGCACGCCGTGGTTGAAGCCGTGGGGATTGGCCAGCGGTATCATGTAGATCTCTCGGCGATCGACCAGCTCGGTGAGCCAGGGATCGGTGCCGTAGCTCTCGAGCAACAGCCGGGCGAGCTCCAGGCAGACCTCGAGGCTGACGATCTCGTCACCGTGCTGTACTCCGACCATCAGCACCTCGGGCTTGTCGAGGCCCAGCGATTCGTTGGTGATGCGCAGGATGTGTTGCTCGAGATCCAGGGCACCATCGGGCACGGTCGGTAGGCCGTAGGCGTCCTGGGCGGTGAAGTGCTCCGCGAGGCCCGGATACGTTGCGGCGAACGCCTGGAGCTCAGCCACCATGCCATCGTAGTCGTGGTAGGCGAAGGCGGTGGCCCGAGCCGGATGGACGCTGCCGAACATCAGAGCGAGCAGCAGAGCCGCCGCCGGAAGGAGCCGAAAGGAAGTGGATTCGAGATGTCTCATTCTTCCACCCAGCCACGGATGGTGACGGTCAGCCGATCGATCTCGCCGGTCGCCGGATCGAAGGTGGCGAAGACGT
This sequence comes from bacterium, assembly GCA_024226315.1. Taxonomy (GTDB): domain Bacteria; phylum Acidobacteriota; class Thermoanaerobaculia; order Multivoradales; family J023; genus JAAELT01. The sequence continues at coordinate 11,420 of JAAELT010000076.1, read as the reverse complement.
GGAGGAATCGATACACGATGTCGAAACGCGCCGGAAGACGTGGCCCGCGCAGCTCAAGATGCCACAGCCCCGACTCCTCATCGTTCGCCAGGACCCGGCCGGTGAGCTCACCCGGCGCCGCCGGCAGCTCGAAGCCCCGGGTCTGCTCCACCTGGTAGCGCGACAGCTCCACCAGATCGATCTCCCGGATACGCGGCCACAGCCCGGTAACCTGCTGCCGCAACAGGTCGAGCCCCCGACGGGCCTCGGTGTTGTCTTGCAGGGCCTCGCGCTCGCGCCGTGGCTCAGCGACGATCCCTGCCGGATCTTCCATCTCCGGAACGAGGGTGATTTCAGCGTCGAACGGCACCGCCGCGAGCGCCGCGGGGGCCACGAGCAGGCCGAGTAGCAGCGCCAGCGTCTGCCTGGATCCGTGATGTGTATTCATGATGTCTGTCTCTCCTCTCTCGGCGGCAATCTTAGTCGACTGCGGCGTGGCCTGACCGCCGGTCCGCGGCAAGATGGTAGGATCTCATTTCTAGATAAACCCGAGAAGACTGACGGGAGGCGAGCCATGACCGGCGAGCAAGAACGAGGCGATCAAGATCGACAAGCGATCCTGAATACCGAGCACCTGAAACTGCTCTCCTGGGGCTACTTCGTCCTCGGAGGCTTCTCGGTGTTCGCGTCTCTTTTCTGTCTCATCTACGTGGTGATGGGAATCATGCTCGGCAGCGTCGCCGCCATCGAGGAGCAGGCAGCGGAAGAGGGCCTCGCGATCATGGCGTGGATGTTCGCTCTCATCGGCGGGTTCCTGTTCGTCTTCATGGCCGCGCTGGGATCGCTCAAACTGTACGCCGGCGTATGCATCCGCAAGCGGCAGAAACGAACCCTGTGTCAGGTGGCTGCAGCCGTGTCGGTGCTCAGCATCCCGTTCGGCACGATCCTCGGCGTGCTCACCTTCATCGTGCTGGAACGCCCCACGGTCAAGGAAGAGTTCGCGGCTCCCCGCGATTCCTAAAAAACCGCCTCCATCGCCGTCTTCTCACCCGCCAGGATCGCCACGCTCTGCGCGGTGACGGACGGCAGCGCCCGGTAACAGAAATGCATCGCCGACTGCACCTTGTTGTGTAGAAAGGCGGCGTCCTCGTTGCTCTCGAGCAGCTCGCGGGCATCGGCCGGGTCGACTCCCTTCTCGGCCAAAAGCTCAGCCAGCCGTCCGCTGGCCATCGACGCCTGTTCGAGCAGGAAGTGGGCGCCCAGCAGGGTGCCGAACGAGTCGAGCATGGGCACCGCGTTGAGCACCACGATCAACCGTCCGTCGTCACGCTTCGGCACCTGTTCGAGGATCGCGCCGATCTGGGCGACAGCCTCGCCCAACAGCCGGGCCGAGCCGCCCAGCTGGTCGTCGCCGGCGAGTTCCTTGGCCGTCGCCGCCGCCGCGCCCAGAACCTCGCGCACCGCCTGGCCGCCACGCGCGGGAAGCTTGCGGGCCACGAAGTCGAGCGCCTGGATGCCGTTGGTCCCCTCGTAGATCGAGGCGATCTTGTTGTCGCGTAGATACTGTTCGGCCGGGTAGTCCCGGGTGTAGCCGTAGCCGCCGAAGACCTGCAGGCACCACTCGGTGACCCGGAATCCCCAATCCGAGCACCACGCCTTGCACACCGGGGTGAGCAGCTCGACCAGGGCCTGGTAGCGCTCGCGCTCCTCGCCCTCGGCGACGTGCGCCATGTCGATGTAGTAGGCCGTGCGCAGCAACAACGCTCTCATCGCCTGTACGTAGGCGGACGAGGACAGCAGCATGCGCCTGACGTCGGGGTGCTCGACGATCGGCACCTGGCCCGGTCCGCCGGTCCAGTGGCGCATCTGCAGACGCTCCTTGGCGTAGGCCAGGGCTGCCTGCTGGGCGGCGCCGGCCACCGCGGCGGCCTGCAGCCCCACCTCCAGGCGGGCGGAGTTCATCATCTGGAACATCTGCCGCATGCCTTGCCCCTCCTCGCCCAGGAGGAAACCCTGGCAGGCGCCCTCGCGGCCGAAGATGATCGAGCAGGTCGGCGAGCCGTGGATGCCCAGCTTGTGCTCGACCCCGGCGCAGTAGACGTCGTTCGGCTCCCCGAGCGCGCCGTCCGCGGCGACCCGAAACTTGGGCACGGCAAACAGCGACAGCCCCCGGGTGCCGGCGGGGGCGTCGGGAGTACGGGCGAGCACCGCGTGGACGATGTTGTCCGTCATGTCGTGCTCGCCGTAGGTAATGAAGATCTTCTCGCCGCTGATCAGGTAGCTGCCATCGTCCTGCGGCTCGGCCTTGCTGGTGCTGGCGCCGACGTCGGAGCCCGCCTGCGGCTCGGTGAGACACATCGTCCCGGTCCACTCGCCGGAGATCAGGCGCTCGCAGTAGGTCGCCTTGAGCTCGTCCGTGCCGAAGTTCTCGATCAGGTGGGCAGTGCCCCGGGTCAGCAGGCTCGACAGCGAGAACGACAGGTTGGCGCCGGCAAACAGCTCGTTGACCGCCGCGCCGACCAGGTCCGGCAGCCCGAGGCCGCCGTACTCCGGGCTGCTCACGCAGCCCACCCAGCCGCCTTCGCGAACGGTCTGGTAGGCGCTCTTGAACGACTCGGGCACCGTGACCCGGCCATCTTCCCAGTGCGAGCCGATGCGGTCGCCGTCCTCGTTGGTGGGGCCGAGCTCCTCGCGGGCGATACGCACCGCCTCGTCGATCACCATCTCGACGTTCTCCATGTCCCAGTCGGCGAATTTCTCGGCGCCGAGCAAGTCTTCCGCTGGCAGCCAATCGAAGAGCTGGAACTTCAGATCGTGGATATCAACCTCGTAACCCATGAGAATCCTCCTTGTTAACCGCCGGCCCACGCTGCCGTGTCCCCGGACTCGAAACCGTCGACGAAGATCAGCCCTCGCGGGCGGACCCTGCCGTCGAGATCGGGGATCACGAATCCGGGATCGATCCGGCACGGCCCGGCAGCGGTGCCGTCACCGTCGAGTGTCTCGCATTCACTCTGGATGGTGGTGGCGGTGGGTTGCGGCGCGCCCGCTACCCAAGCACGCAGCGACTCCCAGCCGGCCAAGAGCTCGGCCTCGTTGAAGCCGCAGTGGCTGGGTGTGTCTTCCACCACGATCGCCACTGTCAGGCGGCTTTCCGGAACCACCGAGGCGTACTCGCTCTGGTTCTCGACGATCACCAACCCGTCCTTGTCGGTGTGCAGCGAGACGATTTTCACAGCTCCCACGTCGCCCGAGGGCGTGTACTGATCGAAGAGCTCCAGGCGATCCACGGGATCGGCGACCACCCGCTCGATCCCGGCGTTGACGGCCGCGTCGCCGTAGTCGACGCCGGCGTTCTCCATCGCCATGCCGCCAGCGAGCTTCGCGGGGTCGAACACCAGGTCGTGGAGGGCAAACGTCGCGAAGCCCATGTCGGTGAGCAGGAAGCTCTCGGGGATGCCGGTCACCGACAGAATCTGAGCCAATCTGGCCTGCTGGCCCGAGGTCGGGAAGGGGGTCAGTACCCCGGCGCAGATCTCGACAGCCAGCCCCATGTCGACCTCGTCGTAGCCCGGGTCGAGCGGGAACGGAAGCCCGTCGGCGCCGCCAGGGATGGAGGCCCCGAGCACGCCGCCGCACACGAAGTCGTAGAGCAGGCGCAGGTCGAGAGCGCCGTCCCACAGGCGGCTGCCGGCCATGGCGCCGCAAAACGGCAGCGCCCCGACCACGTTGCCCAGGTCACCCTGCTCGATCGCCTGGGCGGTGACGATGCCACCGAGCGAGGCGCCGGTGATCAGGACCTGGTCGGGCACGCCGAACTGCGCCTCGAACGCCTCGACCAATTCACGGCTGTCCTGCGCGGTCTGGAAGAGCGCCCAGCCCGACAGGCTGTAGCTCGAGGCGGCCACCGCGTAGCCCTGGGCCAGCTGGACGGAGGCGAGAGGCCCCATGTCGGTCACCGGGACGATCGGATCCAGGCTGAAGCCGTGATTCCACAGGGCCAGTCCGTCCTCGGCCTGCCAGCCGTCCGGGACCTCGATGCGGTAGAAGGCGCCGCTGGCGGTCTGCCCCGTGGCGACCGTCTGGGCGGCGGCGCCCTGAGCATGGAGCGCCGCCAGGATCGGCAGCACCAGGAGCGGCATCACTGTTCCGGCGAGCTGGCTGAGATACGTTCGGCGCATGGGCGGCACCGAGCATATCCCATCGCCCGGCGAGCCGCCGGGCTCTTCTCTAGGGCTCGTAGACGGCGGCGGTCTGTGCCACAGCCCGCGGCGTCAGGCCGGCGACCCGGTCCAACTCGGTGGCCTCGGAGACGCCGGCCTCGGCGACCAGGGTCGGAAGCGGCGGTTCCGAACCATTTCTGTAATCGATCCACTTGCTGACGCTGCTGCCCTCGGCGTTGACTCCCGATACCAGGATGCGCCCTTCAGTCTTCAGAATCGTCATCTTCTCCACCAGAATGCCGTTGATCCAGTAGAACAGCTTGGTCTTGCCGGTGGCGAGCTCGATGCGGATGGTGGTTTCCTTGAGGTTCCAATTGCGCCGGATGTCACAATCTCGGAAGCTCGGATTGCTCGTCATCTTGATGACGTCATCGCGGCCGTCACCGTCGAGGTCGACGGCGGCTTCCGCCGAACGCTTTTCCATCAACCAGACCTTTTGTGACGCCTCGAGCTTCTTGGCTTTACGCAACCATTTCGAACCGCAGGCCTTGTAAACCTGATTTGCGTAGAGCTCCGAGGGCGCCGCCACGAGCGCCAGCGCGGCCAACACCCCCACCGCCAGGAACCTCGGCACGTTCGCCCTCCGGGCGGATCGATCGAGGTTTGCGGGGCAGCTGTTGGCGGTGGTCATGGCGATCTCCTGTGTCTTCGTTTCTTTGGGGTCCTCGTCGTCGTGATGGGTGGATTCTCGCCAGTCGACCTTGCATTCGCCATTAAGGAAGCCAACAAAGTCTCTTTTGTTTAGTCACATTAGGTATTGAGACGCCTACGACTCGATCGACGACCGAGCCCTTCTCGCCAGGAGTGTTACGCGAATTGTTACAATCCAGGATCAGTCAGACGTCGGGCGCTTGGCTTCGAGCTGGTGCGAAGAACCCACTCAGGCCCCCGCCGCCTGCTTGCGCGCCACCACGTACGCGAAATCGCTCGCCAGCGCTCCGCTGTCGATCTGCGCTTTCTCGAATTCGCAGAGAGACCGCAGCAGCGAGCGATGGCTCTCGCTCGATGGGTCGATCTGATCCATGACGTCCGCCAGGACGATGTGAAGCAGAGAGCCGCCGTAGGGCTTGTGCTCGACGACGTCGAAGCGTTGGCGCAGCAACGGCATGACTTCCGCGGATCGGGCAGCTTCGGACGGATCCGTGGCGATCATATCCTCTTCGGCCCGCGGATAGATCCGCGTGTAGGGCGCCCGCTTGCGTATCTCCTTCGGCAGCCTCTCGAACAGGCGATTCATCAGCTCGAGCTGCCCCGGCGCCCATTGGAACCTGGACGGTCCGACGAATTCGTTGAACATCAGGAGCCCGCCCGGCACCAGGGCCCTATCGATCTGATCGTAGATGTGCTCCAGATTCTGGAAGTGATGCAGCGCCATCTTGGCGACGACGAAATCGTACTCCGCGGCCGGCAGCTCCAGCTGGTCGATGTCCTGGACACGGTAATCGATACGGCCTGCGATCCCCGCCGCCTCGGCCTCGCGCCGGGCGAGGAGGATCGACTCCTCGCTGAGATCGAGGGCGTCGATCCGCTCGGTGGCTCCGAGATCGACGAGGGCGCGCTCCAGGTTGCCGCCGCCGCAACCAAGGCTCAGGGCTCTGGCCACCGGCGGATCCCGCACGTGACGGCGCAGGAAGTGCCTCAGATAGTCGACTTGCCGATCGCCGGAGATCTGCGCCCGGATGTACTCGCGCTCGATCAGCTCGCTGTCGAGCCAGCCCGCGGCAGCTCCGGACTCGACAGCGTGCACTCGGGCGTCCCAGTGCCCACCCGCCGAGCTCGCGGCGCGGAGTCTTCGCCGCAGGGCGAGCGCAACACCGCGCAATCGCGGACGGCCCGAAAGCCAGCGCTTCAACCACCGGCTCATACGCATCAACGCGGCCTTCCCTGTGTTCTGGCGAGGTGGTCTCAGAACGACGGGCTCGAGGCTTCCAGCTCGGTGGAGAGGCTCTCGATCGAGCCGCGGGTGACGATTGCGAGACGGTTCAGGAGATCGAGCACTTTCTCCATGGCGCCAGGCACGTCGGCGCCCCACGAGCCCACGTGCAGGCTCGGATCACACAACACCTGACACTGCTCGAGCAACTTCTCGCCATAGTTGTTGTACAGATCACCGAGCTCGCCGTCCTCGTGCATCTTCGGAATCAGCGAGTTCATCAGGTCGTGCAGGTACGGGCGCATCGAGTCGAGCAGGCCGGTGGGAATACTCCGCTGCTGCTTCAGCAGACGCCGGACCAGCTCGAAGGACTTGCGGTGCGCACCGGTCCTGGAGAGCAGGGGCTGCAAGACCTCGTGCAACGCTCGCAGAGCTTCCAGCCGGGCGCTGCCGGCGTCGACACCCGGAGTCGGCGAGTCGAGCCCCGGGGGTTCCAACGAGGAATCTGTCAGATCCTCGGGAAGCGGCGCCAACAGCTCCGCCGCGGTCTCGGGGGCGGCGGGCTCGACTGCCGCCGCTTCGCCGGCCGGCGGCATCTCATCCGGCCGCACGACCTTCAGCTCGGGTTGGGCAAGGCTCTCCCTCTGGATCGCCAGAGACGCCCTCTTGAGCACCGATCCCAAGAGCAGCTCGAGAAACGTCTTGAGGTCTTCGTCGTAGAGCAGCGGAATGAGCGGCCGCAGCTCTTCGGCCACACGGCGCCGGCGGGACTTGCGCCGTTCGTCGCCCAGACTCAGGCCGGAGGCTTCGTCCTCCTTCTCCATGGTGACGATGACCAGCAGGTCCTTGACCGATTTCTCGCCGATGATCTTCTTCAGGAGCTCGATGTGGAGAACCGCCGCCAGCTCGGTGGCCTTCTGAACCATGGCCGGATAGACCGCCTCGGCTTCCAATCGACCAGCATCGGGAACCGTGCCCCAGGTCATGTTGTGGAGCGTGGTCAGCTCGTTGAAGCGGGTGCTCAGCAGGGTCTCGCGCCGCTGGATCTGGTGGTAGTCGCCGGAATAAAGGGCTCGGCGACTGCTGACCTGCATCAGCATACCGAGGTTGCCCAGCAGCGTGTAGAGCGGCGCCAGAGCGTACTGGTCGACCCGGCGATGCAGCTTCCAGCTCGCCACCAGATCCAGCAACGGCACCAATTCGAGAAAACCGGAAATGCTCTCGGTCACCTCGCTGAGAGTCTCCACCAGCCGTTCGTTGCGGTCGAACTCCTCTGCCTTCTCTGGAAACAGCAGCGGCTCGATCTCGACACCGTTCCAGCGCCTTTCGGCGATCAGGCTGGCAGCGGCTCCCATGATCGAGCTGGTGTATTTTCCCTTCAGATCGGCACTGATCTCACACGAGAAGGCCCGCTGCTCGCCACTCAACGGCTGGGGGGCGACAGTGGCTCGATAGCCATCGAGATTGCGTTTGAGCTTCTCGAGCTCGCTGGAGACGCTCATCTGGATGCCCTGGAAATAAAACTCCAGGTTCTCGCCCGCTTCCCGGGTGTCGTCGTCCGCGGTCTCGTCGAGCAGCTCTCGGGTCAGGGACTCGACCCGCTGCGGAATGTCCTCGATCATCGCCACCAGGGCGGTCTCCATGCTGAGGAACTCCTCCGTGCCTGTCGGCGGGTAGTAGAGCCCCTCCCAGGGAGCCACCGCCTCCAGGTCGTCGAGGGTGGTGCGCACCATCAGATAGATCGAGGCCTTGTGCTTGCCGACAGCTGCCAGCAGTTCTTCCCGGTCTGACGGCAGCGGCTCCGGTGGAACTGCTGCGATGCCGGCCTCACTCACCACCGGACGTCCCACCCCCGCCACCCAGCTCACGCAGACGATCGGTCGCCAGGATCGCCCTGATCCGGTCCAGACTGTCGGGCACCAAGAAGGGCTTGGTGAGGTAGTCGATCGCACCCTCCTGAAGCGCGCGGATCTTCTCTTTGGGCTCCGAGCGCACCGAGAGGATCACCACCGGGATCGATTGGCACTGCTCGTCGAGCTTCAAGCGCCGCAGCGTCTCCCAGCCATCCATGCCTTTCATCATGAGGTCAAGCAAGATCAGGTCCGGGTTCTCGGCCTGGGCCAGAGCCAGACCCTCGTTGCCGTCAGCGGCGGTCAGCACCAGCAGGTCGTTCCTCTCGAGCACCAGCTCCAAGAGCTCGAGCAGGTCGGGCTCGTCGTCGATGGCGAGAATCTTGGTCCGACTCACCGGATCTCCTCACGACTGGGACAGGTCAGGCACCGCCTGTTAGTCTACACCCGAGGTATCGTATTGCCACGACCTTTCGACGACCACTACCCGATCGATCGCCGGAGCACGGTGCCGGCGAGGCGGCTCTCGGGCGTCCTCGTCGTCGTGCTCTGCGCCGTCCTCGGCGTCCCCTGCCGGGCGGATCGCCAGCCTCCCGAGCTGCACTTCGAGGCACCCGTCCGGCTGACCTCCCAGGCCGAGCAGCTCTCGGACCTCGACCGCGCCCCCCTACTGGCGACCATGGATCTACTCGGGCTCGAGAATCCGGGACCCCCGATCAGGGTGGTACTGGCGCCGGAGGACACGCCGGCGGCCCGGCGCGCACCGTCCTGGGCCGTCGCCTACGCGGTCTCGGGCGCGGGCCTGGTGGTGCTGATTCCCAGCCGGGTGCCAGCCTACCCTGACCGCTCGCTCGAAACGGTGCTGCACCACGAAATCGCTCATGTGCTGATCTCCCGCGCCGCCGGCCACCACGGCGTGCCACGCTGGTTCAACGAGGGCCTGGCCGTCCACGCCGCCCGCGAGTGGCAGCTCGAGGATCGCGCGCGGGTCTCGTTGGCCACTTTCCGCCGCGGCGGCATCACTCTGGCCGAGCTCGACCGCAGATTTCAGGCCGGCGCTCACTCGGCGGCTGGCGCCTACGCTCTGTCGGCCGCGTTCGTGCGCTATGTCGTCGATCGTCACGGCGCCCTGGTCACGGCCAGAATCTTCGATCATCTTGCCGATGGGCGAACCTTCGGGGACGCCTACCACCACGCCACGGGCGCCTCCCTGTCGGCCGACGAGAGCCGGTTCTGGCGGCATCTCGATCTGTGGAGCAAATGGGTGCCGTTGCTCGGCAGCTCGACCACTCTGTGGATGCTCATCACCACCCTCGCTCTGTGGGCCTTCAAGCGGCGTCGAGAGCGCGACGCGCAGCAGCTCGAGGTCTGGGATCTCGAGGAACGGCAGCAGCTCGAGAGAGCTTCGACCAGCGACTGGGTCCACTGACCCGGTCGGATTGACGGGCCAAAGGCCCGTCCGATGATTTAAACTTCTCCCGTGAGCATCGCCGACAGCCTGAAACTCCTGCCCGGAATCGAGGATCTGCGCCGCCGCAGCCAGTCGTTGGCGGCGCTCGACGCGATCCTGTGCCCGGAGTGGGAATACCGCTACTTCTCCTTCAACGCCGGCTGGGCCCCGGGCGAGATGCTTTCGTCGATGCGCAACGGCGAGGGCGACGACTGGCTGATCCTCTTCAGTCAGAACGGCGCCATCATGAGGGGCTTCGTGGTCGGCGCGAAGATGGCGAAAGACTGCCCCTGGCCGGGCGTCGTCGACGCCGTGCCGGCCGAGTTCACTGCTTTCGTCGAGGAACCGGCGTTCGTCATCGAGAAAACCACCTTCTGCCTCTGGCGCCGAAACGACGACGACTCCTGGCAAGCCGGCCCGGTCGAAGATCCGGGCGGCAAGGATCCGGACGGGTCGCTGATCCTGACCGGCTTCCTCGACGGCGATCCCGAGACCTACCGCAAATGGGGTGAGGAGTACTACGGCGATCGACTCAATCCCCGGGCCATCCAACAGATCTACGCCCACGAGCGCCTCACCGAGTTCCTCGTCCGTTCGCTCAATCCCAAGGCCAAGCTCCAGGACCTGCGCCCGGAGATCGAAGAGATCGGCTACCCGCTGTAGTCCGCCCAAGGCGTCAGACAACAGGAGACCCGCGAATGTGCGCCCAACCGATCGGACCCGAGCTCTTCGACTTCCTGCGGGACCTCGCCGAGAACAACAACCGTGACTGGTTCGGCGCCAACAAGAAACGCTACCAGGCCGAGGTGCGGGACCCCATGATGCAGCTGATCAGCGACTTCGCAGGTCCGCTGCGCGAGATCAGCCGCCATTTCGTCGCGGATCCCAGGCCGGTCGGCGGGTCGCTGTTCCGCATCTACCGCGACACCCGGTTCTCGAAAGACAAGACCCCCTACAAAACCAACGTCGCCGCCCAGTTCCGGCACAAGCGAGGCAAGGACGTTCACGCACCGGGTTTCTACCTCAGCCTGTCGTCCGGGAAGGTCTACGGCGGCACCGGTATCTGGCACCCCGACGGGGCGGCGCTCAAGGCCATCCGCGAGGCGATCGTTGCACGGCCGCGGGCCTGGAAGCAGTCGATCGGCGGCAAGGCCTTCCGAGAAACCTTCGAGCTCGGCGGCGAATCGCTCAAGCGCGGGCCCAAGGGCTTCGACCCCGAGCACCCGCTGATCGAAGACCTGAAGCGCAAAGACTACGTGGCGATGGTGGAGTTCGAGGAGGCCGACGCCCTGCGTGACGATTTCCTCGACCGCTTCGTCGAGTGCTGCCGGATCGGGGCGCCGATGACCCGGTTCCTCGCCAAGGCGCTCGACCTGGAATTCTAGCGGCACGAGTGGGGAATGCACGAGCCACCCGGGAACGGTTCCCGGCACGAGTGGGGAATGCACGAGCCACCCGGGAACGGTTCCCGGTTCAAATGGGTGAACCGGCCGCTTCGCGGGAACCGTTCCCGGCACGAATGGGGGAACCGAAGCACCCGCGGGAACGGTTCCCGGCGCGAATGGGGGAACTGAAGTCGCGGTGGGAACGGTTCCCGGCACGAATGGGCAAACTCGAACCGCCGTGGGAACGGTTCCCACGGCGAATGTCCCCGCTCCTCGTGCCAGGCACCACTAAGCCTATACGAATCAGCGACTTACAATCGACGACCGGTCTCCTGGTCCCAACAATCAACCACTGGTTGCTTCCAAGCGGCTGATATCTGGCCTCAAACCGACTATCCCACGGCATGACTGCCACCAACTCGCCGCCGGGGCTCGATACGGACGCACTTCATCTGGGGCGCTTGTCGGAGCGCCTTGACTCTCGGGTCCTCTGACATCTCGGTGCTCTCGGCCTCGAGCGCCCAGACCCTGGGACACGCTCGAGCCACTCAACGCATCAGGGAGGTTGACCTCGGGCTCGTGGCTCCGCGGTGCGAGGACATCCAGAGGGCAGGGAGCTGGCGGTTCTGAACACTCCCGCGATCTCGACGACCGGGATGT
>JAAELT010000075.1 GCA_024226315.1 bacterium | reverse complement strand
GGGAATCACCTCTGAACTGGCCCGGATGGCTTGTCCCACGGCAAAGAGGCCCCAGCCGGTACCGCGCGGGATGAGGTCGCCCCCTGCGGTGTCGAACACTTCCAGAGTGACGGTGTAGACGCCGGTGACGATGCCGGTGGTGTCGAGGGTGATCAAGTCGTGTTGCAGCGGGAGCAGGGCGCTTTCGAATTGCAGGGTGCGCGTGCCGGTCAAGATGGGTGTGCCGCTCGCGTCCCACACGCGGGTCTGTGCCTGGCCGGTGAGCGGGGCCTGGGTCAGGTTGGCGATCTGCGCGTACAGGCCGGTCAGGGTCCCGGAGCCATATTCGACAAAGGCCGGATCCGCGCTCACTTGTACGACGTCGAGGTAGGCGTCCAGGCTGCGCAGCGCGGCCCTGGCCTGGGTGTGGGGCAAGATAGCAGCTTGCCCTACGGTCGTTACGTCCGCCCGCAGGCTATGGTTGCCCACGATGGTAGGCGTAACGGCGACGGGAACGGTGAACTCGTCCCCCGCTCTAATTGTCACGGTGAAGGGATTGGAGATTTGAGGGTTCAGGATCTGGAGATTTGCCGCTGCGTCGATTTGCAGGTTTGCTTCGTAGGTGGTGGTCAGCGTGCCCTGGCTGCGAATGGCGAGTGTGTAGGTGGCGGGATGGTCGACGAGGGTGAATGTGGAGCCGGGGCGAAAGACGGCGCTGACGCCGTGGTGGCCGATGGCGCACGCCTGGGCTTGCAGGTCCGCCACGGCGGTTTGCAGCGTTTGCACGTCGGAAGCCAGGTCCGCGCAGGTGGTGTGGGCCTCGATGCTCTCGGCGATCTGGCGCAGGACCTGCCCTGAGCTTGTCGAAGGGTCATCGTCGGCGGTGACGAGGGAGATGCCAGAGGTGTGGTTTGCCACGGCGCGGGCAGCGGAGGCCAGCCGGTCGCGGGAGGTGGTCGAGGGCGAGAGGTTGCCGTCGCAGCCAGCCTCGACCTCACCGACGGACAGCCCCATAAAGTCGAGCACGAGGGGCAGTACGGCGTCGTCGGGCAGGCATAGGGCGATTTCTTGCCCGCTGCGGTATACGCTCAATGCGTTGGGGCCGACCATACGCACGGTGACTTCTGCGGATGGTTTGTACGGGCCGCACCAGGTGCCCACCTTGACGCGGTAGTCGCGGCCTAGTTCGCCGCTGGGGGTGGCGATCCGGATGGTTTGGGCGGACGCCTCCCCTGGCGAAAGAGTGAGCGGCGAGGGGGGAGCAAGGGTGGCCCAGGTCGTGACCGGCAAGGTGACGTCGAGGTCAAAGGTGTCGGAGATGTTGCCGACGTTGCGCACGCTGGCTTCAAAGGTAGTGCTGAGGCCGGGCGTGGCATAGACGAGGGCGGGTTGGGCCGAGACGTGGGCGAAGGGGATGGGCGGCATGATGAACGTCTCCGAGGCGCTCTGTGTGAGCGCCGGGTCATCCGCTGCCGTGGCGTGGACGGTGAAGGGGTACTCGCTGCCGACCGGGGGCAGTGTGTCCAGGCCGGTGGGCGAGACGTAGACGCCCAGGTTGCCGCTTCTGCCCGCGTGCAGGGTGATGGTGGTGGTGGGCGAGCGGCCCGCGCCACCGAGCATGATCCATTCCGCCGGGAATCCGTCGGGGATCACCTGGACGTCGAATGTGTGGCCGTTGGAGGAGGTGTTGGTGATGGCAGCGATGTAGGCCGCACCGGGAACCTGGACCTGGCCGTTGTTGACGTCGAATGCGTCCTCTTCCGCAATGACCGGCCCCATCGGGACGGTGGTCATTGGGTCGGGGGCGATGGATAGTTCGAGTCCTTGCCAGGGCAGGATGGTGACCTGGTGTATGGCGGTGGTGAACAGCGGCCCCCCTCCGGCTCCCCCCGATGAGGGGGGAGAGGCGGATTGGGCCGCGACGTGGACTTTGTATTTTCCAGGTACGGCGTCGAGGGCGGGGGTGATGGTGATGCGTCCGCTGGCGTCGATCTGTGCTTGCCAGCCCAGGGGCGGCGCGACGGTGAGGGTGTAGGTATCGTCCTGGTTGGAAGCGATCTCGGCCTGGAAGGAGGCGGTCTCCACGGGCGTGATGCTGCTCTCGGCGGGGGCCAGCGCCAGGAATAGGTCGCGGGCGAGCGCCCCGTTCAGTTCGATGCGGTCCAGTTCGTCCGTGTGTTCGGTGATGGTGATCGGGCCGGTATAGCCAGAGTAGCCAACTCTCTGGCCCGCTGGCCCACTGATGCGCAGGTTTGCCGCTTCCGCCTCGATGAGCACGCGGTCGGCAAAGCTGGGGGTCAGGGTGCGGCCATAGCCCGCCAGGCTGACGGTGTCGGTGGTGACGAGGATCAGGTCGCCGGTGAATGTTTGCCCGTTCACAGTGACGACGGCCCCTTGCAGGCCGACGCCGTAGGGGGCAGCGGACTGGATCTGGGCGGTGTGGGTGAGCCAGTGGCCGCCCACGCCCAGGCCGCCGGCGGCGGGGGCGTAAAAGGCGGTGGAGC
>JAAELT010000074.1 GCA_024226315.1 bacterium | reverse complement strand
CGTCGAGGGATTCGTCCGCGTCGCCCTTCGACAGCTCGGCGACGAAGTCCAGGGTGTAGGGCTCGACGCCTTTCTGGAACTCCTCGAAGGAGATCAGCCAGTGCTTGACCGGCTTCTTGGTGTTGTTCTGCGCCACCTCGGCACCGGCCTCCTGGCGTTGGGCGACCGCCTCCCACTTGTCCAGTTTGACGCTCTTCTCCTTGGCCAGGGTGTCCTTCTCCGGCGGGTAGGCTTTGTCGTCGCTCGAGCGCATGCCGAAGCCGACGTCGTAGGGGCCGGTGGCGAAGACGCAGTGCTTCTCGACGAAGTCCTTGTCCCAGGCCTGGCGCTTGACGATCTCGCGGGCGATGTAGTTCCAGATCGCCAGGTCGCTGCCGGGTTTGAAGATGATCTCGAGGTCGGCGAGGTCCGAGCACTGGTTGCTCTGGGTGGTGAGGTTGACCACCTTCACCCGCTCCGGGTCGGCGAGCTTGCGGTCGGTCGCCCGCGACCACAGGATGGGGTGGCACTCGGCCATGTTCGCTCCCCAGGTGACGATGGTGTCGGTCAGCTCGATGTCGTCGTAGTTGCCGGCCGGCTCGTCGATGCCGAAGGTCTGGATGAAGGCGACCACCGCCGAGGCCATGCAGTGGCGGGCGTTGGG